>JBAZSJ010000024.1:0-70970 GCA_041662485.1 Opitutaceae bacterium | reverse complement strand
GCCGTGGGAAACGGCGACGACATAGGTCGTCCTCTGTCTCAACCGCCGGATGCGGAAAACCGCACGTCCGGTGGTGTGGAAGGGTCACGGGGCGCAATCCCCGTGACCCCATCCGATCAGGATGAGCGCGGGGCAGGGGCGGACGGACTTAATCTGGAAAGCTGGAAATCAGGAACAGGCCGGAGGCTGCCATGTTTCAGTTTTCGGTCGGGGTTTCATTCAAAATGACACGGGGTGAGATGGGTTTCACGGTCTTAATCGCTTCAATTTTATCCTCGATTTGCTTCCTCTGAATCGGATCCGCTGTTTTTTTAACTGAGCATACCAGTATCTAAGTGTATTATTGGCGGCTTCCTTTGTGGAGTGATCAATGAATTCAACGTATGCCGCTTGAATCGCATCGAAAGCTTCTTTGCCGCCGCTTCGCAGGCGAATTCGAAATTCGAAAATTATAAATCCGTTGGTTTTTCTAACCGATTTGGTGGAAACTGAAAACCCAGCACGTATATCTTTCGCTATCAGTGGGGGCGGGATTCTCTTTGATACAAATTCATTCCAAAACTTATTCAATTGCAGGACTAAAACATGACGTGAGGCGTTCGGCTGAATCCCACTTGAATAGCGTAGTGTGATAGGTGGGGCGACCTCTTCGATTACAAGTGTTCGTTCGTATGGACGCACGCATCCTGATACACACAGGAATGCCGCGAGAATAATTCCGATTGTGATTGGCCTTATCATTTTCCGGCTACGTTAGCCGTGGAGTCTTATCTCCAGCAATCAGCGAATAGATGCTGTGGCGAAGATAGCTAAGGACGCCGCTTGTCCTGAAATTGGGTCTTTCGGGGGAGCTCCAGAAGGCGGAAGGAACGTTGGGGGTGGGGTTTGGAGCTTCGCCACAACCCTGACGGACGCTTCATCCGAGGTTGGAATGCTCCTCCAGGTATCACAACGGGTAGGGCGAGGCGTCCCCGTCGAGCCGCGGCTCACCGGGACGGTTCGCCCTACCATCAAGGCGCGCTCTTCATATCCAGCAGGAACGTGTCCACGACCCGCTCGTCCTGGTCGTAGTTGACCTGCACGGTGAGGGTCTTCCCGTCGAAGATCGCGTCGGGCGAGAAGCCGGTTTGCTTGAGCATGACTTTCAGCATCTGAGCATCAGCCTCTTCGCGCTCGATGGGGCGGGGAACTTGGCCCGCCGGCTTCACTCCCTGCACAAAGGTAAAGATGTCCACCTGGTTGCCGTCCTTGCTTTTCGTGGACGACACCGGCGTGCCCAATTCCTTGAGGATTTCCGCCCGCGCCACGCCGGTGCGGATCACGCTCACATCCCGCCGGTCGGCGGACTTCGTGGTCGAGGCGCAGCCACCCAAAAGGCCCGCCGCGAGCACGACCGCCAAGGCAAGCCACCCGCCGCGCAACGACCGGACAAGAGAGAGTTTCATAAGCATGCCGGTGCAGACCGACGGACACGCTTCCCGTTCCGCGTTTTATTCGCGTGGGGGCCAATGCTCCGAAGCTTGCTTCGGCTTGGATGTAGCCGGCCTCGCTGAGGCCGGTCCGGGGTCAGCGACCCCGGCTACATTTGAGCTGCCTCGATCAAATACCTCGGAGCTTGCTGCGGAATGTTTACTCAGCCCAGCGCCTGACGGATCGCGTTGCCCAGTTCCGCGTAGTCCGCGTCCGACAGGTGTTTCTTCGGGTCGGGCATCATGGCGAACGTCGTGCCCCAGGCGGCCCCGTCCACGTATTTCGGGACGAGGTGCATGTGGAGGTGCGGGAGTTTGTCGGAGTAGGCACCGTAGTTGATCTTGGCGGGATTGAAGGCGGTCTTGATCGCGCGGGCGGCACGGGCGACGTCCTGCGTGAAGAGCGCGAGCTCGGCGTCGGCCAACTCGAACAGCTCGTTCACGTGTCCGCGATAGGCGACGACGCAGCGACCGCGATGCGTCTGCTCCTTGAAGAGGAAGAGCGTGGAAACCTGCATGGGCGCGACCTCGATCATGAGGTCGGTGAGGCGCTGGTCCTTGCGGCAATAAAGGCAGTCGGGGAGGGTGGTGCTCATCGGTGCGCCGCAGCCTGACGGCCTCCGCTTTTCACGGAACGGCCGTCGAGTGGAATCAGTTTCAGAAAACCGGCGTTTCGGGGCTCGATGATCAACAGTCTAGCATCGCCGGACTTTTGCATCTCCGCGCACCTGCTATGGCTCGTGGCGTCCGTTAGTTTAACCCCAACCCCTGACCCCATGTCCCCAGTGTCATCCCAGATTAGTCGCGCCCTTTCGCAAAGGGTCGCGTTGACCGCCAGCCTGGTCGCCCTGCTCACCTCTGCAACCCTGCCGGCCGAGACGATCGGCGGCGGCACCATCGCGAGTCCTGCGGTCGGTCCGACACCGGCCAACGCCGTCGGCGGCTCCGGCTTCGCCCTCGTTAAAAACTGGAACTTCGGCACCAGCGCCAGCAGCACCGTCACCAACATGACGGACATGAGCACGAACTTCCAATACCACGACCAATTCGGCACCATCGCCAACCCCAACTACGGCGCGAAGATCGTCTCCCCCGACACGACGAATGCGCTGTCCGGCCAGCCCATCGAAGGCGTGAACACCGCCACGCCGGTGCGCACGTTCTTCACCGATTCCCTGCGCACCTACATCGTGCCGCTCAACGGAGCCACCACGCTCGTGCCAGCCTCGATGAACACCGGCAGCGGTTCCTTCCAGGCCAAGTGGACGCTGCCCAACGGCGGCTCGCGGCTGAACCAGGACATGATCTGGGAAACGCGCGTGCGTTATGTGACGCCGCCTTACTTCTGGTTCGCCCTGTGGACCGCCGGCAACAAGTGGGACAACGGCGCCGAGTTCGATCTCATCGAATCCTTCGGCTACGACAACGGAGGTCCCGGTTACACCAATTATGACGGCCAGTTCTGGCATTCCGACGTGGTGGGCGGCACCTGGACCACCAACTATTCGAACTGGGCCAACGGCATGCAGTCATGCGGCATCCCCGCCTATGGCACGCCGCCGCCCTACATCGCCTCCAACTGGCACACGTGGACCTGGCTCTACCGCAAGGATAACACCTACAGCGCCTACGTAGACGGCATCCAGGTGCAGAGCGGCACGCTCCACTGGACCTTCGGCGCCACTTCCACGGGCGAGGCCATCAACATGAGTTTCCTCTTCGACGGCACCTGGGGCAGCCGCACCGTGACGAACAACAACTTTCCCTTGGCCGCCAGCGCGCTCGCCGGGAAATATTACGAATGGGATTACAGCCGCGTCTACCTGCGCACCGAGCCGGTGAAGGACACCGAGGACGCGTCCGGCATCACCATTGTTCCAGGCGCCGACGGCTGGACCGCCAGCACGGGCATCACCGGCTACAACGGCACCGGCTACCTCCACGACCAGAATACCAACAAGGGAACCAAGTCCGTGCTGTTTGCGCCTACCCTCAGCGAAAGCGGCACCTACAACGTCTATATGCGCTGGACCGCCTATGCCAACCGCGCCACCAACGTGCCGGTCGACATCGTGAAGGCCGACGGCACCACCGCCACCGTGACGGTCGACCAGACCGTCAACGGCGGCCAGTGGAACCTGCTTGGCACCTACGCGCTGTCCAAGACCACCGCGTCCGTGAAGATCCGCACCACGGGAACCAATGGCGCGGTCATCGCCGACGCCGTGCGCTTCACGCCCATCGCCGACGAAATCATCGTGGACAACGCCAACTGCACCAAGGTCGGCACCTGGACCGCCAGCACGGGCATTGCCGGGTATCAGGGCGTTAACTACATCCACGACGGCAACGCGAACAAGGGTTCCAAGACCGCCACGTTCACGCCGAACCTTCCCGTGGCCGGCACCTACAACGTCTACGCCCGCTGGACCGCAGACGTCTCCCGCGACACGAACGTGCCCTATAGCATCACCTATAACGCGGGCACCGTTCCCGTGTATAAAAACCAGCAGATCAACGGTGGTTCCTGGCAGTTGCTGGGCACCTATCCGTTCAACGCCGGCACCGGCGGAAAGGTCGTGGTGTCCAACGCCGGCACGACCGCCGCTGTGATCGCCGACGCCGTCCGCTTCGTGCTGATGCCGTAAGTCCGGCTGGTTGTTATCCCGGTGCATGATGCACCGGGATATTCCTCCGATGCAGGGGCGGCTTTACGCCGCGATTCCGATCATCGCGAGCAAGCTCGCTCCCACGGTCGAACCATCGCGACGTAAAGTCGCTCCTACATTCCGGCCACGGAGGGGCAATACCTGGCCACATTGCCGCCTTAAGGGGTTCCGCGCGCCTTCCACCACTCGGGCAGGTCGGGATTGATCCGCCTCCAGCCGATGCCGTGGTAGTTCGGCTTTCGCATTTCCATGAGGATCAGTCCGGCGCTCGCGCCGAGGGATATGCCGAGCGTGGCGGCCCAGCCGGGCAAGCCCGTGAGGACGTTGATGGTCGTCAACGATACGAACAGGGCGGCCCAGTGGATCTCCGGCTTCCGCTCGGTCCGGAAGACATTGCAGAAAAGAAAAAAGTGCCCGACCGCGAACGCCGTGATCACGCCGGCCTGCCAGAGCCGCGAGCCGAGGATGATCGCCACGCCCGCTCCGACGATCAACACGGCCGCATCCCTCGCGGACATGCGAAAACCGGGGGCGAAGCGGGGTTCTTCCGTTTCAGTCATGGATTTTTCTCCAGGCGGTTACCGGGCTTGCAGCGTCTGGATTTTTTCCGCCTGAAGTCTCAGGTCGTCCGGCAGCGGGCCCGCCGACTTTCCGGCGGCCAGAAATTCCTCCAGATGGGAGAGGGAAGATGTTCCTCCGATGGTTGTCTTCAGCATGGCTTCGCTGGCGGAGAGGCGCAGCGCGAGTTCGGCCTCGTTGCGGCAACCGGCGGCGGCGACGAGGGCGTCCACCGCCGCGGACTTGGTCACGCCATGTTTGTCGGCCGGTCCGCCGCCGAGCGTGCGCAAGGCCAGCACGGGGACCTGCCGCTGGCGCAGGGCGGCCCAAGCCGTGGCGGTGCAGTCGCGCTGGCGCACGTTCCAATACAGAGTAACTCCGTCGATCAGTTCATGCTTGGCCGCCTCGACGGCGGCGTCGGAGTTTTCCGGCGTGAGGAAGATGACCGCCTCGCGAATGAGCCCGCGTTTGCGCAGCGAGGCGAGTTCGTCCGCCAGCGGACCGCCGCCGCCGCGCAGTTGATCGACAAGGTTGCCCGGCTTCGGGTCCATGGAGACGAGCTGCGCCACGTCGATGGCGTCGAGCGCAAGCCGGCGGCACGTGTCCTCGACCTCGAACCGCATCAACGGCACGGAGCCGTCGCGCACCTTGATCACCATGCGGGGCACGCGCGAACGGTCGGCGTCGAACGCCATGCGCAGCACCATGAACGTGAAACCGTTGTTGTAGGTCGGGCTTGAGTGAAACGAAACGCCGGCCTCCATCGCACGACGGGCCACGGCGAGGTCGTTGACGACGTCGGCCGGATTCCGACCGAGCGACATGCTGCCAAACGTGTAGGGCGAAAGAGGAATCATGCGCTCACGCTTTCTTCACGAAGCAGGCCTTGAGCATGTAGGAGATGCCGTCGATCTTGCAGTCGATCTCGTGGTCGCCGTCCACGAGGCGGATGCCCTTGGACTTGGAGCCGGCCTTGAGCACCTGCGAGCCGTTGAGTTTGAGATCCTTGATGACCGCGATGATGTCGCCGTCGGCGAGCACGTTTCCGTTGGCGTCCTTCACGACACGGGCGGCCTCGGGGGCTTCCTCCTTGGGCCATTCGTGTCCGCAGGTGGCGCATTCCCAGTGGTCGGGAAGGCTTAGGACGTCATCAAGGGTGCAGGCAGGGCAGGAGGGCTTGGCGGGATCGGACATGGTTTTGGAAGAGTCTAGAGCTGAGAGCCGGGAGTCCAGACTTAGTAACAAGCCGGATGGTCATCCCAAGTGCGAAGGCAAAATCATCGTGGATATTGGACATCGAGACCGAACCGCGTTGAATCCAGCGTGTCAGTCGCGTCGCAATTCGTCCAACCCATCAACCCACCCAAATCATGAGCAGCACTCTTCCTCCCATTGCCGAAACGATCTCCCAAGGCGGCCGCGCCGGTTCCGTCGAGACGGCCGAGGCCGGTTTCAATCTCCACTTCAAGGCTCCTTCCGTCGGAAATGAACAAGGCCTCACACCCGAGCATCTGTTCGGCGCGGCGTGGGCGGCGTGTTTCAACGGCGCGGTCAAATACATCGCCAAGGAGTCGGGCCATGCCGACGAAGGCATCACCGTCACCGCGCGCGTGCAGTTGCACCCCAACGGTCCGCAGCCCTTCTCGGTCGAGCTGCTCGTGAGCATCCCGGACCTCGACGAGGTGAAGGCGGAGCATGTCATCGCCAAGGCCCACGCGATGTGCGCCTACTCCAAGGCCACGAAGGGCAACGTCGCCGTGAAGATCACGCTGGATTGAGCGCGCGGAGGGCTTACGCGCAGTTGAGTTTGCCGCTTGCCCGCGTCCGGTGATTTGGGACGCTGGGGGGCACCCCTATGTCGATCCTTCGCAGCTTTCTCGACGCCATCATCGTTCCATTCCGCCTCTCCGCCGTGCAGGACGGGCAACCGACCGGCCTTGCGGCCAACACCGGGTTTTCCTCGGCGAACACCGGCGAAAGCCTGGCCGGTTACAACGCGGCCGATTGGAAATTGATCTGGTCCGACGAGTTTGACGCACCCGGTTTGCCCGACCCGGCGAAGTGGGACTACGAGGTGGGTTTCGTGCGCAACGCCGAGCCGCAGTTTTACACCAAGGTCCGTCCGGAAAACATCACCGTGGCCGACAGCCAGCTCGTGATCACCGCGCGCAAGGAGTCGTGGCAGGGCGCCGCCTACACCTCGGCCAGCCTGACGACCCTTGGAAAATTCGAGTTCACCTATGGCAAGGTGGAAATCAGCGCCAAGGTGCCGACGGGCCGCGGCATCTGGCCCGCGCTTTGGACGCTCGGCTCCGAGATGCCCAAGGTAAACTGGCCGAAATGCGGTGAAATCGACCTCATGGAATTCATCGGGCTCACCCCCGATCAGGTTTACTTCAACGTCCACACGGGCGCCTTCAATCACGTCACCAAAACCGGCAAAGGCACGAACATCGTCCACACGGACATGTGGCGCGAGTTTCACACCTACGGCCTTGTCTGGAGCCCGCGGAAGCTTGAGTGGTTCTTCGACGGACGTCCGGTCTTCGCCTTTGAAAATGACGGCCAAGGGCCGGACCACTGGCCGTTTGATCTTCCCCAATACCTGCTGGTCAACCTGGCCGTCGGCGGCTCCTGGGCCGGTGCCGAAGGCATCGACGACGCGCTTTTCCCCGCCGAGTTCCGCGTCGATTACGTGCGCATCTGGCAGCGTCCTTGACCGATCCTCGCTTGATCGACGGACGGCCGTCGCATCCACCGCCTCACAACTGATCGCCAAAGCGGATTTTTTTCGCCGCGCGTTTCTTCTTTGGCGAAGGCGGAATGCCGAGGCGCGGATCGCGGGCGCGCACAAGCTGCACGAGACGGCGGGCGTCGCGCTCAAACGTCTCGGCGCTCTCCGGCAGGTAGAGCCACTTGCCGAGCACCGGATGTTGCGCGAGTGCCGGGAATTCCGCGCGCAGGCTTTCGTGGTGCTCGTGAAACGTGCACACGAGCACGCCCTGCCATGGCTCGCCCTGTGTGGTGAGAAACAACTGGTGATTGCCGTTGAGCATGATCGTGCGTCCGCCGAACCACGACTTGAGGACAAATGTGGGTTCGCCGGACAGCGGCTCGGCGAGCCACTGGAGCGGATGCTCGGGCTTCACGGCCCGGGGACGAAGAGCGGAGGCGCGGGTGGGTTTCACGCGAGGCCGGAATTTCAACGCAAATGGGCGAGGGGGAGATCAACGCGCCGGACCCGGCACCGGCGGCGGCGGCGTGTTCCGATGCACAACCAGCCGCCACAGTTGCCGCGGGCCGCGACGCTCCCACCTCATCACTGTTTCCGGGTGTGCGACACCGGCTTGCGCCGCCGCGATTTGCTTCGGACTGGCGGAGAGGTTGGACGCCTCCGGATCGTAGGTGCAACTGCCGCCGGAGCATTCGGGCATCGGGGGAACCGGGCTGGTGCGCGCAGTCTCGGAAGCGGGTTGCGCACGCAAACACGACGCGAGCGCGAGCAGGACGATGATATATGAGGGGGGCAGGGTCATGAGGAAGAGGGATCGGCGAGCGGGCGATGGGCCGGCTCAGTTGGTCGCCTTCGCCTTCTTTTTGGCGTCGATGATGAACTTGTTGTATTCGCCCGCGTCCTGATACGAGGCGATGGCGGCGACCGGTGTTCCGTCGGGTTTCGCGACGACCACGAAAGGCAGGGTCCTGGCATCGCCGAGCAACGCGCGGTATTTGCCGTTAAAAAGACGGGCGACGTCCTTGTTGTCGCAGTCGAGATCGACCAGCACGAATTCGGAATCGAACAGCTTTACCTTACGCTCGTTGATCAGGCGCTTCAGGCTTTGGCAATTACCGCAGGCCTCGCGTCCGTATTTTATGAAGATGAGCTTGTTCTCCTTCGAGGCGGTTGCGATGGCGGCCGGAAGATCGGTGAGCATCTTGCGCTCACCCGCAAAGCCGGTGGCGCTCAGGGCGAGCAGAATGACGAGCGTGATGAAAGATTTGAACATGGGAGGATGGGGTTTGGAGTTGCCTGTCAAATGTGAACAACTTGCCAATAATGGGAAGGCGTAAACGGACGATGCGGAGTTCATAAGCGCGCCTGAATCCATGGATTTCCAACGGTAGAGCCAGGCAGATCGGCCGGGAGCCAAGACGAGCAGGCGGCGTGCATAAAAAGGCCGCCGGGATGAACCGGCGGCCGTGATGGGATCGAGTCTTTCAACTCTCACGCGCATCTTTCTTTTTCGTAAACTTACTTCTTCTTGTTCGCGGCGGCCTTCGCCTTGGTCGCCTGCTGGGAGGTGATGAGCTGCTGCTTCTTTTGGTTGGCGCCGTCGTTCTTGGCCTGCTTTTGGGAGGCCTTCTTCTGCGTGGATTTCGGGGACTTGTCGCCCATGGTGGGTTTTCTTTCGGTGGGTTTGCTCACCTGCGGAATGTTCGTTTCCCCGGAGGCGTGCTCTTTCATCCGCCTGTCCGCACGCATTGTAAACAACCGTCGGTGCGGCCGGCGGCGGCAGGCGGATCATGCCAAGGCCGACATGAAAAATCCGCCGGGGTGAGCCGGCGGATTTCAAACAACGAAAGCCGGGGTCAACGGACCTCAGCCCTTTTTCTTCGCCTGCTTGGCGAGTTTCTTCTCCTTGGGGGTGAGGAGGGGCTGCTTCTTGGTTTGTTTTTTTGAATCTTGGTTCTTGGCCATGGTGTGTGTGTTTGGTGGTTTGATGGTGTCAGGCGCGGAGTGCCGCGTCTGACGGAGGCTTTGTAGACGGTGCCGGACGCGAGAGCAAGAATACGGACGGACCCGGGTTTATATCCGCATCAGGTGCCCGAAGGAGTCTCGGGCGGAGCGGTGAAGGCGTTTCGAGCTTTGCGGGCATCCCACAGTTTTTTGACGAAGGCGCCGATGGCGATCACCGCGATGATGATGATTTTCTTGAAGGCAAGGATGCCAACCCAGAGCAGCTTGAAGAAGCCCGCCTTGGCGGCCACGCCGCCGGCGACGAGGGCGGCGATGCCGTAGGTCGCGACCTTGTCGGTGTCCTCGTTGAAGTCGGCGTAGCGATGCCCTTCCTGGAAGTTGACCATCCCGAGGATGGCGGGGGTGGAGGCCTCCACCTGCTTGAGCTGGTTCATGCCGGCGACGGCGTTGAGCACGAGCACGCCTTTGCGTCCGAGCATGCGGATGTTGTAGTTGAGGGTGTGCTCGGCGGATTGCCCGAACTTGAGTTCCTTGGCCCAGTAGAGCTTGTGCGCGGCGGCGTCGTAACGGGGCGGAGAGGCCCAGCCGACGAGCTCGATGGGGGAGTAACCCTGCTTCTCGCGATCCTTGCTGGCCTCGGCGGTGGATTCCTTCATCTCGCCAAGCATCTTGGCGTAGTCGATCTTGGAGGCGTCCTTGTCCTTCACGTAGCCGTCTTCGTCGTAGCTCATGACAACCACCCAGCTGTCGTCGGAGAGCGGGTCAAAACCTGCGGGCACGAGCATGCCGAGGGTCGTGTCGCCCGCGGGGTTGCCCCAGATTTTGGTGAGGACGGTTCTGGTGTCGGCGGGATTGAGGTAGCGAAATGTGTCCGGGAGGGACACCTTGGCGAGGCCGTCGGCAAGGATGATGTCGCCTTGCTGAGGTTTGAGTTCCGCGGCGAGCCGGCGGATTTCAGCCAGACGCGCCGCGGGATCGGGCGGGGTTGCCGGCGTGGATTGGGCGGCGAGGGATGAAACCAAGGAACATGCGACGAGCAGCATGCCTGGGAGTGTCGGTATATTCATGGGATGATGGTGTCAGTTGAGACGCGGGAAAAAGAGGCCGAAGAATCGGGAGACGATCACGAAGCGCCATGCCGAAGGGCTCTCGGCGGATGTGGGGCATGGTATTGAGGGAGACCTGGCCTCCTTGCCGGGCGGTGTTGTCGCCGAGCTTCGACGCGCTCCACGCGTGCGCCGCTTCATGACAGACCGTGGAAAACAAGAACACCCCATACCACATGAAGCCGTCGACGAGGGTGCTGGTATCGAGCATTGATCCAATGACGCAAGATTCCGGCAGGACGTGAAGGGCAAAGCACGCGCAGGGGCGAAGTTTTGCCGGAAACTAATAGGTGTCAGGGGGTGGCTTAACCATGGTCCCAGCCAAAAAATGCGGAGGATTGAGTTCGGAGGGGTTCCCTCCCACGGTCGTGGCCATGCAACGTCTGCCCCTGATTCCCCTGTCCGTCTTCATTCTTTTACTGGCGGGCTGCGTGACCAATCCGGAGACCGGCCGCTCCCAGCTCATGCTCGTATCCCCGGGCGAGGAGGCGCAGATGGGACTGGCGTCGTTCACCCAGATCAAGAAGCAGGAAAAGATTTCGACCGATCCGTCCGCCAACGCACGCGTGGAGCGGGTGGGCAAGCGTATCGCCGCCTCGGTCGGTCGCGAGATTCCCAACGCGCAATGGGAGTTCGTCGTGTTCGACTCCCCCCAGGTCAACGCCTTCGCATTGCCGGGCGGCAAGGTGGGCGTTTACACGGGACTGCTGAAGCTGGCCACGACCGATGACGAACTCGCCAGCGTAATGGGTCACGAGATCGCCCACGTGACTTCGCGTCACGGTGCCGAGCGAACATCTCAGAACTACGCCATCACCGGGGTGGGCGCACTCGCGGCGTTGGGCATGGAGGCCAAGCAGGTCGATCCGGCCAAGCGCAACATGATCCTTGGGGCCTACGGCGTGAGTTCACAGTTGGTAGTCGCCCTGCCTTATTCGAGGCTGCACGAGAGCGAGGCCGACAGCGTCGGCCTGAAGTTTGCGGCCGGCGCAGGCTACGATCCGCGCGCCGCCGTGACGTTCTGGAAGAAGATGGCCGCGCAGGGCGGACAGAAACCGCCGCCCCTGTTGTCAACGCATCCATCGGACGCCGACCGCATCCGCAATCTGCAGCAACTCGCCCCGCGCTACATGGTTCTCTACGAACAGAGCAAGGCGAGGTATGACAATAAGTGAGCGCGCGGTGCCCGAGGGAGCTTATCCCTTGGGACTCGATGGCTCGGTGTCGACGGTGTCGTTCTGCCCCAGGAGCCAGTTGAAGGCCTGTATCTGACTGTGGACCGGGGGCTCTTGATGCCCGCCTTCAAAGACAATCACGCCGACGGTATTGCCCGCTTTGATGAGCACGTTGGAGTCGGGTTTCACATAGTGGTTGGCCGCGGCATCCTGGTTGCCGTTGACCATGGCGATGCGCATGCCCGACGGATAAGGGAGATTGTAATTTTCAGCGCCTCCGAGCCAGCCGCCGTTGGAATAGATGCCGGCCCACGGGTGCTTGATCATGGCGGAGTATTGGAAGGCGCGCTGGCCGCCTCCCGAGGTCCCTCCGAGAAAAAGCCGGGCTGGATCGACTCGCACGCGTTGGAGGATCTGAGGGAAAACCTCACGAAAGCGGGCCTGATTCGCCTGATCTTCAGCGTCGGTCTTTTCGTTGCGGAAGCTGCCGCAGGCGACCAGCACAAAGCCGGTCGCCTCGGCGGCCTCCAGGTGGCGTTTGAGGTAGCGACCGGCCTTGCCGCCCGGGTGGAAGAGGATGAGGCCGGGAAGGGCGGCGGCGGTCGTTTTTTGGCGCGAAGGGTAGTAGACAAAAAGATCCGTGGGGTAGACGCCTGCGGTCACCAAGTGCTCCACGCGTCCGCCGAGCGTCTTGAGCTTGGCGTCGAGAGACTCCTCAAATTCGAGCCATTCGGTGAGCCACGCACGGTCGACGACGCTAAACTCCTTGATATCGAACACGCGGTTCCCGGCGTTGTTGAACTTGAGGGTGACCTTGCCGGTGGCTTCCTCGTAGCGGATGAGTTCGGCGTGCAAGGTGCCTCCGGATTCCAGCGACCAATCGCGTTCGTCGGTATTGGCGGAAAGGCGGGCCAGACCAAGAATGGCCAAGAGAAAAAACGTGAGGAAGAGACGCATGGGACGAGTGGGGGGAGGGGGATCGAAAGACGGCGGGGCTTTAATGGATAAATAGTGCGTTCAGAGAGTGAGGCGCAATTCGAATACCGGCGACAGTGTGTTTGGCCGGCTTGTCACAGTTCATGCATCCGGATGTTTGGGGTGTTCCTCGAAGGGATTTACGCGTCGGTGTTTCTTTCCACTAGCCCACGGCGCACGAATCCCTCACGTTTTCGGGTATGTTTGATCCGATTGAAAAGCTGAAGGAATTCATCCGTCATCCCAGCGTCTCCGCCGATCCCGCCTTCAAGGAGGGCATGAAGGGTGCGCAGAATTTCGTAACCGATCTGCTCACGTCCATCGGCTTCGCGGTGGAGGTCGTGAAGACCGACCTGCATCCGATCATCCTCGCGACGCGCGGCGCCAATCCCGCCTGGCCGCACGTGATCATCTACGGGCACTACGACGTGCAGCCGGCGGATCCGCTCAATCTCTGGAAGTCAGCCGCCTTCGAGCCTGAGATCCGTGGCAACCGCCTCTACGGACGCGGCGCGGCCGACAACAAGGGGCCGCTCATGACGCATATCTCGGCGGTCGCCCGCCTGCTCGAGCGCCGTCCCGACCTGCCGTTGCGCATCACCTTCATGATCGAGGGCGAGGAGGAGATGGGCAGCCCGAGTTTTCCAAAGTTTCTGGAACGCTACAGCGACCGGCTGAAGCAGGCGGACTTTGTGTATCTTTCGGACACGGGCATACCGACACCCGACCAAATTGTGATCACCTGCGGGCTGCGCGGACTCGTGCTGTGCGACGTGGTCGTGACCGGCCCGAAGGGCGACCTGCACTCCGGACTGCACGGCGGCGTATTGCGCAACCCCATCCAGGCCGTCACCGAGCTGTGCGCCTCTCTACACACGCCGGACGGTCGCGTAGCCATCGATGGATTTTACGACGACGTGATGCCGGTGGAGGAATGGGAGCGGGACCAGATCCGCAAGCTCGGCACCGATCCCGAGAAATACCGCGAGTTTCTCGGCATCCCTGCGTTTCACACGCCACCGGGGTTCACCCCCTTCGAGGCGACGCGCGTGCTGCCCACGCTGGAGTTCAACGGCATCGGCGGCGGCTACCAAGGCGAAGGAACCAAGACGGTCATCCCCAGCAAGGCTTTCGTGAAGATCAGCTGCCGCCTCGTGGCCAACCAGAAGCCGGACAAGATCCGCGAACTGCTCTACGCCGCCATTCGCACGCGCATGCCGAAGGATGTGACGTTTGAGATCATCGACCAGCATGCGGGGACTCCGTATGTTGTGGTGCCACCGGACCGCTCCAATACGCCGAAGAACCAATCGCCGGTGCTGGCGCGAGCCTTCCGGGCGGCGGACAAGGCCATCGCCGAAGTGTTCGGCAAGTCACCGCTCTATCTGCGCGAAGGAGGCAGCGTGCCGATCATCGCCGATATCAAGCGCGTCACGGGCCTCGATTCGGTGATGATGGGACTCTTCCTTCCGGAGGACAACCTGCACGCCCCGAACGAGAGCTTCAACCTGGACGTGATGAAACGCGGCATGGCGGCCTCCGAGAAAATCCTCGAATCGGTGGCGGGTCCGGCTGCGTAGTCAGGCTACGCTCCGGGAGCAGTCCGTGGACGAGGCGTGGACCCGCATGGCCCGCAACCGTGCTTTGAAGGAGCTCGGAGACAGGGCGGCCTCGCGCGTTTTGATCATGCGATACCATTCCAATTCTACGCCGAAGTGGTTTTGGTGGATGACCTCGTAAACGGTGAAGCCTCGGTGAAGGCAAAAGAGCAGCGAGATGCGGCTCGCCTCGGCATACATGTCAATCACCCCGTCGGCATAGGCGTAGGCTTCCATGGCGTCGTAGATCGCCGCGCCCAGGCATTTGGTTTTTGCGGTCCCGGTGGTGTAAAGGAACGCGAAACAATTGCGCGGCTCGACCTGGCCGAAGGCGTGGATGCGAGAGTCTTCCTCGGCGACCAAGGTGTAGCCACGGGCGAGTCGATGGCCGAACTCTTCCACGTCGGCGGGATGGCGGGCCCAGGCGGCGACCTCCTCCGGAGAGTATTTGGTGGGCCCGATACGACGAATGGCATCACGGTAAACATCCACCACTGCGTCCGTATCCGATAGTTGGAATGTCCTGAGTTTCATGGTGAAGATGAAAATGACTTTTTTGTTTCTTGGGGACTTCGCTGCGGAGAGGGGGGAGGCGTTCGCCCTGTTTGCAGTTATTTATGCCAGCAAGGGAGTGTGAGCGTGAAAACACTGCCGCCAGTCCTCTGGTTTTGATGCTGCAAGTCGCCGCCCATGTGCTGGGCGATTCGCTTGGCCAGCGTAAGCCCGATACCGATGCCTTCGTGACTGCGACGCAAATGCAGTTCCCCGGGAGTGAACAGTTCGTAAAGACTCGTTAGTTGAGGCTCGGGTATTCCCGGCCCCGTATCCTCGACCTCGGCATAAAAAACGCCATCCGGTGCGGCGCTCAGGCGAACTGAGATGTTGCCATGCTCGGTGAATTTCACGGCATTCTCGACGAGGGCCCCAAGGGCGTGGACAAGCTTTGAGGCGTCGGCGTTGAACCAGAGCGCGGGCGGACAGCAATTTTCCAGCGCAAAGGAAATCCCCTTTTTTTCCGCACGATCACGATAGGGGGCGACGCCTTGTTCAACGACCGCGGCCAACTGCACGAGATGGCGTTCGGAGGATGGCTGGGTGTCTATTTCCAGGTAGAGCAGGATGCGGGAGAACAGGCGGTTCAGGCGCTCGGAAGACTCGAGCATGATCCGGCCCATTTCCGCCGACTCCGGATCGGATGAAAGCTCGATCACGGAAGCAGCCCCCTGGATGCCGTTGAGAGGCGTGTTGAGCTCGTGGCTCACGCAACGGACGAAGTCGCTCTTTGTGCGGCTGGCGGCCTCAGCCCGATAAAGGGCGATCTCCAGGTCGCGCTTGGCCTGTTCGAGCTCCGCCGTGCGCTGCCTGACCCGCAGCTCAAGGCCCTCCAAGAGGATCTTGTTTTCCGTGGAGAGCATCCATTTGCGGCAAAGCGTATGGGCCAGTTGCTGAACCTCCGTGGGATCGAACGGTTTTTTAAGGATGAGGAGACCGTCGCTTTCCTGAAAACGCCGGGCGATCTCGGCAAACGAATAATCGGAGTAGGCCGTGCAGAGGACGACCTGCAGGGTGGGATCGACCGTCCGCAGCCGCTGCGCCGTCTCGACGCCGTCGATGCCTGGAGGCATGCGCACATCGAGAAAGACCATGGCGAACGGATGCCCCTCCGCCCGGGCTTGCGTCACGGCGCGGATGGCGTCCTCGCCCTGCATGACGGTCTCAATCTGAAAGGGAGGAAGGCCGGACACGGATGGCGGCGAAAAGTGAGGGGCGAAGTCCGCAATCCCTTCCACGGTGGCGGAGGCGGCACGGGGATTCAGGATCTTTCTGTAATCCTCATGAATGGCTGGAAGATCGTCGGCTATCAGGATGCGTCGGTTGTCAATGATCATGGGAATAGTGATTGGCTGCTGGGAAGCATAAGGGTGAAAGTGGTGCCTTTGCCGGGGCCGTCGCTTTGGACGAGCAGGCTGCCCCCCATGAGGCGGGCGATGTTGGCGGCGTTGTGCAGACCGAAGCCATGCCCGCCTTTCTTGGTGGTGAAACCATACGAGAAGATGGATACAAGCTGGTCGGAAGCAATTCCGCATCCGTTGTCGGTCACGGAAACGGAGGTGTGTTCGCCGTCGGGCGTCCGGGCGATCCCGATGAGGATGATCTTTTCCGTCCCTTGGGTTTCTTCCACGGCCTCGCGGGCGTTGGTGATAAGATTGATCAGGATCTGCACGACGGAGCCGCGATCGGCGTAGGCGGTGACCGGACCTTCGGGCGGTTGTTCGATCCGCAGGCTGACGTCCTTCGGACTTATCTTATTGAGCAGGATGGCGTCGCTGATCGCCTCGCGCAGATCGAAGGGTTCGCTGATCGGGGCGTTTTTCGCGAGCGACTGCTGACGGGAGACGATGTCCTTGAGATGGGTCACGCCGGTGCGGAGCGCGGCGAGTTCACGGGAGGCCTCCTCCATCTGGACGGCGACGAGGCTTGAGAGGGAGGTCGCGAATTTTTTCACGCCGGGACCGGTGGGATGCGAGGAGAAAACGGCGGCGGCATTTTCAGGCGGAGCGGTGAAAAAATCGCGCAGGGCCGAGGAAGATCCGCGCGCCTGATCCTGGATTTGGGCGAACAGGAGTTCGGTCGAGACATTGATGCTGTTGAGCGCGTTTCCGATGTTGTGCAGCACGCCGGTGGCGACCTCGGCCATGCCGGCTTCGCGGGAGAGGCGCATCATTTCGCGATTGTTTTCGCGCAGGCGCTGTTCGGCCGCCTCGCGTTCCTGCACCTCCCGGCGCAGTTCCTTGAGCTGAAGGGAAAGGGCCACGCTTTTCGCGGCGAGATCGGCATCCCGCCGGCCGATTTCCTCAAGCATGGCGTTGAAGACCTTCGCCAGTTCACTGATCTCCCGCGGACCGTTCACAGGCATCCGGACATTGTAGTTTTGGCTGGCGGTCACATCGGCGGCGGTGTTTGCCAACAACTGCAGGGGAACGGCAACGGCCCGATGAAAACGGCTGGCCAGCATAAAGGCCAGCGCACCGGCCAGCAGGATTCCCGTGCAGTAAACGAAAACCCAGGTGGCGATCGTCGAGCGCAGTTCCGCCGGATACCGGCTCAGCAGCAACAACTGGCCGTAAGGTTCCCCTTTGTAGGATACCTCCACGCGAACGGAGGAAAAACCGTCGTTCCGTTGCGCGGACGGAGACATGGAGGGGATTTCGCCGTAGCTAACGAGGAGGCCCCCCGCCTTGTCGTAGAGCACGGCCGAGGAGATCGAGTGGTCGTTGACGAGGGACTCCAGAATTTCCTTGGCCGCGGCCTTGTCATTGAAGGCCAGCGCGGCGGACGAGTTGGTGGCGATGATGCGTGCGGTGGCCTGAAAAGACTGGCTGAGCTTGGTCTTGAACTGGCTGATGTGATTCAGCAGCAGAACGCCGCCGACCGGCAGAAGCACGGCGAGACAGATCAAGCATGCAAACAGCAGAATCTGCCGGTGGATGGAATGTGACATCCTGTTCATGGGGACACGGGCGGGACCGCGTCAGGTCGCACGATGCGAGCCAGGGCGAGCAGACGGGAGCTGAGTTGCAAACCGACGGCCAGGGCGGCGGTCGGGGATATTTCGAAGCGCAGGTTGTTGCCGTCCGTATAGAAATTGATGATCCCGCCTTTCGCGATGAATCCGGGCTCGTTTGCGATCGTCAGGACCGGCTTTTTCCGGACGGCGGAAAGCCACTCGGCAGTCGGCACCAAGGGCACGGAGTCGGATGACTGGATATAGAGCAACTGGCAGTTCGCCGCATCGTCGAGGTTGGCGAGACGGACGATGCGAACCTTGCGGCCTTGAAGGGGCTTTCCCCCGGTGATTTTCCACAGGTATTCCTCGAGTTCCCGGTTGCCGGCGACTCCAATCACGAACGGGGCGTCTTCGGAGGGAAACGCGGATGCCGGCCACTCCGTGAACCGGATGAAGTTGACCAGATAGGCCGCCTTGACGGCATCGGCGGAAAAAGCCGCGCCGGTGGACTGCGCCTCAACAGGCGCCAAGCCGAATCCGCATGCGGCCAGGCTTGCGAAGAGCAACCGGCGCCATCGAATGACGAGACTGGAGAGCATCAGAAATCGAGCGTCACCTTGCCGACAACGGAGGTCGGGATGGATTGAATTTGTCCGGTATTGGTGGAGTCCGCCCACTGGCCTCCTCCTATATTATAAACGGACAGGCTCAGATCCCAGCGCCGCCAGACATGGATGGCGCGCAGGGTGAAATTGGCCGTCAGGTAATCGCCAAGAGGGGCGCCGGTGATATCCTCGCGATCACCCACGTATTGGATTTCGCAGGATGCGCGCAGCCATTTTTCGTAGACGGGGGCCGAGGCATTGAGCTTGAAGAGGGTGCGGGGCGCGTCGACCACGTCGTTGTCGTTGCCATCGTAGGAGCGCTGGAGGGTGGCGCTGCCGCGCAGCTGGATATTGGAGGGGAAAAACGCCGAAAGACCGGCCTCGACTCCCTCGGTGGTGATGGTCCCGGCATTGACTGCGGTGGCGATGATGAGATCGCTGGATTGCGTGAAATAAAGGTGGGCGTCCCCACGCCAGACGGCGTTGAATTTGTGGTCCGCGACCAGTTCCCAGCTCTCGTTGGTTTCGGGTTTGAGTTCGGGATGCGGCCCCGGGATGCTCTCGCTGAGAGCTCGCTCGCCGACATTTGGCACACGGAACGCCTGACCGTAAAGCAACTTGAAATCCGTGGAAGGAGACGGCACCCAAATCAGTCCGACGCGGGGAGTGAGCCGTTGATCCCCGGTGCTGTAGGAGTCAAAGCGCGCTCCCGTGGAAAGGAAAAAACCGCGTCCGAGAACCCAGTCGAACTGCGTGAACGGGCTGACATAATTGGAACTGGTCTCCACGCTTACCGTGTTGGCGGAATTAACGAGGTCGTCCCGTGATGTGCGCTGGATGAAGTTCTCTTGGTATTCAAACCCGGCCATCATCACGTTTCCGTTGTCAAACGTCTGCTGCCAGCGGGTCTCAAAATTCATCGACAAGGCCTCGGTGTGGAGCTCCTGCTGGTTGAAGCCCAGGAATGCGGGAGAGAACAGGGCGTCGTAGCCATAGTAGTCAACGGACAACGTGGTGACGAGCGAGGAGTCGGCGGTGGGGTGCCCGGTTGCACGGGCAAGAGCATACGCGCGCTGGTCGGTGGCGTGGGAGGGATCGGTCAGATTGGTCAAATAAACCGGAGGGAGGACATTTTTATCCCTCATCACGTAAGCGGCCTCCATCTCGAGCCATTTCCAGGAAGCGTTGGCGTAGACGCTCTGGTTGTGCATGCCGTCCTGATTATTGGCGCTTGTCCCGGTCAGGCCGGTGGCGGTGCGCCAGCTTTGCGGCAGGGCGAAATCCGTTTCTCCGCTGGACCACCATTCGGTGGCCGAGATGACGTAATCAACGCCGGCGGCGGTCCGATTGCCCATGGTGACACGACCCTTGGCGCTGGGCTCCGATCCTGCGGAGACCGATGCCTGTCCGCCTGCAAAATCGATGCCTTTTTTGGGGATCACGTTGATCGCTCCGTAAAACGCGCTGCTGCCGTAAAGCGAGGAACTCGGGCCGTGGATGATTTCGATGCGTTCGACCAGATCGAGATCCAGAATGAAATCGGTGCCGATCGAACCTTGTTGAAAAAGGGAATCGTTGATGCGGTGCCCACCGACGAGCACCAAGGTGCGCGAATTGTAGTCATACGGGCGGGTGAAACCACGATTTCCCATGTAATCGTAGAAACGATCACTGTTTATGAAAAACCCCGGAGCACTGCGCAATGCATCGGACAAGGTTTGCCAGCCGTAGTTTTGGATATCCTCGGAGGTAAACACGCTCACGCTGGCGGGAGCGCGCTGGATGTTTTGCTCATACTTTGAGGCTCCCGTCACAAATTCCACCGGAAGCTGCATCAGCTGCTCCAAAGGGATATCGCCCACGGTGGAGGACGGGCTGTTGGCAACGGGGCTCAGTTGAGCGCGCGATTGACAGGTGATGACGAGAAGTATCGTCGCTTGCAGACGCCAGGACCTGAGAAATAGGGAACTCGTCATAAATAAAGGACTCAAGTGGCAAAATCTACGGTGCATTGGGGGATGGTAAATACGGGGCGGACCAAGTTGGCGGCTCAGATTCCTGCGTTGCGAAAAAGCGGATGTCTGCGCCGTTCAACCCCTTGTTCATGTAGAGACATCGCAACAACTTCAAGTAACTTGCCGGATATGAGGATTACACCCCGTAACACCTAGGGGGAAAACAGGGGGTGCTCTTCCCTTGAAGGCACAAAAAAGCCCCGGATTGCTCCGGGGCTTTTTGAACGTCACGGGGACGGAGATTATTTCTTCAGCACAACCAGCTCAACGCGGCGGTCTTTGGCCATGGTGGCGTCGTCGGATTGCTCGACGGCATCCAAGCTGCCCTTGGAGAGGGTCTCGAGCTTGTCGGCGGGGACGCCGAGGGTCAGGAGGTATTCCTTGGCGGCATTGGCGCGGCGGTCACCGAGACCGAGGTTATACTCGGCGGTGCCCTTCCAGTCGCAGTGGCCTTCCAGGAGGAGGCGGGCATCGGCGTGCTCGTCGAGGAACTTCTTGGCGGCTTCGAGCTTCGGACGCTCGGAGGTCTTGATGCCGGACTTGTCGAAGTCGAAGTAAACGGTCTCGGTCGCGAGCGAGGTGCGGTCCTGATCGCCGAGGGCGGAGTTGCCGCCACCGAGATTGGTGCCAGGGGCATTCAAATCACCAATATTGCTAGGGTCGATGCCGTTGCCGGTGGGGCCCATCATGGTGGTGGAAGGGTCGGGGCGCTTGGGTTTTTTGGAGCAGCCGGTCAGGACGACGGCGGCGGCGATGGTGACGAAGCAAAGTTTCTTGGTGAGCAGATTCATAGGTTGGTTAAAGGCGACGTGTTTGACCTTATTGAACAATCGTTTTGGGTCGGCAAGTCATTTAACTCATCCCGCGATCAAACCGTGTTTACCGCCGCCGCCCCTTTCTGCTTTTTGTTCGACAACGGTTCATTACGGGCCGAGCCGACTTTGAGCCTGAGGAAGGTCGCCCAGGCGTTCGCAAGGGAGCTTGGCAAGCCGGTGCAGGCGGTCTCGCTGCTTCATTCCTCGGGAGTGCCGGTCGAGGCACTGGGAGGCGAACCCGCCCGACTGCTGGAACCGGCCCTTGTCGATTATTTTAAAAGCCATCCGACGGGCGATGTCGTGCTGGTGCCGTTGTTTTTCGGGCCGAGCGCGGCGCTCACGGAATATGTGCCGGAACGCGTGAAGGCGATTCAGGTGAAGTTTCCCCAAGCCGTGATCCGGCTCGCGCCCCCGCTGATGAACGTGGCCGATCACGACGACTGCCGGGTCGCGGTCATGCTGGCCGATCAAGTGCGCGCGGTGGCGAGGACACGGGATTGGAACCGCCCGAAAGTCGTGCTGGTCGACCACGGCTCGCCTCAGCGTGCGGTGACCGCCGTGAGGGATCATCTCGCACGGCAGTTGCGCGCCGCGCTTCGCGAAGAGGCGGAAGGGGTGGTCGCGGCATCGATGGAACGCCGGGAAGGGGACGCCTACGCCTTCAACGAGCCGTTGCTCGCCACCGCGCTGCGCACGCCTCCCTTCAACGAGGGCGAGGTGATCGTGGCGTTGCAGTTCCTTTCGCCCGGGAGACATGCCGGACCGGAGGGTGACGTGGCGAAAATCTGCGCGTCGGCGAGAAATGAATACACCCGGCTGTCGACCGCGACGACCGAGCCGATCGCGACGGATCCGCGGCTCGCTTCGCTGCTTGCGGAACGAATGCTGCAGGCGGTGACGCTTTGAAAACCCGGCGCCCAGAGGCGCCCGGAAGTCCGCTTAAAGCGGATTCTTCTGCTCGATGAGGCCGACCTCGAGCGCGTAGCGGGTGAGGCTCGCGACGTCGTGGAGGTTGAGCTTGCGCATGAGATTGGTGCGGTGGTTGTCCACCGTCTTCACGCTGATGCCGAGCTTGGAGGCGATTTCCTTGGTGCTGTGGCTCTCGGCCACGAGCTGGAGAATCTCCCGTTCGCGGTCGGTGAGGAAATCGGCGGTGGTGCTGGCCGCGGGGTTCGCGACGACGTTGCGAAGAAGCGAGGCGACGGCCGGGCCGAAGTAGGTGCCGCCGTTGGCGACGGTCTCGAGGCCTTTCTTGAATTCGAAGAGGCCGGCGGTTTTTTCGACGAAGCCGTGGGCGCCGGCTTCGAGCATCTCCCGGACGAGAACGGGGTTTTCATGCCCGGAGAAAACAAGCACGCGGACGTTCTTGAGCTGCTTGGAAAGACGGCGGAGCAGATCCACGCCGTTGAGTCCAGGCAGCTTGGCATCCAGCACGAGAAGATCGGGCTTTACCTCAAGGCAAAGGTTGAGGGCGCTCTGGCCGTCTCCGCTTTCCCCCACGAGCTTGTAGTTGGGGTCGAGACGTAGAATCTCGACGAGCATTTCACGGATGGCGGTCTGATCTTCGATGATGACGAGGCGTTTCATGCGGGCTGGACGGAAATGGTGAAGTGGGGTTTGATGGGGAAATCACAACCCGTGCTTTGCATAAGAAGCGCGGCGTCTCCCAGATGCGATATTTTTTTCGGTTCATACGTATTCTCACGTGCCTCACACCTTCGGCAACTTTTTTCAGGGAATCAGCAAAGTGTCCGCCATTCGCGGGATTTTGACGGGCCTGACGGTGATGATTTGCGCCGGATGCGCGAGCGGACCGTCCGATCCGGCGGACAAAGCCACGCCTGCGTCCGACGTGGGACGGATGCAGGCGTGGAGGGATGCCGAGGCCGTGGTTGCGATGGGAAAAGGGCGGTTGAGTGCGATCGGTGCCGGCGAATCCATGCTGCCGGTCTACGGCGAGGGAACGGTGCTTGTGCTCAGCAAAATCGATTTTGAAGCGTTAAAGTCGGGCATGCAAGTGGCCTATGTGAACGATGCCGGCCGCCAAGTCGTGCACGTGCTGGTGAGTTTCGACGAGCGGACCGGAGATTGGCGGGTGCGCGGACTGAACAACGAAAATGACGACCGCTCGCGCGTGACCCGCGCCAATATCGTCGGCGTGGTTTACGTCTCCTTCGCGCCAGGCGAGGGAAAGAAGTAAACGAGCGGGTTTTTGCAACCCCAAGCCAGCCTCACGGCCGGACCAATCCAGCAGGCGGCTGAATAGGTTTCAGATATGACGAAGGATGATGCTCTCGTAGAGCTCCTGCTTGCCGCTGGCCGGTGTGATTTCGCCTTGCTGGTGGGCGATCTTGTGTAGGTCGATGAGAGTGAGCTTGCCGTCTTCGTAAGCCTTGCCCTGACCGCTGTCGAAGGACGCGTAGCGGGCTTTCACCAGGCCGGGGATCTCGGACTTCGTCAGCACCTTCTCCGCGTCGATGGCGGCGCGGGCGAAGGCGTCCATGCCGGAGATGTGGGCGATGAAGAGGTCTTCGAGGTCGGTCGAGTTGCGCCGGATCTTGGCGTCGAAGTTGACGCCGCCGTGGGTGAAACCGCCCGCCTTGATGATGACCATCATGGCTTCGGTGAGTTCGAGCGGGTCTATGGGAAACTGGTCGGTGTCCCAGCCGTTTTGCACGTCGCCGCGGTTGGCGTCCACGCTGCCGAGCAGGCCGGCGTCGGCGGAGACTTGCAGCTCGTGCGGGAAGGTGTGGCCGGCGAGCGTGGCGTGGTTGACTTCGATGTTGAGGGCGAAGTCGGAGAGGAGGTTGAACTCGCGCAGGAAGCCGATGACGGTCGCGGCGTCGAAGTCATACTGGTGCTTGGTGGGCTCGCAGGGCTTGGGCTCGATGTAGAACTTGCCCTTGAAACCTTGGGCGCGGGCGTAGTCGCGGCCGATGGTGAGGAAGCGGGCGAGGTGCTCGCGTTCGCGCTTCATATCGGTGTTCAGGAGCGAGAGGTAGCCTTCGCGACCGCCCCAGAACGTGTAGCCTTCGCCGCCGAGGGCGATGGTGGCGTCGATCGCGCCTTTCAACTGTCCGCCGGCGCGGGCGAGGATGGAGAACTCGGGGTTGGTGGACGCGCCGTTCATGAAGCGCGGATTGCTGAAGAGGTTGGCGGTGCCCCAGAGAAGTTTCACGCCGGAGGCGGCTTGTTTTTCCTTCAGGTAGGGAACGATGGCGCCCATGCGCTTCTCGAACTCGGCGAGCGTGGTGTCGGCCTCGTCCACGATGTCGGTGTCATGGAAACAGTAATACGGCGCGCCGATCTTGGTGATGAACTCGAAGGCGGCGTCGGCCTTGTCCTTGGCGCGCTGGATCGGGTCGGCGGCGGAGAGCCAGGGCATCGGACGCGTGGGCGCACCGAACGGGTCGCCACCGTTGCCACAGAAGCTGTGCCAGTAGGAGACGGCGTAGCGGAGCCACGAGGCGAGCGGGCGGCCGGCGACGACGCGGTTTGCATCGTAGTAACGAAACGCGAGCGGATTGGTAGAATCGGGGCCTTCGTAGGCGATGCGGCCCATGTTGGGGAAGTAGCTTTTGGAACCGGTGGTGATCATGGGAAGTAGTGAGTGGTGGGCAGGCGGATGGTTATGAAAGAGCTTTGGAAAGCACTGCTTCCCAGCGTGCGGCGGCTTCCTGACAGGGGCCGACAAGCACGGGGTTGGGATGAATGGTTTCGATGACTTCGAGGCCGTTGAAGGCGTCGGCCGGTTTTTTGTAGATGCCGGCACCAATGCCCGCACCACGAGCCGCACCGGCGGCGCCGTCGGTGCAGACGAGTTCGATGCTCACGCCAAGTGTGGCGGCGAGCGTGCCACGGAAGACGGGGCTGAGAAAAAGATTGGCTTTGCCGGCGCGGATTTTCTTCGGGGTGAGACCCGTGGCCTTCATGCCTGCGATGCCGTGGCTGAAGGAGAACGCGATGCCTTCCTGCGCGGCGCGGGCGAGGTGGCCGGGCGTGTGACGGAGGAAATCGAGTCCGCTCCACTGCGAACCGATGCGGCGGTTGCCGAGCATGCGTTCGGCGCCGTTGCCGAAGGGAAGCACCGAAAGGCCTTCGCTGCCGGCGGGCACGGCGGCGGCGAGGGCGTTGAGCTCGGGATACGAGAAGTTACCGCCGAGCGTGCGGCGCAGCCAGGCGTAGAGGATGCCGGTGCCATTGATGCAGAGGAGCACGCCGACGCGCGGGTCGGTCGCGGTGTGGTTGACGTGGGCAAAGCCGTTGACGCGGCTCTGCGGATCGTAGGCGAGTTTATCGGTCACGCCGTAAACGACGCCTGAAGTTCCGCCGGTCGCGGCGATTTCACCGGGATTGATGACGTTGAGCGAAAAGGCGTTGTTGGGCTGATCGCCCGCGCGGTAGGCGACGGGAATGCCGGCAGGCAGGCCGAGCTCGGTGGCGACGGAAGCGAGCACACCGGCTTGCGGGCCGAAGGTCGGCGTGAGCGCGGACAGCAGCCCACGGTCGATTCCCCAATGTTGCAGGAGGAAATCGGCGGGCGCGTTTTTCGAAAAATCCCAAAGCGTGCCTTCGGAGAGGCCGGAAGCGGTGGTCTGGGCTTCGCCGGTCAGACGCAAGGCGAGATAGTCGCCCGGGAGCATGATTTTCCGGATACGTGCGAAGTGGGCGGGCTCGTTTTGCTGGACCCAGCGGAGCTTCGACGCGGTGAAGTTGCCGGGGGAGTTGAGCAGGCGACCAAGACACGCGGCGGTGCCGAGTTCCGCGAAGGCCTGGGCGCCAATCTCCACGGCGCGGCTGTCGCACCAGATGATCGCGGGGCGCACGGGCCGGTGATTCGCGTCGAGTGTGACGAGACCATGCATCTGATAGGAGATGCCGATGGCGGCGACCTGCGATGCGTCTTGTCCGACGAGCGCGGCGCGGATGGCGAGCGCGGTGTGTTCCCACCACATCGCGGGATCTTGCTCGGCCCAGCCAGGCTGCGGCGCGGAGATAGACATCTCGTGCTGCGGCGATTGCGCGGACGAAACTACGCGGCCGGTGGCGGCATCAAGAATGGAGGCTTTGACGGCGGAGCTGCCGAGATCGAGTCCGAGGAGGAGCATGGAGTGGAGAGGCAGTCAGCTTATCAGGAAGTCTACCGGCGCGCCTTCACAAAAAGACCAGAATCACGTCAACTTTAGCACAATCGGACAGGTGTCATGTGCGCTCCGATCCACGGAAGGCTGTGGGCGTGCGCCCAGTCACGAGGCGGAACTGTCGGGCGAAGTAGTTGCTGTCGCCGAAACCAGTTTCGAGTGCGATGTCAGTCATCAAAAGTTCGCTTTGGCGCAGCAGCCGTTTGGCCGCCTCGATGCGCAGTCCGATGAGATAATCGATGGGCGACTTGCCGGTGGCCTGGCGAAACACACGCAGCAGGTTCGTGCGCGATAGGCTCGCAAGTTTGGCCATCTGATCAAGTGTCCACGGCTCGCCGAAACGTTGTTCAAGCGTGGAGATGAGCTTGCCCATCTCGAGCAACGCACGGCTTTCGCGCACGTCGCTTTCGCCGTAGCGCCGCGAGAGAAAAACCATCAGCTCGATGAGCAGCCCCAGCAGCACGGCCTCATGGCCGGGACGCGTCTGTGCCGATTCCAGCTCGATGCGCTCGGTCAGCGCCTCGGCGGCGCCGAGATCTTTGCGGTCGAGTTGAAGGCGGCTGGAAAACCGGTGCGTGCTGCGGAACGTTGGCTCCAGCATGAAGAGTGCGCTGTAACCCGGCAGCCGGCGCAACAGGCCGGACGGCAGTGGCAGGCGCGCCGGATCATACATGACATTGACGAGCACGAGTCCATCGCGGTCTCGAAAGCTGTGCACCTGCCGGCCTTGGACGACAAATGCGTTGCCGGCCGAAACGGGAAACGACTCGTCTTCGAGCGCGTGGCGCCCGCGTCCGCCTAGAACCAGCACGAGTTCACTGAAATCATGATAATGGTCGATTTCGGTGACGTCGCTGGGGTGCGAAGGGCGTCCGTCCGGTTCGGTTTTGACTCGGCGCACGGTGACTGGAAATCCGTCCGTCCCGAAGTAATCGACGCCTTTGGCGAGCAGGGCCATGCATCCACTAGCACAAACGATCAGGCCTTGGGCAAGGAAATGTGCGCCGACGCTTCGGCATGGGTTGGGAGCGGATTCTCGGCGTGGTGGTTAACCGGGATATCGGTCAGGCAACGCGCCTCTTGCGCAACTGCTTCGGATGGTGGGTCGACCGGGATTCGAACCCGGAACCAACAACTTAAAAGGATGCTGCTCTACCGTTGAGCTATCGACCCATATCCATCGGAACTAATGACTTAGGACTCTGCTATTGCTTCATTTCACAGTCAATTTCACAGTTTTAGCGGGCTAACGCTGAAACCATAAGAAAGGACATGATTACTCCGAAGACATGGCAAAGAACTAAAACCCCCGGCCTTCTCAGGCATAGGGGAGGGCGTTACTACGGGAGATTTTCGGCCGGCGGCAAGACAAAGTTTATCCCGCTCGAAACGGATTTGCTGGAGGTGGCCCGCACTCGGTTTGCCGAGCACAAGGCTCGCAACGAGCGTGGACGTAAGGCTGCCGCAAATACCAAGGCCGGAGTTTCCAAAATGCGTGATCTGCTCACGCTTCACCGTCAGCGCGTAAAAGATCGAGCCGACATTGGAGAGCGGACACGAAATGTGTATCTAGGGAATATCGACTTCATCGAAAAAACGTGGGCGGGATTCAGTGATCTGCGCCCCGACGAAATCACCCGCGCATCAGTTGAGAAGTGGCGGGATCGCGTTTTGACGGTTGGCACCGGATTCAAACCGCCGGGGGCAAAAAACGAATCACTGAAGACCGCCGGTCGTTCCTCTGGCCGATTCAACAAAGCGGTGGACGCGCTACGCAAGATGATCGACATGGCCGTTGAAGCGGGCGCGCTGCACGGCAACGTGCTTTCCGCTCGCGGAGTGAAGGCGAAAGACAAGCCGCGTAAGCCGGATCTACCCGACGTGTCGAAGCTTCACGAAATTTACGCGGAGATTGAAAATTCAAACAGGCGGGGAGGGTGGGGGGTGGAAATTGCCGACTTCTGCCGGTTCCTCGCCTTCACCGGGTGCCGCAAAGGTGAAGCCGCCGGCGTGCGCTGGCAAGACGTGGACACCGTGCGCGGTATTATTCGCGTGCGGGGAACGAAGACAGAGGCCGCAACCCGTGAAGTGCCGTTGAGCAAGTCCACCCGTGAACTTCTGGAGCGCATCCTGGCGAGACGCCAGAAGGCCGCAGAGGTGGCAATCGATGGAAAGCCATACATTGACCCCGCCTCTCCCGTATTGGCCGTCAATGAGGCGCAGCTGAGTCTTGACCGAGCCTGCGCCAAGGTTGGATCTCCGCGCCTCACGCATCACGATTTGCGCGATGCTTTCGCCACTACCTGCATCGAAGCTGGCGTGGACATCCCGACCGTTGCCGCGTGGTTGGGCCATGCCGACGGCGGGGCGCTGTTGATGAAGACCTACGCCCATCACCGGCGCCCGCACTCAATTGCTCAGATGGAGAAGGTGAACTTTTGAAACATTATGAGTCCCAAAAAAAGCAGTCCCCAACTCGCTGAAATGCCCGGAGTGAATGATCCCAGTCGTGGGGATCGGGCTTTTGCCCTTAATTCCTTTCCCGGTGCTATCCATCTCGCGATTATCGCCGCTCCATTTGCAGCCGCTGGAAGCTCAGATGATTCGGCAATCCTACGCGCGAAGCAGCTTCTGCTTACGTGTCAGGGGGCCATGTGGAATAATGTCCACGTGCCAACCATGTGGTCACTAGAGGATCTCAAGGCGGAGCTTGGGGTAACGGGCAAGACGCTTAAAAAATATATGCGTGAAGTGCTGAATGCGAGTGAATTCGAACAGATTTGGAAAAAGGCGCTTCAGCAGAAAGGATGCTTTAAATGCATTCATGAAAACATCGCAGGGGAGATTAAGTTGCGCAGCAGTAGCCCGAGGAAGAGCAGAATGAAGTCCCCGTGATTTTTTGATAGGTGGTGGTATAAAGCAAAAATACCGGTCAATAAAAAACACTGGAAATCTTAGCGGGTGCTTTGGCGTTTTGACGCCATCACCCGTTTTTTTGCGCCCCGATTTTATCGTCGTTTGGAAATTTGGATGGGTGTTTTGGAAACGCGAAAAAGGGCTAATGAAAATCTCCGTATAGTCGTGGCGTCAGATGAAAACCAACGCTATACCATGATAACAAACATACCCGCCCCAAGCCATGCGGTTGAAAAACTGGCCTACCACGGCGGGGAGGTTGAAACACTCCTCGGCATCTCAGCCGTGACGCGCTGGCGTCTGGAAAAAAAGGGTCTGCTTCGTGCCGTTCCCGGCATCAAACACAAGCTCTACTCCCGGCGCATGATCGAGGAATTTCTCGAGGGCCGCACTGGCGGGGCCAAGATCGAAACCGCTGCGCTTCGTGGGGGTGCGCGATGAGCGCGAAAAAGGCCCCAACGCTCGTCTCGCCGATTTACGTCACGTTCTCGAGCGCCCAGCTCACGGTCCTGCTGGAGGCGTCTAAGGCCTCTGGTTGCACCATCGCCGAGTTCGTCACCGCTGAGACGTGCGCCCATCTTGCCGCGTGCGAAGGATACGCGAAATCCCTCAAGGAGCGTGCGCGATGAACCCCGACGAAAAAATCATCGCGACCGCCCGAAATCATCCCGCGCTTTTCGTTTACTACAGCAGTGCAACCGAAGTCGACGCGACGGTCATGGACAGTCTCATGGTCATTCGTGCCTCGGCAATTATCGGTATCAAGACCGACATTCACCGCCACGGCCCAAAGCATGCGCAAACACTGGAAAACGCTGCCCGTTTGACGGATGAGCTGTTTTGCGATCTAGCGCGGTTCGTCCGCAACTCTGCCACGTTTCGCGCGCTCGAGCCTTCTGAGCAAAAGGCCGTCTACTGCCATGCTCTCACGGTGACCAGTAATGAGGAGGTCATGAAATGAGCGCCCGCGTATCACGCACCGGCCAACGCAAGATTGATCGCGCCGTCGCCACGGGGTGGACTGCCGTCGCTTGGTGTGGCCCTTGCCGCTGGCTCAAGTTGCACCGCAAATCGCGCCGCGACCGGCGAAAGGGGGCCAGATGAATGAGGAGGAAGAGGTTTTACAGGCCGTCAACGAATGCGAGTGGAGGCCCGATGATGAAGAATTTACCGCCCGCGCATCTGCCCAGCAAGCCATCGAGAAGGCACGCAAGGCCGGCGAACTCGTGCGGCCTGAACCGCCTACACCGTTGCTCCCGGTCATAGCTCCCGGCGACCGCGAGGCCCGCTTCATTGCCGCCATCGTCATCGACGGAACGCTCGACCGGCTGAACCAATGCCGCGCGCTCCAGCCTGTCGCTTTCGAGACGTATCGGCATCGCGAGATTTGGAAGCGGATGGTCAAAGCCAAGACCCGCGATGAGGTTGAGGCCATCGGCATGGCGTATGTCACCGCGGGCGACGGCGACAGCCTGCACTGGCTGCAAGACCGGCAGTCCCTTTATTTTCACGCCCTCGAAATCATGGGGTTCGACCGCGTCGATGAATGGCGCAAGACGCTGCCCACGGAAATAAATCCTGATGCCTTACGCCAACGCCTGATAGATCGTCGTTTCAATTTCTCCACTCCGCCGGTCGAACCGGTTCCGCGTTTCCTCATCAACGGGAAACCCGTCTGCACGCCCGGGAATCTGACCAATATCATCGCTCAGGCAAAGGCTGGAAAAAGCGCATTCATGGGCGGAGTCGTTTCCGCCGCCGTCTGCGCGCATTATCAAATCACCGGAAAAGACACTCTCGGGGTTACGTCATCGCCACCGGACGGCCGGATACTGATCTACCTCGACACCGAACAGAGCCCTTTTGACCACGACCGGCATATGCGCCGCGCCCTACGCCGTGCCGGTTGGGATGATACGGAAGCCCCCGCTTGGCTGTTTTCGTATGCACTCGCCGGCTTCTCGGCACCAGACTTACGCAGCGTCCTTTTGGATGTTTTGGCTGACGGTGAGAAGGAGGGCGGCATTCATGGCCTGATCATCGACGGCGCCGCTGATCTGGTAACGGACGTGAACGACGCAGACGAAAGCAACGCCTTCGTTGCCGAGTTGCATGGCCTGGCCATCAAATACGACTGCCCGATTCTGTCTGTCATTCACGAGAACCCCGGCGCCGACTCAGGCAAGATGCGCGGTCACCTCGGCTCGCAGCTTGAACGCAAGGCCGAGTCCAACCTACGTCTTCGCAAGGCCGATGAGGTTACCGTTGTCTTCAGCGAAAAGCAGCGCGGCGCACCGATCCTTGAGAAGGACGGGCCCCGCTTCACATGGTCAGACGATGCCGGAATGCACGTCTCCACCGCGTCCAAAGTTACCCTACGCGAGGCCGAAATAGAGGCCGACCTGATCCAGCTCGCGGAAGAAGTGTTTTGCGGCAACCGCCTACGCTATGCCGAAGTCTGCAAGAAAATTGAGGATGCTCGTCGAGTTGGCCAGAAGGCAGGAGAGAAGTGGTTCACACGCATGAAGAAAGCCAGCGTCATCAAAGACGTTGGCATGGGTTACTGGGAGAGGAAGGCACCATGACCCTACGACCCTACGCACACCCTACGGTAACCCTATGCGTAGGGTTACCCTACGACCCTACGCCCCTATATATAGGGCGTGGGGTGTGTAGGGTGAACAAAAACTGACAACCAAACCATGCCATCATCCCCTCATAAACCCTGCTCACACCCCGGCTGCGGTGTGCTCATCACCATCGGCTCCCGTTGCCCAGCTCACGCCAGCCAACCCACGTCCTCAGCCCGATACGACCAACGCCGTCGCGCTGATCCCGCACTTGCCGCAGTCGCCCGCTTCCGTGACAGCCAGCCGTGGCAACGCTTTCGCTCATGGTTCAGGGCTCAGCATCCGCTTTGCTGCGACCCGTTCAGCCTGCACACCGCCCTGCCTGCCATGACCCAGGCCATCCACCACGTTATTCCATTGGCCGAACGCCTTGATCTTGGCCTTACCGACACCAACTGCCGCCCGCTCTGCACCCGTTGCCATGCTCGCGTTGAGGGTATGGAGCGACGAGGGGAGCCGACCGCCCACCTGTTTAGTCATGATGCAGAACCAAAGAAACCAAATTAAGCCCCCTGCCTCCGACCATGCACCCCGCTCTTTGGCGAACCCCGATAATGCGCGTAATACAGCGCAATCGACGCCTGAGACCGGGGGGCTAGTCAAAAGTCTAGGAGCTTAGCCCCCACACCGAACCTTGAGGTTCTTTCTTACGTGCAGACTTCAAAATTCAAAAATCTATGCCCGCTCACCGAAAACCAACCCACCTCCTGAACCCTCGTTACCGGAAATCAGCCGGACGCGATCCTTCAAAAGAACCCGCCCCACGGGGCCCGCTCACAACCCGCCCGCGGCTCCCGTGTGCCGTGGCGAATTGCTGGGACGACCTTGTGAGACTCGCGCCTGAAGGCGTGCTCCAGGACTGCGACGCGGTGATAGTTGAGCTGGCCGCCCGATTGTGGGCGAAGGCCCGCAAAGGCGATGCCAGTGCCGCCGAGATGACGCAGTTACGGAGCTGCCTTGGCGAACTTGGGATGACGCCGGCGGCGCGTTCGCGCGTTCAGATACCAGAGCCCGAATCGGCCAACGAATTCAGAGACCTTTGACCGACAGATGCACGAGGCGATTTCACTTCCCTGCGAGTGTTGGCATCATGCCGATCTTGCCCGCTTCTGGGGATGCAGCCGCAAAACGATTTTGAGGCTGATCAAGCGCGGGCAACTGCCCGCCGTTCAGCTCGGAGCGAAGACGTGGAGCATCACGAAAGTCGATGCCGCCGTCTTCTACGCCACGAAAAAAGGAGGTTTGTCCTCATCGGGCGCATACGCCCGTGGCGGTCGTCCATGGGGTTCCGTTAAAGTCTGACCATGCCAGTCGAACGCCGATTCCTAAATTCACGTGTGCTCTCGCTTTCAGCCGAGGGTAAAGACGCGTCGAAAACTCTTCGCGGGATGATCCGCTACAACGTCAAAAGCTCCCTCATATCCGAGGGACGACGTCAATTCTTCGAAGTCATGGCACCTGGTGTTTTCAAGCACTCCCTCGCAAGTCGTGGTGACATCATTTTGACCGCCGGACATAAGAGCGATAATCCGCTGAATTGTATCGGGCGATGGCCCGCCGGTGGGCTCAGCGTCAACGATTCGGGTGCGGGATTGGATTGGTCCTGTCAGCTGCCTGGCACGAGTGCCGCCACCGACCTTCACCGCCTCGTCAACGCCGGCGTGATCACTGGAGCAAGTTTCGAGTTTATCGTTGATGCTGGCGGAGATTCTTGGACTAAGAATGCCGATGGCACAGAACTTCGGACGATCACGTCCGCGACGCTACTGGAAATCAATCCCTGTGCGGCGCCGGCATATCCGGATAACACGCTCGAAGCCCGTCGTCGTTCTGATCCGCACTCATCTTGGCAACCATGTGCTCGAGACCGTCATCTCGCAGCCCGTCTAGGTATCATCATCTAACCATCAAAAAACATCATGAGCTTCCTCAGTTTCCTAAAACCCGAAATTCTTCGTCCCGGCAAAACCGTCCGCGTAAAAATGCTCACCACTGCTTCCGTCAGTGAATGGTCCGAGAGAACTCCTTCACACCGTGAACCCGGGGATGTGCTCGAGGTGACCAAATCAATGGCGGCACTGCTCGTTGATGCTCGTCAGGCTCAAATCCTTGGGCATGCCGACAAGCGTGGAGTCCACATCGAGTTACCCAAGGGACCCGAGAAAACCAAGTCGGCGCCCGTTCCTGCCGGATTTTCCAATCTGCCCGTTCCCTTCACGAAGGCATGGGAACTCTATGCCAAGCTGCATGCGCTGAATACCGACTACAGCAACAGCGTGCAGGCTATGGGGAACGATACGGCTTATTGGGCCAAGTATTCGCACCTCGGCAATATCGTCGATGATGCCCAAAAAGCGGTGGACGATTTTCGAAAAAATAAGCTCGAAGAACTTGGCATGTTCATGATGGCCGCCGGGAATGCCAACATTGCCAAGGCTCAATTGGCCAATGAACTCACCCGCGAACTCGCCGATGTTGCGTTCCAGATTTTCAAAATCCGCGTTTCTGATCTCGGCATCAGTGAGGGGCACGCCCGCCGCTTGTTCGCGGGATCCGCACTATCCCGTAAATACGCCAGCTTTAGCTCTGATATTTATCCGGGACACACGGTGTTTCTTGGCGGTAATGATCCGCGTCAGGCGGTCGAGGAAGAACTCGAACCCATGGTCTGCTATTACAACAACGCCGCCGCCCACGTCGCGAAGATCGAACCGCTGCTCAAGGAGGCCCGCACCGAGTTGGAGGCCGCGCAGGGCGTCGTCAGTAAAAACAAGAAAGCCGCATGATCACAAAACCAGACCACAATTTATGGGCTATCGCACTTCGCGCCGAACTTGTCGCCCGTCTCGGCGAAGAAGACGCGAAGATCGTTATGCAGGTCACCAAACATACCGTCGATGCTCTCTTCAAGGAGTTGCCACCGGTAGCCGCCCTTGAGGTTGCCTGTCTGATTGGTCGCATCGCAAACGAGCAAGTCGCCAAGCCCGACACCGCTGGTAAAAATTAACTCGTCAGCTCCCCACGAAAAAAGCGAAGCCGATAACGATGCAGCCGACCACAAAACCGAACGCGGCCAGCGCGGCCACAACGGAAATGATTACCCATATCAACGGGTGTGGATGCTGTATTTTCGCGATGTCGCTCACTGATCGAGTATCCACTTTTTAACCCATGGCCCGCCAGTTGAAAGTATCCGTCATTTTGGAATCGATCGCTCAAACCGAGGGATTCCAGAAATTCAATCAGGAGATGCGCGCCACGCAGATCGCGGCGAAGAAAATGCAACCGACACTCGACTTCATAAAGTCGGGCGTGACGGTTGCGGCAACTGCGTTTGTCGCTTCGTCGGCCATCGTTCTCAAGGCGAGCCAAGCCGCCATCGTTTATGCATCGGCAACCAATGACGCGGCAAATGCGGCCGGCGTCACTTCCGACGCTATCCAAATCCTCGGTCAACTAGCTCGCAACAACGGGGCTGACGTTGGCGACATGGGGAAGGCCATGGTGCAACTCCAGTCAAACGCCACCGATGCCGCCCGCGGCAACGACATCCTCATCGGCAAGTTCTCCAGGCTCGGCATCTCAGCGAAGGATTTTTCAAAGCTCCGTCCGGAAGAACAGATGGAGCGTTTCGGACGGGCCATCGCCAACGCCGGCAGCGATCAAGAGGCGCTGACCGCCGCCATGGACATCATCGGGGCGAAGAATGCGCCGAAGTTGATGGCGGCTCTTCGTGAGCTTGGAACCAACGGATATGCCTTCGTTGCGGATGAAGCACGCAAGGCCGGCGTCGTCATGTCGGAGGAGATGGTTAAAAAGCTCGACGAGGCGGGCGACCGATTTGAAACACTCAAGGTCCGGCTGACTATTCTTGGAGGCGAGTTCGTGAAGGCGGGTCTTATGATCGCCGACCATTTCGATCCGCTGAACAAAGCCCTGCTCGCAGTCGCTAACACAGACGAAGGAACCAACGCCTCAAAAAAGGCGCTGCTGGAATTGGCTCAGGCATATATCAAAGTTGGGGAGGCGAAGTATGCCGAAACCACGATTAAGCGAGCGAACGAGGGTGGGGATTTGTCGGCGAGCAAGAACAGGAATTCCGTAGAGCTTGAAAATCGGAAGCGTTATCTGTCTGCCGTCGCCGCACTCGACGCACTTAATGCGAAGGAGACGGTCAAGGCCAACGACGCCGTCAAGAAGCGCATTGCTGATCAAGACGAAGCCGGACGCGCGACTGCTGAAGCTGCCGCATCTGAGCGCAATAAGGATTTTGAAGCTGCGGTAAAAGCCCGCGAAAAGCTGGACGCCCAGATTCAGGACGGAAACGCCGAATTCATGGCGGCAGAAGAGGAGAAAATAAAGCGCCGCAAAGAGATCGCAGCCGAGGGCGAAAAACAAACTGCAAAGGCCCAGGCTGAACGCCTTCAGCGTGCGAAAGACACCTTCTTCGACGCGTCGGCAAACGGCTACCAGAAACGCGGCCTCGCTCTCGATGCCAACATGGTAAAGCCCATGTTCGGATCCGGCGGAAGATTCCCCGGAAGCCTTGATGTTGATCCGTTCGGTGCATCGTCTGTTCCTTCCTCATCTCGTCCGTCTGATAGAGATAAGGGCAGTGAGTCCGTCGTCCGGGCAATTACAGCTCTGCATGACACCATTAAATATAAATTAAATCAGGGCGTTGTGTTTTCGTGAGTTAGGCACGCTTTAGACTTGAAGCTTAAGACATAGGTCATCCACGCTGAGTCCATGATTCCTGTGGGATCATCGGGGGTAAGAGCCCGACCATCGCAGAACGAAAAATTGCAGCCGCATCGAAAGCGGGGAGGGCACTGCGTGCCCAACTCTTACCCCCGTGAGTAGGTGCGGTTGCTTCTATCGTTAAAAATGAAACCTCGCCTGAAGTTAGCGCCACTGCCCGAGACTGTTGTCCCAGAAGATCAGCTGCCACCGATGCTCCATGCATGGATGCTCGATCCAAATTTTGCGATGCACGTCGCGTCGGTGTTTTGTGGAGAGGAAGACGCTGAAGACTTCGCAATGCTAGCCGGTGTTGGCCGGTATAACCAAGCCCGCCTGCTCTCTGCGGCAATTCGCTCGAAAATGCCTCTCTACGTCGAGATGGCGGCGTTGCGGGAGAAACTCGGACAACCGCCGGCGGACGATCAAAAACCAGATGATTTCGTTCTGTTTGAATCAGAGGTTTCAATCGAATCGGAGGTTGAAGCATGAGTGCTGAAACTGTCCCCGCTTCTTTTCGTCCGTCCGCCTTCTACTGGCGTCGTGCCATCCGTGCGACCCGCTCGCCCAAAGAACTGAGCGATATGGCGCTCGCGCTGGTCACCGAGTTGGAGGTCCACAAAGCCTATATTTGGGAACTCGGCTACATCCCGCCGAAGTCCACCGTGCATCCCGACGAGATGCGGGAGAAGGGGTGGGGCGGATCCGGCGACGAAGAGCCCGGCCCTTTTGATATGTTATGAGCACCTCATCGTCCATCCCTCCGGTTCAGCGCAAGCGCACCAGCCGCGACCTCGCGAACGCCGTCGATCTGAGGCCGCGCGACATCTTCGACCTGCACGGCGTGCCATCCAGCACGCTGCACGAATGGTGCACCCGCGAACATGACCGCCTCCCGTCGTCGTTGATCCCTGGGCGTCGCGGTAAGCGCGGTGTCCGGCTCGTTAAGCGCAAGGACATCGAGGCGTTCATCGAGAAGTTCCGCACCGCCTGACGATTTCAGCCCGCCCGAAACGGCGGGATTTTATTTTATGAAAAAACGCACACTCACGGATGCCGACGTCGACGCCATCGCGGCCCGCGTGGTCGCTATGCTGCCAGGTGCTCACGAGATTGCCGAACTAAGGGAGGACTTCGCCGAGCTGCGACGCATCATCATTGCCGCCACGGTGGGGCGCCCCAGTCGTGCTGAGCAGGCCAAGAAAGCCGGTGTGAGCACGGCCACGATCTACCGGCGTGAGAAGGCGCTAAAAACTAGGCTCCTGCTGCATGGACGGTTTGGCTTATGATCGCTTCGCGTTTCACGTATCCATCAGTCAAGCCGTATCGGGTCATACTTATTCACATATGCACGGTGAATAACTTGCCAGAAAGTTGCTCTTGAGAAGCTTGTGGCGGAGGCAAAGGGTGACTGGCGTAACGGATGGCTCTCGTATTCTTCGGGGACCTACCGCGAAACCTACACTTCAATGATACCTACTAAAGCGCCACGCGGTTTCCGCTGATCATTTGGCGCAGCAAGAAAAAAGCCCCTCCCGGTTACAGCCGGTGGGGGGCGTAGAGCGAGTCCCATCCTAAACCCCCGGGAAGGAGGCGGTCAGACGTGAGTCAGCAAACACAATGTCAGGCCGTCAGGAAGGGGGGCACAAGTTCAAAAAAGTAGAACTTATTCCCAATGACTATTACTACCTGTCACAGATGCGGCGGTCGGATCATTTTCCGCCATAGCTTCCGTCATCGTAGGACCGGGGTAAGGATTAGGCCAATCTGTGCCAAAGCCTTCCCCATCCACCTTGATGGGTGCTGCGGACAAATGCTGTTCCAGTTCGCTGCGTAAGCCTATCAGCCGCCCTTGGTGACCCTTGGGCGGCTTTTTGTAACAATCACCCCGCACCCTCCAAGGTAGCGGGGCTTTTTGTTGCCAGCGATTAAAGTATGCACTTTTATTCTCCCATGACCGTTGATCTCACTCAGGCGGAAATCGCCTTCCCCGAGGGTCCGCTGGCCAGCGCCCCCGAGGCATATTTCGCCTCCCGTCTCATCGCCCAAGTCCAGAAAGAAGCCAACTCCGAGCGCCGTCACTGGCTGCGAGCCACATCCCGCTGGCTCGTCGCCTTCGAGTATGTGAAGGAACTTGAAGATCGCCTCCTCATGCGCGGCGTCCACTCGCTGCAACGCGAGAAAGATTTCTTCGCCAGCACCATAGCCATCCTTATCGGGCTCGGTCGCCTGCTCAGCACCCGTCTACGCGATGCCGAGATGCCATTGGAGCCTCTCGGGCTCACTCTGGCCGATCTTACGGCCTGCATCGAGGAGCTGGAAGACATCGACCGCGCCGGCCGGCGAGAGGCCTCTCCGGTCGTGGAGGCGAAACTCCGCGAACTCTTTCATGCCACTGCCTGATGCCCAGCGCCGGGCGTTGCTGGAGGCATTTTATCAGCACTCCATCGCCTGCGAAGCCGAGAAGGCTGCCACCAAGGCCATCCTCGACGGTCTGCTCGACAAAGTTGCGGCGACTTCCGGCCTTTCCCGTCGTGACGTGAAAGACTACGTCCGCGCCGAACTTTATCCCGATTACTACCGCCGCCGTCGCGTCGAAGATCGAGGACATCTTTAATCCCCGTGAGCACGGTTCCAAGAGACGCGAACGGTCAGCCGATCTACAGATTCCCTGCCGCGCTGATCAACAATCAGGGGAAAGCAATCGACCAACTCATCGGCTTATGCCGTGGAATATTGATCGACGGGGTTGTCGCCGACCAGGAGGCCGCGGTGTTTCGCACTTGGGTCGAAACCTACTTTGATCGCGAACCCGTATTCCCGTTCGATCTTCTGAAAAAACGGCTCGATGCCATCTTTGCCGATGGCGTCATTGATGATGTCGAGAGGGAGGAACTCGCCGGGATCATGCAATCACTGGGCGGGCTTTCTGCGAATGAAGAAGGGATTGAGGATCTTTCGGCTTCCTTGCCCATTACGCAGCCAGCACCGGCCATCAGCTATGCCGGCGCCGAGTTCGTGGTTACCGGCCGCTGCGCCTACGGCACGCGGGCCAAGGTGTGGGACGTCATCACGGCACGGGGCGGTGTTGTTCACGAGCAACCGCGCTTTGAAACTCGGTATGTCCTTATCGGCCACTTTGCGTCCCGTGATTGGGTTCACACCAGCTACGGCCGCAAGATCGAGAGGGCGGTCGAACTCCGCGACAGCGGCCATGATCTATACATCATCAGCGAGGCGCATTGGACCGACTCGCTGAAGTCGCTTACCTAGGTAAGATTTTCACAGTCGTTTTCACAGTTTTGAACTAAAATCCGTGGAAAACAGTGGTTTTTTGTGAAATCATGTGAAATGAGATTTTCACATAACTCCTTATTTAGAAACCGCATGTAACTATGTGCAATGCAGTGAAAACACATTACTACGCTTAAAAGGATGCTGCTCTACCGTTGAGCTATCGACCCACTAACCAGAAGAGGGTTTGAATTGGGTTTGCCTGTTCGTTTTGGCAAGCGTTTTTTCCCCGTAAAAGCCTTTGCCCGTTGACACTTTGCCTCCCGCGAAGACGTCTACTGCCATCCACCATTTGGAAACACCGATCCAGCCGGCCCGCCAGCCCTGCCAAACTTCGCATAAAATTTGGGAACAATCCAAAAATACGCGCATCATACTTCCTCAGAACTTATGTCCTCGAAAGCTCAGGAAGTAGCCCTCGACCGCCTGCTCGTAGACCGTTTTAAAAACGGCGACGAGGCCGCCTTTAACGAGATGGTGAGCCGGTATTGGGACCGCATTTATGGAATGGTTCACCAACTTCTCCGCAACCAACAGGACGCGGAGGAGGTTACCCAGGATGCGTTTATCCGCGCCCACCGGGGTCTCGTGAATTTCCGAGGCGACTCCGCTTTTTCCACCTGGCTCTATCAGATCGCGACCAATCTGGCCCGCAACCGCTACTGGTATTGGTGGCGCCGCAAACGGGATAAGACGGTTTCCTTCGACCAGCCGGTCAGCGCCGACAACGACACGCCCCTTTCCGAGGTGTTTGCCGCCGATGTGGAGACCCCCGGCGATATCACCGTCACCCAAGAGCTCGTGGATCGCATCGCCTCGGGCATGGACAAACTGAGCCCGAAACATCGGGAAATTCTTATTTTGAGAAACGTCAAAAACATGGCCTACGAGGAAATCTCCGAAATCCTCGGCATCTCCGTGGGCACCGTAAAAAGCCGCATCGCCCGCGCCCGTGAAAGCCTGCGCGACACAATGGGGGAGGACTTCAAGTGAAAGACAAAAGATTCATCGAACTGCTAAACCTCTACGTCGACCACCAGATCGCGCCGGAGGAAGCCGCGGAGCTGGAGGCGGAAATCCTGCGCAGTCCCGAACGGCGCAAGACGTATCGCGACTACTGCCGCATGCAGCGCGGCTGCGGCATGCTCTTCGACCGCGAGCGTCGGCAGGCCCCCGCATCATTTGCCCTCGAAAAATCGCTCCAGGACGCGGAGCGCAAGATCGTGGGCGTTCCGGCCCGCCGCAAAGCGGGATGGGGAACCTATACGGCCGCATTTGGCGGGTTTACGGCCATGGCCGCATGCCTGACCGTGGTTTTTTTGAGCTCAGGGACACCTTCAGCTTCCGACAGCAAGACGGCGATTGCCTCCGTGCCGTCGACGAAAACGACAGCACCGGTTTCCATCGTGGCCCTGACTCCGCGCAGCACCACGCTCCAGCCTGTGTTCGCCAGCCAGAATCTTGCGGTGGGCCGTGACGACACCGTTTTAACTGAACGTGTGGCCGGTGCCGAGTGGATGCAGCAGGTTCAGCTTCCGCCGGTGCAGAGCGTGGTCGTGGATGACATGGTCTTTGAGGCGCGTCCGACTTTGCAGCAGGATAACAGCCGCGTGTTCCGCAGCAGCCGTCCCATTCAGGGCAACGTCGAGTTCACGGCCTTCCAATTTCAGCGCTGAGTTCGGCGTCGGTCGGTTTTTGCAGGAGCCCGTTTACGGGCGATTCGTGGTCCCTTGGTTTTCCGACAGGCAAATCGCCCGTAAACGGGCTCCTACATGCGGAATCGCGAGCAAGCTCGCTCCCACAAAACATCAGGAGCCGAGGGCTTTTTTAATGAGCTGTTCCGTCGTCGCCTTCGGGCCAAGCGTGAGCAGCCCCCGCCGCACGGCCTCGTCGGCGTCGGCGGTTTTGTAGCCAAGGGCGGTCAGCGCAAGCACGGCATCGCGAAGGCGACTGTCGGCCGGCGAAGCGTTGTCGTCGGATGAGCCGCTGGCGGACAGAACGCTTTCGGACGAACCGGTGGCGCCGACCTTGGCGCGCAACTCGATCACGAGGCGCTCGGCGGTTTTCTTGCCGATGCCCGGGCATTTCGCGAGCGTGGCGATATCGCCGACGCGGATCGCGCTTTCCAGCGAGGGCAGGGAGAGCTTGCTCATGATGGTGAGCGCCATCTTCGGGCCGACGCCCGTGACGTGCTCGATCATGAGTCGGAAAAAATCGCGTTCCGCCGGGGTGGCGAAGCCGTAGAGCGTCTGCGAATCCTCGCGGTAAATCACGAGGGTGTGCAGCTTCACGGTCGAGCCCGTCACGGGGAGTTTTTCCGCCGTGGTCACGGGGATGTTCACTTCGTAACCGAAGCCGTTTAATTCGACAATCGCGTGGAGCGGAGTCGCGGCGGTGAGCAGTCCTTGGATCGAGGTGATCATGAAGAAATGACCAATGACCAATGACCAATGACCAACGGGGGAGCCTCAAAATCTAAAGACGTGAATGTCGGGGAGTATTTCATTGGTCATTGCGTCATTGAACATTGGTCATTTCGCGCGGCGCATCAGCGCAGCGCGAGAACGTCCTGCATGTCGTAAACACCGGGCTTTTGATCGACGACCCACCGGGCGGCGCGGACGGCTCCGCGCGCAAAGATGCCGCGATCGGACGCCTTGTGCGTGAGTTCCACGCGCTCGCCGAGGGCGGCGAACATGACGGTGTGGTCGCCAACGACGTCGCCGCCGCGGAGGGCATGGATGCCGACCTCGGTGGAGGTGCGCTCGCCGGTGATGCCCTCGCGTCCGTGGCGGAGCGCGGAGGCGTCGAGCTTGCGCTCCTCAAGGATGATCTCGAGCAGGCGCGCGGCGGTGCCGCTGGGCGCGTCCTTCTTGAAACGGTGGTGCATCTCAATCACCTCGGCGTCGTAGTCGGAACCGAGGACGGAGGCGGCGCGGCGGGTGAGGGCGAAGAGCAGGTTCACGCCCACGGAATAGTTGCCCGACCAGACGCAGCGGATCTTCGCGGCCGCGGCGAGGAGGTGCTTTTTTTCATCGGCGGAGTGTCCGGTGGTGCCGATGACGAGGGCCTTGTCGTGGACGGCGCAGAGGCGGATGACCTCGGCGGTGGCGGCGTGGAAGCTGAAGTCGATGACGACGTCGGCCGCGGCGATGCCCGCGGAGAGATCGTCTCCCTGGTCGAGGGCGGCGACGACGGTGGCGCCGGCCGCCTTGGCGGCGGCTAGGTTGGCCTGCCCCATGCGACCCTTGGCGCCGATAATCGCGATGCGGAGGGACATGGTTACTTTTTGAACGTCGTGAGGACGTTGATGAGGGTTTGCTCGTTGGCCTTGGTCATCTCGCACAGGGGCGAGCGAACCTCGTCGGAGCCGATGATGCCGGCGCGGCGCATGCCGAGTTTTACGGGCACGGGATTGGGCTCGATGAAGAGTGTCTTGAAGACGGGATAGAGCTTCCGATGGAGCCTGGTGGCCTTGGCGGCTTCGCCGGCGAGGGCGGCGTTAACCAGTTGGACGACTTCCTTGGGATACAAGTTGGACGCCACGCTGATGACACCCTCGGCGCCGACGGAGATGAAGGGCAGGGTCAGGCTGTCGTCGCCGCTGAGCACGGTGATGTCCTTGCCCATGGCGCTCTTGAGCTGGTCCACGCGATCAACGGAGCCGCCGGCTTCCTTGATGTAGCGCACATGGGGATACTTCGCGCGCAGGCGCTCGACGACCGGCACGCCGATCTCGATGCCGCAGCGGCCGGGGATGGAGTAGAGGATGACGGGCTTGTCGGTCGCCTCGGCGACGGCGCTGAAGTAGCGGAACACGCCCTCCTGGCTGGGCTTGTTGTAGTAGGGCGCGACGACGAGCACGGCGTCCACGCCGGCCTCGGTGGCGAGGTGGGTGAGATCAACGGCCTCCTCGGTCGAGTTGGAGCCGGTGCCGGCGATGACGGGCACGCGACCGCGCGAAGCCTCGACCACGGCGCGGACAACATCGAGATGTTCGTCATGCGAAAGAGTGGGGGACTCGCCGGTCGTGCCGACGGGGACGAGTCCGTTGATGCCGGACTTTATCTGGAACTCCACCAGCTTGCGCAGATCGTCGTGGGCGACGGCCTGGTTTCTGAAAGGCGTTACAAGGGCGGTGATGGTGCCGGTCAACGGGCGGAGTTTCATGGAGGGTTTACAGGAAGATACCTTGCACAGGAGAGCACCCCACTTTAACAAATCCGCAACGTTTTTCATCCGCTTCAACCCATGGCCCTTAACACCGAAATCTTTAACGATCTGCTCAAGCTCGCGGTGGAGAGCGGGGCGAGCGACATCGTCATCAAGTCCGAGAAACCCGGTTATGTGCGCCTCTCCGGACGTTTGAAGCCGGTGGACATGGATCCGATCACCGCGAGCGAAGTGCGCGAGTTTGTGGATACCCATGTGCCGGCCGTTTTCCGTCAACGCTGGGAAGATGACGGGCAGGTGGACTTCGCGTATGCGGCGGATGGCGTGGGTCGCTTTCGCGTCAACGCCTTCCACCAGCGCGGCACCGGAAGCATCGTGTTCCGCCATATCAAGAGCAAGGTGCCGACTTTCGAGGAACTGGGCCTGAACGCGGATCCGATGCTCAACCTGGCGAAAGCCAAAGACGGCATTCTCCTGATCTGCGGCGCCACGGGCTCCGGCAAAAGCTCCACCCTCGCGGCCATGCTCCACTGGATAAACCAGAACATGGACAAGCATATCGTCACGCTTGAGGATCCGATCGAGTATACGTTTTCGGACGAGAAATCGGTTTTCCAGCAGCGTGAGATCGGCCTCGACGTGCCGAACTTCGAAATGGCGATCAAGTCCGTGCTGCGCCAGAATCCCGACATCATCTTGATCGGTGAAATGCGCGACAAGGAGACATTCGAGACCGCGATCTCGGCGGCGGAAACGGGGCACCTTGTGCTCTCCACGATGCACGCCGGCACGGTGGCCCAGGCGCTCACCCGTCTGTTTGAGTTTTTCCCACCCGACCAACAGGTTCAGGCGCGGCGGCAAATATCCGGCACCATTCGCGGCTTCATCTGCCAGAAGCTTATTCCCGCGATGGAAGGCGGCGGCCGCGTGCCCGCCAACGAAATCCTCGCGACCGACTCGGTTGTCAGAAACCTGATCTTGGAAGGACAGTTCGAGAAAATCCAAGGCCTTCTGGAGGGCGGCAGCGACTCGGCGAGCTTCTCGTTCAACCGCGATCTCTATCGCTTGGTGAAAGCCGGGACTATCAGCAAGGCCGAGGGGCTGCGCTTCTCGCCGAATCCGCAGGCGCTGGAGATGAATCTGAAGGGCATCTTCTTCAAGTAAGGTTCCCAAACGCAGGTCCGTCCGCACGACGGCCTGTTTTTTTAGGGCTTGGTTTCGGCGTGGGAGGGCTTTACGCGTGTTCGTTTACCCAACATGGCTACCGCACTTATTTTCTCCGGACAAGGCGCCCAGAAGGTCGGCATGGGCAAGTCGCTCTACGAAAACTCCGCCACCGCGCGCGCCCTCTACGACGAGGCCAACCGTGTGCTTGGCTGGGATCTCGCCAAAATCTGCTTCGAAGGCCCCGAGACCGAACTTACCCAGACGAAGGTCTGCCAGCCCGCGCTTTTCGTGCAGGGCATGGCGCTCCACGCCATTCTGAAAGAGCAGGGGAAACTCGGCGACGTGAAGTTCGCCCTTGGCCTGAGCCTCGGCGAGATCACCGCGTTGACCGCGGCCGGCGTGTTTGATTTCGCAACCGGTCTCAAGGTCGTCGCCGAACGCGGACGCCTCATGCAGCTCGCCTGCGAGCAGACCACCGGCGGCATGGCCGCGATCCTCGGCGAAGAGCGCAAGACGATCTACGACCTTTGCGCCGCGTTCGACATCGAGGCCGCCAACTTCAACGCCCCCGGCCAGATCATCGTCTCCGGTGACAAGGCCAAGGTGGACGCCGCCGTCGCCGCCGCCAAGGACCGCGGCATCAAAAAAGTCATCCCGCTCAACGTCGCCGGCGCCTACCACAGCCGCCTGATGGAGCCCGCCCGCGCGGCTTTCGCGACCTTCCTGCAATCGATCACTTTCAACGCGCCCCAGCTCACCGTGTTCACCAACACCACCGGCCAGGCCGTCAGCGAGCCCGCCGCGATCCGCGAAGCGCTTGTGAAACAGGTTGTCTCGTCAGTGCTTTGGGAAGATTGCATGCGCTCGGCCGTTGCCGCCGGCGTGACGTCGTTCCTTGAACTCGGGCCGGGCGGAGTGCTGGCGGGTCTCGCCAAGCGCACCGACAAGGCTTGGGTCGTCAAAAGCATGTCCGAATTTGCCGATTTGACGGCTTGAATGCCGCGAGGGGCGGCCACACGCTGACCCCTTAACACTTCTCAACCGCATTCGCAGTCCCGCCCCACGGGACTCCCTCAGCCTGACCGCATGGACGTCTCCCTCACTCGTAATTTCTGCATCATCGCCCACGTCGACCACGGCAAGACGACTCTTTCCGACCGCCTGCTGGAATACACCAACACGGTCACGCAGCGCGTGCTCACCGAGCAGCATCTCGACTCGATGGATCTGGAGAAGGAGCGCGGCATCACCATCAAGAGCCACCCGGTGACGATGCATTATCCGGCCAAGGACGGGATCATTTATAAGATCAACCTCATGGACACCCCCGGCCACGTGGACTTCGCCTACGAAGTCTCGCGTTCGCTGGCCGCCTGCGAAGGCGCCGTCCTCCTGATCGACGCCGCCCAAGGCGTCGAGGCGCAGACCGTGGCCAACGCCCACCTCGCCACCGCTCAGGGCCTGAAAATCATCCCGGTCATCAACAAGATCGACCTGCCGTCCGCCAACCTCGATCTCTGCATCACCCAGCTCGAGGACATCCTCATGATTCCCGGCGAAGAGGCCATCCTCGCCAGCGGTAAGTCCGGCATAGGCATCCAGGACATCCTCGAGGCCGTCGTCGCGCGCATCCCGCCGCCACGCTGGTCTCATCATCCGCACACCCGCGCACTGGTGTTCGATTCGATCTACGACTCCTACCGCGGGGTCATCACCCACGCCCGCGTGTTCTCCGGCGCCGTCAAGGCCGGCGACCAGATGCTCCTGATGAGCAACAATCAGAAGTCCGAAATCAAGGAAGTCGGCGTGTTCACCCCGAAGATGACCAAGATGGACATCCTCGGCGCCGGTGACGTCGGCTACATTGTTTCCAACATCAAAGACCCGTCCGAAATCAAGATCGGCGACACGCTCACCCTCGCGAAAAACCCCGCCACGGAGATGCTGCCCGGTTACAAGGAGGTCCGGCCGATGGTCTTCTGCGGTCTGTATCCGCTCGAATCGAGCGACTACGAAAAGCTCAAGGCGGCCCTCGGCCGCCTGCGCCTCAACGACGCCGCGTTCCTCTATTCGTCGGAGAGCTCCATCGCGCTCGGCTTCGGTTTCCGCTGCGGCTTCCTCGGACTCCTCCACATGGAGATCATCCAGGAGCGCATCCGCCGCGAGCACGACGTGGACATCATCTCGACCTATCCGAGCGTGGTTTACCGCGTGAAGCCGCACAGCAGGCCGGAGATCGAAGTCGACAATCCCGTCAACCTTCCGGACCCCGGCACGATCGAGTATATCAGCGAGCCGACGATCAAGGCGTCCATCCACATCCCCAACGAGTCCATGGGCGACATCCTCGCGCTGATCATGGAAAAGCGCGGCATGTGCGACCACACCGACACGCTCGACGGCAATCGCGTCATGCTCAGCTGCGTGCTTCCGCTCAACGAGATCCTCGTCGATTTCAACGATCGTCTAAAGTCCGTCACGCATGGCTACGGTTCGATGGATTACGACCTCGGCGAATACCAGCAGGCCGATCTCGTGAAGATGGACATCATGATCAACGGCGACCCCGTCGACGCGTTCTCCAGCATCGTTCATCGCGACAAGGCCGAGGGCAAAGGCCGCGTGCTCTGCGAGAAACTCGCCGACATCATCCCTCCGCAGATGTTCAAGGTCGCCATCCAGGCCGCCATCGGCGGCAAGATCATCGCCCGCGACAACGTGAAGGAAATGCGCAAGGACGTCACCGCGAAGTGCTACGGCGGCGACATCTCCCGCAAGCGCAAGCTCCTCGACAAGCAGAAAGAGGGCAAAAAGAAGATGAAGATGATCGGCAAGGTGAACATCCCGCCGGACACGTTCATCCAGATTCTGAAGAATTAGTTTTCGTAGGAGCCCATTTATGGGCAATCAAGACTTCCACGTAATTCCATTGAAATCATCGCCCATAAATGGGCTCCTACAGTTCCAAGTTTCCCATGCTCTTCGGCCTCTTCGATTCAGTGGAAAAGAAAATGCGGACCAACGCCGCCAACTGGCTGGAGCTGTCCGAGAAGGTCTATCACTACCGTCGCGACCTGATGTCCGCCGCCGAGCTCGGCTCGCTTCAGCAGGCCACCGAGACCGTCCGCCAGCAGCTCCGCGCCAAGGCCGACTCCAGCAAGCTCAAGCTCGGCATCGAGTCGCTTGAGGGCGTCCTGCGCAAGGTCGGTGGCACGCATTACCCGAAATCGAGCTGGACCGAGAACGTGGAGTTTTTCCTCGTGGCCGCCATCGTGATCCTCGGCGTGCGCGCGTATTTCGTGCAGCCTTTCAAGATTCCGACCAATTCAATGTGGCCGAGCTACAACGGCATGACGCCCGAGGTGTTCGCCACGCCGGCCGACGAGCCGAACACGGCCATGCGGGCTGTTCGCTTCGTGATGCTGGGAGCGCGCCCCCGCGTGCTTAACGCGCCGGATGACGGCGAGATCCTTCTCCCCATCGACGGATCGCAGGGCAGGGGCGTGGTGAAATACCAGGACGTCCCCGGCCGTTCATGGGGCGTGTTTCCCGCGCGCCAGCGCGAATACCGCATCCTGGTCGGCGACCGGCAGGTCGTCACCCAGGTGCCGATCGATTTTGATTTCGACTGGGTCATCCGCGATGCGTTTTTCCCGGGCGCGAAGACCCTGACCGATGGCTTGCGCACAAAATTGGCCAACGGTGAATTTGTGGATCGCGAGGTTCCCACAGGCGGCGGCCTGAGTGAACGCGTGCGCTTCATTCGCACCGGCCGAATGGTGAAAGCGGGCGAACGCGTCTTGTCGTTCGACATCCTCACGGGCGACCAGCTTTTCGTGGATCGCGTGAGCTATAATTTCGTGCGGCCGAAGGTCGGCGACGGCTTCGTGTTTCACACCGGAAACATCCCCGTGCTTGGAGACAGCCAGGGCGACCAGTATTACATCAAACGCCTGGTCGGCACGCCCGGCGACGTCATGGAGATCAAGGAGCCCGTCCTTTACCGCAACGGCAAGCCCATCACCGGCGCGCCGGCCTTTGCCCAGAATGCCAAGCGGACAGGAACATACACCGGTTATTTCAACGGAACGCCCAGGCCTGATTACCCCAACGCCCAGTTGTTTCTCGGCCAGCAAATCACGGTTCCGGCGCGCAGCTATCTGCCGATGGGGGACAACTCCGCGAACAGTCTCGACGGCCGTTATTGGGGCTTCGTGAAGGACAAGGATGTCGTCGGACGCCCGCTGTGCATCTATTATCCCTTCAGCAAGCGCTGGGGTATCGCTCCATAAGCTGGCTTCGTCTCGTATCCACACATGACTGAACCAAGCGCACATTCAGCACGCAGGTTTCGGTCACGCGTCTTTTTCGTTTTTGCGACTGTCGGCGCCCCGGGCGGATGGTTGCAGGCCGAAGAGTCCACCGCGCTGGCGCCGGTCGAGGTCGTTGCCAGCCGTGCGGAAAACGAGCGCTTAAACACACCCGCCTCCGTCACCGCTTACACCGGCGATTTCCTGAAGACCAACGGCATTGTCGATTATCAGGATTTGGCGCCGCTTGTCCCGGGACTCTTTGCCTCCGAACAGGCTCCCGACAACGTGAGTCTCAACATTCGCGGGTTTACTTCGGACACCAGCGACCCACGCGTGCAGCCGCGCGTCTCGGTTTTTCAGGACGGGGTCCGCTTGACCAACGCGCATGGCAACAACGTCGCCCTTTTCGACGTGGACAACATCGCGGTTTTCAAGGGGCCGCAGCCAACGCAGTTCGGCGAGGGCGTCGAGAGCGGCGCGCTGTCCCTCACGAGCAACCGGGCCGTCAACGAGAGCTCCGGCGCGCTTTCGCTTGGCCTTGGTGATTACAACGCCGTCGCGGCCGACGCCTACATCAACCGCCCGGTCGTAAAGGATACGCTGTTCCTCCGTGTGGCGGTTTACGAAAGCCGGCACGACGGCTACGTGGAGAATCTCGCCGACGGTTCCGACCTCCAGGGGGAGAACACCGTGGCATTCAGGACCAGCCTTCGCTGGCAGCCGGCGCCCGAGACCACGGGGGATTTGATTTTCAACTATCAGCACGACGATGCGCCCGGCATCGATTTCAAGAGCGCGACGGGCATACCGGGGTTTCCTCCCGTTCCAAACACCAATCCCTACACGGCGGCCAATCTCAACCGTGGTTCCGCCTTGGGTGTGACGCGCACCATCACCGGACTCACCGGCATCCTAAAACATGAACTCAACGATGCATGGACGGTCACCTCGACCAGCGCATGGCGGCAGGTGGAGAGCCGCAACGAGTCCGACGCCGACGGCACCTCCCTCTACCTGCTCGAGCTGGGCGAGCATTTCCACGGCCAGCAGCTCAGCCAGCAGGTAAATTTTTCCTACGATCAGGGCGGCCGTCTCACCGCCTCCACTGGCGTGAATGTAGCGTGGAGGAAGGACGTGCAGACCGTGTTCATCGGCACCGACGAGAACACGCTGTTCACGTTTTTGACCAGCGGCGGCATATTTCCCTTTCCGCTCAACCCGCGTTACTCCGAGCACAACACGAACGAGTCCGAGACGACCTCCGGCGATCTCTTCGGACGCGCCGACTACAAACTCACCGACAAGCTCACCGTGGGCGCCGGGCTGCGCGCCACGCAGGAACGCATCATCTCACGCTACCAATCCTTCGCCGCCACCGTGCCGGGAAATCTCGCCGGCGCGCTGCCGACCTCAGGCGGCGGCAACAACATCTTCCAGGTCAGCAACGGCCAGATCGAGAACACTGCCGATGTTCAGTCGTGGGCGGGACAGTTGGACGCCCGTTACGCGTTCACCCCGCATCTCACCGCCTACACCGCGGTCTCGCGCGGACGCCAGCCGCCCGTGTTGCATTTCAACGAAATCACGCTGGCACCGGTAACGAATAATGAAGAGACGGTCTGGAACTACGAGGCGGGCATCAAGGGATCCACCGACAATCGCCGCATCCGTTACGACGCTTCGGTCTTCCAGTATTACTTTGATCATTTTCAGACGGACCGCGTCGTCGCCCCCGGCGTTGTCGCTCCCATTGACGGCGGGCGGGCGCGCGGGCAGGGCTTCGAGACGACCGTGCAGGGCGACGTCACGCGGGAACTCACGCTGTTCGGCACCTACGGTTATACGGACGCCCAGTTCTCCGGGCTGGATGACGACGACCAGCCGCAGGCCTATGCCGGCAACACGTTCCGGCTGACCTCATTGAACACGATCTCGGTTGGCGCGGCGCTGTCCCTGCCTCTTTCCGACGCGGGCACGGTGTTTTTCACGCCGCTCTACACCTACCGCTCGGCCTATTACTTCGAGGACGACAACGCGCAAAACGGCGGCGCGCTGCGGCAAGGCGGCTTCGGGCTGGTGAACCTGCGGCTCGGCTATCGTCCGCGCAGCCTGCGGTGGGAAGTTGTCGGTTACGTGAACAACGTCTTCGGGAAGCAATACCTGCTCGATTCGGGTAACATCGGCGGCGCGTATGGCATCCCGACGAGCATCCCGGCGGCGCCGCGCACGGTGGGTGTTAAGGCGACCGTGCGGTTTTGAGGACGGGGCGGAGGTCGGAGTTTTAACGCAAAGACGCGAAGCAGGGCACGCAAAGATCGCCAAGTTCAGGCACTTCGAGTCCTTCGGTTTGTTCTTCGAAACTTTGCTTTAAAAAGATCGATTGGATAACTCAAGAGCGGCGTCTGCGCCAGACAGCCACGGCGAGACAAGCGAAGCTGGCAATGACCGCATAGGTGGACGGTTCGGGGATGGCGGCGGCAACGGCGATGACTTGAAAGAGGTTTCCGCTTTGGACGAAGGTGTAGTCGTAGCCGGCGATGGTGGTGCCGAGTTCGAAGGTGGTGGCACCGATGCTGGACAACGTGGCGCCGGTGGCGTCGATAAAATTGTAGGTGCCTGCGGTGAAGCCGCCGGAGTCAGTGAGGTTGACGGTGATGGTGCCGGAGGACGGACCGGTAAGGGTGCCGCCGGTGACGAGGATCAAGTCGCTGGTGGTGCCGAGTTGAAAATCGAGGATGGAGCCTCCGGAGAGGGTGAGTCCGCCCGTGAAGGTGAGCGTGCCGGGGGAGTTGCCGGGGGCGAGGTGCGCGCCGGAGGCGAAGGTGGCGAGTCCGCCGAGCGTGCCGCTGCCGCCGAGGGTGGCGCCCGCGTTGACGGTGACGGCGGAGGAGACGAGCGAGCTGTTCACGCGGAGGGTGCCGCCGTTGACCGTGGTGGCGCCGGTGTGGGCGAGGGTGCCGGAGAGGACGGTGGTGCCGGCGGTGTTCACTATGGCGAGGCCGCCGGCTGTGTTCACGCCGGGGCCGGTGCTGGTGCCGTCGCGGGTGAAGTAGGTGGGCGCGAGGTTGGTGCCGGTGGTGTTGAACTGGAGGACGGCGGTGCCGAGGCCGCCGGTGACAGTTGCGGTGTCGAGGATGCCGGCGGCGGTGGCGGCATCGGTGGACGCGGAGCCGAGGTTGACGGTGCCGTTGTCGAGGGCGCTCTCCGCGAGCGTGAGGCTGCCGGTCGTGAAGGTGGAGCCAGTGCCGGTGAGGGTGAGACTGTTTGCGCCGGTGGCCCCAAACCTGCCGATCTGGGTCGCGACGGCAGAGGCCGAGGCGCCACTGGAAACGATCATCGAGGAGGCACCGGTGACGAATGGTGCGGAACCGGGAAACTCGCCGACTCCGATCGAGAGGGGGCTGTCGGCCGTGAACGTGGAGCCGGCGCCCGAGACGGTGAGGAGGCTCTCGCCGGTGGAACGGCGGCCGATCACTACAGTGCTTTGGAAGGTAGCGGAGGCACCGTCGGAGACGAGGAAGGAAGAGCGACCTGAACTGGTGTTGCCAACGGCGAGACTTATGTCGCCGGTAAAGGTGGAGCCAGTGCCGGTGACGGTTAAAGTGCTTTCAGCGGTCGAGTGGTCGCCGAGCGTGGTTCCGCCGGTGGAGGCAAAGGAGGCGCCGTCGGAGATCGTGAGTGAAGCGGAGAATGCAGTATACGAACCGACGCTGGTCTCTTGGGAGCTAAAGGAAGTGCCAGCTCCGGAAAGGATGGCGGCGCTCGGGCCGGCCCCGTTCACGGAGGTAGCCCAGTTGCCATTACCTACGTAGAGATAGCGGTCTTGGTAGGTGCCGGTCCCAAAAACGAGGGTCCCGCCGATCACCTCGAAATCCACGACCGTGGAGCCGGCGGCGAGGGTGAGCGTGCCGGCGCCGGTTTTGATGAGTTGACTGTAGTTGTAGAGGGTGTCTCCGGAGAGGACCGAAGCGAAGGAGACGTTGTTGCCGTTGGTGTCTAAAATCGACCCGTTATAGCTGATGGGATTGAGGCGGGAGGAGATGTCGGTGGTGTTGCCCGCGGCCCACTTCAAGCCGCCGCCGTCGAGGGTGATGTTGCCGGTGCCGAGATTGTCGCCGCTGGAGAATTCGATGGCGCCCCAGCCCGTGATGGTCGTGCCGCCTTCGTAGGTGTTGGTGCCCGTGAGCGTGAGAGTGCCGGTGCCGATCTTGGTCAGCGAGCCGAGCACGCCGCCAGCGGCTCCGCCATCCTGCACGGTGCCGAAGAAGGTGGTGGTGGTATTGTCGCTGCCGATGGTGAGATTATTCGCGCCGAGGAAAACCTGTCCGGTGCCTTCGAGGGAGCCGATGGTCAGGCCGGCGTTGTGAAAGCCGATGTCCAGATAACCGTTGCCGTAAACCTTCACGGCCGCCGTGCCGCCGAGGGAATTTTCGACGAAGAAGATCGAGCCACCGGCGCCGGCATTGGCGCTGCCGTTGGCGATCAAAGTCGCGCTGCCCGCCGTCGAAGTACCGAGGAAGATCACGAAGCCGCCGGCGGTGCCGCTGACGGTGGCTCCCTCGACGGTGAAGGTGCCGCTGCCGGCGGTCGAAGCGCCGTAGAATTCCACGGTGCCGCCGGTGCCGCCGTCGATCGTGCTGCCGGTGAGGGTGAACATATCGCCGCCGGCACTGGAGTTGGTCAGGAATTGCAGGGTGCCCGCGAAGCCGCTGCCGGTGTCGCCGTGGATTGTGGTGGTCCCGCTGCCGAGGGTGCCGAAGGTGAACTCGCCGTCGTTGTCGATGGCCAGAATGCCGGCGTCGATGACGGTGCCGCCGGTGTAGGTGTTGGCACCGGCGAGGGAGATGGCGCCTGCGCCGGTTTTCGTGAGGGAGCCGTCGCCGTCGATGACGCCGCTCTGCGTGGCGAAGCCGTCCGCGATGGTAAAGGTCAGGGGATCGGCGACCGTGGTCGTGTGGAGGTCGGTGTAGTAGAGCGGGCTGTCCTCGAGCGTGACCGTGGTCTGGGCGGAAAGCGGGAAGGTCGCAAGGAAGCCGGCGAGGGCGGCGAGCAGGGCGACTGCGGTGGAAGAGGACGTTTGCATGAGAGAAGCGGGCGTGTGGGCTGCTATCTCGCCTGCTAATAATGACAGTTCCACCGGCAAAACCTCGTAGGTCTACGAGGTTTTGGGTCGGGGCGGGCAGGCGGTGCGGGCGGGCGTGGACGGAGGGCGGAGGTGTTAACGCGAAGATGCGAAGGACGATCCGAAGGGCGCGAAGGTTCGGAGGTAGGGACGGACCGCCGGGCCGTCCGATCTGTTGTTGGAGCGAGCTTGCTCGCGATGTTCGATCCTCGCGAGCAAGCTCGCTCCCACGTTGAACAACCATTCTCGGCGGGCCCAGCCCCGACGAGTCGGGGTAAACAGGGTCCGGACCTACCTCTGCCATCGGCCGCTCAGGTCCGGCGGCGGCGACACGCGACGAAGCCGAGCGCGACCGCGCCGAGGAGTGCGGCGTAGGTCGAGGGCTCGGGGACGGAGGAGGAGATGACGCTGAGGATGCCGGCGGTGTAGAGGGCGGAGGTGTCCCAGGTGAGGCCGGAGCCGGAAATGTCGGCAAGGTTGAGCGTGGCGAAAGTTCCGCCGATGGAGCTGAAATTGAACAGATCGAAGCTGTTGCCGAGGGCCGGCTGGAATCCGTCGATCAGGCTGACGGTGAGCGTGCCACCGGGCGTAAACGAACCGGTGATGTCGAGCGCATCGTAACCGGTGCCGCGAGCGAGGCCGCCGAGCTCCATGACGAGGATGCCGGTGGAGCCCTGGGAGAAGGACGCGTGCGTGGCGAGGGTGGGGCTGTTGCCGGGAGCATAGGTGCCGTTGTTCTGAAACGCCCCCGTGAAGCTGCCTGCGCCGGTAAGCGTGGCGCCGCTGGCGACGGTGACGGCGCCGGTGCCGAAGGCGGAGCCGGTGGTGTTGTTGATGCGCACGGTGCCTTCGCCGATGAAGGTGCCGCCCGTGTAGGTGTTGGCGCCGGTGAGAACCATCTCGCCCGCGCCGGATTTGAACAAGGTTTTCGAACCCGAGATCACGCCCGCAAAGGTGGTGGTGTTATGGATCGTCAGCTCGCGGAGCGAAGTCAGGGCGAGACCGCCGGTGAAGGTGAAATTACCCGTGAAGGTCGTGTCGCCAGTGAGGGAGAGAGCGTTGGCGAGGGTGCGGGCCCCGGAGGCCTGGAGGGCGCTGCCGGCGAGATTCACCGCGCCGGTCCCCAAGGCGGTGTTGCTGCCCAAGGTCACCGTGCCGCCGCCGAGGGTGGTGCCGCCGGTGTAGGAATTATCGCCCGAGAGGCTGAGGTCGCCCTCGCCGGTCTTCTGGAGCGAGGACGTGCCGGCGAGCGAGGCGCTGATCGTGCCGGAAGCCACCGTGTAGCCGCCCGAGGAGGTCAGCGTGCCGGTGCCGGTGATGGCGCCGTCCGTCAACGAGACGGAACCGACCGTTTCGTTATACGCACCCAGGGCGAGGGTCGCGTTGGCGATCGTCACGTTGCTCGAGTTGGCGATGCTATTGTTGGCGCCGAGGGCCAGCGTGCCGCCCAGAATCGAAGTCGCGCCGGAATAGGTGTTGGCGGCGGCGAGCGTGAGCGTGCCGGCCCCGGATTTGGTGAGCGTGCCGCCCGCGCTGACGAGCGCGCCCGTGAAGGTGACGTTGGCGCCGCCCGTGTCGAAAGCGAAGGCCTGGCCCGCCGCGGAGGTGAACCGCGCGGAGTAGTCCACGTTGTTTGACGCGGAATATTGCAGCGCGCCGCCCTGGAAAGAAATGGCGCCGCCCGTGCTGCTGTCGCCGATGGCCGTCGCGCTGCCGAGGGCAAGCGCGCCCCCTTCGAGGGTAATCGCTCCGGTGAAGGCTGAGTTGTTGCCGGACAGCGTGAGGGTGCCCTCGCCGGCCTTGGTGAGCGTGCTCCCGCCCGTGATCGTGCCGCTGAAGGTCGTGCTGGTGTCGTTGCCTCCCGCGGTGAAGACGCCTCCGGTGCCAAGATCCAGGCTGCCCGCGCCACCGAGTGAACCGACCGTCTGCGTGTTCCCGTGAAGATTCAAGGTGCCGTTGACCGTCACGGCGCTGGCGACGCCGATGGCATTGGTCACCCGCACATTCAGGGTGGTGCCTGCACCGACAGTAGTCGCTCCGGTATAGGTATTATTGTTGTAGAGGTTCACGGTCGCATTCTCTCCTGTGGTCAGAGAACCCGTGCCGCTGATCACGCCCCAATGATCGTGCGTCCCAGTCTGAGTGCCGCCGAACCTGACCAGCGTAAGGTTGCCATTATTGACGATATTCGTCGGGTAGCGCCCCGTTCCGTAGTCGTATGCCGCGCCTAAGGTACCGAGGTCGACGGTGTCGAGAATCAGGGAGCCCTCCTCGATCCTGAAAGTCCCCGCCTGCGTATATAGGGCGCCGGCAAAGAGCCTGAGGGTGCCGGCCCCGAGCTTGGTGAAGTCTACGCGCGACAGGCCGTAGTCCGGGGTGAATTTATAAAGTTGCGCTCCATTCCAAGTGACGGAATTGCCCGCCGTCACATCGACCTTGATATACTGCTCCACGCCATCGGCATAAAGCTGTGTATCTACAGGAGGCATGTTGACGGTGCCGGACATGAGATAGCGGAGAGTGCCGCCCCGAAAATTATAACCGTCGGTGCCGGTCGCGGACATGGCAGCGGAGCTGGCGATATTCAGCACTCCGCCGTTGAGGTCGGTCTGGCCCGCTGAAAGGCTTCCCGCCAGCGTCAGCTCGCCTCCGTTCACGATGAGATTGGCACCGAACAGCGAGTTCGTATTGGTCACGGTCCCGGAGGAAAACACGAGGTTGCCCGAAGTGCCGGCCTGGCCGGTGCCGGCCAGCCGGCCGACATCCAGATCGTAGGCTCCCGCGTTGAGCGTGGCCCCGGTCGCGACGGAAATGGTTCCCGTGCCGCCGAGGGCGGATGCGCTTCCCATGGTGATCTGGCCGGCGGAGATGGTGGTGCCGCCGGTGTAGGTGTTGGCACCGGAGAGGGTGAGCGTGCCGGCGCCGGATTTGGTCAACGCGCCGGAGCCGGAAACCGTGCCGGAAAAACTGCTGGAGTTGCCCATCTCAAACGTGCCGCCGCCGGAGCCGAGGGTGATAGCGCGGGTGGAATCGATGGAGGTCGTCGCGCGCAGCGTGCCGCCCTCCATGGTGAGAGCGCCGGAGGCGGCGCCCAGGGCCGCATCGCTATTGATCAAGAGGCGGGTGCGCAGCGTGGTGCCGCCGGTGTAGGTGTTGGCGCCGCTGAAAACAATATTACCCGAGCCGATGCCCAATCCACCGGCGCCTTCCGCGAGCGTGACGCCGAAGCTTCCGCTGATCGGGCCGCTGAAGGTCGTATCGGAATTGGCGGGTCCATCGGGATTGCTGGCGATGATCGTGGTGGCCGCATTCAGGGTCGTCGTGCCGGCAAAGGTCGTCGAGCGGCCGACGGTAATACTCCCGCTGGTGAAGAGCGCATTCGTCAGCGTGCGCGCCTCTCCCGCAGCCCGGAGGCCGCCGCCGGTGATGGTGATCGCGCCCGTGCCGAGGGCGTTGTTGGCGCCCAGTTCGATCGTGCCCGCGTTCACGAAGGTGCCACCCGTGTAGGTGTTGGTCGCGCCGAGCCTGAGGGTGCCGGCGCCGGTTTTGGTGAGGCTCCCGGTTCCCGAGACCACGCCATTTTCCGTCGCCGTGCCCGATGCGATGGTGAAGGTGAGCGGATCCGCCGGGGTCGTGGCGCGGGCGGTCGTCGAAATCTGGGTGTCGGTATACGTGACCGTCGTCTGGGCGGAAAGAGGGAGGGGCGCGAGGAAGCCGGCGAGGGCGGCGAGCAGGGTGACGACGGTGGAAGGGGACGTTTGCATGAGGGAGACGGCGTGTGGACTACCATCTCACCGGGTGAAAAAGGCGTTTCCATCGGTAAAACCTCGTAGGCCTACGAGGTTTTGGTCGGAGACGGGCTTGCGGTGTAGGCGGGCGTGGGCGGAAATGGCCGGAATGAATCCCGCCCGCGTCGTTTCCTGGCTGCCCATCGCGGGGATGCTCGCGGCCGTGGCGGGCGGGCTGGGCTGGCTGTTGCTGTTCTTCGCTGGCAACCGGGGCGGCGTGGAGCCGTGGGTGGGCGAGGGGCGCGCGGGATCGACGCTGGAGTATTTTGTCGAGAAGCCGGAGCCGGGGGCGGCGATGACACGGGCGGAGGTGGAGCAATTGCCGGCGGGCGCGTGGCGGCGGTGGACGGGCGCGGGTCACTACACCGGGGGATTTGGCACGGTGCTGTGGGCGCGGGTGACGTTGCGCAACGAGGAGCCGCAGGCGCGGGCGGGCGTGCTGGCGGATGTGGATTTTTTCGCGGACCGGGTGGTCGCGTATAGCGCTGCGCGCACGCGATCGGGGGAGGCGGTGGAGGGTGGCGGGTGGCGTCTGGTGTCGGGCGAAGGCGTGGGCGCGGCGGAGAAAGCGGTGCCGGGGCGTGCGGTGGCGTTTCCGATGAGCGTGCCCGCGCGGGAAGAACAGGTCGTGTATCTGCGCGCGGAGGATTATTACCGGCCGGTGTTCCAGCTGGAATGGTGGCCGGATGCGACGGCGTATCACGCGGCGAAGACGCGCGGGCTCATCGCGGAGGCGGTTTACTTTGGCGGGCTGCTGGCGCTGCTGGGTTACAACGTGCTGCTGTGGGTGCGGCTGCGGCTGTCCGACATCGGCTACTATGCGGCGTATCTTGGAATTGGGGCGACCTTCATGGTGTTGGCGCGGGCCTGGGTCTTGGAACTGGGAGTGACGCTGGGTTCGCCGGGTTTGGAGACGGCGCTGACGGTGGCGCTGGCCTTGGGCGGATTGTTCTTGGTGCGCTTTGCCCGGGTGTTTTTGGAGTTGAAGCAGCGGTGCGGCCGGGGGGACCGGGTCGCGGGGTGGCTGGCGGTGATGATGGCGGGGCTGGCCTTGGGGGCGCTCAGCACGCCTTGGATAAAAAGCGCGGTCTGGCTGCCGGCCACGGTGGCGGGGATCGGCGTGACTCATGCGGGTTTGCTGGTGCTGGCGCTGGTGGCGTGGCGCGCGGGGGCGAGGCAGGCGCGTTTTTTTGTGCTGTCGTTCGGCTGTCTGTTCGCCGGGTCGCTCCCGTTGGTGGCGGTGCGGTTGTGGATGCTGGATGCCAAAAACCTGACCATGATGGGGCTCATGATCGGCTCGGCGCTGGAGATGCTGTTGCTCTCGCTGGCGGTGGCGGACCGGTTTGTGCAGGCGCAGCGGGACAAGGCGGAGGCGCAGGAGCGGTTGTTGGAAGAAACCGAGCAGCGGCGCGTGATCGAGGCGGCCTACACGGATGAACTCGAAGTCGAGGTGCGCGAGCGCACGCGCGATCTGGAGGCGGCGAACACGGACAAGGACCGGATGTTGATCGCGCTGGGGCACGACCTTCGGAGTCCGCTGGCGGCGCTGACGCAGCGGGCGGAGCAGTTGCGCGGGGGGAGTCGCGCGCCGGTGGTAGCGACTGCGGAGGGCGAGGTGTTGAGGGAATTTTCGGGCGAGGTGGCCGGCGAGGGACGCCAGATGTTGCTCTTGATCGAGGATATCGTGCTGTGGGCGCGGTTGCGGACGGGGATACCGCCGGCGTTGTCGGCTCAACCGGTGGGCGGTCTGGTGACGCCGGTGGTGGTGTTGCACCGTCCGCTGGCGGCGCGGCGGGGCGTGGCGCTGACGGCGGACGTGCCCGGGTCGCTGGCGGCGTGGACCGATCTGGTGCTGGCGCAGACGATGGTGCGCAACCTGGTGGGCAATGCGGTGAAGTTCGCGCGCAGCCGCGTCGAGGTGATCGCGCGGGCAGAGACGGAGACGGTGCGCATCACGGTGCGCGACGACGGACCGGGACTGCCGGCGGCGGTGCTGGCGCGGTTGCACGGCGAGGCGTCGGCCGCGGGGGACGAGGGAGAGGGCGGCGGGATGGGCCTGCGGTTGAGCCAGGAAATCGGGGCGCAACTCGGCGCGGTGCTCGAGGCGCGAGTTCCCGCCGGGGGCGGCACGGAGATGAGCGTGATCCTGCCGGCGACGGGCCGCGCATCCGGGGAGGCGGGCACATGAGCGCGCTGCGTTTCGATGAGAAGGTGCGCACGCTGATCGTGGAGGATCAGGGGATTTTCCGCGCATTTTTGAAACAGTGGTTTCTTGGACAGAAAAAGTTTGAGGTGGTGGGCGCGGCGGCGTCGGCGGAGGAGGGGCTGAGGCTCGCGCAGGAGTTGCAGCCGAATTTTTTGGTGGTGGACATGCACCTGCCTGGGATGGACGGGCTGGCGCTGGTGCGCGCGGTGCGGCAGATGCGGCCGGAAACGAGGTCGTTGATTCTGACATCGCTGACCGATCCGCTGGCGGTGACGCGCATCCGTGAGAGCGGCGTCGAAGGATACCTGGAGAAGGATTGCACGCCGGAGGAACTGGCGGAGGCGGTGCAGGCGGCGTCGGCGGGGCGCGGGTATTTCTCGCCGCGGTTCCGCGATGCGATCCGGCGAGAGGGAGGCAAGCCGCTGGCGGTGGGGAAAATTTTATCGAAGCGCGAGCAGCAGGTGCTGGCGCATGTGCTGACGGGCAAGACGAGCCGCGAAATCGGGGAGCTGATCGGGCTGAGCGCGCGCACAGTGGAATTTCACCGGGCGAATCTCATGGCGAAACTGGGCTCGCCGAGCCCGACGGATCTGTTGATCCGGGCGAAGAAGCTGGGATTGGGGTGAACGTGGGAAGGCGGAGGGTTTGGCCACAAAAAGCACAAGAAGGCACAAAAAAGCCCCCGTGGATGAGGGGGCGTGAGGAGGAGAAAGTAACCTATTGGGTTACTTTGTGCGGCGGCGGACGGCGGCGAGGGTGAGGGCGAAGAGGCCGGCGAGGGCGGCGTAGGTGGCGGGTTCGGGGATGGCGGTGAGGGTGGCGTAGGCAGCGGTTTCTGCGTGGGTGCCGGAAGCGGCAAGGGTCTTGAAGTTCAGATCGATGGTGGAGCCGGAGGAAGGAATGACCCAAGGGTCGCCGTCGACGGTGGCCGTGAGTGAGGGGTTCGAAAACAGTCCGTAGGTGTTACCGCTACTGATGACAGTGGAACTGCCTGTGAGCATGGAAAACCAAATCAGGGCGATGGGATCACCGGAGGTGAGGGTGGTGTAAGGGGCGGAGGCTAGGGGGATAGTGGTAGCCGAACCGGTGGCCGAACCGGTGCCGTTACCGAGGATCAGAGCGCGTCCGAGAATCTGGTCATCACTGTTAAGGAAGTCGCCGGCGTTGAGGGTGCTGCCGGGCAGTAGGGCGCCAAAGCCATTGCCCGAGGTGTCGGCGATCAGCAGGACAAGATTATTAGTGGGCAGGAGGACGCCGGAGTCGTCGTAAAGGTGCCCAGACACGAAGTTGATGGTCACCGACTGGGCGCGCAACGCAGAGGCGGCGAGCAGGCCAAGGAGCAAGGTCGTCAGGCAGTAGCGGAGGAAGGAGGTGGCGTTCATTGAAGATAGGATGGGACTAGAGTCCACGTGTTCGTGGCGGGTGTGATGATGGCGGCTTTGCGGATGATAAATCCTTCGCCGGGCTTGAGACTGACGGTGCCAACGGTCTGGCTGAAATCGCCGAAGCGATACCAGCCTGCGGAATAAAAGCCGTCACCTGCAAAATAAAAATAAACGGCGGAGGCAGACTTGTTTTTGCCGGTGGTGGTGTTGTCGAAGATCAGCAGCTTGTCCTTTACGGTGAGGATGTCGGTAGTGGCAGTGAACGCGTCGGAGGCATTGAGGCCGGAAGCATCGAGGGTGACGGGCACCGGAACAGGGATGGAAAGGAGGTTGTCCTGGGCGCGGCTGGACTGAATGGTCCGACAGGAATACGCTGGCCAGATAACTGAACCGATCCAGTGAGAATAAGCTCGGTGTTAGAACCGACCGGATGGCGGACCATAAAATAGTGGTTGGGGGGCAGCCGAGTGGTGCCACGGGTGGCGGAAAAATCACCCTGGCAATACCAGCCGGCGCTGTAATAACCATCGCCGGCGTAATAGAAATACACGGCGGAAGCGGAGCGGTTTATGCCGACCACGCTGTCGTTGAACATGAGCACCTGGGTCTTGATCGTAAGAGGGTCGGTGGAGGCCTGAACGCCGGCACCGGCTGGGAAAACGGTATCCAAGGTCCAGTAGGGGATCACTGCGACTATGGCTCCCTCGGCCAGGCCGTCCGCGGACTCGGTGTGCAGAGTGGACAGGTCGTAGGTGCCGGGAGTCACGGTGAGGGTGCGGGAGACAAGCGCGGTGACGGGAAGGACGGCGCCTTCTAGGGAACCCGACATGACGAGAAGATAAGCACCCTCCACGGGAAGCGCAGGAATGTCGTCGGACAATTCAAGCTGATTGCCGGTGCGGGTTTGGAGCGAAGCTTCAACGAGTGCAGGACGGTGAAGAGGGAGAGAGACTATCGTGTCAGAATTAGCGCGCAGCAGGATGCGGAACGCGGCGGCCGGATCGGAGGGGGCGTCGCAGAGGGCGAGCACGGGGGCGAAGGCGGCGAGGAGGAAAAGGAGGCGTTTCATGGCGGGGTCCTTTAGTTGTTGTTCCGCACGGTGCGGTAGAAGCGGGCGGCGCCTTGGGCGGGCGGGGTGGCGTCTTCGGTCGTGACGGCACCGTCCTCGTCGGTGGTGACGGTGGTGAGGGTCGTCCAGTGGATGAGGTCGGTGGAGACTTGGACGATATACTCCTGGTAGGGAAGGCCTGTGAATTGGAAGGTAACGCCGCCGCCCGTGCGCGGAGCGGTGGTGAGCACGGTGCGGGTCTGGATGGTGACGGTGGCGGTGGACGTGAAGCCGGTGGCCGTGGTGACGGTGTAGTTGAAGGTGTCGTCCTCGGTGAAGTCGAGGGGCGGCGTGTAGAGAAGGCCGTCACCTTCACGATCGATGGTGCCGAGGGTGCCGGTGAGATCCAGGGTGACACTGGCGAAGGGGCCGCCGGTGTCGTTGGCGAGGAGGGTTTCGAGGTTGAGGATGAGCGTGCGGCCTGCCGGGTAGGTGACGGTGTCGGCGATCGCAGAGGGGAAACCGACGAGGGTGAGCGTGCCGCCGTTGATGGTGGTAAAGACACGGGAGCCGATGGTGGTGCCGGTGGTCGAGATCGTGGCGTTGGCCGCGTCGCCGACGAGGTAGAGGTTGGCGGCGGTCGAGGCGGTGTTGCCCGAGAAGGTGACGCCATCGAGGGTGAGGGAGCCGTTGCGCGAGTAGATGGCGCCGCCGGTCGCGGAGGCGTTGCCATTGGTCGTGAAGGCGGTGTCGAAGAGGGAGACGCTGCCGCCGTCGTTGTAGAGCGCGCCGCCGAGGATCGGGCCGCTGTAACTGCGGTTGTTGACGAAGGTGACGTGGTCGGCGGTGAAGGTGCCAAAATTGGCGATGGCGCCGCCGATGGCGGCGTCGGGGAAGCCGTAGGCGTTGCCGCCGGATAGGGTCAGGTTGACGAGATCGAGACGCGCGCCGACGGGGACGAGGAAGTGGCGGATGGGCGGGCCGCTCATACCGCCGGGCGGGGCGTAGAGAGTGAAACCGGGGGCGGCGGTGCCATCGATGACGACGTGGCCGCTGATGCGGTAGGCGGAGTATTGGGTGCCGGCGTCGCTCCGGTAGGTGTTGAGCGACCAGGTCTGGCCGGCGGCGGAGGCGGCGATGGTGATCGGCCAGGGAATAAGCGGGTGAGCGGCGGCGGCGGCGATGGCGGCGGTGAGCTGGGAGAGACTCGAAACGGTAGAGCCGGCCGTGAGGAGTTCGATATGGACGCCGCTGCTGGCGGTGCCGCCGAAGCCGTTGCTCAGGGTGTAGAAGAACTCGTCGGACGTGGTGAGGTTGGCGGCGTCGGTGTGGGTGTAGCGGATTTTTTTGCCATTCTCGACGATGACGGCGGTGCCGTGGGCGGGCGTGGTGACGGAGACGATGGTGAGCGGCAGGCCGAGCGGGTCGGTGGCGGGGGCGATGCCGTTGATCGGGTTGATGAGGGCGGTTTCGAGGCCGTAGATCTCGGCGACTTGGGGAAAGGCGTTCGGGGTGCTGAAGAGAGGCGTATAGGCGGCGAGCGCGAAGGGTTCGTCGAAGCTCACGCCCGCGCTGGTGGCGATGAGGCGGATGACGACGGGGCCGGATAGATTGGCGACGGCGGAGAGAGTGCGGAAGCTGCCTTCGCCGGTGATGACGAGGTCGGAGTCGGCGATGATGGCCTGGCTGGAGGAGGTCGCCGAGAGCACAAGGTCGGGGACTGCGGCGTTGGTGGTAAAGCCGATGGACTGCGGGGTGGAGTCGGTGAAATGCATTTCGGCGGCGCCGACGTTGCCGACCCAGGGGCCGTTGACGCGGGGGATGACGCTTTCCTCGTTGTGGAAGGCGACGGTGCCGCCGTTGCGGGTGATGGCGGAGAGATCGGAGCCGGCGTCGGCGTTGGAGAACGCGGAGGTGGCGAGCGTGACGTCGGCGTGGCCGGCATCGCCCTCGGCGTAGAGGCCGCCGCCGTGGCCGGCGGTGTTGGCGGTGAGCGTGGTGCCGGCGAGGGTGACGGTGCCGTTGCGGGTGTAGAGCGCGCCGCCGAGGCCGAAGACGGTGTCGCTGGCGGAGTCGGCGAAGTTGCCGGTGAGCGCGGAGTCGGTGGCGGTGACGGTGCCGCCTGCGTTGTAGAGCGCGCCGCCGAGGCCGGCGGTGGTGGCGCCGGTGGCGGTGGCGCGGTGGGCCTGGAGGGTGGCGCCGTCGAGGATGACGGTGCCCTCGTTGTAGATGGCGCCGCCGAGCGCGGCGAGGCCGCCCTCGACGGTGAGGTTGCGCAGGGTGAGCTTGGCGCCGGGGGCGACGCGGAAGAGGCGCATGGCGGGGGCGTCGGCGGAGCGGCGGAGAACGAGATCGGGCGTGTCGCTGCCGTCGATGGTGACGTCGCCGGCGATGAGGAAGGCAGAGTCGCCGCGGGTGGCGTCGGAATCGCCGACGGTGGAGGCGACGAGGAGCGGTTCCCCGAGATCGACGGCGTGGAGAGTCCATGCCTGGTTGGGGAACGCATTTGCCAGTTCGATACGCTCGCGCAGGGATTCCTCGCCGGAATCGGCGGTGTTTACGACATCGGGCGTGGTGGTCTGGATGGTGAAGTGGATCGTGGCGGTGTTGCCCGAGCCGAGATTGTAGGTGACGGAGGTGTCGTCGCCGTAGGCCTGGAAGACGGGCTGGCCCTGGACGTAGGTGATGTAGCCGGACGACGGGCTGCTCTGGAGGAAGATGTTGTAGAGCGGAGTGCCGTCAGGGTCCTCGTCGTTGAGGAGGGCGAGGGCGGTGAGTGCTACGGTGCCGTAGGGCTGAACGGCGATGGTGTCGTCGCGGGCGATGGGGAGCTGGTTGGAATAATAGTCCACCGTGACGCCGACCTCGCGCTTGAACGTGGCGCCGTCGCCGCTGGCGACGAGCGTGATGAGGTGCTCGCCTTGGGGCGTGTTGGAATCGAAGAGGTTCGCGAGGGTGCGGGTGGTGGCGCTGGTGCCGGAGACGGAGTAGACGGGGATGTCGTAGGGGCGGACAACCGAGATCGACTGGCCGGAAGTGAGGAGGGTTGAGAAGGCGCGCGACAGGCGGGTGCTGGCGGTGATGTCGGCGACGGGGTCTATCCACGGGGCGGTGGGCGACTCGACGGTGAGATCGCCGGCGATGAAGGTGGCGCCGCCGGTGTTGCGGAAGTCCTTCGCGTCGCCGTGGCCGGAGAAGGTGGCGCGGGCGGCGGTGGTGGTGCCGCCGGCCTGGTAGAGGCCGGCGGTGTTGGCATCGGCCTGGGCGGTGTTGCCGTCGAGGGTCACGTTTTTGAGCGTGAGCGGACCGGCGTTGTGGATGGCGCCGCCGAGGTTGGCCACGCCGTCGGCGAGGGTGACGTATTCGAGGGTGAGCGATGAAGCGGGGAGGACGCGGAAGAGGCGGAGTTCGAGCGCGGCGGGGGAGCGGGAGATCGTGGCGGAGGGGGCGCCGAGGATCTTGACGTGGCCGTCGATCACGAGGGCGGTGTCGCCGAGGAGCGGGTCGGTTTCGCCGACGGTGGAGAGCTCGATGGGATCTTCGAGGTCGAAGAGGCGGAAGGTCCAGGAGGCGCGGCGGCCGTCGTTGATGCGGTCGCCGTTTTCGTCGAGCTCGTTGACCGGGAACTGGGCGAAGCGTTTAACGAGAGCGAGGGCGTCGCGGAGGGAGCCGGGTCCGGAGTCGGCGGAGGTGGTGAGGTTGATGGTGCGCGAGGCGATGGTGACGTGGACGTCCACGACGCGGGTCTCGTGGCCGTTGGAGACGGTGTAGGTGAAGGTGTCGGTGCCGGCGGTGTTGCCCAGATGCTCGTAGTAGAGGGCGCCGCTGCCGCCGCTCACGGTGCCGTGGGCGCCCTGGGTGTAGGACATGATGTGGAGCGGCTCGCCCCAGGCGTCGTAGTCGTTGGCGAGGACGTTCACGGACTCGTAGAGGCCGCGATAGACGGTGAGGAAGTCGAAGGTGCCGGCGGGCTGGCCGATGGTCTTGGTGAAGGTGAGCGTGACGGTGGCGGGGGCGGAATCGGTTTCGCCGTCGTTGGCCACGTAGGTGAACGTATCGGTGCCCTCGAAGGGCGTGGTGTTCGCGGTGTAGGTTAGGTCGGGTGCGGTGCCGGAGAGCGTGCCGTGGACGGGGGGCGTGACGATGCGGTAGGTGAGGGTTGCGATGTCGTCGGCCGTGTCGGTGGCGGAGAGAGTGAAGGTGGCGGTCGGGGCGAGGCCGTCCTGGGTGATCGCGATGTCGGAGGCGACGGGCGCGACGTTCACGTGGGTGACGTTGAGCGTGACGGTGGCGGGAGCGGATGTGCCGTCGGCGTCGGTGACGACGAAGGTGAGGGTGTCGGCGCCGGAGAAGGCGATGTCGGGCGTGTAGGTGTGGCCGTTGCCAAAGCTGTCGAGCGTGCCGTGGGCGGGCGGCGTCGTAATGACGAAGTCGATACGCTCGCCCTCGGGGTCGGAGCCGATCAGCGAGAAGGTGGCGGAGGTGCGCTGGTCGAGCGCGACGACGCTGTCGGTGGCGACGGGTAGCGGGTTGAAGACGGTGACGTCGTAGGTGGCGGGGGCGGTGTCGGCGTCCTCGTTGTCGGTGGCGATGATCGTGAACGTGTCGGAGCCGACGTAGCCGCGGGTCGGCTCGTAGGTGACGCTGGTGCCGTAGATGAAAAGGGTGCCGTGGGACGGGGCGGTGCCGACGCGGTAGCGGATGTTGGCGGGCGACTCGATATCGGTGCCGGCCACGGTGAAGGTGACGTATTGGAATTTCTTCACCTCGAGGGCGAAGGGGCCGGCGGGGAGGGTCGGGAAGTCGTTGACCGGGGTGATGGCGATGGACGCGAGGGCGGGGGCGGAGTCGAGCTGGCCGTCGCTGGCGGTGTAGAGGAATGAGTCGGCGCCGTGGGCGTTGGCGAAGGGCGTGTAGGTGACGCTCGTGCCGTCGATGGCGAGGGTGCCGCGGGTGGGGGCCTGGACGATGGTGAAGGTGAGGGGCGTGTCGCCGTCGATGTCGGTCGCCGCGAGGGCGAGGACGCCATCGGTGTCTTCGGTGGTGGTGAGCGCGAGGGCGGACGCCGTGGGCGCGTGGTTCACATGCACGACGGTGAGCGTGAAGGTGACGTCGGCGGTGGTGAGCGTGCCGTCGGAGACGCGGGCGACGAAGGTGTCGGTGCCGTGGAAGAGCGGATTCGGCGAGTAGGTGAGCGCGGGAGCGGTGCCGGTGAGGGTGCCGTGGGCGGGAGGCGTGAGGATGGTGTAGGTCAGCGTGGACGCGCCGCCCTGGGCGACGATGTCGAGGGTGAGCGGGATGTCTTCGAGCGTCTCGTAGGTGGCGGGGGCGAGGGTGGGCTCTTGGACGGTGGAGAAGGTGATGACCTGCTCGGCGGTGGTGAGGCTGGCGTCGGTGACGCTGACGCGGACGGAGCGGGCGAGGCCGTCGGCGAAGTCGAGTGTGGCGGCGGTCTTGAGGACGTTGCCGTCGAGGATGAAGGCGGCGTTGTGGGTGTCGCCGGTGCCGGGGACCAACGCGAAGGTGTGGGTGCCGGCGTCCTCGGGGTCGGCGTCGAGGCCGGCGAGGGTGCCGACGATCTGGCCGGCGGGCTGGCCGGTGTAGAGCACGGCGGCGTCGCGGGCGAGGGTGGCGCCGGTGGGCGCGGCGTTCACATTGGCGACGGTGATCGTGACCGTGGCGGTGTCGGAGCTGAGGGTGGTGAGGTTGGTCGCGCGGTAAACGAAGGTATCGGTGCGCGTCTCGCTGTTGTTGTGCTGGTAGGTGAAGGTGCCGTCGGCGTTGAGGGTGAGGGCGCCGTGGGCGGGGAGGGAGACGAGGGAGGCGGCGTCGTTGTTGACGTCGTTGGCGAGGAGGCTGGTTGCGACGGTGAGGAGGGCGCCTTGATCGACGGAGTAGGCATCGGCGACGGGGGCGACGGCGTCGGGGGTGTTGGCGAGGAGGAGCCAGTGGGTGGAGGGCGTGGCGGAGTAGGTGGCGCCGCCGTCGGTGGAGGCGGAGAACGTGAAGGACGAGAGGCCGTGGACGTTGGCGGAGGAGGTGAAGACGAGGGCGGCGGCCTGGGCGAGGGTGAAGGTGTCGTTGACCGAGGCGCCGGCGAGGGTGCCGGAGGCGGGGAGCGACTCGATGCGGACGTGGGTGATGGCGGCGCCGCCATCGCGGGTGAAGCCGGCGGCGGTCAGGGTGATGGCGGTGTCCTCGTCGCCACGGGTGGGCGTGACGCGGTAGAGCGAAACGGCGGGCAGGCCGGTGGCGGCGTCGATGCGGACGAGGTCGAGCGCGCCGTCGCCATCGAGGTCGGCGAGGACGGGCGAGGAGCCGGCGACGAAGGTGGGCTGGGTGGCGGTGCGGGCGTAGGTGCCGTTGGACTGGTGCGTCCAGGCGCCGAAGGCACCGGTGGCGTCGGAGCCGATGAAGTCGAGGGAGCCGTCGCCATCGGTGTCGCCGGTGGCGAACGCGGAGGATGCGCCGCCGCCGCCGAGATTCACGGCGGTGTGGAAGAAGGCGGCGGGGGCGTGGGCGAAGAAGGCGGCGGTGGTGGCGTCGTCGCGGGCGAGGATGGCGTCGAGCAGGCCATCGTTGTCGGCGTCGAGGAGGGAGGCGCGGTGGGCGGGCTGGCTGGAGAAGGCGGTCGGAGCGACGGTGAAGGTGGCGGAGGAGGAATTCAGCCAGAGGGAGGAGCCGGAGGCACCTTGGGCGACGAGAATATCAAGCGCGCCGTCGCGGTTGACGTCACCAAGGGCGACGTCGAGGGCGGAGGCGGATCCGATGGTTTGTAGGGAGTCGATGAATACGGCGGCGGTGTTGAGCCAGACGCGCGTGCCGGTGGCGGTGGCGAGGGTCTGGGCGAGGGCGAGCGTGGGCGTGGTGTCGTGGGCGTTAAGCCAGAGTTCGACGGTGCCGGAGGTTTTTACGACGACGGCGTCGGTGGCGCCGTCGGCGTTCACGTCGCCGAGGAGGACGGAGCGGTTGGCGCCGGTGCCGAGGAGGGCGGCGGCAGTGATGGCGCCGGTGCCGTCGTTGGTGTAGAGAATGAGGCCGTCGGGGCCGGCGGAGACGAGGTCGAGGTCGCCGTCCTGGTCGAGGTCGCCGGAGGCGAGGGCGGTGGCGAGGTCGGCGGAGGCGGGGGTGGAGGGGGCATCGAAGACGCCGAAGCCGCTGCTGACGCCGGCGCGGAATTCCCAGACCTGGGGCGTGGCGGAGAGGCCGTCGGCGCGCTGGAGGCCGGAGGTGGTCGTGACCCAGAGGCGTTCGCCGGGGTGGGGGAGCGAGGCGAGGGCGACGGTGGCGAGGTTGGTGGCGGGCGTGACGGCGCCGGTGGCGACGCGGCCGGATTGCGCGCCGGTGACGAAGAGCGTCGAGGCGTTGACGGAGCCGGGGAGGACGCCGCCGGTCAGGGAGAGCGTGAAGTAGTCGGCGGCGTAGGGGAGAGCGACGATGCCGGAGGATGCGGCGCGGATATCGACGTAGGTGTAGAGCGCGGACTGCGAGGTGAGCGTGAATCCGGTGGCGAAGGTGACGATGGCGCGGTAGCGGAGACCGGTGAGCGCGGACTGGCCGGAAACGTGTAGTGTTACCGTGGATACGCCGGAGTAGGCGCCGCCGTCGGTGAGGTTGGCCCAGGTGGTGCCGTTGGTGGAGGACTGCCACTGGAAGGTGGCGGAGGCGTTGGCGGCGACGGTGTAGGCGGCGGAGGTGGCGAAGGAGGCGAGGGCGTTGGCGGGTTGGCCGGTGAGGTCTAATTCTAATTCGCTTTCAAGATGAGCTTAATTATGCAAGTCTTCAGTCATGGCAAGACCAAGACGAGAGGAGCCCGAGCTGGTGAAACGTGCGCGAGTGGCGGCGGAGCGCGCCA
>JBAZSJ010000023.1:0-74650 GCA_041662485.1 Opitutaceae bacterium | reverse complement strand
AGGGCCTGCGCCTGGAAGCCGACGCGTTCATCCCGTCTCCTCCCCGCGCCCAGGCTCCCGCCTCGGCCTGATAACCCTCAACCCGCACCACCACCATGGCAGGAGGAGGCTCAGGAGACGGCGAGGAGCCGGAATTCCAAATCGCGCCGATGATCGACGTGCTGCTCGTGCTGCTCATCTTCTTCATGAGCTCGATCACCAAGCAGGTCGCCCGCGTGGACAAATCCATCACGCTGCCCGTGGCCCACAACGCCTCCAAGCGCGACAACGCGCGCGACGAATCCATCATCAACGTCCGTTGGGACCAGGCCAAAAAACACGCCGCCTTTGTCTTCGAGGACAAAACCTACGAGCGGCTTGATCCCATCGTGCCGGTCCTGGCCCAGCTCCAAAGCGCCACCAAGAAACACCGGCTCGTCATCCGCGGCGACCGCCTGGTCCCCGCCGAGCAGATCTCCCTCGCCATGGCCGCCGCAGCCTCGGCCGGCATCGCCGACATCACCTTCGCCGCCTCCCCCCGCTGACCCGCCATGAGCCGCCATCACCGCCGAAGACATTCCGCCGAAGCCGGCTCCGACCTGGGCTTCCAAATCGCGCCCATGATCGACGTCGTTTTCGTCGTGCTCGTGTTTTTCATGTCGCTCACCGCCGCGATCAAGGTCGAGGCCGAGCTCAACACCAAGCTCCCCGGCAGCGCCACCACCTCGGCGGCGGTCGATTTTCCCGACGAGCAGACCATCGGCATCGACGCCGCCGGCCAGGTTCTCCTCAACGACGCCCCGTTCGACGGCCCCGACGACTCCGAGCTGCCCTCGCTCACGGACACCCTCAAGCGCCTCAAGGAAAACGCCGTCAACGCCAGGACCACGCTCCTGGTCACCATTTCCAGCGACCCCAAGGCCCCCTACTTCCGCACCATCGACGTGCTCAACGTCCTCGCCGCCGCCGCCATCGACAACGTCACCTTCACCGTCGACGACGGCTTCTGAACCCCTCCCCCAGATGCCTGATTTCAAAACCAAAGTCGTCCGTTATCTGAAGCGCGCGGGTGCGGGCTCGATGCTCATCAGCATCATCGTTCACGTCTTCATCATCGTCGGCGCCACCGTTTACGTCGTCAGCTCCGTCCAGCCCCAGCGCAAGGCCCTGTTCAAAGGCGGCGACGGCGGCACCTCCGAGATCCGCCGCCCCGTGAAGATGTCCAACACCCAGCCCAAGCTCGACACCCTCACCAAACGCCTCTCCGTCGACACCCCCAACGCCGCCGTCTCCCTCCCCGACCTCCCCTCAAACCCGGACTCCGGCCTCGGCGGTCCTCAGCTCAACTCCGGCCCCGCCTCCTCCGGCTCCGGCGCCGGCACCTCCCTCAAGGCCCCCATCATGCCAGCCTTCGGCTTCAAGGAGGCCCGGCCCGGCGGCACCCTCGTCGGCCGGCTCTACGACCTGAAACAATTCAGAACCCGCAAGCCCAACCCCGACCTCGAAAAACTCGGCCCCGGCCGCCTCGCCCTCACCGAGACCGCCAACTTCGTCAGAAGCGGATGGAACAGCCGTTCCCTCTCCGAGTTTTTCCAAGCCCCCACCGTGCTGTATGCCACCCAGATCTTCGTCCCCATGATGCCGGCAGCCGAGGCGCCCAAAGCCTACGGGGTGGAAAAAACGATCCAGCCCAACGCCTGGATCGCGCACTACAAAGGCAAGGTCAGCCCGCCGGCCACGGGAGCCTATCGCTTCGTGGGCACGGGCGACGATTTCCTCGCCGTGCGCATCGACGGACGTCTCGTTTTGGACGCGGGTGGCGGCAAGGTTTCCAACTTCAAAACCGACCGCCCCCAATCTCCCGCCTACAGCTACAACTACAGTCAAGGCCCCTGGATTATCAAACACCGCGGGGGCGTCGTCGTCGGCAACCGCGTCGAACTGCGCGCCGGTCTGTTTTACGACCTCGACATCGTTTTTTCCGAAGGACCCGGCGGTGCGTTCTGCGCCATGCTTCTCTTCGAACAGGAAGGCGTGAGCTATGAAAAGGACGCCAAGGGGAATCCCCTTCTGCCTGTTTTCAGGGTCGCCGATTCCAAGGTCGAGCAAACCCAAAACACGCTTCCGTTTATGCCCGACGGCCCGATCTGGAAAGCCCTGCCGCCGCCGAAATAACCCCCTGTTGCCGAGCCACTTCCGTCCGAGTGAACTCGGCCGCGCGAATATTCCCGTCGTCTCCGCGGCCGCGATCCCGAGGCTGCCAAAAAACTCCCCACATTGCCTCAGCCGGAGCCGTTGTGGCCAGCACTCGCCCCACCCCGGGATTGATCCGCGATGTTCGCGCTCTCCATGTCTTTTGGCCGCACTCTCACTTCACACTTGTTGCCGGGATGCCCACCATGAACCCCGGTCCGGCCGGAAATGATCGCTGGCGGGTCTTTCGCATCAGTCCCGAAAGCCACGACATCCTGCGCTTCGACAACACCCCTCCCAAAAAACACGACGGCGCCTGCCTCCCCTGATTGTATGTAGCGGCCTTTACGCCGCGATGACGCGCGAGGCGCGCCGCCTGGACGGCCAACGCTTCGCAGCCGTCCGGCCGACGCAGCCTCATCCCGCCGCAATCGCGTCCGAGATGCTGCGCCGCGCATTCGGGTTTACGCGTAACCTCAACCCGGTTTTGACCGGGGCCCCGAAGGGGCCAATGCGTTTCCCCTTGGTTTTCGGAGCGGAAAAGGAGGCTCGGGAAAGGTGTCAGGTTTACCCTTATCTTTCCGGCCAAGCTCCGGCAGAGGCTGAATCACCACAAAATCGTATCTCCCCTTCCGCGCGCCCCTTCCTTCATGATCCCCTTCGACAACCGCGATTTATTCGAACCCTGGACCGACCCCGTTTCGGGGATAACCAGCCACTTGCTGGCGCCTCGTCTCGCGCCGGTGCAGCAATCGTTCTATTTCACCAGTCCGTCCCTGACCGCCGACGGCCGTTATCTCTGGTTCTACACGGCGCATCCCCCCGCCGGCAGCGCGGAAAACGGGCGCACCCTGGCGGTCGCCGATCTGGTCGCGGGCACCGTCACCGCCTGTCCCGAGACCCAGTTCCGCGACGCCTCGCCCTTCGTGGACGGGGCCGACGGCACGGTGTATTGGTGTTCTAACTACTCCGTGTATTCCCGGGCGCCCTCGCCCGGTGCGCGCCCCGTGCTGGTCAACCGCGTGCCGGCCGGGATTCATCGCAACCGTTACGGCAAACGCCTCGCCACCCACCTCACGCGTTCGGCCGACGGACGCGAGTTTTTCATCGACGCGCACTTTGGCGACGAATGGTGCTCCGGCAGCCTCCCGCTGGACGGCGGCGATTTCAAGGTCTGGCAGACCTTTGACCGCTGCTACAACCACGCCCAGTTCAGCCCGGTCGATCCCGACCTCGTGCTCCTGGCGCAGGACTGGTGGACCGATGTGGCCACCGGCAAACGCCACGATTACGACAACCGCATCTGGCTGATCGGCCGCGACCGCCCGGCGCGGCCGCTCTTCGCGCATTCCCCCTCGGTGGCGCACGAATGGTGGGACGCGGGCGGTCGCTTCATCTGGTATGTCGATTACGCCCGCGGCACCTGCAAGGTCGACATCGTGACCGGCGAGGCGGCCGTCGTTTGGCCCGCCGGCACCTGCCATTCGCACTCCAGCCGCTGCGGACGCCACCTGGTCGGCGACATCGGCACGTATTCGTGGAACCGCACCGGCTGCCGGGTGGCGTTCTTTGATACGGTCACGGGCCGCGAAGTGGCTATCGTCACTGCGCTGCCGGAGCCGGCGGTGGAACGCGGCTGGTATCACCTCGATCCGCACCCGCAGTTTTGCGCGGACGACAGCGTGATCGTTTACACCACGACCGTGCGCGGCCGCATCGACGTGGCGCTGGTGAAGACGGACGACCTGCGCGCGGCCACCGCCTGACCAGGCCGCCGAACCGCGGCGGCGGCACCCCCGCGTGCTCCGCGCAACCACCGCCGCCATCCGCCCGCCAGCTTGACGGAGGTCAAGGTTTACGGGTAACCCCAAGGCGGCTTTGCCCATGGCGCGCGCACGGGCGATCCTCCGCCGCAACCCTCTTCGATGCCCCTGAAAAACTCCTCCCTGCGCCTGTTCGCGTCCCTCGTGCTCGGCGTGCTGGCCGGCGGCGCCCTCCCGGCCGCCGAACCGTTTGTTTACGCCCCCGAGGTGCCGCGTTCCGCGCGTTACCACTGCCTCCTCGACGGTCGTGAACAGGTCGTCCTCGACAGTCCGAAGGGCCACATCGTCCGCGCCGCCGGCGCGCCCGGCGTCGCGGTCGAGATTGCCGTCACGGTCCCCGTCGAATCCGTCGTCGTGCGTCCGCTCGCCCTCGGCATCAAGCCCCGTGTGGTTGGAAACAGGATATTTTTTAACCTGGAACGGCACGCGAGCGTCAGCGTCGAGTTCAACGGCGATCTCGACGCCCCGCTGCTCCTTTTTTACGACGCTCCCGTCCCGACGCCCGCCCCCGACTCGCGCACCCGAGTCTTTGCCGCCGGCCGCATCCACGAGGCCGGCGAAATCAAGGTCGCCAGCGGCCAGCGTGTCTTCCTCGAAGGCGGCGCGGTGGTGCGCGGCCGGCTCGTGATCGAAAACGCCGAGGACGTGCGCGTCTGGGGGCCGGGGGTGCTCGACCAATCCACCCGCGATGTTCGCAAAAACACCCTCTACGTGCGCCGCAGCACCCGCGTCGTGATCGAGGACGTGCTCCTGCTCGACACCTTCGAGTGGAGCCTGCACCTGAGTTTTTCCAACCACGTCGATATCCGGCGCGTGCGCATCGTCGGCTGGCGCGCCAACTCCGACGGCATCGACATCCTCAGTTCCTCCCACGTCGCCATCGCCGACTGCTTCCTGCGCAACGCCGACGACTGCATCGCCATCAAGGCCGGCAAATGGGATCCCGATCCCGACGGCGTGATGGAGAACATCACGGTCGAACGCTGTGTTCTCTGGAACGACATCCCCGGAAACGCCTTCGAGATCGGCTTCGAGTTGAACAACCGCGCCTTGCGCGGCGTGCATTTCCGCGATTGCGACATCATCCATGTGCTCCGTGGCGCCGCCTTCAGCATCCACAACGCCGGCGTCTCCCGCGTCGAGGACATCTCCTTCACCGACATCCGCGTCGAGGATCTGCGCGACGAATTCGCCGACCTCTACATCGGCCTCTCCATCTACAGCCCCGACCGCCCGCCCGAATACTTCGTCCCCGGCGGCCCCCGTCGCTGGACGCCCCGCGAACATCAGGACCACATCTCGCCCGACAACGCCGCCCAATGGTGGCTCCCGCTCGACGAGGCCGAGCGCCTCCGCTACGCCCCCGGTCGCGGATCCATCTCCGACGTGCGTTTTCACCGCATCTCCTTCCGCGGCCCGCCCGCGCGCATCGTGCTCAAAGGCTACGACGCCGATCATGTTGTCGCCCGCGTGAGCTTTTCCGAAATTACCAGCGAAGGCCGTCCCGTGGACGCCTGGCCCGCCGACCTCCTGCGCACGGCCCACGTCCGCGACATCACTTTCGCCGCCCGCCCGTCCGGTCAGCCACTTGACCGGCCATCTCACGCATCACCGCCCGGCCCCCCTCCCGAGCCGATCGTTCCTTCAGCTCGATAACCCCGCCGCCTCCCCGGCGGCCGCCGGAGTTCTTCGCCTTCGCGGGCCGGTTGAGACGCGCCACGCCCGCCGGACCGAACACCGCCTCCACCCCCGCTCGCTCCCGGGGATTACGCGTAAACGCCCGCGCCCGTTGCCCGGCCTCCCTCGTGGCCCGACAACACGGGCGCTCCGCGTTCCGTTTACCCCCAAAAACCCACCCGACATGAAAGCCTCCCCGACCAAGTGTATTCAAGGACTCATTACGTCCTTCGCCGGCGCGATCCTCCTCGCCGCCGTTGCCTCCGCCGCCACCTACCACGTCAAACCCGGCGGCAGCGACGCCGCCAGCGGTCTCGACGACGCCAATGCCTGGGCCTCCGTCGCCAAGGTCAACGCCACCCCGCTCGCCGCCGGCGACCAGATCCTCTTCAAATCCGGCGGCGTCTACCGCGACGCCACGCTCGTCCCATCCGGCTCGGGCACCTCCGCCAATCACATCGTCTACGGCGCCTACGGCACCGGGGCCAAGCCGGTCCTCACCACCGCCATCGTGCTGCCCTCCTCCGGCTGGACCTCCGTCGGGTCGGATGTTTACAGCCTGCCGCTCGCCACCGCCACCCGCATGGTCACGGTGGACGACACCTACATGGTCCGCGCCACGTCCGTCGCGGCACTCGCGGACGCACAGTATTTTTGGGACTCCGCCACCGGCACGCTTTATGTCAAAGACACCTCCGGCAGTCCCAACGTGACCGGCAAAATCTACAACGCGGCCCAACGCGACCACGTCATCGTGTCCACCACCGGACGCGACTACCTCACCTTCCAGGGCCTCCGACTCGAAAAGTCCAACTACGGCATCGCCGTCGTCGAATCCGCCTCGAACTACCACACCTTCGACGGCTGCGAGTTCTTCGCCTCCAGCTCCAACACCACGCGCGCCGGCTCCGGCATCCACGCCAACAACGCCGACGGTCTTCGCCTCCTCAACAGCCGCCTCAGTTACCACGAAGGCGACGGCATCTACGTCCAAAACAGCGACAACGTCGAAGTCACCGCCAACGAGATCGACCACCTCTACGACAAAGGCGGCGACGACGGCCCCGACTGCATCCAGCTCAACGGCCTGAAGGGCACGCTCAACAACTTCATCGTGAAGGACAACGTCGTCCGCCGCGAAACCAACACCACCAACAAGGGTTGCATCATCGTCGAGAGCGGCACCGGCGGACTCGTCTCGGGCAACCGCGTTTACAAGGGGACCTTCGGCATCGCCATCTACACGAACGACACGATCGTCGAATACAACTACCTCGAGGGAGTCGGTAACGCCAGCGCCCTGCGCATGTGGGAAAACCGCGGCCAGACCAACGTCACCGTGCGCTACAACATCGTGAACACCTGCCAGCACACCGGCCTCGTCCTCGGCAACGGCACCAAGCTCCCGAAGACGCCGATGGCCAACATCCGCGTCCACAACAATCTGTTCTACAACACCCAATGGGGCGTGATCTTCGATGTGCCCGTCTCCGGCGAATTCAAGAACAACATCATCTGGTCCACCTGGAATATCCGCTACACCGTGTCGGAAATCATCGCCGGCCAGACGTTCGAGTCGGACCACAACATCATTCAAACCCGCACAACCGGCACGATGATCAACTGGCTGGGCACAGGCTACAGCGACTTCGCGGCCTATCAGGCCGCTTCCGGCCAGGATGCGAATTCGTCCACCGCCTCGCCGTCCTGGGTGGCATCGGCCTCCGGCGATTTCCACCTGCAACCCGGCTCGCCCGCCATCGACGCCGGCGCCGCGCTCGGCGCCACCACCGACTTCGACGGCAACCCCGCCCCCCGGGGAGCCGGCACCGACATCGGCCCCCTCGAATACGGCGGGCTCATGGCGTATGAGGATTTCAACTACACGACGGGCGCCCTCGCCTCCGCCGGCGGCGGCTTCGGCTGGACCGGCGCCTGGGCCGTCTCCGGCGGCGCGGGCGTCACCGAGGTCCTCTCCGGCAGCCACGCCTACGCGGGCCTCCCCACCTCCGGCAATCGGTTCCGCATCTACGACACCGACGGCGTCCACCAAGCCGTCACCCGCACGTTGACCAAAACCTTCGGCGCCGCCTCCGAAACGTATTGGCTCTCGTTCCTCGTCAAGAAATACAGCTCCGGTCGCGAAGCCTACCTTGAGATGAACGGCTTCGTCTTCAAAGCAACGAGCGGCGACTGGCAGGTGAAGACGCCCTCCACCGCCTACGTGGGCATCCCGGCCTCAAGCTACGCCGGACTCCACCTCATCGTCGCGCGCGTGGACGCCACCACCTCCGGCGACACCGTCCGCGTGTGGGCGGACCCCGTCCTCGCCTCGGGCGAACCGGCCCTCGGCACCGAAGCCGCGATCCGCAACGACCCCGGTTTCACCTTCAACACCGTCCGCCTGCGTCACGGCCCCTGGGGCAACTACACCCAGTCCAGCGAGTGGGACGAGCTGCGCTTCGGCACCTCGTTCGAAGCGGTCACCGGCGGCAACTGAACCGTCGGCCCCGCCCTCCCGACAGGCCCGTTCGCCCGCGCGAACGGGCCTTTTGTTTACGGGTAATCCCGGCGGGGGGTTTGCGCGTGTTCGCGACGAATCCGACCGTGGTCGCCGGCGCGTTCACCGACGCGGCCTCTCCCCATGAACTCCCCCGCGCCAGCATCCTCCGCCGCCGATCGGTCCTCCGCCGAAGCCGCTTCGCAAACCGGCGAACCCGCCCGCAAGACCTGGCGCGTCGGCACCCTGGTCTACACCACGCCGGCGGTGGTCGCGTTGTTCGCCTGGCTGTTGCTCGGCGACTTCGTGCTGTGGCAGCTCGGACGAGGAAAACGTCAGCCGGCCGTCCGCTCCGACTTGATCCGCGGATACCTCGCCGAGGTAGATCGCCGCGGCGTCGCCCAGCCGAAACTCGCTCGACATTGAGTCACGTCCCGGTGCCCTGACCTCCGCGATGTCCGCCGGAGTCCAGTCGACCGCCGCCTCCGCCGGCATCGCCGACATCACCTTCGCCGCCGCCCCCCCCCTCCCCGATGATTTCCCTCATGAGCAATCACCGCAAACGACGCCGCCCCGAGGCCATGCCCGAGCTCGGCTTCCAAATCGCCCCCATGATCGACGTGGTCTTCGTCGTGCTCGTCTTCTTCATGTCCCTCACCGCCGCCATCAAGATCGAGGCGGAACTCAACACCAGACTCCCCGCTGGCATCCCCACCACCGCCTCCGTCGACTTCCCCGACGAGCAGACCATCCCCATCGACCCCGACAGCCAGGTCTACCTCAACGACGCCGCCTTCGACACCCGGCTCCGACGCCGAAACCCACGTCGTCGCAACCGTCACCTTCACCAACGGCGCCGTCCTCCACTACGAACGCGCCGAATGCGCCCTCGAAGCCGAGTCCCGCAGCTGGCGCATCTCCGGCGATAACGGTGCACTCATCCTCCAAATGGCCCCGAGCAAAGGCGCCATCATCCAGATCAGCGAAGCCGACCCCGCCCGCGGCACCGTCACCCGCACGCTCTGGGAAGGCGACGAATCCGGCTGGTCCACCTTCAACGACGGCCCGCTCCTCGATTTCGCCACCGCTATCCGTCAAAACCGCGCCCCCTCACCAGCCTGCGCGACGCCCTCCTCATCGCCCGCCTCACCGAAGGCATTTACCGCTCCGCCGACACCGCCCGCCCCGTCTCCTTCACCTCCGCAGCCCTCTGAATCTTTCTCTTTCCTCTTTCTCTTAATCTTTCTCCCTCCCCCATGCGCTACGCCTTCATGTCCTTCAGCACCACCCAGCTGAACCTCGCCGACACCCTCGCCCTCGCCAAACACCTCGGCTACGACGCCATCGAGCCCGCCCGGGCTGGAACCACCGTCACTGTATCTAACTTTCAACTACGCTCGACGAACGCGCCCGCCTGCGCCGCATGATCGCAGACTCCGGCGTTTCCGCATGCTGCCTCGCCCCCGGCCTCCGCTTCGCCAACCCCTCCACCGCCCCCAGCAACTCGCCGAGGCCTCCGCCTACATCGACCTCGCCGCCGACATCGACTCGCCGCTCCTCCGCGTCTTCGGCGGCGAACTCGGCGCCGGCCTCGACCGCGACACCGCCATCGTCAACGTCGCCGACGCCCTCCGCTCCCTCGTCCCGCAAGCCCGCGCCCGCGGCGTGAAACTCTGCATGGAAACCCACGACGCCTGGACCAACCCCGACCACGTCGTCGCCGTCCGCGAACGCATCAACGACCCGCACGTCCGCGCCGTCTGGGACGTCATGCATCCGCTCCGCGCCTCCGGTTGGTCCATCCGCGACGCCTTCAATCGACTCCGCCCATGGATCGAACACGTCCACATCCACGACGGCACCTTCGGGAAATCGAAACTCGAATTCGCCCCCATCGGAAAAGGCCTCTACGACATTCCCGCCGTCTTCGCCTGCCTCGCCGAAAGCCACTACCCCGGCTACCTCAGCGGCGAATGGATCAATTGCGACGACACCATCGACCTCGCCACCGAACTCGCCGCCATGAAAGCCCTCGAATCCTCCACCCGCGCCTGATTCCGTCCTCTGTCCTCCGCCTTCTGTCCTCCGCCCTCCGCCCTCCGCCTTCCGTCCTCCGTCCCATGCCCGCCCACCTCCTGTTCCCGCTCGCCGCCAGCATCGCCTACGTGTTCGCGATGCTGCTCTTCAAGCGATCCGGCGACTGGAGCGTGGGCGTGTGGCGCACCGCGTTCGTCTCCAACATCGCCATCGGCCTCGCCTTCGCGCCGTTCTGGCTGATCGGCGGACACGACCAATCCGCCGCGCTGCTCTGGCAACCGCTCCTCGTCGCCCTCCTCTTCCTGTCGGGCCAGATCTTCAGTTTTCTCTCGCTGCACTACGGCGACGTCTCGGTGGGCACGCCCGTCATGGGATTGAAGATCGTCCTCGTCGCCCTCGGCAGCGCGTTGCTCCTGCCAGATCCCGTCCCGCTCAAGTGGTGGATCGCCGCCTTCCTGAGCACCATCGCGATCGTCCTCCTCAGTCGCGGCGAATCGCGACCGCGCCACGCCGTCGGCCGGACTGTGCTCGCGGCCGCGCTCGCGGCGGCAAGCTTCGCGCTCTTCGACGTGCTCGTGCAAAAATGGTCTCCCGCCTGGGGCGTGGGCCGCTTCCTCCCGCTCACCTGCGGCGCCATGGCGGTGCTCTCGTTTGGCTTCATCCCGTTTTTCAGCGCCCCGCTGCGCGCCATCCCGCGTCCAGCGTGGCGCTGGCTGGTCGGCGGCAGCCTCCTGCTGGCCCTGCAATCCTCGATGTTCGTCTACGCCATCGGCGCCTTCGGCGACGCGACCGCGATGAACATCGTGTATTCGGTGCGCGGACTCTGGAGCGTCGTCGCGGTGTGGCTCGTCGGCCACTGGTTCGCCAACGAGGAACAGAAACTCGCCCCCGCGATCCTGCGCGGCCGTCTGGTCGGCGCGGTCCTGATTCTGGCCGCGATCGCCCTCGTCGTGGTGCGGTAAGACCGTTTAGGTTTACGCGTAACCCCAAGGCGGCTTTGCCCGCCGGCCGCACGCCCGCGACTCTCGTCAGAACCCGTTTTCCTCCTTCGGCCCCGCCCCACCCGAACAATGCTCCCCACCCCGTCCACACCTGCCCCTTCGCAAGAGCCCTTGGCCCCTTCGCCACCAACCGCTCCTGCCGTCAAAACCTGGAAGGTCGGCACACTCACCTACACGAGCGCGGGCCTCGTCGCCCTCTTCTGCTGGCTGCTTCTCGGCGACTTCGTCTGGTCCATGCGCGAACGCTCGATCGGGCCGATGACGCACTGGTATCTCAACCACCTGAACGTCCCGAGCGTCCTGTTCGGCCTGTTGCTCAGCTCGTTTCCCGCCGCCCTCTCCTTTGTGCTCATGCCGATCATCAGCGTGAAGTCCGACCACCACCGGAGCAAATGGGGCCGGCGCATCCCGTTCCTGCTCTTCACGACCCCCTTCGCCGCCCTCGGCATGATCGGCCTGGCCTTCTCCCCCGTGCTCGCCAAATGGGTTCACTCCCGCTTCCCGGAACAAAGCGAGATGGTTGTGTCGGTCGTCTGCTTCGGCGTCTTCTGGGCAGCCTTCGAACTCGCGACCATCATCGGCGGGGCGGTCTTTGGCGGCCTCGTCAACGACGTGGTTCCGAAGGAACTGCTCGGGCGTTTCTACGGCCTGTTCCGCGCCGTGAGCCTCATCGATGGCATGATCTTCAACTTCTGGATCATCGGCAAGGTGCCCGAGCACTACACGTTGATCATGGGCATCGTCGGCGTCGTCTACGGCGTCGCCTTCACCTGGGTGTGCCTGAAGATCAAGGAGGGCGGCTACCCGCCGCCTCCTCCCCGCGACGCGACCGCGCAAACCGCCCTCCAGGGATTCGGACGCGGCTCGCTGAAGTATTTCCGCGAGTGTTTCTCCAAGCCCTATTACCTCTCGGTGTTCCTCATGGTGACCGCCTCCTTTCTGGCGTTCAGCCCCATCAATGTTTTTGCCATCCCCTACGCGCGCAGCCTCGGGGTCAACATGGACACCTACGGGAAGTGCCTCGCGCTCACCTTCCTTATCTCGCTCTGCCTTTCCTATTTCATCGGCTGGCTGGTCGACGCCTTTCACCCGTTGCGCATGGCGATGGCCTCGCTGCTGGGCTACGCGATGGTCGCGGCATGGGGATGGTTTTACGCGACGACCCCCGATAGGTTTCTCATCGCCTGGGTCGCGCACGGCGTTCTCTCGGGCTGCTTCTTCACCAGCGCCGCGTCGCTCGGCCAGCGCCTTTATCCGCGGGAAAAATTCGCCCAATACGCCTCCGCCTCCGCCATGGTGATGGCTCCCTGCAACATGACGCTGGCCCCGATGATGGGCCTCTTCATCGACCAGACGGGGAAAATCTATCAATACACCTTCCTCGCCGGCGGCCTGCTCGCGCTCACCGGCTTGGCGATGGCGCTGGTGGTGCACCGGCAGTTCATGAACCTCGGCGGCCCCAAGGGCTACGTCGCTCCCGTGTGACGCAACCGGCACCGTCACGATAATCCGCCGTATTTCTCCAGAGAGAGCGCTCGCCGGCTTGCGCCGTCCGGAACACCCTCCGGTTATGCACCCATGCTCCGCCGGACCCCCGACCCCTTGACGACCGACGCCCTCGCCCCGGACGCCCCCTCGGCCGCAAAAACCTGGTCCGTCGGCACGCTCACCTACACCACAGCGGGCCTCGTCGCCTTGTTTTTCTGGCTGCTTCTGGGCGACTTCGCCTGGTCCATGCGCGACCGCTCGGTCGGACCGATGGCCCAGTGGTATCTCAACCATCTGGACGTGCCCAATCTCCTCTTCGGCCTGCTGCTCACCTCGTTCCCGGCGGCCGTCTCCTTCCTTCTCGTCCCGATCATGAGCGTGAAGTCCGACCGTCATCGCGGCCGCTGGGGACGACGCATCCCGTTTCTGCTCATCACCACCCCCCTCGCCGCCGTCGGCATGATCGGCCTGGCCTGCGCGCCGATCGTCGCCAAATGGGTCCACTCCCACTTCCCCGGACAAAGCGAAATGCTCGTCTCCGTCGTGTGCTTCGGCGTGTTCTGGGCCGCCTTCGAATTCGCCACCATCGCGGGTTCGTCGCTTTTTGGAGCTCTCATCAACGACGTGGTCCCGAAGGAGCTGCTCGGCAGGTTCTACGGCCTGTTCCGCGCCGTGAGCCTGATCGACGGAATGATCTTCAACTTTTGGATCATCGGCAAGGTGCCCGACCACTTCACGCTCATCATGGCCGTCATCGGGGTCTTTTACGGCGCGGCCTTCATGTGGGTGTGCGTCAAGGTCAAGGAAGGCTCCTACCCGCCGCCCCCGCCCGTCGAGCCGGGCGCCCCGGGGGTTGTCGCCGGGTTTTGGCGCGGCTCCCGGACGTATCTCCGCGAATGCTTCGCCAAGCCGTATTACCTTTCGGTTTTCATCCTGATGACCGCCGCCTGGATGGCGGTGTCCCCCGTCAACGTATTCGCCATCCCCTACGGACGCAGCCTCGGGGTGAGCATGGACACCTACGGCAAATGCCTCGCGCTCACTTTTCTGATCTCGCTCTGCCTCTCCTATCCCCTCGGCTGGCTCGCCGACCGTTTTCACCCGCTGCGCATGACGATGGTCTCGCTGGCGGGCTACGCCGCGGTGGCCGCCTGGGCATGGATTTACGCGAACACGGCCGATACCTTCATCATCGCCTGGGTGGCGCACGGCGTCCTCTCGGGCTGCTATGCCACCAGCGCCGCCTCGCTCGGCCAACGGCTGTTCCCCCGGGAGCGATACGCCCAATACGCCTCGGCCGTCGCCATGCTCATGGCCCCCTGCAACATGGTGCTGGCCCCCTTGGTGGGGCTGGTCATCGACCAAACCGGAAAGATCTACTCCTACACGTTTCTCATCGCCGGCCTGCTGGCTCTGGCCGCGCTTTCGACCGCCCTGGTGGTCCACCGGAAATTCATGCGGCTCGGCGGCCCTAAAAACTACGCCGCGCCCCTGTAGCACGGAACGCTGAACCACGGTCCCATTTGAAAACCCTGTTTCTCCAGTGAGAAATTTGCGGTCCTTGCGGGCACCCGCCCGCGTCGATTACCTGTGTTCCGTCACCCGGATTACCTCGCCCGCCCTCGCCCCATGAACACCGCCGCCGCCAGCCGCCACCGCGCGTCTTCGGATCATTCCCCGTCGGGGAAGAAGCGGACCGCCGCCTTTACTCTGACCGAGTTGCTCGTGTGCATAGCAATCATCGGCATTCTCGCGGCTCTGATTTTTCCGATCATTGGCACGGTGAAAGGAGGGGCTCTCAGGGCGCAATGCAGCAGCAACCTCCGCCAATGCGCGATGGGCATCAACCTCTACGCGGCGGAACATCGCGGCATGGCCCCCAGCGTGACGTGGACCCTGGAAATACAGCCCTACATCAGCGCCATCCCGGTGAAGAACAACTCGGACGTTAAGACCGCCTTTCCCATCAGCTGCCCCAGCCTGCCCTATGACGATTCGGCCTACGGTCGCTCCACCTACAGCATGAACTCCTGGCTGGACACGGACCACTCCAACCAAAACACCGACCCCGCCACCGGCAAGATCACCTATAGCTGGTCCATGCCCCTGCGCAACGTGGAGGCGCCCGCCCGCAAGATCATGCTCTTCGACGGACGCCTCGCCAGTTCCGCCCCCGGCGGCAGCCAATGGGCCTTCAACGCGGTCAAGGGCGTCGAATACATCGACTTTCGCCACAACGGCGGCACGGCCAACGTCCTCTTCGTGGACGGGCACGTGTCCGCGCTCAAACAAGACGACATCCGCGACGGCATGTGGGACTGGCAGGGCGGCGGCGGCGATTGACCGAACTCCGCATGTCATGGAGACATGACGAGACGCCGCCGCGTTCGATCAAGCGGTCGGCCCCTACTTGCCGGCCGCCAGCATCTCATCCAACAAGGGCTGCATCGCCTCAGCCCAGATTTGATAGCCCTTGGGCCCCGGATGAAGGCCGTCGGGCATGATCTCTTTGCTGATCGAGCCGGAGGCATCGAGGAAACTGCCGCCTATGTCCAGGAAACGGACATGCCCGCCGTCATCCAGCGAAGCCAGGAGCCTGTTGAGCTCCACGATGGCCGCGCGCGCCCGCGGAATCCAGGGCGCGTCCGCAGGATCGTTGCCATGCGGAAACACGCCGAGCAGCAACACCCGGGATGCCGGCAGCCGGCCGCGGATTTCAGAGACGATCTTCGATATCCCCGGAAACACATCCGGCTTGCCGCCATTGTTCACCCCGATCAGCAGCACCACCACCCTGGGCGAAATGGCGGCAAGCTCGTCGTGCCCGATTCTCCACAGGACATTCTGCGTGCGATCTCCGCCCACGCCAAAATTGGCGGCGTTGAGCCCGGCATAGTGCCGCGCCCACGCCTGCTTGCCGGAGCTTGCCCATCCGGCCGTGATCGAATCCCCGATGAAAAGCAGATCGACGGGCCCTTGTTTCGCCCGTTGCAAAAACGACCCGTGGGCGGCGAGAAAGACCTCGCTCGGCTTTCCCTCCTTGTCGAGTTTGACCGCCGGAGCATCCGGGGGCTCCTTGGCCGGCCGCACCGCCGGCGGCTCCACCGGATTGCCCGCCATAAGGCAGGCCGGAACGGATAAAAAAGCGAAGACGAGGATCGGGATGACAGGGTGTTTCATTGGATCATGCGGACCGGCGGCGTCTCGCTGGCGGGCGCCCGGCTCTCGACCGCCGCGTGGTTCACAACACTTCCACGGGTATTCCCGCGAAGCGATGCTCCGGCTCCCAGCCCAGACACTCCCGCGTATGGGCGACATCCGCGCGAGACTCGGCCCCGGGCCCCGCCATCAGATAAAAAACCTCGTAGCCGAGATCGGCGACTCGGAGCGCGCCCCGCACCGCGCGGGCGATGTCCCGCGGGTCGATGCACTGCCAGGTCACGCTGCGGCTGGTCTCGCCGTATTTGTTGACCAGGGAATCCTCCCGCAGGATGTAGGCCGGCCTCAGCACCGCGATTTCCAGCCCCTTCATCTGGTGGTAAAGCCGCGCGGTGTCCTCCTGCAGCACCTTGGTCATGCCATACATCTCGACAGGACACGGAGGCAGATCGCGCCCAAGAAACGTGTTTTCCAACACATGCCCCCAGACGACCGAAACGCTGGAAATCAGCACCACGCGCTTGATGCCGTGCCGCACGGCCGCCTCAAGCGCCAAGGCCACGCCTTTCACGTTGATGTCCATGCAGACATCCGGCCAGTCATACGCATCCGTGCGGTTTGGAGCCATGTGGGCCAGAACGACGGCGTCCACCTGTGAACAGGCGCGGTTTAACAACCCCACATCCGTGACCGAGCCGCGGATTGATTTTCCCGCGCCCGGAACCTCGGTCACATCCATGCGCACCAGATCAAAGTCGTCCGCCAGCACCTCGCACAGGGACCGGCCCAGATAGCCGGCTGCGCCCGTGATCAACAGTCTTCTCGCTGGCTTTTCTCCGGGCATGATTTTTTGCGAGCGGCGGAGATCAGACGCCGCGCTTCAGGCGTCGGCGCCCGACGGTGCCCGCGAGGACAAAAAATCCGGCGATGGCGGCATAAGTCGAAGGCTCGGGAATGGAGATGGCCGAAAACGAGAGCTGGCCGAGGTTGTTGAGGCTCGCCGTGTAGGCGCCTGTGTCGAAGCCGGTGAAGCTGAGGCCGCTCACGGTCGAGGTGCCGCTGGTGAATCCGCTGAAGACCTGGTAAACCACGCCGTAGTCGAATCCGGCGCCCTGGGTAATCGCAAAGGCGCCGCCGGTCAGGTTGAATTTGCCGGTGCCGCTTCCGGTGATCTGGTCGTAGCTGGTGCCGAGGTTGAACTTCAGCGTGCCGCTGGTGAAGGCGAAGTCCTTGTTGGCTGCCAGAGTCAGATTGACGATCCCCGACCCGTTCAGGTCGAGCGTGCCGCCGCCGACCGTGACGCCGCCGCCGCCAACCGCGCCGGCCACACCCGCGACGAGAGTGCCGCCGCTGATGCTCGTGCCGCCGCTGTAGGTGTTGGCATTGGAAAAGGTGGCGGTTCCGGCGAAGGTGTTGTCCAGACTGAACGCGGTGAGGGCGGTGCCCGCCGTCTTGTCCGAGATTCTGCCATTGGTGCCGTTCACCGTGAAATTGCCCGCACCCGTAAGGCGGATGGTCGGGGTGCCGGTGCCGTTGTTATAATTGAAATTCGATTGGATCGTCAGGGTCGCCCCGCTCCCGACGGAAACAAAGGCGCCCCCGGAAGTGCTGGAGCCGCGAACCTGAAGGAGGGCGGCGGTGCTGGACGCGGCGAACGTAAGGTTCTTGGTCGCGGAGGACAGGTCGATCACGGTGACGTTGCCCGCGAGGTTGTTCAAATTGAAGGTCGCGCCGGACAGGTTGACCGTGACCGCGTTGGCGGGATCGTTCAGTTTGACGCCCTGCACGGACCGGTTGTTGGTCCAGGAAAACGTCGAGTTGGTCACCAGCGTGCCGTCGAACACGATCCTGTCGCTTGTGGTGGGGACGGCCGTGTCGTTCGGGGCGGCGTAGGAGCCGACGGTGCCGAGCTCGGTCGTGTTGTCGGCCTTGATCAGATCGGTCGCGAAGGCGCCGGATGTCGCGGACACCGCGGCCAGCAGGGCCGTGATCCGCGACGCGAGACCGATGAAGCGAAAGTCGGGGGACCTGGAGATTTTTCTGTTCATGTTGCGTGGGGGGTATTGGAGGGGATCAAACACGGCCGTGGCCGCCTGACCCGGGAGACCATTGCGCCCGAACCCGCCTGAAACAAGACCGCCCCCATTCGCTCTGGAGAATCCCCTTGGCCCGCGCCGGGCGGCACGCCATGATAGGCGGCGAATTCTCCAGTGATAAAATTGACACGATTGCACATGCGCCCGATGGACGGCACTCAGTGGCGCATGATGCGTTTACCCACCCCGTCCGCCTTCATGCACCGCAAACCCGGCCGCGCGATCCTCGGATTCGCCGTCTTAAGCACGGCGCTTTTCCTGCCGTCGCTGCGATCGGCCGACGCCCCGCCGACGACACCGTCCGTCGCGGCGGAGGTCCGCCCCAGGGAAACAAAACTCCCCGCCCTGCCCGCCGCGTTCAAGCATCCCGGGCTGCTGAACTCCAAGGAGGGCCTTGATTTCGTTAAGGGGAAAATCGCGGCGGGCGAGGAACCCTGGAAGAGCGCCTTCGAGCAAATGAAGGCCTCGCCGTGGGCCGCCCTCGATTTCAAGCCTCACGCCCCGCGCACCACGATCAGCTCCGGCTTCCTGGGCAAGGGCGGCGAGGAAGGCGGAGTCGCCGGCGCCTCGATGGACGCCAAGGCGGCCTACACCCAGTCCCTCATGTGGGTTTTTACGGGAGACGAAAGATACGCCCGCAACGCCGCCGCCCTTCTCAACAACTGGAGCGTCCTGCGCGAAAACCGGGGCGGAAACTGGTATCTGCAGGCCTCTTGGCTGGCCACCATGTTCACCAACGCCGCCGAAATCATCCGCCACACCTGGCCGGAATGGAAACGGGAGGACATCGCCCGTTTCTCGGAAATGCTGAACGAGGCGTTCCTCCCCATTTTCCACAACCGCCCGGCCTACGGCAACCGGCTCTTCTCGGTCGGCGAAGCCATGATGTCCATCGGCGTGTTCAACGAGGACCGCGCCGCCTTCACCGAAGGCCTTCACCGCTGGGTCAGCTACGTCCCCTGCTGGATCTACCTGCAATCGGACGGCCCCGACCCCGTCCGCCCCGACTACTGGCTGACCAGGCCGACCAACGAGGAACTCGCCGCGCTCGACGCGAATCTTTTCCCCGATGTCAAAAAATCGTGGATATTCCGCGAGAAGGAGGTCGTCGACATGATGAAGGCCAACAAACTGGGCGACGACAGCACGATCTACAAAACGGCGAGCAACCTGGACAAGGGCGGCATGCACTGGAACAAGGCTCCGGACGCCGCGTATGTCGACGGCCTGAGCGCGGAAACCTACAGGGACCTGGGACATTGCGACCTGGGGTTTGCCAGCGTCGTCAACTCCGCCGAAATCGCCTGGAACCAAGGCATCGACCTCTACGGCCTGGAGGCCAGGCGTCTCACCGCGTTCATGGAGCTGCACGCGGGCCTGCGCATCGACGAGGTCATCCCCCCCGTGTTCTATCGCGTTCGCGGCACCCCCGTGCAATCCGGCGCGGAGGCCGCCTACAACCACTACCATAATATCAAGGGAAGGGACCTCCCCAAGACCCGGGCGTTCATGGAGAAGGTCATCAGGCCCTGCCTTAGAAAAGAGATCAACGGCGCCCCCGGCTGGTCCTGGGTTCCGGTCGATCCCGGCGTCCGGGCGGAAAACATCGTGTGGCCGATCGGCTGCAACGTCGCGTGGGAAACGCTCACCCACGCCGGCACGGGCGAATCCAAATAACCATCCCCGGGGCAACCCCCGGGGCATTTGACCGCGTTGCCGTTCTTCCGGCGTGGCGGCGAGCGCCAGCGAGCCGACGAACCCCGCCCGCCGCTCGACGGACGCGCCGCTATTTCTTCGACCTCTTTTGCGGCCGGAGCGTTTCCCCCTCGACCCACGTGCAGTCCACAAACGTGCGGATCGGCACCTTGGGCAGGCCCTTGTCGTTGCGATGGATCATGCCCACCAGCACGTCGACGGCGGTCCTGCCGATCAGGAAGTCGTTCTGATCGACCCCGGACACGCGCAAGACGCCCGGCGTGGTCGCAATGCTCACGAAACCGATGTCCTTGGGCACCGAGTAGCCGAGCCCCTCGACCTTGGCCAGGAGATCGCCAAACCCGACGAGGACGTCGGGTTTGTTCGTCTTGATCCACTGCGCGATGCTCTCCCGGTCAAAGGACTCGATCCGCGGCAATTTGGCCATGCCCTCGTGGGTCCAAAGAAGGTAGTTCCAGCGAGAGATCCCGGTGTAATTCGACCCCGCGTCGCTCTCCGGCAACACGCAATATCCGGGCCGCCGGTATCCCAGACGATGGATGTTTTCCACGATCAGATCCACGATCTGTTCGTGCCGGGCCGTGATGAGATTGAGCCGCCACGGCTGGGAGGAAAAGCCGAACGCCAGCGCGCAGGTGTCGGCAAAATCGAGCCCGAGATAATTGCCGGGCTTCTCCTGCGGGGCGACGAGCACGCCGCCCACGTTGCGCGCCTTGAAAATCTGCTGCATGCGCTGCGGCGACATGCCCTTGTCGTGCATGCGGAAAATCTCCACCGCGTAGCCGAGCTCCGCGGCGCGGGCCCGCGCCCCCTCGTAGTAGGCGTTGTAGGTGGGCACCCTAAGCAGCTTCCCCGTCTCCCCCTGCCAGTTGTCGATCCAGCCGATGACCGCTTGGAACGCCGTCGCATGCTTCGACTGACGATAAACGTTCAAGGCCGACAGCATCGGGTCCGGCCGGTAGCCCAGTTTCTCCGCCGCCTCGCGGATGCTCGCCTTCGTCGCCTCGCGCAGCAGCGCGCTGTTGCGCAAGGCGAGGCTCACCGTCGTATGGTGCATGCCGAGTTTCTCGGCGATGTCGCGCATGGTGATGCGCCGGCGCGCGGTCTTGTCTGGAAGGGGCTCGGAAGGGGGCATCACGGAATCGATTCGAAACGCGGCCAGACTGAGTCCCGCCCTCTTTCCTGTCACGTCCCGTTTGGCGAAAACGCTCCGCGTCCGCGCAATTCCCGTCCGCCCGCCTATTCCCGCCACTCGCCCTCGAGCAGCAACGTCGTGGGATGCGCCGGCACGCCGCGCTCGTTGCGGTGCAACTGCGCGACCACCAGGTCCACCGCGCCCGCCGCGACCAGATCCTCGCGCATGTCTGTTCCCGGCAACCCGGCGCGCGGACTCGCCAGCGTCACCACCCGCTTCAACCCCGGCACGGCCCGCAACCACGCCAACTCTTTCTCGGTCGGACTCACCACGCAGATCAGCGCGTCCGCCTTCACCTTCGCCAGCCACACCCGCGTCTCCATCTCGTCCTTCGGGAACCCAAACCGCGTCATCGCCAGCGCCTGTTTCGGCCGCGGGTGATTCGCCAGAAACGCCGCCTGATGCACGCCGTGGATGCGCCGGTGGTGCGGCTCGTGCAACACCGCCGCCGGGCGCGCGCACCCCGCCTCGCGCACCTTCTCCATCGCCGTCCACATGCTGCGATAGTGGTAGTGCCCCGCCCGGTGCAGAGACGGATGGAACTCCGAGTTGCCGATGATCGCCGCCGCGAAGCGCCTCCAGTTCCACTCCACCGTCACCTCCATGTCGCGCATGGGAGCCGAGAACACCACGCCGGTGATTCCCCTCGTCGTCAAAATTTTCTCCAGCCGCGCCGCCGTCATCCCGTCGTCGTGCAACCAGAATTCCTCCAGCGCGCAGCCCAGTTCCTCCGCCCTCCGCTTCGCCCCCGCAAATGACACCCGGCAAAATTCATGGTTGCGCGTGTCCGCCCGCGTCACGCTCACCCACACAAACGCCAGCCGCTCCCGGTCCTTCGCCGCCTTCGCCCGCCGGATGCGCGCCATCAACGATCCCACCCGCGGATCCGCCCGGTAGCCCAGCCGCTCCGCCACCGCCTTCACCCGCGCCGTCGTCGCCGGTTTCACGAGCGGACTCCCGCGCAGCGCCAGCGACGCCGTGGACGCCGCCACGCCCGCCGCGCGGGCCACCTTCAGGAGCGAGCAATGCTGGATGTCGGCCATAAAAATCGAACGCATTCGATTCCACGCGCATTGGCCCGCCCGCGCCAGCCTTTAGTGTCCATCCGTCATCTCCCTCTTTCTCTTTCCTCTTAATCTTTCTCTTTCGTCAGGAAATCCGCCGGACCGGAGAACGAGAAAGATTAAGAGGAAAGAGAAAGATATTTGAACCTCTCCCTCCCATGAAAAAACCCTCCTCCGCACCTCACCCCGCCCTTCCGCCCAACGTCAGCGGCGTCATCCCCGCCTTCGCCCAGGTCGCCGACTTCGGCCCTCCCCGCAGCGAGATCGGCATCGGTTGCCTCATGCCTTGGCTCGGCAGGCTCTACATCCTCAACTACGTCTCGCACCGCAAGGGCACCGGCACGGGCACCGGACTGCGCGTCATTGACGAGAATTTCAAGATGTCGGTCCACCCCGCCGCCGTGGACGGCACCTACGCCAACCGCTTCGTCCACGACCACTCCAGCCAGCTCATCATCGGACCGCACGTCATCGACACGAAGCACAAGGTCCGCACCGTCAAGGAACTCACCGAGATCCGCCTCTGCGGCACCGCCACCCATCTCACCGATCCAAAAAACCTCGTCTACATGCTCGGCATGGAAGGCGAGTTGTTCGAACTCAACGTCCGCACGCTCAAGGTGAAGTTCCTCTTCGATCTCACCCAGGCCCTCGGCACGCCCGGCGAGATGAGCTGCCACTTCAAGGACTGCTACACCGAGGGCGGCCGCCTCGTCGTCGCCAACAACGACTACAGCGAGCCCGACTTCCTCGGCAAACAAAGCGAAGGAACGCTCGCCGAATACGACGGCGTCAAGTGGACCGTCATCGAGCGCAAGCCCTACGTCGGCCTCGGCGGACTCGGGCCCTACGGAAACAACATCTTTGCGACCGGCTGGGACCGCGCCTCCGCGATTCTCAAGGTCTTCACCGGCGGCGACAAAAAATGGACCACCTACCGCCTGCCCAAGGCTTCCCACTGCTGGGAGCACAAGTGGCAGACCGAGTGGCCGCGCATCCGCTCCACCGAGCACGAGCGTCTGCTCATGGACCACCACGGCATGTTCTACGAACTCTCGCCCTGGGCCTTCGGCAACCGCATCTGGGGCATCCGCCCGATCTCCACGCATCTCTGGGTCCACGGCGACTTCTGTTCGTGGAAGGGCATGCTCATCATCGGCGGCGACAACACCAGCCACGAGAGCGGCGGCAATCTCCAGTGCGCCGAGCCGCAGTCCGGTCTCTGGTTCGGCAAGACCGACGACCTCTGGAAACTCGGCAAGCCCAAGGGCTGGGGCGGTCCGTGGTGGGAAACGCCCGTCAAGGCCGGCGAGCCCAGCGATCCGTATCTCATGACCGGCTTCGACCAGAAGTGCGTCCATCTCTCGCACGACTCCGCGAAATCCGTCGCCATCACCATCGAGGTCGACGCGCTCGGCACCGGCACCTTCCGCGCATGGAAGACCGTCGACGTCCCCGCCAACGCCTCCGAGGTCGTGGTGTTCCCCCCGGGCTTCAGCGCCCACTGGGTCCGCGTCGTGTCCGACAAGGCCTGCAAAGCCACCGCCCACTTCCACTACACCTGAGGCTCGGCGCGCAAAGGGAACCGCGAACTCAGTTGATTCGCAGTTCCTGAAGCGCGGTGTCGGTCAACTCCAGCGTTTCGCCAAAGGCCACCGGCCTGGCCGGCTTCCCATTGACCGCCAGTTCGCGCGCCGCCGCATGCCGCAGCCGCAGCGTCGGCGTGGCGGGCGATTGGTCCGCATCCCTATCCCGCACAAAGTTCGTAATACGAACATTGGTCATGCGCGTCTCCAGCCGCAGCAGCGCGATGTCGTTGGCGTGGGACTTCCCCACGATAAAATCCTCCGCCGTGATGTTGGTCAGAAATCCCACGCCGTCCGGAAACGGCGGCGCCTTCTCGTCGAACACCGGCACGCGGCACCCTCGCGCGCCGTCGCAGTTAATCGCCGCGACTTCGCACGTCCCGCGCACGCCGCGGATCGAAACGTTCTCGATCGGCGACACCACGCTCAGCAACCGCACAAAACTGTGGCAGCCCTGCGCCTCGATGTCCTCGATGCGGATGTTGCGGATCGGCCCGCACAACATCCCCTTCACCTCCGTGCGCGTGAGCGCGTCGTCCGCGTTGAGCGCGATCATGTCGTCGCCGGTCACGCCGAAGTGCAGTCCCTTGATGTCGCGAATCGCGCCGTTTTCGCAATGCCCGCCGAGATGGATGCCGTCGTTGTTGGGCCTCACGCGGCTCGCGCTGAAACGAATCCGTTCCACCTCAAACCCGCGCACCTGGGTCAACCGCACATGATACGCCTCCGCGTCGTGCAGCTGCATGTCCGCCACCCGCAGCCCGCGCACGTTGCGAAAATGCATCATCGCCCCGGAATACCCGAAATCGAACAGCCCCGGCGGTCGCGCGTTGCCGGCGTTGTTTCCGTCCCAGAAACCGCCCTCGACCGTGATGTCCGCGTCGCCCGCGCCGGGATTCGCGTTGGTCAGAAAATAATCGTCCGGCGCCTTCGCCACGCCGTCCGCCAGCCGAAGGCGCGCGCCCGCATCCAATTTCAACCACACGCCCGAACCGACGCGCAGCATGCGCCCGATCAGATAATTCCCCGCCGGCACCACGACCGTGCCCGGACCGCCGTCGAGCGCGCGTTGAAATGCCTCGCCGTCGTCGCGGAGCCCGTCGCCGCGCGCACCGTAATCCAGAACCGTCCGACCGGGGTTGTTCGCCATGAAGCCTGATGGGATGCGCCCTGTGACCGTCCGCGACAAGCCATGAACGTATGCAAACAGTTGCGGGTCCCTCCCCCAAACACCCCGTCCATTCTTGTATAAATGGAATCTATTCCGGCATATTTTCCATCGAGTCGGTTGATTATACAATTTTTTGCCGTCGCCACTCCGACCCGCCGCCTGCCTGACTCACCTTTTAATCACCCTTCCCGCCATGCTCAAATCCGGCCTCGTCACCGCTTGGGAAAACCCCGAGCTCACCTCGCTCAACAAGCTGCCCCCCCGCGCCACGTTCACCCACTTCGCCACCGCGAAGCAGGCGCTCACCCGCGATCCCAACAACTCCCCCTGGGTTCTCCCGCTCAACGGCGAGTGGCAGTTCCGCTGCGAACCCACCCCCGAGGACGCCCTGCGTTTCACCGAGGGCTCCGCCTTCACCGCCTCCGCCGAATGGGGCTCGATCATCGTCCCCGGCAATCTGCAGACCCAGGGCTACGGCAAGCCGCACTACGCCAATGTGCAGATGCCCTGGCCGCACCAGCCGCCGCACGTGCCCGCCGCCAACCCCACCGGCGTTTACCGGCGCTCGTTCACCGTCCCCACCGCGTGGACGGATCAACGCACCGTCATCCACTTCGGCGGCGCCACCAGCGTCCTCGCCGTCTACGTCAACGGCATCGCCGCCGGCCTCAGCAAGGACTCCTGCCTCCCCGCCGAGTTCGACATCACCGCCGCCGTGCGCGTCGGACAGGAAAACGAACTCGTCGCCCTCGTCGTGCAATGGTCAGACGCTTCCTTTATCGAGGACCAGGACCAGTGGTGGATGTCGGGCCTCCATCGCGAGGTGTTTCTCTACGCCACGCCGAAGACCTTCCTTCGCGACGTCCATGCGCGCCCGTCCCTCGCCGCCGACTTCGCCTCGGCCACGCTCGCCGTTTCCATCCACATCGGCATCACCGGTGCCGGCCCCGTTCCCCAAGGCGTGACCGCCGAGGTCAGTCTCTTGGATCCGAAAGGGCGCAACGTGTTCAAGAAACCGCTCACCGGCGCGCTCAACGTTCCCGCCCGCCGCAACTGCAACCAGCACGACCACCTCCGCATCGACCTCCAGGCCGACGTCGCCCGTCCGCAACTCTGGTCGCATGAAACGCCGTCCCTCTACACGCTCCTCGTCACTCTCACGACCCCCGACGGCACCACCCACACGAGCACCCGCGTGGGATTCCGCCGCATCGAAGTCGGCAATCGCAACCTGCTCATCAACGGCAAACGCGTGCTCATCAAGGGCGTCAACCGCCACGACCACCACCCCGACTTCGGCAAGGCCGTGCCCCACGAGACGCTCGTGAAGGACGTCACGCTGATGAAGCAGTTCAACTTCAACGCCGTCCGCACCTCCCATTATCCCAACGACCCGCGCTGGCTCGACCTCTGCGACGAACACGGTCTCTACGTCATCGACGAGGCCAACATCGAGTCGCACGACTTCCACAACTCCCTCTGCAAAGACCCGCGCTTCGCCACCGCCTGGCTCGACCGCGCCATGCGCATGGTCGTCCGCGACAAAAACCACCCCGCGATCATCTTCTGGTCCCTCGGCAACGAGTCCGGCTACGGCCCCAACCACGCCGCCGCCGCCGGCTGGATCCGCGAATACGATCCGTCCCGCCCGCTTCACTACGAGGGCGCCATCTCCAAGGGCCAGAGTTCCAGCAGTTGGGCGCATGGCAGTCTCGGCACCGACATCATTTGCCCGATGTATGCCGGCATCCAGGAGCTCACCGACTGGAGCGAACTCGTCACCAAACATTACAAAAAGAACCTCCCCGCCAACGCCACCGGCGCGCAGCTCGAGGCCGTCATCCGCCCCACGATCTACAAGGAGCACATCAACAATCCGCGCTCCGCGCTCACCACTCCGCTCCACCCGCTGGCCCGCCCCGTCATCCTCTGCGAATACTCGCACGCGATGGGCAACTCCAACGGCTCCCTCTCCGACTACTTCCATCTTTTCCGCACCCAGCCCGGCATCCAGGGCGGTTTCATCTGGGAGTGGCTCGACCACGGCCTCCGCCAGAAAACCGCCGACGGACGCGAGTTCTTCGCCTACGGCGGCGACTTCGGCGACACGCCCAACGACGCCAACTTCGTCTGCGACGGCCTCGTCTCCGCCGACCGTGTCCCCCACCCCGCGATGTGGGAATTCAAGCACCTCGCCCAGCCCGTCGTGGTTGAAACGGTAGGGACGGACCGCCGGGCCGTCCGCTCCGGTTCCGGTATCCGCATCCGCGTGCGCAACGACCACGACTTCGTCTCCCTCGCCCGCCTCCAGGGCCGTTGGGAACTCCTCATCGACGGCGTCGCCACCAAGCGCGGCAACCTCCCAAAACTCGACCTCGCCCCCGGCGCGTCGAAGGACATCACCCTCGCGCTCGGCAAACTCCCCGCCAACTCCGAGGCCCGTCTCAACGTCATCTGGACCACCGTCGCCGACTCCAGCTTCGCCAAACGCGGACACGAAACCGCCTGGACCCAGCTCGCGCTGACGCCCGCCCCCAAACCCTCCCCCCGTAGCCGCGAGCGCCTGCGAGTGGATTCCGCCCCCGTCCTCGCCGAGGAAACCGTCGGCGGCGTCATCCTCATCGCCGGCGACACCGCCGCGACCTTCGACCGCGCCACCTCGACGCTGTCCTCGCTCCGCGTGCGCGGCGTCGAGCTCCTCGCCCGCGGTCCGCTCGTCGAGCTCAACCGGGCCGCGACCGACAACGACGGACTCAAGCTCTGGACCGGGCAAGACTACAAAGCTCTCGGCCGCTGGCAAAAACTCGGCCTCATCGCCAAGCCCCTCCAGCACCAGCCCGGCAAATTCGAGTGGAAGGCCAACAAGGACGGTTCCGTCACCGTCACGCTCGCCCACGCCGCCTCGGGCCGTGAAAAGTGGACCGACTGCACGCACACGCACCGCTACACGTTGCACGCCGACGGCCGCCTCGTGGTTGACAACGACATCGCCTTCTCCGGCGACGACATGACCGATCTCCCCCGCGCCGGCGTGCGCTTCGACCTCGTGTCCGGCTACGAAAATCTCGCCTACTTCGGACGCGGTCCCGTCGAGAACTACAACGACCGCAAGGCCGGCAGTCTCGTCGCCCGTTACGAGACCACCGTCACCGCCGAATACGTGGACTACGTGATGCCGCAAGAACACGGCCACCACACCGACACCCGCTGGCTGGAGCTTTCCCCCTCCGAACGTGGCGGGGAGCGTAAGCGACCCGTTCCGGGCTCGTCGGCTCGCTCACGCTCGCCGCTACTCCCCGCGCTCCTCATCACCGCCGCCCCGCTCTTCGAGTTCAACGCGTCGCACTACGCCGCCGAGGATCTCTACGCCGCCAAGCACACGACCGACCTCGCGCCCCGAGCCGAGACGGTCGTGTATCTGGATGCCGCCCACCGAGGTCTCGGCACCCAAAGCTGCGGCCCCGACGCCCTCGACCGCTACAAGCTAAACGCCAAGCGCTACGCCTTCAGCTACACGCTGACCACCCACTGACCTTGATCGAAATGTAGGAGCCTGCTTGCAGGCGATGGCCTGAGTGTAGGAGCGAGCTTGCTCGCGATGATCGGAACGCCTGCGATCCGCTCCTACGCCTTCGGCCGCAGACTCGCCCGGTAGGCGCTCGGCGTGAGCCGGGTAATTTTCTTAAAGCGCACGCTGAACCGCTGCGAATTGGGAAACCCGCACCGCTCCGCCACCTGGCTCATCGGCAGGTCGGTTTCCGCCAGCAGCGCCTGCGCGCGCCCGATGCGCGTCCGCAGGATCTCCGCCATCACGGAACGTCCCACGGCCTTGCGGAAACGCATCTTGAGGCTCGCGCGCGACACGCCGGCCACCCGCGCGATGTCCTCGACGTAGGGATTCTCGTGCGCCCGGTCGCGGATATAATGCAACGCCCGCCCGACCGCCTCGTCCTCGCAAAAAATCACGTCCGTCGACCGCCTCCGCGCGATCTCCGTGACCGGCAGCCTCCGCGCCGCCTCCTTCTCCGTGCGCACGCCGCGTGTGATGAGCCGGTCGAGCAACGCCGCCGCCTCGTGCCCGATCGCACGCGCCGGCAGCTTGATGCTCGAGAGCGGCACCCGCTCGAAATCCACCCAGAAATCCTCGTTGCCCGTCCCGAGCACCGCCACGTCTTCCGGCACGCGCAGCCCCAGCGCCCGCGCCGCGCGGATGACAGCCAGCGCATACATATCGTCCGCCGCATAAACCCCCGTCGGCCTCGGCAACGCCGCCAGCCACGCCTGCAACCGCCGCGTCCAACCCGCAGCGTTGCCCCTCGCCAATCCGACCGCCGGCACCAGCCCCTGCTCCGCCAGCGCCGCGCTGAATCCCTTTAACCGCTGATCCGAAAACGCCGCGCCCGCCATGCCCCAGAAACCGAACGCCCTACACCCGCACGCCCGCAGATGCGCCGCCGCGAGCCGCCCCACCGCCACGTCGTCCTGCGTGATCAGCGGCACAAGCGACGAAACCGGACCGTTGGAAATGTTCACCACCGGCACCGACAACTTCGCAAACCGCCGCTCCAACGCGGGCGTGTGCAGTGTCGCCACGATGCCCTGCACGCCGTCGCGCTTCACCAAGGCCGCAAGGTCGCCGCTGAACTCATAGTCCAGCCAGCGCTCCGCAAACTCCAGTCTCCCCGTCTCGAACCCGTAGTGCCGCGCCCCCAGCACCGCCTCGCGAAAATACTCCCAGCGCGAGTCCGCCACGATCTGCACGCGGTAGGGAGGACGCGGCCGGCGCTTGGTGGTCATAGCCAAAAAGACAAAAAGAATACCTTTTTTGGCAACGCTTGATTTAACCCGCTTCGGATAGACTGGCACCATGTCGTCGTCACCCCCGCTCACCCCGACCCCCGCACCCGTTCTGGTCGGCGTGGACATCGGCGGGACCAAGTGCGCCGTCGTGCTCGGCACCGCCGACGGACGCGTGCTCGTCAAGGAAAGCTTCCCCACCGAAACCGCCCTCGGCCCCGCCCACGCGCTCGACCGCCTCATGCGCACGATTGCGACCCTGCTCGCCCGACCCGAGGCAGGCGACGCCCCTCCCGTCTTCGGCGTTTCCTGCGGCGGCCCGCTGAGTTCACGCGAAGGTCTCGTCCTGTCTCCGCCCAACCTCCCCGGCTGGGACCGCGTGCCGATCACCCGCCTGCTCACCGACCGCTTCGGCGGACGCGCCTTCCTGATGAACGACGCCAACGCGGGCGCCCTCGCCGAGTGGACCTGGGGCGCTGCCTGCGGCACCCGCGACGCGATTTTTTTGACGTTCGGCACCGGCCTCGGCGCGGGCCTCATCATCAACGGCCGCCTCCACGCCGGCGCCGACGATCTCGCGGGCGAAGCCGGCCACCTTCGCCTCGCCGAAGACGGCCCGGTCGGCTTCGGCAAGGCCGGTTCTTTCGAGGGGTTTTGCTCCGGCGGCGGCATCACCCGCCTCGCCCGCGAACGCATCCGCCAAGCATGGTCGCGCGGCGAAACCGTATCGTTCTGCGCCGACGAAACTGCTCTTGAAAAACTGGAACTGCGCACCGTCGCCGACGCCGCCCGCGCGGGAGATCCGCTGGCGGCGGATGTGTTTGCCACCAGCGCGTTCTACCTCGGACGCGGCCTCGCCCTGCTCGTCGATCTGCTCAACCCCGAAGTCATCTGCATCGGCGGTGTTTACTCCCGCTGCGAGGATCTGCTGGCGCCACGCGCACTGCGCGAACTCGAACGCGAGGCCCTGCCCGCCGCCGTGCGTCGCTGCCGCGTGGTTCCCGCCGCCCTCGGAGAATCCATCGGCGATCTCGCCTCGCTCGCCGTCGCCCGCGCCGGCCTCGACGGAACCCTCTGCTCACCCACCCCATGAATTTTCCGCTCCAGCCGCGCCAATCACTCGACGGACCTTGGACGCTTTTCCTGAGCGACCAACCGCCCGCCGCCACCACGCTGGCCGCCCTCGAAGCAGGCTCCGCCGAACGCCACCCGGCCACCGTCCCCGGCAATTTCGAACTCGATCTCCACGCCGCCGGAGTGATTCCCGAGCCGTTCTTCGGGATGAACGTCGCCGCGCTGCGCGCCTACGAAACCAAACACGTCTCCTACGCGCGCCGCTTCGAACTCGCCGCTCTTCCCTCCGGCCCCGCCTTCCTGCGCTTCGAGGGCGTCGATTGCTTCGCCACCTACTTCCTCAACGGCGCACCCGTCGGCACCAGTGATAACGCCCTCGTCGAACACGAGTTCAACGTCACCAATCACCTTCGCTTCGGCATAAACGACCTCGTCGTCCACCTGCGTCCGGTCGGCCCCGAGGCCGTGCGTTTCGATTACCCCGCCGGCGTCACTGCCCAGCGCAACGCCTGGGACGGACTCCATGTGCGCAAGGCCCCGCACAGCTTCGGCTGGGACATCATGCCGCGCGCCCTCTCCGCCGGACTCTGGCGTCCTGTCACCCTGATCGTCCGCCCCGTCGAACATCTCGATGAGGTCTGGCTGCGCACGGTCCGCGCCGACGAACATCAGGCCGACCTGTCGCTCCACGTCCGCGCCCGCCTCGGTCCGATCACCGCCGCCGACTACGAGGTCGAGATCACCGGCGTCTGCAGAGACTCACGTTTTCACCAGCGCCAAAAACTTCTCTTCGAAGCCGGCCGCGTCGCCGTAAAACTCCCGAAGCCCCTCCGCTGGTGGCCGCGCGGTCGCGGCGATCAAAACCTCTACGACGTCACCGTCCGTCTCTTCAAAAACGGCGTCGAACTCGACCGCGCCACCTTCCGCCACGGCGTGCGCACCGTGCGCTTGGAACGCACCGCCACCACCGATGCCCAGGGCTCCGGCGCGTTCGGCTTCCACGTCAACGGCGAACCCGTGTTCATTCTCGGCACGAACCACGTGCCCGCCGACGCCTACCACTCGCGCGACCGCGCGCGCATCCCTGAAATCGTCGCGCAGGCCGCCGCGCTCGGTTGCAACCTGTTCCGCTGCTGGGGCGGCAATGTCTACGAGGACGACCTCTTCTTCGATCTCTGCGACGAGGCCGGCATCCTCGTGTGGCAGGACTTCGCGCTCGGCTGCGCCCTCTATCCGCAGGACGACGACTTCCAACGCCGCCTCGCCTCCGAGGCCGTCAAGGTCGTCAAACGCCTCCGCCCGCACGCCTGTCTCGCGCTCTGGGCCGGTGACAACGAGGTCGACGAGGCCCACAGCTGGCCGGGTTTCGACGGCGGCAACCCCAACGACAACGTCCTCAACCGCGTCGTTCTTCCCGCCGTCGTGCGCGCCCACGATCCCGGCCGCGACTACCTGCCGTCGTCCCCGTTCATCGACAGTGCCGCCCACGGACACCCCGACGGACTCGACGCGTTGCCCGAACGCCACCTCTGGGGACCGCGCGACAACTTCAAGAGCGACTACTACCGCCTCTCGCCCGCGCACTTCGCCTCGGAGCTGGGCTACCACGGCTGCCCCGCGCCCGAATCCGTCGCCCGTTTCATCTCGCCCGAAAAACTCTGGCCGCCCGAAAATGACGAGTGGCTCCTCCACTCCACGTCGCCCGTGCCCGGCGTGAATCTCCACGACTACCGCGTCGAGCTCATGCGCAAACAGGTGCGTGAACTTTTCGGCGCCGTGCCCGACACCCTCGCCGACTTCGCCTTCGCCTCGCAGGCCGTGCAGGCCGAGGCCCTCAAGTTTTTTATCGAGCACTTCCGCTCCGGCAAATGGCGCCGCACCGGCATCGTGTGGTGGAATCTCCGCGACGGCTGGCCCCAGTTCTCCGACGCCATCGTCGACTACTACGGCGTCGCCAAGCGCGCCTTCGCCGTCGTACGCCGTTCGCAGGCCCCGCTCTGCCTCGTGTTCCGCGAGCCGCGCGACTGGGCCATCGAACTGGTCGCCTGCAACGACACCCGCGACGACCTCCCGCTCACCTGGCAGGTGACCGACGTCTCCACCGGTGCCGTCGTGCTCTCCGGCGAATCCCGCGCCCTCCGCGACGCCGTCACCCCGCTCGGACGCGTCCCTTTCACCGCCGCCCAAAAAACCTGTTACCACCTCACGTGGACCAGCCCCCTCGGCTCCGGCGAAAACCATTACCTCGCCGGCCACACCCCTCACTCCCTCGACCGTTACCGCGACTGGCTGCGCACGCTCGGCTGGCTCGGCGAAGGCGCACCCTGATCCCAACACACCATGCACCCCGTCATTTCCCAACTCGGCCAAAAACATCCCAAGCTCGCCCCCGTCCTGCCCGACGTCGCCCGCGCCCTCGACGTGATCGCCGACAGTTTTCGCGGCGGCGGCAAGCTGCTCCTCTGCGGCAACGGCGGCAGCGCCTCCGACTGCGACCACATCGTCGGCGAGCTCATGAAGGCGTTCCTGCGTCCGCGTCCGATTGCCACAGCACTGCGCGCCTCCCTCCTCGCGCAGGCCGGTAACGACGGCGCGATGCTCGCCGATTCGCTCCAGGGCGGACTACCCTCCATCTCCCTCACCGGACACCCCGCGCTCGCGCTCGCCATCGCGAACGACATCCGCGCCGACATCGTCTTCGCGCAGCAAGTCCTCGCGCTCGGCCGCCCCGGCGACGTCGTGCTCGGCATCAGCACTTCCGGCAACGCCCGCAACGTGATCAACGCCTTCCACACCGCCCGCGCGCTCGGCCTGCGCACCGTCCTCCTCACCGGCTCCTCCGGCGGAAAACTCGCCCCGCTCGCCGACGTCGCCGTGCGCGTTCCCGCGACCACCGTCGTGGACATCCAGGAACTCCATCTCCCCGTCTACCACGCCCTCTGCGCCTCGCTTGAGGAGATCTTCTTCCCGTAAGACTATATCAGCCGCCACTGCAGGGTTGCCTGGAACAACTCCCTCCGACTTTCGTGTATTTCGTGTGTTTGTTCCTTCATCTGCCCAAAGGGCACCCGATTCAGTCACCCTTCACTTCGTTCCGGGCCACGCTTGGCAGCGTGACCATTTCCGCGCTTCCACGCTCCATCATGGTTAAAATCGGCCTTCTCTCCACGCCAAGGTTGCGCCGCCGCCCGCAACGCCTTTGTTCAATCCGTGGCCGGCACCCTCCGCACTCCCCTCGACCTTCTCAGCGTCTTCAAAACGACGACGCGCGAGCGCTTCGACTGGATCACGCCGGTCGTCCTCCTGATCCTGAGCGCCATCGGCGTGGCCTTCATCTATAGTGCGCAACTCGCCACCCACCAAAACGACTGGCTCAAGCAACTCCTCTGGCTCACGTCCGGCGCCGGCCTCTATATCGCAGTCTCCCTCATAGACTACCGTTTTTGGCTGAGTTTCTCCCACTGGTTCTATTTCGGCTGCATCGTCGCCCTGATCCTCGTCATCACCCCCGGCGTCGGCACCCAGCGTTTCGGGGCGCAGCGCTGGCTCGATCTGGGGCTTTTCACCCTGCAACCGTCCGAACCCACCAAGGCCGCCGTCCTCCTCGTCGTCGCCGGTATCCTCGTTCGCTCCAAGGTCGGCACCATCGCCAACTCCCTCGGCACGCTCTGGAAATTGGCGCTTGCTGCGGGTGTGCCCATCTTCCTTATCCTGCTGCAACCCGATCTAAAGTCGGCGATTGTGCTACCTCCCGTGGTGTTCTCCATGCTCTACGTCTCCAACCTCTCCACCCGCTTTTTTGCGGTGGCGTTGGGCGCGTTCCTCATCCTCGTGGGCCTGGTGGCGCTGGATTCGTATAAATACACGCAGTTCATGGATGCCCACAAGTATTCCTACATGAACGATAAGGGTAAGTTCGAGCCGCACGGCATCCTGCCCCTGCACGACTACCAGCGCAACCGCATCATCTCTTTCGTTGATCCGCAGAAATACGACCCCGCCGACATCGGCTGGAATCAAATCCAGTCCACCATCTCGGTCGGCTCCGGCGGCCTCGCCGGCAAGGGCTGGACGCAGGGAACGCAGGCCCAGCTCGGCTACCTGCCCCGCGCCGTCGCGCACAACGATTTTGTCTTCTCGGTCATCGCCGAGGAGAAAGGTTTTTTGGGAAGTCTTACGGTTCTGGGTTTGTTTGGCATATTGATGTTCAACGGCATACGCGTCGCCGGGCTCGCCCGCGACCGCTTCGGCACCTTGATCGCCATCGGCGTCACGGTGTTGTTCGCAGTGCATGTCTTCGTGAACATCGCGATGACCATCGGACTCGTGCCCATCACGGGCATACCGCTTCCCTTTATCAGCTACGGTGGCTCCTTTGTGCTTAGTTGCTGCTTGCTGCAAGGACTGGTTCAAAGCGTCTATCGCTTCCGAAAGGACTTCACGTGAAAATGAAGCCTGGATTCGATATCGACCGCTCTGCCGGAATTTCCTGCGCCGCGACCAAAGACCAGGGGTGCCCCGTCCAACCAAACGACAACACCCACCATGAGCGATTCATCCCCTGCCCCTTCCTCCGGCGGCTCCCAGCCACCGGATGCCAGTCACTATGACGAGGAACTCACCAACCCCCCGCCCTCCGTCGAAGCCGAACCCGTTGACCGCAACGAACTGAAAACCGGCGCCCAGGCGCGCTCCAAGGACCGTCCGCTGCTCGAAAAAATCCTCTCCGTCTTCAAGAAGGAGAAGACCACCTTCCGCGAGCTCATCATCAACTCCGAGCCGCTCGAAAAACGCGTCGCCCTCCTCATCGACGGCGTCCTCGACAAGTTCGAAATCGAGCGCGATTCCGACAACCGCATGGTCGGCGGCATCTTCAAGGGCCGCATCAAGAACCTCGATCCCGGCCTCAAAGCCGCCTTCGTGGACATCGGCTACTCCAAGAACGCGTTCCTCCACTACTGGGACATGCTCCCCGCCGCCGCCGACTCCTCCGTCGAGGTCGTCCGCGTCAACAAGCGCAAGAACGCCCCGCCCCGCCCCGCCGAGCCGACCGTCAAGGACATCCCCCAGATGTATCCGCCCGGCAGCGAAATCGTCATCCAGGTCACCAAGGGCCCCATCGGCACCAAGGGCCCGCGCACCACGACCAACCTCGCCCTCCCCGGCCGTTACCTCGTGCTCATGCCGTTCTCCGACCAATGCGGCATCTCCCGCAAGATCGAGGACCCGAAGGAGCGCCAGCGCCTCAAGCAGATCCTCCAGGACCTCACCATCCCCGAGGGCATGGGCGTGATCGTCCGCACCGCCGGCGAAGGCAAAAAGACCCGCTACTTCGTGCGCGACCTCCACATCATGCTCAAGAAGTGGGAGGAGATTCAGCACAAGATGCAGACCGAGCGCGCCCCCGCCTGCCTCTATCAGGAGCCGAATCTCGTCGAGCGCACCGTCCGCGACTTCCTCACCGAGGAGGTTGACCGCGTCCTCATCGACAACGAAGAGGACCACAAGCGAACCCAGGACCTCGTCGCCCAGATCTCCAAACGCTCCCGCTCCAAGATCGCCCTCTACAAGGACAACATTCCGATCTTCGAACGCTTCAACATCGAGCGCCAGATCGAGCAGACCGGCCAGCGCAAGGTCCCCCTGCCTTCCGGCGGCGAGATCATCATCGACGAGACCGAGGCCCTCATCGCCATCGACGTCAACACCGGCTCCCACAAGAACCGCGGCGGCGAGGAGAAGAACGTCATCTACGCCGTGAATTTGGAGGCCGCCGTCGAGGCCGCCCGCCAGATCCGCCTGCGCAATCTCGGCGGCCTCATCATCATCGACTTCATCGACATGAAGGAACGCCGCCATCGCAACGGCGTTTACGACAAGCTCGTGGATGCGATGTCCGAGGATAAGGCCAAGAACCATATCCTGCCCATCAGCCAGCTCGGCATCCTCCAGATGACGCGCCAGCGCCAGCAGGAGTCGCTCTCGTCCAACCTCTACACCGACTGCCCGTATTGCCGCGGACGCGGCATCGTGAAGTCGGCCACGACCATGTCGGTCGAGTTGCAGCGCCGCCTCAGCGCCATCGTCCGCCGCCTCACGGGTCGCAACGACGGCAAGGAATACAACCTCCGCGTGCTGGTTCACCCCAGCATTCTGGAGCGTCTCCGCAGCGAAGATGCGAACCTGCTTGTCCGCATGGAAAAGCTGTTCGGCGTGAAGCTGGCCTTCCGCGCCGACCCGGCCTACCACGTCGAAAACTACAAGATCATCAACGCCGCCACCGGCGAAGAATACCGGTAAGAGATCGTTCTCTTTCTCGTAATCGTTCTCGTTCTCATCCTCAAAGGCCGGCCCTCAACAGGCCGGCCTTTTTTGGCTACCCACCGACCGGGGCACAAGCCGTTCGAGGATCCGTCCTGAACGGCGCGGCCGGATGCGAGAGAGGAGAGCTGAACGGGTGGCATGGTCTTTTCTGACGGACTAAGACCGAAACAGGTTTTCGCAAGACTTCGGCCTTCCGGCGCAAGAAAACCGTTGATTTCGTGTAGCTACACGCTATGTCATAAAACCATGCCCCCTATCGACTCAAAAGAATCTGTCGCTGCCGGTTACGGCACTTATCGTAATGAATACCTGAACAAGGTCGCTTTTCCCTTGGGCGGCATCGGGACCGGCATGGTTTGCATCGATGGAACGGGCTCCTTCACGTCCGTCTCGCTGCGTCATCAGCCGGCGATCTACAACGAGCCGTATCTTTTTGCGGCGGTTGCGATCAAGGGCCGGGCGGGCGCGCCCGCCACCCCCCGGGTGCTCACCGGACCGGTGCCGGGCTGGCGGATCATGTTTCCATGGGGGGATGTCTTTGACTCGTCCGGCGATGGCGGGCGCGGGCGCATTTTAGGCTTTCCCCATTTTGAGGAAGCGCACTTCACCGCGCGGTTCCCGTTTGCGGAGGTCGGGCTGACTGATACGCAAATTCCGCTGAAGGTCGGTATCACGGCGTGGAATCCCTTTGTCCCCAATGATGCCGACAACTCCGGTCTGCCGGTCGTCGGGGTCGAATATCGTTTCGCCAATCCGACGTCGGAGCCGGTCGAGGCGGTCTTTTCGTTTCACGCCTCGAACTTCATGGCGACCGGCACGCCGGAGTCGGATGACCGAGTGACGCGCACCGCACGGGGTTTCGTGCTTGAGCAGCCGGGGCACGCGGAAAAGCCCTGGGACGAGGGGCAGTTCACCGTCTGGATCGACGATGATGCGGTGAAGGTGAACCCGGCCTGGTTTCGCGGGGGCTGGTTTGACGCAATAACCATGGTTTGGAAATCCATCCAGAACGCGGAGTGCATCGACTGGCCCGTCGCCAAAAGAAAATCGAGCCCTGGCGGAAGTCTCTACCTGCCCATCAGCCTTGCTCCCGGGCAGGAAAAAACGGTCGTCGTGAAATGGGCGTGGCGCGTGCCTTTTTCGAACCTGCGTTGGGAATCTCCAGAAGGACGTTATTACCGTCCGTGGCATGCCACGGCGTTCGCCGACATCGGCGCAGTCGAAGGCTTTTGGCGGGAAAACTACGCCGCCCTGCGGGAGAAATCGAAGGTCTTCAGCGACGCCTTTTATGATTCCACGCTGCCGCCGGAGGCGGTGGACGCGGTCGCCGCCAACCTCACCATTCTGAAATCCCCCACGGTCTTCCGCCAGCACGACGGGCGGATGTGGGCATGGGAAGGTTGCCATGACGAAATAGGCTCGTGCGAAGGCAGTTGCACGCATGTGTGGAACTACGCCCAAGCCCTGCCTCATCTTTTCCCTGAACTGGAGCGAGGGCTGCGGGAAACAGAGTTCTTCGAGTCTCAAAACGATCAAGGACACCAGAATTTTCGAGCATCCCTGCCGATCACGTCCCGCGCCGAGCAGAAAACCTACAACTGGTATGCCGCCGCCGACGGCCAGTTGGGCGGCATCATCAAGGTGTATCGCGACTGGCGGATCAGCGGCGACCTCTCGTGGCTCAAAAAAATGTGGCCGCAGGTCAGGCAGAGCATGGATTACTGCATCCAGACGTGGGACCCGATGCACAAGGGGCTGCCTTCGGAGCCGCATCACAACACCTACGACATCGATTTTTGGGGGGAGAACGGCATGTGCGGCAGCTTTTACCTCGGCGCGCTGACCGCCGCCATCGAGATGGGCAAGGCCATGGGCGAAACCATTCCGCTTTACGAAAAGCTTGTCGCGGACGGACGGGCGCAGCTCGAAGGGAGCTTGTTCAACGGCGATTATTTTTATCAGAAAATCCGCTGGACCGGGCTGCAGGCGAAGGACCCGACCGAGTCGAGCGGTCTGAACAACAGCAAGGACTATTCTCCCGAGGCGCTGGCGCTCCTTGAGGCCGAAGGCCCCAGATACCAATACGGCGAAGGATGCCTGTCGGACGGCATCATCGGCGCGTGGCTCGGCTGGGCGGCGGGACTTCCTCCCTTCATCGACGGCGTTAAAACGGGCCGGCACCTGGATTCTGTTTTCAACCACAACTTCAAGGCGGACCTCTCCAGGCATGCCAATCCGCAGCGTTACAGCTATGCGTTGGGACACGAGGCAGGCCTGCTTCTTTGCACGTGGCCGCGCGGCAACCGCCTGTCGCTGCCGCTGCCTTACTCGGAGGAGGTTTGGACGGGCATCGAATACCAGGTGGCGTCGCATCTCATCTCGTCGGGTCGTGTCGAGGAGGGTCTGCAGATCGTGCGGGCGGTGCGCGCGCGCTACGACGGGAGGGTGCGCAATCCCTTCAACGAATACGAGTGCGGGCACTGGTATGCGCGCGCGATGGCGTCCTACGCGCTGCTTCAGGCTCTCACCGGCGCCCGTTATGACGCCGTTGAAAAAACGCTGTATCTGGCTCCGCAGATCAAGGGCGACTTCCGCAGCTTCCTTTCGACCGCGACGGGCTTCGGCACCGTGGGCGTGAAGGACGGGCGTCCGTTCATCGAAACCAAGGCCGGCCAAATCGACGTCCGGAAGATTGAGTTCCGCCGATGATTTCGTCGCTCGAACTGGCGCGGTTGTGCGGTGTTTCCCAAGGCACCGTGGACCGTGCCTTGCACGGGCGCGCCGGCATCAGCCTGAAGACACGCGACCGGATTCTGGGCCTTGCGCAACAGCACGGCTATCGTCCGAACCCGGCGGCTCGTGAATTGATCACCGGGCAAAGCGGCACGGTCGGCGCAATCATCCCCTCTGTGAACAACATCTTCTTCATGGATTTGTTCGCCGAGATCGGCCGGCGCCTGAAGGAGCGAAACCTCCGTCTCCAGCTCACGCCGGTCGAGTCGCGCGAGGATTTTCTGGCGGCGCTCGACGATTTCGCCGCGCGCCGTCATCGCATGGCTCTGGTGATTCCTCCGGAGGAAGGCATCGAGGTGCCTCCTTCGGTTTCCAAACACATGGCGCTGGTTTCGCTAGTGGGTCCGTGCGAGGGGACGGGTGTTCATTTCCTCGCGCCCGACGAAAGGGAAACGGGACGGACGGCGGTCAGGTATCTTCACGACCGAGGGCATCGCCGCATCCTTCATCTGACCTACACGCGGCGGAGCCATGCCATCGCGGCGCGTGCCAAAGGTTATGAGGAACAAGTGAGAGCGCTGGGGCTGTCGCCGCAGGTTCTGGCAGGCGTCGACCGCGCGAGTCTTGCCCGCGCGATTGAGGAGGGCCGTCCCACCGCGCTCTTCTGCCACAACGACTGGCTGGCGTTGAAGACTATCATGCTGCTTTCGGAAATGGGCCTGCGCGTGCCCGAGGACATTTCGGTGCTCGGCGTGGACAACAGTCCGACACTGGCCGCGATCAATCCGAGCCTGACCACGCTGGCCTACCCGATGGAAGCCATCGGCGCGTCCGTGCTCGGTGTCCTGGACGGAAAGCCCGCGCAATTGGCAGGAGCCCCCATGCAGATTATCGAGCGAGCGACGGTTAAAACCATCTAGAGTCCAGCGAATGGTAGCGCCATCTGGAAAACGGCCATCAGATGGTTTCAGATCGAACCCCTAGCCTCAACATGGTGACGGGTTGGAAACCCTGCGGCAGGCATCGTGATCTTGATGCACACCAACAAATTACCTGCTACAGTATCTCCCTTGACCGTTACTTGGGGCAAGTTTGGGCGCGTCGGTGAATAATGACCTGCCATGCCTCTGGATGCGGGTAGTTGAAGAGATCGGGATTACCGCCTGTGTTACGTGACATTAACGTCGCGGTTGCTTACATCCGCATCCGTCTGGGTGCTAAAATCCAGCGTGCACAGTTTTTTCCATGTATCGACGTTCACGTTCAGATGTGCACAGGGCTTGCCCTTTTCAAAAGAGACTGAAGTGAATATAAAACGAGCCTGGGGCGTTTGGGTTTCACCCCGTCAGCCATATTTTAAGGCATTGGATCAAATCTACGACAAAGACGGAAATCCCGAGCAGCTCCAGCTCACCACAGTTTTTGCCAGCACGGCAGCCAAGAACAGTGAACCATTCTTTCAGTTTACACCTGAAGGGATGGTCACGACTCTGCACATCTTTCGTCCAAATATTTTTGAAAAGGACGGTATTAGCCCTCAACCATACCTCATTCAAGAAGGGGATTCACGCGTGCCTCAAATCTCCACAACATAAGGACTGAGCGAGCCGCCTGCATCCGAGGTAAAGGCGATGTATTTCTCATCGAGTGAAAACGAAGGGTGCGGATGCGAATGCTGACTCTTCCAGCTCGTTCCGTGGTCGCAAAGGTGTTCCGGCTGCAGGATCTTTTTGGCGTCCGGCCGGAGCAAGGATAGCGAATGCTCGTCGTGCGGCTGGTTCCAAGCGACGCTGAGGGTGTCAGCAACGATGAGTGACCGGTCGGCGTTCGACTGCACATGCATGCTGCGATCGGCGGGATGCATGTATTCGGCCACGATCCCTCCGTCCATGTCCAGAAACAGGACGCCGTGCTGGCTGCGCGGATCGCCCCACGGCATCTCCACATGGTCGTCCGGCCATTTGGCACACTGGACGCCCAAGACGCCGTCCGGACAGAAAAACTCGTGAACCAGAAAATGGTTTCGGGTTTCGGGAAAGAGGCAGCGGGGTTGTTTTTTGTGGCTCTTTCTCGCCGAGACCGCCCATAGGCGGGAATCGGGCATATAGCCGCCTTCGTGGCAGTATACGATAGTGTCGGGATCGACGGGGTTGATCAGCACATGCGTGAGCCAGCGTTGTTCGCCCCAGACCACCTCCACCGCATCCGTGTCCAGATCTAGGCGGAGAATCAGGCACCGGGGACGCGCGTAGAAAATCCCCTCCATGTCGGAGTAGATCGCCTTCGAACGCGTGAAAACGGGAATTTTTTCTGTCACGGCAAAAGCCAAGTAGCGCCCCGAGTTATCGGCCGTGGGAACGATTGTGATATAACCGTCCGGGGCGGTGAAAATGACGCGATGCGCGCCGGTCTCGATATCGATCAGGATGATTTCCCGGCGATCCCTGCAGATTAACACTCCGTTGCGCTGGGGGATTACACTGAACTCCTGAAAAACAATACCATCCAAGTCCGTCAACTGATGGCAGGTTCCAAGACGCAAATCCACGCGACACAACTGGACCTTGCCCTCGATTTCGATGGTGGTCAGCAGCCGGCCTTTCAGGTCGAAGCTCGGCGAAGTAAAGTAGGCATGGGTGCCGTTCTGCCCGGCGGGACAGATGCGCCAGACCCGGCGCTTGGTTTTGGGGTCCGTCGTGAGCACAGCGGAAAAGGGAATTTCTTTCATCGGGATAAAAAGTCCATCGTGCCCAACTTTGTAATCGGGTGAAACCTAAACGCCCCCCGTATGTGAACTCTCAGGGGATTGTTCGGACATCCTCCCCGAGGACCTCATCAAGCCCCTCCTCGCCAGTGCCAACGCCGTGCAGGTCGTCTCCCTCCCGTGTAACCACACCCCTGCTCCATCGTCGCCTAGATTAACGAAACCGCATCATGGACCAGATGCGCAGCGCGTTGAACATGAAGTGCTGCCCGATCCCGACGTCCACGGACGCGCCAACTATATCAAGCTCCTCCAAAGCTGGAATGTTTAGACAAAGGAGGTCTTCCGCATTTCGCTCTCGGGCCGTCGTGAAACCCTTCATCCTCGTCGTCGTGTCTTTTCTTCTTTTCGGCTCTCCGCGTCGAAAATGCCGACAGCTACTTCCAGCACCTCAAGGCACTGGGAGCCGATTTCCTCTCTGAAATTTCCGATAAGCCCTGGCACATGCGCGAGTTTGGCCTGCGCACTCCCGACGGCCACCGGATCATGATCGGTCACGCCCTCAAAGTCTGATCCTCACCCCTGCCGACGGGCAGCGATGACGTCATCCGTCGCCTGCCTCGCAATCTCCACGACCCGCATGCCGTCCTCGGCGTTGGTCAGCAAGGCAGACTCCCCGCTCACCAGCGCGCGCGACCATTCTTCATACATCGCCTCAAAGTTTTTCTCGCCCGAAAAGGGAAACTCCTGACGGCCCTCGCCGTTTTCCAGGGAAAAACTTTCCGTCTCCCGGTTGTAGCGGATCACCCCTCCCGTGCCGATCAGCTCGTAGGTAAACTCGGAGAGAAGGTTTTTCGAGGTGTGATGATAAGAGTAGCTGATTTCCACGACGGTGTGCGCGCCGTCGGCGTGATCCATGTGCACCCACATGTGATCGGGCGCCTCATAGTCGTCCACCCAGGCACCATGCGCGCTGAACGAGCGCACCGGCGAACCGATCCAGAACGCGGCGAGATCAATCTGGTGCGTGCCGCAGTCCACCATCGGACCGCCTTCGAACATGCGATCTTCACGCCGCTTCTGGATCACCTTGCGACCGTCCGCATCGATGGAAAACTTGCCGTGGCACGACCAGTTGTAGATGAGGCGCGAGGAGCGGACCTTGCCGATCGCCCCGGCGCGGATCAGCTCGCGGATCTTGAGCGCGGCATCACTGAACCGATAACAAAAAGCAGAATAGAGACTCACCCCTGCGTCCTTCATGGCGGCGATCATTTCCTCCGCCTCGGCCCGGTTGGTCGCGAGGGGTTTTTCACAAAGGACGGGCAGCCGATGGGCGGCCGCCTGCAGGACGTTGGCGTGGTGACAGGGCGCGGGCGATGTGATGCTCACGCCGTCGAGGCCGCATTTAAAAAACGCCTCCTCGTCGGTGAACCCGTGGGGAATCCCGAATTTCTCCTGGGTTGCGCGGAGATTGGCCTCGTTGGGATCAAAGACCGCGTGCAGGCGCAGGCCGGGCGTCGCCAGGATTGCGGGAATATGTCCATACTGGGCGACCACGCCACAGCCCATGAGTCCGATGCGTTTCATTTTGGGTAAGAATTAAAACCTCCGAGCAAACCGTCACCATCATGCAACCGTTGCCCGGGTAGCAAGCGTTCAGCGAACCACTCACGCCACCCCGCCCGCCATGCGATCCTTCGTCGCCGGACGGCCCCAAAATCGCCGGTATTGAACCGAGAAATAAAGCGGATCGGCGTGCCCCGTCTCCGCCGCGATCCGCTTCATCGGCATCGCCGTCTCTTGCACCAAATACCTCGCCCGCCGCAGCCGCAGCCTCGCCAGCTCCGCCTGCACCGTCTCCCCCGTCTGCCGTTTGAACAGCACTCGAAAGTGATTCGGACTCAGCGTCACCGTCCGGTAAAACGCCCCCAGCGCATCGGCCTCGGCAAAATGCCGCTCCAGCCACGCCAACCGCCTCTATCCCTCGTTGCGCCGGCTCGAAGATCATCTGACCGCCGCGGCTCGCCCTTGGTCCACCCCGCCGCCGTTCCCTCTCTCATCCATACCTGGCTCGCCAATCAGGTAACCTCTTGCTGCCGCGACAGCTTAAAGTCTACTTGCTAGTGTAGTGGCGCACAAATAACTATACGCATAAATGGAGCGGCGGCGTCCCCGCCGCCGGGAGCGCGTGAGCGCGGCTTTTTGTCATTCCGTTGTCGGCGGAACGGGTGTTCCGTCCGGCGACGGGGACGTCGCCGCTCCTGTTGCTCGGCCTTCAGAGGTTGTTTTTACGTATGGTTATTTGTGCGACAGAACACTAGCGGACGTTGGTATTATACAACCGTTTTCAACCCAGCGGCCCGGCACCAGAATGCTGGTCGGGTTCGGGAGAAGGCCCCGACGATCCGTTCGTAACAAGGCGTTCAGCGCGTGCATGCCTTCCATTCCGATTTGCTCGAAGTTCACCTGCACCCCGGTGCCCGCGGTTTCACAGGGTTGATTCAGGAGCGCCAGCATGGGAGCGTGTGAAAGCCAGCCGGCGATCGGGGGGGCTGCCACAACGACTCCATCCGGTTTGGTTTGCTCATACCAGCGCAGGACGGCATCGCGGTTGAGATCGTCGCGCACTTTGAAGACGTGGGTGTGTTTGCGCGAACCTCCGAAGGCGAGGAATGCCGCGACGCAACGCCGGCCACTTCGCTCATAGAAGTTGGATTCCAGCACGATTCCGGGACGTTGGCAGCCATGCTTTCGGAGCTGATCCAGCGCGAGCGTGGCATCGTGATAGTAATCGCGCGAAACGCGTGTCAGCCCCTGATTTACCAAAGAACTCCCCAGCAGGACGGTGCAAAAGCGCGGCCAGTCGAGGTCGTAACGCGGATCCGGCCGGCTATAATTGGGCGCGAGCAGCACTCCTCGAATGCCTCGTGACCAGAGCATGCGGCTTATATCGCCCTTTCCTCCTCCCAAGGTCCACGGTTTGATCACGTCCACACGGTAACCCAAGGCTTCCGCTGCCGCCTTGACGCCTCGTTCTTCGGCGACCGGGTAGCTGAGCGCGTGAGTCCACACAAAGGCAACGGTTCTCGGTAGCGCACTCCGGTGCGCCTCCGCAATCCCCCGAGCACTTCCGCCAAAACGGGATCCGCCCGATATCCTCGTGCAAGGGCGTGTTGCTGGATGCGTGCCGCCAATTCCGGACGCACATTTTTGAGTCCCTGCAACGCGCGCGATACCGTGATGGGCGACACCTTGAGTTCCGCCGCAAGCGAACGAATGGTCGGGGAGGGGGATGGGGGCATGATGATACAGTGTCATTGGGCGTCGATTGCTCGCAAGTTAAACCAGCGTTTGCTGGCGGGCTACCTTGATGAAGCACCTTGCCGAAACCCATGATATCGTTGTCTGCGGAGGAGGCCTTGCCGGGGTCTGCGCCGCCATTGCCGCCGCCCGTCGGGGTGCACGCACGGCCTTGGTTCATGACCGGCCGGTGCTGGGGGGCAACGCGTCCTCCGAGATCGGGGTCACCGTGCATGGCGCGGCCCAGTTTCATGCCTACGCCCGCGAAACCGGCATTCTCTCCGAGCTGCTCATCGAGGAACGCGCGCGCAATCACGAGTTCATCAACGAAAACGGCTGGACCAACTCGGTGTTCGACCAGGTGCTCTACGATCTCGTGCGTCGCACCCCGGGTCTGACGCTCCATCTCAACACCGGCATTCGTGACGTTCTGCTGGGCGACGACGACCTGAGCGCGCTTTCGGATTTGCCCCGTCGTCCTCTGCCCGACACGACGCGGGGGTGGTATCATCGTCCCGCGTGCGCGCCGCGTCCGCGCATTTCGGCGGTGGTCGCGACGGTCGCCAATGCCGAAACCGAACTGACTCTTCGGGCGCGCACCTTCATCGACTGCACCGGCGACGGGCTTGTGGCCGACCTCGCCGGCTGCGGCTGGCGCATGGGGACCGAAAGTCGCGAGCAGACCGGCGAAGTGCATGCGCCGCCCCAGGCCTCCACCGACACGATGGGGAGTTCGATCCACATCTATGCCCGCGACATCGGACGTCCGGCGCCCTTCACGCCGCCCGAGTGGGCCAAGGTGCTTACGAATCCGGATTTTTTCTACAAGCAGGGGCGTTACCCCGACAATCCTCGCGGCGGATTTTGGTGGATCGAGATCGGCGTGCCCTGGCACACGATCCACGACAACGAAACGATCCGTCACGAACTCACGGCCTGGAGCCTCGGCATCTGGGATTGGATCAAAAACCGCGACGACAAGATCAAGGATCGCGCGGCCAACTTCGCCCTCGAATGGATCGGGCAGGTGCCGGGCAAGCGCGAAAGCCGCCGCATTGACGGGCTGTATCAAATGACCGAGCACGACGTGCAGGCCAACATCGCCCACCCGGACGAGATCGCCTATGGCGGCTGGTTTGTGGATTTGCATACGCCGGGCGGCCTTTTGGCCGACAAGGCCGAGCCGGCCAGCGCCGAGGGTTACCGGCAGGACAGCGACTACGCCGTGCAGTCCTATGTCGGCCCGTATGGCGTTCCCTTGCGCGCCTGTATCGCGAAAGACGTGGACAACCTGTTCCTCGCCGGACGCTGCCTCTCCGCCACCCATGCGGCGCTCGGCACCGTGCGCGTCATGGCGACCACCGCGCTCATCGGCCAGGCGGTCGGCACGAGCGCCGCGCTTGCCCTGGAGAAAAGTCTTCCGCTGCCGCAGCTGACCGAACCCGAAGAGGCGGGCCGCATCCAGCAGCAGCTCCTGCGCGACGGTTGTTTCCTGCCTCACGTCGCGCACGCGGACACCGACGATCACGCCCGTTCCGCGACAGTCACCGCGTCCTCCGAGGCGTTGAGTCACGGCGTGGGCCCCAACGACCCTTGGGCCCACGGCGGTCTCGGACGGCACGCGACGGCGCGCGGCTGGTCGCTGGCCAAGCCGGCGGCACAATGGATCGCGGTGGCCCGCGGCCGCCTCGACTCGGTGTCCGCCTGCCTCGACAACCCCACCGGCGTTCCGCAGCGCGTGCGCGCACGTCTGGTGCAGCCCGGGCACGTGTGGGATTACCGCCGCGAACTGCCCGTGCTGGCCGAGACCGAACTGATCATTGGTCCGGGGACGGATCGTTGGATCCATTGGGGGGTGACGCTGACGAATGTGCCGGAAGGTTATGTGAGGCTTGACCTTGAGTGCGCCGAGCCCGCCGTGTGCTGGCGGATTGCGCAGGCCGTGTTGCCCGGCCAGGTTGCCGCGTGGGCCATGAACGCCCGTCGTCTGCGCCGTATGCACGAAGGCGTCTCGCTTGGTTTTCGGGTCACGCCCGGCCAGCCCGCCTATTCGCCCGCCTCGGCCATCAGCGGCTCCACGCGTCCATACGCGGCGGTCAACCTCTGGCGGTCGGACCCCAGCCAGCCGTTGCCGCAATGGCTGCAACTCGAGTGGCCCGGGCCCCGGCGCATCTCCTCCGTCGAACTCACCTTTCCCGGGAATCTTTTGCGGGAAATCCACGCGAGCCCGCCATTCTTTCACGATCCGCAAACCCCGCGTGATTACGCCATCGAGATATGGGCGGACGGCATCTGGCGCGAGGTTCTCGCGGTGAAGGGCAATTACCACCGCCACCGGCGTCACCGCCTGCCGGAGGCCGTGGACACCCACTTGGTTCGCATCGTCATCCACGCCACCAACGGTGATCCGTCGGCGGCCGTTTACGAAGTCCGGGTTTACGCGAACCCAAGCTGAGCGCCGCCAAAAATTTTCCCCGCCCCAACCTCGTTCAAACACCCCATCCCACTCATCCCCGTCCGGCGCGGTTGAGCGTGCCGTCATAGTAGGCTCCTGCTCGGGTTTCCTGCCTCTCTCGCATGGTCGGTGTCCGGCAGCAACCGAGCCAACAACGTTCCGGTGGACATCGCGACCGCCGGGGGGCGAGCTTGCTTCAGCTCAACCTAAATTCGGCGGTTCATTTTAACCACGGATTACAGATTACACGGATACAGAAAGATACACTGAAAATAAGGGGCGGATGGGTCATCACCCGCAGGGTGAGTTTCCTTAAGATTGGAAATGATTGATAATCCGTGCCCATCCGTGTTTCGAGCGAAGCGACAGTCCTCCAATCCGTGGTTTCCACTGCCGTTTTTAGGCTCAACCAAAAGCTCGATGGCTCAACCTGGGTTTCGCTTGGGACCTGTGATTTCGACGCCGGAACATCGGGCTCCGTGCTGATCAGCAACACGGGGACCACCGAGTATGTCGTGGCGGACGCCGTGAAGTTCGTTTGGCGTCCGTAAGCGCCTCGTCAGAGGCTTGGGGCGGGCACCCCAAGCCTCTTTTCCGATCTCATGCGCCCCGTCCGATGTGACGGGGGCTCATTCTTCGAACCTCACCTCGATACGACCCTCCCGACTGAATTTCCTGGCTCAGGACGCATCCGGTTGGACAAGCCGGGAGCCTCATGAGGCCCGCCGGAAATGCGGGGCAACCCTCGTGCTTGGCGCGTGAACGGAGCACGTTTGATACAGTATCATTTCGATGCGGTTGTCTGCCCCGCCGCCCTGTGTTTGCTTGGCCCCAACCCCGACCAAGCCCGCTTTAAGCGCCACCGACACTTTCGTCCGAGAGCCCCCCTTACACTTACAGGAACCGCGTACTCCAACCCCAAAAAACGACCCGTTTATGAACGCCACCGCCCCAAGCTTCACGAGCACTCGCCCATCCGCCCTTAGCCGCCGGATGGCCTCCTTCGGCCTGTTGACCCTTTCACTTGCGGCGATCTCTCCGGTCCACGCCGCCGATGGCAGCTGGAATGTCAACACCGCCGGATCTTGGACGACCGCCGGCAGTTGGTTGAGCAGTGTCATCCCGGGTGCGACGTCCGACGACGCGAACACGGACACCGCGACCTTCGGTTTTACGCTGACGGCCGGTCGAACTGTCACCGTGGACGCGAATCGCAGCATCAAGTTTATCGATTTCAGCAACACTTCGGCCTCGGGTTATACGCTCGCCACGGGAAATCTTCTTTTGAACAACGGGGGATCGATCACATCGAGCGGCACCACTGGTGCGCATACCGACACGATTAGTGCGGCACTCCAGTTGCGCGGCGACGGCGGAAGCTACACCTTTGGGGCCAATTCCAGTCTGAGCACTCGGCTTCTCACCATTTCGGGAGGCATCACGGGCGTTTCCACCGGAAGCAACGTCACCACGCTGACCCTCAATGGCGCCAACACCGGCCTCAATACGGTCAGCGGCATTATTGGAGACGGCTCAGGTGGAGGCAAGGTGGCCGTCGTCAAAGACGGCGCGGGCACCTGGAGGCTGAACGGGGCTAATACCGCCACCGGTAATTATACCGTCAACGCCGGCACTCTCACCGTGAGCAGTGCAACCACCTTTGCCAACGCCGGCACCTTCACGCTCGCCAGCGGAGCACGCCTCGATGTCGCGGCGACCACTGTCAATCTCTCCAAGCTTTCCACGGCCAACGGAGGTTCCGGCGTCGTTGCCGGCAGCTTCCTGCGCTATTCCGCCGATCAAACTACTGCGGGCTCTACCAGCGCCCCCGGCACGATTTTGGGCACCGTTGAACTGAATGCGGGAAACGTAAGACCGAATTACATTATCGATTTCGGCAGTGGTTCCAAAGTCACCACTCTGGTGAACACCAACTTCACCGCAACGACTGTCAATTCGTTTACACTGTCCGGAGATACTACGTTCGAGGCTGCGAACACACTTACCGTTACAGGCAACATTAGTTCCTCCACCCTCGGATTGAAAACACTCACGCTGACCGGCGCGAGCACTGGAACATACAATAGTGGATTCCTGAGCGGATCAGGCTCCATTGCCGTGGTCAAGGAAGGCGCTGGCAGTTGGAACATCGGCAATTCAAGCAACGATTCCGTCATCCTAGGTGGAGTGGTCATCAATGAAGGATCGCTCGCGATTGGAAGATCGACCACCACGTTCGGCCAAATCACCTCCGCCACGAATATTCCGTCCGTGGCGTTGGGGGATACGTCACTGAACAATACGAAATCTGCCACGCTGGCCTTAAACAGCCTCAACAACGGAATTCGTTTCGACGTTCCTATCACCGTCCGTGCAGGCAGCTCAGGTGTTCTCAAAATCACGCGGAATGGAACGAAGCTCGATTTTGCCAGCGCCCGAGGCGGGATTACGCTCAACAACGATGTCACTATCGATGGCGGATCAACGGCAGGTCAGGGACTCACCGTATCGACGGTCGGCATCTCCGGCACTGGAAACGTAACGACGGACAATGCCGTAATATTCAGCGTCGCCAACACCTACGTCGGCACCACCACCGTAAACTCCGGCACCCTCTCGGCGGGCGTGGCAAACGCACTCCCGGACACCGCGCTGGCCGTCAACACGGGGGCTACTTTCGACATGTCCCTGACCAACGCGACGTTCGACCAACGCGTGACCGGTCTTAATGATGGAATCGGCGGCGGCGGCATTGTCGTCGGCAACTCGATCAACACCGCAAACAGCGCAAACATCCAGGACCGCACCCTCACGTTGGATGGCACCAGCGGCTCCTTCTCCTACTCGGGCGTCATCATGGACAAGCCGGTCGCCAATACGACCGCCACCAGCACGCTCTCTCTGGCGAAGACCGGTGCCAGCACCCAGACCCTCTCCGGCACCAACACCTACACCGGCGCGACCACGGTCAGTGGCGGCAACCTGATCGTCTCCGGCTCGATCGCCTCCAGTGCGACGACCGTGGGCAGTGGCGCGACGCTCTCGCTGTCCGGTTCGGGCACGGTCGGCTCCGTCACGGTCAACTCGGGCACCTTCCAACTCGGCACGGCCGGCACCGCCGGCGCAGTGACCATCAATGACGGCACCCTCGGCGGCGTGGGCACGGTCAACTCCCTGACCTTTACCGGAGCCAGCACCTTTGGTCCCGGCAACTCGCCCGGCACGGTGGCCATCGCCGACGGCGGCACGTTCACCCTGAGCGGTAGCACGACCAGCACCTTCCAGTTCACCGACAGCGGCTTTGGGGCTGGCACCTTCGACCTCGTCACCACGTCCGGCACTGCCACCGGCACCATCGACGGCATCTTGAACCTCGATTTCACCGGCTCCGGCTACACCGCAGGCACCAGTGTGACCTTCATCAACCTCTCCTCCATCACCGGCACTTTCAGCACCGTCAATGTCACCGGCCTCAGCGCCCTCGGCCTGACGGCCAACGTGAACTACAACAACGCCGCCGGCGATGTTTACCTGACTCTCGCGACCGCCGCCATCCCCGAGCCTTCCGCCTACGCGCTTCTCGGCGGCTTCGGCACCCTCCTTTTAGCCCTCGGATACCGCCTGCGCGCCCGTCGCGCTTCCACCACCTGATACTTCTTTCCGACGGCTCTCAATACTCGTAACCGGCCGCCTCAAACACAGGCGCCGGCCCGCGTTAGCCATGCCTCGGCCCCTCGCTTGATTCACCCTCTCATGATCCCCGTTTCCCTCTCGCGCCGCGGTCTTTGTCTCGCCGCCAGCCTGTTGGCGGCGCTCGCGCTTCCCCTTCACGCGCAGACCGGCGCTTCGCTGGTCGGAAATTCCAGCATGGAGACCGATGCCAACGCCGACGGCTGGCCCGACAAATGGCCGAAGCTGAAGGCCGGCGGCTCCTGGGAACTGGAGAACGGCAATCATTTCATCCGCATGACCGCGACCGCGCCCGGCGCCACCACCATGCTCTATGCGGAAATCCCGGTCCCCGCCGGCACGCCCGCGCTGGAAGTCAGCTGGCGCTGGCGCATCAGCGGACTCAAGCCGGGCAAACAGCCCTGGTTTGACGCCCGCCTGATGATGGAGTTCGCCGACGCGCAACACAAAAAAACCGCCGGTTCGCCTTCCGCCCCCTACACCCGCCGCGACACCACGGGCTGGGCGGAAAAAACGGCCCGTTTCCTGGTGCCGGAGGGCGCGACGACCCTGAAATTCATGCCCGCCCTTTTCCAGGTGCAGGCCGGCACGATGGACTTGGACGACATCGTCATCCGCCCCACCGACCCCGCGCCCGTCCTCGCCGCCAAGAAGGAGGCCGACGAGGCCGCCAAGGCCAAGTTTGTGCCCCCCGAGGAAGCCGTGCGCGCCAAGTGGCCCGCCGAGCTCCATGTGCAGGGCAACCGCCTCGTCGATCCGGCGGGCAAGGAGGTCTGGTTGCAGGGCCTCAATGCCAGCGGCCTCGAAAGCGCCGCCGGCGATACCCAGCCGATCAAGTCCACCCTCGTCGGCGTCTCCGAATGGAAGGCCAACGCCGTGCGCCTGCCCGTGAAGGAGGAATTCTGGTTCGGTCGCAACCCCATCCAAAAGGACGGCGGCAAGGCCTACCGCGACTACGTGGACCAGTGCGTCATGATCGCCGCCAACCGCGGCGCCTACCTCATCCTCGATCTCCACCGCTTCCGAGCCCCCAAGGCCGAACATGCCGAGTTCTGGAAGGACGCCGCCGAGCGCTATAAGAACCATCCCGCCGTCCTCTTCGACCTTTTCAACGAGCCCCACGGCATCTCGTGGAAGGTCTGGCGCGACGGCGGCTTCGTCGGCGAAAAAACCGGCGCGGACGAATCCGCCTTCCTCGCCGCCGAGGATAAAAAGAAAAACCAAGGCTTCGACTCCGTCGGCATGCAGGCCCTCGTCGAGGCGGTCCGTTCGACCGGAGCAAAGAACATCGTCGTCGCCGGCGGCCTCGGCTGGTCCTTTGACCTCACCGGCGTGACCCAAGGCTTCGCCCTCGCGGACAAGACCGGCAACGGCATCATGTATTCGTGGCATGTTTACAACTGGCACAAGGGCTGGGAAAAACACGTCCTCGCCGCCGCCGCCAAGTATCCGATCCTCGTCGGCGAAGTCGGGGCCGACACCCATAAGATGAGTTTCATCCCGCTCGACATCCAGGAGTCGCCCTACACCTGGGTGCCCGACATGCTCGGCTTCATCCAGAAACACCGCCTCAACTGGACGGCCTGGTGTTTTCACCCGAAGGCCACTCCGGTCATGATCTCCGACTGGAAATACACCCCCACCCCTTTCTGGGGCGTCTTCGCCAAGGAAGCCCTCGCCGGAAAGCAGTTCGAGCTGAAAAAAATGCGCTGAGCCTAGCCGCCAGCTCCTAGTCCCTAGCTGCTGGTAACCAGCCCCCGCCATGCGCCTCCCCTCCACCCGCGTCCTCATACTCGCCCTTGCCCTCGCGACCGGCGCAAACGCCGACATCACCCTCGCCCCGCTCTTTCGCGACGGCGCGGTGCTCCAGCGCGAAAAACCCGTGCCGGTCTGGGGAACCGCCGACGCCGGGGAATCAATCACCGTCACCTTCGCCGGCCAGTCTGCCTCCGCCACCGCAGGGGACGACGGCCGGTGGAGCGTGACGTTCAAGCCTTTGACCGCGTCTTCCGAGCCGCGGGATCTCGCCGTCAGCGGGCGCACCAAGCTCGTCGTGCATGACGTCGTCGTGGGCGAGGTCTGGATCGCCTCCGGCCAGTCCAACATGGAGTTGACGCTCAACCACGCGACCGATGCCAAGTCCGAGATCGCCGCCGCCCGTTATCCGCTTATCCGTCAATTTAAAGTCGATCACTTTTCCTCCCATGAACCGCTGGACACCGCCGGAGGCTCCTGGGTCGAAACGACTCCTAAAACCGCCGCCAAGTTTGGCGCGGTCGCATATTTTTTCGCCGTTTCCCTGCATGAGTCCCTGCACGTTCCCATTGGCATCATCAACAGCTCATGGGGCGGCACGCACATAGAATCTTGGATCGACGAAACCTCTTTTAATGCCATCGACCCGGCCCGCGCCCGCCATCCCGCGCAGGCACGCGAGAAGGCCGGCGCACTTGCGGAACCCTCCGCCCCCAAGGTCTCGCTCTCTGCGGGCACATCCTTCGGGTTGTTCAACGGCATGATACACCCGCTCATCCCTTACGCGTTGCGCGGCGCGATCTGGTATCAGGGGGAGAGCAACATACGGAATCGTTTTGTTTACCACAAATACTTCACCGCCCTCATCGGCGGCTGGCGCCGTGCGTTCGAACAGGGCGATTTCCCCTTTTATTGGGTGCAGCTTCCCGGCTTCGATCCGGGAAAACTTAACAAGACCGACTGGAGCTGGGCGCAACTGCGAGAGGCTCAAACCAAGGTGCTGCCGCTTCCCGCAACCGGCCAGGCGATCACCATCGATATAGGTGATGCCGCCAAACTCCAACTCCACCCGCCCATCAAAAAGCCCGTTGGCCAACGCCTCGCCCTCCTCGCGCTCGCCCGCACCTATAAAGTCGAACATGTCATCGACTCCGGTCCGGTCTTTAAGTCTGCAAAACGTGAAGGCGCCGCCTATCGCATCACCTACGAACCCGTCGCCGGCGCGTCCACACCCGCTTCCGGCGCCCTGAAAGCCGCGCCCGCCGGCCTCACCGGTTTCGAACTCGCCGGCTCCGACAAGGTTTTCCATCCCGCCGAGGCAAAGATCGACGGCGCCACCGTCGTCGTCTCCTGCGCCGAGGTCCCGGAACCCGCCGCCGTCCGCTACGCCTTCCGCAACGCCCCTGTCACCGGCCTCTTCAACGCCGAAGGCCTCCCCGCCGCGCCCTTCCGCACCGACACCTGGTAACCTCCCCCCTCTCTCCGCCCTCTTTCTCTTTCCTCTTAATCTTTCTCTTTCTCCTCTCCGATTCCCCTTGGATTCCCGACGAACGATAACGCTGCAAGGGAAAGAAAAAGACCCCGCCGACCGCCAGCCCATGAACGCCACGCCCGCCACCTTCGTCATCCAACGCCCCGCTGCGGGAAAGCGTCGTTTTCAGAGCGCCATCGAGGCGTTGATCGCGGAAGTCGCGGGCTCCATCGGCGATCCCGAACTCGCCTGGCTGTTCGAGAACTGCCTGCCCAACACGCTCGATACGACCGTTGACCACCGCATCGGCGCCGACGGACGCCCCGATACCTACGTCATCACCGGAGACATCGACGCCATGTGGCTGCGCGACTCGGCCGCGCAAGTCTGGCCCTTTCTGCCGCTCGCGCGTTCCGACGCCGCTCTGCGCGCCATGCTGGCCGGCGTCATCAACCGCCAGGCGAAATCGATCCTCCTCGACCCCTACGCCAACGCCTTCTACCGCGACCCCGTCTTCGGATATTGGCGGACAGACCGCACCCAGATGAAACCCGGCGTCCACGAGCGCAAGTGGGAGCTCGACAGCCTCGCCTACTTCCTGCGCCTCTCCCACGGCTACTGGGCCGCCACCGGCGATCTTTCGCCCTTCGATGAAACCTGGCGGCACGCGGTCTCCGCCACCTTCGCGGTCATGAAAGTCGAGCAGGCGACCGGCGACGATCCGACCCGCTCCCCCTATATGTTTGAGCGGCTCTCCAACGGCCGCCTGTCCAGCCACAGCTGCCGCGGACTCAGCCGCAACTGCGGGCTCATCCGCTGCAGCTTCCGCCCATCGGATGACATGGTGGAACTCCCCTTCCTCGTCCCCGCCAACGCCATGCTGACCGTCGCCCTGCGCGACCTCACCGCCTTGCTGAAGGCGTTGTCCGGCGAGACGCTCGCGGTCGCCGCGCAACGAATCGCCGCCGACATCGGGGAGGCGCTGGAAGCCCACGCCGTCGTCCATCATCCGCGCCACGGCGAAATCTGGGCCTACGAGATAGACGGCCTCGGCGGCGTCAACCTGATGGACGACGCGAACGTGCCCTCGCTGCTTTCGCTGCCCTACCTCGGTTTTTGCGCGCCGGATGATCCTCGCTACCTGCGCACCCGCGCCTTTTGCCTGAGCACGGACAACCCCTGTTTCGTCTCCGGAACCGCCGCCTCCGGCATCGGCAGCCCGCACACCGGCTCCGGCACGATCTGGCCGATGGCGCTGGCCATGCAGGCTCTCACCTCCACCGACGACGAGGAGATCCTCGTGTGCCTCCGCCGACTCAAAGCCACGCACGCCGGCACCGGCTTCATGCACGAATCGTTCGATGCAAACGATGCGAGCCGCTTCACCCGCCCGTGGTTCGCCTGGGCCAACACCCTCTTCGGCGAATTGCTCGTCACCCTGCACCGCCAACGCCCGCACCTTCTGTCCGCCGACCTCTCATGACGCGTGCCGCCATCAGCATCCCGGCGAAGTCCCGCCGGCAAAGCCGCCGCGGCTTTGCCTTGCTGATCACGGTCACGCTGCTGGCGTTCCTCGTGTTGCTGCTCGTTTCCCTCGCCACGCTTACCCGCGTCGAGACCCAGGTCGCCGGCAACAGCCAGAATCTCGCCCAGGCCCGCCAGAACGCGCTCATGGCGCTCAACATCGCCCTCGGCCAGTTGCAGAAATACACCGGCCCCGACCAGCGCGTGACCGCCCCCGCCGACATCGCCGCCGCCGCGGACGGCGGACGTCTCCCCGGCAACTCCCTCGCAAAAAACACCACCGCAAGCAACGCCACCGGCATCATCAACGGCCTGGCGCCCGCCTCCGCCACCGCCTCCGTCCAAAGCGGCACCCGTTGGTGGACGGGCGTATGGGGCCGCGCCGGCGCCTCCTACGCCACGTCCGCCAAATCCATTTACGAAGAAACCCCGAGCCCCGTCCTCCTTAACTGGCTGGTGAGCGGCAACGAGAACCCCGCGTTCACTGTCGACGCCGATGGCTTGGTCGAGACCTCTTCCGCCGACGGACGTTCGACCGCCGCCACCGCTCCGTTCACTCCCGGCGCTCCCGTCAACTGGGCGGCGGCGGGCTTGGATCCGGCGGCCCCCGCCAACTGGACCGTCGGCGGCTACTCGAACCTGGAGATCAAATCGTCGGGGCAGAAAGCCGTGCTTCTGGTAGGACCCGTGACCGCCGGCGTGAATCCGGATGCCTCCGGCGCAGCGGCGGTGGACCGTTATGTCGTCGCCCCCATGAAGGATATCACCATCGCCTCCTCCAGCGTGCCCGGCGCCGGCGCATCCGGCACCACCACCGTGGGCCGCTACGCCTGGTGGGTGGGCGACGAGGGCGTCAAGGCCTCTTACTCGCTCGCCGATCCCCATGCAGGCAGAATCACCCCGGGCGGAACCGACACCGCCGCCGCCGAATCCCGCGTCCGCCTCATGAGCGCGTCGCGCTCCGGCGTGGAGCTGGTCACGGGGTTCTCCGCGTATCCGACCGCAGACGACACCAATGCCGCCGTCAAACTGGGCCGCATGCTGCAAATGCCGCAGGCGTCCCTCCTCGATGCCACCCTTCCCGCGGAGACGCAGCGCGCCCGCTTCCACGATTTTACCATCGCGTCGTCAGGCGTCCTTTCCGACACGCTCAACGGCGGCCTTCGCCAGGATCTCACCTATTACTTCGAGCTGCCGCAGACCGACTGGGATGCCTCCGGCCTGGCCGGCCAGTCCATCATCCCGGCCACTTGGTCGCCCGATTGGGGCACTGGCGGCTCTCATGACTACGTCCCCAAATGGGATCTGCTCTATTCGTTCTACAACACCAATCCGGACGTCGCCACCGCCACGCTGGCCGTGCGGCCCGAGACGGCCACTCAAGTCGGCATCAGCCCGATCATCACCCAGTTTCGCATGGCGGTATTCACGGACATGTCCCTCGTCACCGCGGCGGGAAGCAACGTCAAAAACATCAAGGACGGGACCTACTCATGGCCGATCCGCTGCAACGTGGTTTTTGTCCTCGCCAACCCCTACAACGTCACCCTGACCGCCCCCGCCGGTTCGATGGAGTTTGTGATCAAAAACAATTCCACCGCCGGAAGCAGCAACCGGCTCCACATTCGCGCGTATGCCATCAACGATCAAAATAACATAGGGGGGAAATTCGACATTCTGCGGGATGCGCGCGCCAGCGATCCGAACGGCCTGCTCGACACGGTTAAATTCATCGCCCCGGCCCTTTCCATTCCACCCGGTGAAACCGCGACCCTGTCCGTGGCCGGCCAGCAGCAATTAAGCGGGACCAACCTGGCGGCGGCGGAACCCGTCAACGCCGTGCAGCTGGCCGTCAACACTGTCTCCAACTTCGTGCGCCCCATCCCGACCAATCCCACGGCGGCGGATTGCTTCTTCACCTCCGCCGCTCCGTTCACATTTACCACAAGCACCATCAGCACAGGAGTGGCCCCTCCCGGTCGGTCGATTGTCGCAGCCTACTCCGAGGGGGTTCCCAATCTCATGATCACCCTGCGTGACGCTTCTTCGCCGACGAGAATTTACCAACAGATTCGTGACGTAACACCTGGAAAGAGCGGCGACATGCAGGGGTTCGAAAACAACATCATGTGCAATCTGATGATGAAGTTTCTGGCCCCCGGTTATCGTAACCTGACCGGCAATCCCCCCATCGACAGACCTGGGCACCCTGATCAGGGCGATCCATTCCTATACGATGAAATTGCCCAAGGCCGTGTTTACCAAGACTACAATATTCGCGCCGTCATTGTCGATAAAGCCAATGCCGCATCGGCGGCCGGAGGAGGCAATGCCGGCTGCGTGTTTGCGCCGGCGCCTTACGCCGCCGGCCTTTTTGCTCCGCCCAACACGCCTGCCTCGACTGTCAACGCCCAGTTCACCGTTAATCTGACTCCGGCTTCGTGGGCCGAGGACTTTGGCCCCGGCGACGGGATCAACGGTCGAAACTCCGTGGCCTCGCAAGGAGTTCTGTTCGACTTCCCCCGCCGCGCCACCGGGCAGCCCCCCGTGCTTTCCATCGGGCAGCTCCAGCACGCCAGCCTGACCGCCAACGACTACAACCCGGCCATGTCGGATCCGGCGGATCTGTCCCGGACGGCAAAGGGCAGCATTGGCGACCAGCCCGCCTACGCCGTGGGGAATTCCTATGCCGCACCGTTGGTGGCACGAGTCGAAGCGGTCGGCAATCGGATCAACACCTACGTTAAAGGTCCCGGCGGGAACACGCGGTATTTCGACATGGCCTACCTGCTCAATACCTCGCTGTGGGACGGCTACTACTTCTCCGGCATACCCCAGTCTAGCTCCACCTTCGCCCCACTCAACCCCCGCTACGAGATCTACGACAACGCCGTCGCCAGCGACGTGCGCTCCAAGGACGCCGCCGCCCACCTGATGACCAAGGGCGCCTTCAACATCAACTCAACCTCCCACGACGCCTGGGTCGCTCTCCTCGGCGGCCTCGACGGCCTTCGCGTTAACAACGACGTCGCTTCCGACAGCGTCCCATTCCCGCGCACGCTTTGGCAGCCGGTCAACAATACCAAGACCGGAGCCACCTACAAATCCTCGGGGACCGGGACGGACAATGACGCTTACGCCGGCTATCGCCGGCTCACGGGCGCCGAAATCGACACGCTGGCCACCGAGCTGGTGAAACGTGTGCGTGCCCGTGGTCCGTTTGTTTCGCTGTCTCATTTCATCAACCGCTCCCTGGTCGCGGCGAGCAGCGCCTTCAACGCGACAATCAACGACGCCGACATCTCCGGAAACCTCGCGGACTCCGCCGTTCCCATGGGGCGCGGCCTGAGTGGCCCGATGCAGGCCGCCATCGACTCCGCCGCCGCCGGACTCAACACCTTTATCACCACCAGCTCCGGCGATGTCGTCACCGGCAACGGCGCCAATGCCTATGGTGATCGGGTTCTGTTCAACGGGGAGTTAATACCCGGCGGATACATCCCCAAGGGCGACAACTCCATCACCGCTTATTTCGCGGACATGAAAGTCGATTGGGCCAACACCAACTGGCATTTTGATGAATCGGCCCCCCCGGGACCTTACGGGCGCACCTCGACCGGCTTGCCGGGCTGGCTGCTGCAAGGAGACCTGCTCCAAGCGCTCGGCCCGGCGCTCTCGGCCCGGTCCGATACGTTCATCATTCGCACCTACGGCGAAGTGGTAAACCCCGCGGACGCCACCCAGATCTTGGCGCGCACGTGGTGCGAGGCCGTTGTTCAGCGTCTTCCCGAGTATTGCGAGCCCGCGGTCAACGCCGCCGCCAGCCAGCCTTCCGCTCTTGTCGGCGCCAACCAAACCTTCGGCCGTCGCTACACAATCGTCGGCTTCCGATGGCTGTCCGCCAACGACATCTAACCGGGTTCTATATGAAGATTACGATATCCAGCGGCCTCCTCGTCCTATGTATGCTGACCATGCCGTGTCTGTCGCCCCGGGCGGACCTGCCTTCATCTCCAACCGAGGAGACCGTCTCGCTCCAGTTTTGCCTTTATGCGTGGAAGGGAGACCTTCCCAAGCTCAGTTACGGCCCGCGCCATGTGATCGAAACGGTCGAGGCATATGATCGCTCGAGCATTCAGAACTACACCGGGCCAACGGTGCTCAATTTTACGCTCCCTCAAAAAGAAGGAGCGGAAACCCCGAAAGGGAAACCTCAACCGATCGTCGCCACGGTGGTCCTGCCAAAGGGCGTCTCGAAATTAACCCTGCTGACCGCCCGCACCGGACAGGGCCGTTACGAGATCTACATGCTGCCCGAGGACGGCGATACCTTCCCTCTCAATTCGGTGCGTCTGCATAATCTGACCGCCCAGCCCTTGCTCGTCGTCTACAATGGAAACAGCCGTGTTGAACTGGCCCCGGCGAGCACGGCAATCGTCAAAGCCCAGGATACCGCCATGCTGATCCGCGTGGCCCGCACCGTTAACGGCCGGTGGCGGGAGCTGTTTAACAACGTCGTGTCACTCGGAAGCGACGCACGTCAAAACGTCCTCCTCACCCCAAACGAACAGGGCGGCATGGGCGTGGGCCTATATACCCTCCCGCCTTGGCCCACGGCCCCTTCGCCTCCGACGCAGCCCCCCCCCTCTGATCCCTGCGCACCGCCTGAGCCCCTCGGGCAAAGTAACCCAATAGGTTACTTTGCCCTTTCCCCTTCAGGCCCTCCCTCCGCCCTCCGACTCTTTCTCTTTCCTCTTAATCTTTCTCTTTCTCCCTCCGGCTCCGCCTCCCGACTTCCCCCATGTCCAACCTCACGTCTTTCCTTCGCCGCGCTCTCTACCACACCGCTCTGGGTGCGATCCTCGTGGCGCTCGCGCCCGCGCTCCGCGCGCAAAACACCGACGCCACCGACACCGCCCCCGGCGTCGGCGAATCCGCAGCCGAACCCGCTCACGTTCCCGCCGCACCGGCCACCTCCGCCGCTCCGACCGGACCGTCCTTGCTCACGAACGGCGATTTCTCCGCCGCGACCCAGGATCCGCTCTGGCCCGACGGCTGGCCTCACGACCCCGCCCAGCCGATCACCTGGGAGAAAGAAGGTTCCCTCCGCTTCCTGCGCCTCGTTTCCCAAAAGGAAGGCCAGCTCGTCCAATTGACGCGCACCCTGCCTCTTTCGCCCGACGTGAAAGGCCTCGTCCTCACCGTCCGCTTCCGTATCGCCAACTTCAAATTCGGCACCAACGGCTCCGGCGGCCCCTCCTACTCCAAGGACATCCACTTCTCCTACAAATTCGTCGACGCCCAAGGCCAGCCCGTCGGCAAAGGGGGCGGCATGGTCCTCGATTCCCACGCCAAAAACTGGACCGACGTCAGCCGCCGCTTCCTCGTCCCCGATGGCGCCGCCGCCATCCAGCTCATCCCCGTCATCGCCCAGGTCAAATCCGGCACCCTCGACCTCGGACAAGTCATCGTCACCTCCATGCCCGCCGCCGAGGCCGGAGCTCTCGCCCAAGCCCCGCTCCTCGCCGAAAAAAAACAAACCGAGGACGAAGCGGACATTTTAAAACTGCTGGAGCTGCCCTCCAAAACGCCGGAGATCAAAGTCTCCGGCAACAAGCTCGTCACCGCCGCCGGCGCCACCGTGTGGTTGCAGGGCGTCAACGTCCCCAGCCTCGAATGGTCCGCCAAGGGGGAAAACATCCTGCGCTCGGTCAAGGTCGCGATCGACGACTGGAAGGCCAACGTCATCCGCCTCCCGGTGAACGACGGATTTTGGTTCGGCCGCGGCAAGGCCCCGCAAACCAGAAACGACCCCGAAGCCTACCGACTCGTGGTCGACAACGCCATCAAGCTGGCCGCCGCCCGCGGCGCCTACATCGTCCTCGATCTGCATCGCTTCCATGCTCCCGAGGACGGCGCGGTCGAGTTCTGGAAAGACGCCGCCGCCCGTTACAAAAACAACCCCGCCGTCCTCTTCGACCTCTTCAACGAGCCGACCGGCATTCCCTGGGCGGTCTGGCAGAAAGGCGGAGACTTTCAGGTGAAACAAAAGGGCAAGACCGAGCTCCTCACCAAACACTCGACGGGCATGCAGGCCCTGATCGACGCCGTCCGCTCCACCGGCGCGAAGAACATCGTCGTCGCCGGCGGCCTCGGCTACGCCTACGACCTGAGCGGCGTCCTCAACGGCTTCGCGCTCACCGACTCCTCCGGCAACGGCATCATGTATGCCACCCATTTCTACAACTGGCATGGCGGTTGGCAGAAACGCTTCCTCGATGTCGCCGCCAAGTATCCGATCCTCGTCGGCGAGTTCGGCGCCGACGTGAAGAAGATGGGCTTCATCCCCGCGAAAAACCAGGAAGACCCCTACACGTGGTCGCCCGACGCCCTCGCCCTCGTTCAAAAATACCGCCTCAACTACACGGCCTTCTGCATCCACCCCAAGGCCACGCCCCGGCTGATCGAAAACTGGAACTACGATCCCACGCCCTTCTGGGGACAGTTCGTCAAAGACGCCCTCGCCGGAAAAAAATTCGAACTGAAAAAACTGCGGTGAGCCTGGCTTAGTTGTAGGCCAGACCGCTGGTCTGGCGTTTCAGTCGGATCAGCAAAAACAGAACACCGCCCCCTCTTTCTCCCTCCGAATCCGCCCAAAACAAACCCGCAGGGCCTCACCTTGCGTGAGGCCGCGCAGTCTTTCCACCTCCGCACGCCTCACCGGCCTGACACAAGGTCAGGCCCTACACTCCCCGTCCTCTTTCCCCTCCATCCACCTCCCGAGTTTCTCCCATCACCAACCTGAATCCCGCAACGATCACCTGATCCCGCGCACCGCCTGATCCCCCCGTTTCCCCGACCGCGTTCTCACGCGGACAGCTACTGCTTTCCCGTCATACAAAAATATGAATACAAACAAAACCCCAACACCCCGTCGCCGATCCTTGATCGGCTTCTTGCCCGTCCCCCTCGCTCTGCGTCCCTTCCGGCCCTTTCCGGACTCCGGACCACAACCTGCCACCCCACCGTCGGCCAAGACGGCTCCGACAGCTGGACGGGCCATCAGGCTCTGCGGTCTTATCCTGACAATGTTAGCCGGCGGCGCTTCCCTTCAGGCGGCCCCCAGCCAGCTGCACAGTTCCGGCAACCAAATCCTGAATACCAGCAACCAACCCGTAAGACTCACCGGCGTGAACGTCCCCAGCCTGGAGTGGGGCTCCGGCGAGAACATCACCGCCTCCGTGGCCCAGGCGCTCGGCGTCTGGAAGTGTAATATCATCCGGCTTCCGCTCGACGAAAGCAGTTGGGCGGAAGGCAACGCCTATGCGGCCACCGTTGACGCCGTGGTGAACCAGGTTTCGGCGGCGGGCGCCTACGTCATCCTCGACAACCACGGGTATTACCGGGCACGGGCGGCCGACACCGCCTTCTGGACGGCCATGGCCAATCACACGCTCTACAAAAACAATCCCGCCGTTCTGTTCGGTTTGTTCAACGAACCGCACGATATCACCTGGGACATTTGGAGGGATGGCGATGTCGACGGTCCCGGATTGCAGGACTTGCTGACCACGGTCCGCAACGCCGGCGCGAACAATCTGCTGGTCGTCGGCGGCTTGAAATACGCCGCGGACATCTCCGGGGTTTTGACCGGCGGTTACGCCCTGACCGACACCGGCTCCGGCAATGGCATCCTCTACGACATGCACATTTATCCCTGGCATGGCTCCGGAGGCTGGGCCGCCGCCGGCCGGACGCTGCCGATCCTCATCGGGGAGTGCGGACACGACGGCTCGGACAATGGAGGGACCGGCACAAGCTTCGGCGGCAACAGCCCGCTGCTTTACTGGCAGATGATGAACGGCCTCAACGCCCTGAACCAGAACTTCACCGGCTGGAGCTTTCATCCCCGCGGCGGGCCCAGCCTCATTCTCGATCAGGCCTCCGCCTACACTCCGGCTTCGTTTTCGGGACAGTTTGTCCTGAACAATCTTCTGTCGCTCCGGGATGCGTCCCATGAATCCACGGTCCTGAACAAGGGCTTTGAGACGCCACTCACGAGCACCTTTGTCTATCGTCCCACCGGTGCCAACTGGACGTTTGTCGGCAACGCCGGCATTCAAAAAACGTGGGGCGCCGCGGTCACCCCGGGGGTGCAGACGGCCTTCCTGCAAACGGCCGCCGCCACCGATTCCGGGGCCAACAGCATCAACGGCTCCATGAGCCAGACCCTCAATTTTGACGCCACCGGGACCTACAGCATCAGTTTCCTGCTGGCCCAGCGCAGCGGCAAGACCGTGCTGCCGATCACGGTGAGCGTGGATGGCGTGCCGATCTCCTCGGTGGCCTACACGCCCACCGCCGCCTACGGGCTCAATGTCTTCATGCCGACCGTGACGGCTCCCTTCACGATCAACAGCACCGGCAACCACACCATCAAGCTGGAGGCCACGGCCGCCGCCGGCGTGGATAATGAGACCTTGATCGACAACGTGACGGTGGCCGCAACGGGCTCCGCCTTCATCAAGGACGAAGGCTTCCAGACGAAAGATTTGGCCAGCAACGGCACCTTTGCCTACCGCCCCACCGGCGGCCAATGGACGTTTGCGGGCAACGCGGGCGTCGAACGCAACGCGCTGGGTGCTCCGACCAACGCCCCGGTGGGCGCCGGCACGCACTCAAGTTCCGGCCGCCAGGGAGCGTTTCTCCAGACCGCCGCGGCCACCGACGCCGGAGAGAACAACATCGACGGCACCATCACCCAGGACATCGAGTTTGCCGCTCCCGGCGCCTACAAGATCGCGTTCAAGGCCGCCTCGCGTTCGGGCAAGGGCAACCTCCCGATCCAAGTGCTGGTTGAAGGGACCCTGGTCGGCACGGTGACCCCGACCACCACGGCCTGGGCGGACTATTCCACCCCGGTGTTCGCCATCTATTCTCCGGGCTCTTATACGGTTCAATTGGCGGCCACGCCGAGCGCGACCGTGGACAACGAGGCGTTTATCGACGGGGTCTTGGTGACCGTTCCCGCCGCGGGTTTCACGCGCCCCACACCGGTTCCGGTCGGCGACGCGGGCTTTGAGCGGACCTCGCCCGCGCTGGTCCATGGCGCCCAGCCGGTCGGCACCGCCTGGACTTACACGGGCCAAAGCACGGATCCTTTCTATGCCGGCGTCCAAAGCGACGGCAGCAGTTTTAGCAACTATGACGTGCACCATGCCCCGGAAGGATGGCAGACCGCGTTTTTCAAGAGCAATGGCACGATCACGGGCACCATCTCCCAAGCCATCAACTTCCCGTCCTCGGGCGAATACGTTCTCAACTTCCAGTCGCAGGCGGAACGCGGAGGCGCCGAGCCGATCACCATCAAGGTGGATGGCGTCGTGATCGGAACCCATACGCCGGCCCACAAGGCGTTTTATCCCCATACCACCGCTCCGTTCACCGTGACGGCGGGCAACCATACGATCTTGTTCGCGGGTGGCACCGTCACCGGTTCCGCCATCGGGACGTTTATCGACGCCGTGAACATCTGGCCGGCGGGACCGGCGGCAGCGGAGATCATCGTGGACAATGACGATGCGACCGGGGTGACCCCCACCGGAACCTGGACCCCCAGCACCTACACGACCGGTTTTTATGACACGAACTACATACACGACGGAAATACGGGCAAAGGCACGAAATCCTTCCGTTTCACGCCCACCCTGCCGACGGCCGGCAGCTACGAGGTGTTCACCCGCTGGATCGCCGGTTCCAACCGCTCGAGCAGCGTTCCGGTCAGTATCGTGACCTCCACCGGCACGGTCGCGACGACTGTCAATGAACAGATCAACAACGGGGTGTGGGTTTCCCTCGGGGTTTACAGCTTCAACGCCGGAACCGCCGGCAGCGTGCTCATCAGCAATACCGGGACCACCGGCTTTGTGGTGGCCGATGCCGTGAAGTTTGTCCTGCAGACGCCGACGGAGATCATCGTGGACAATGACGATGAGACCGGGGTGACCCCCACCGGAACCTGGACCCCCAGCACCTACACCACCGGTTTTTATGACACGAACTACATCCACGACGGAAATACGGGCAAAGGCACGAAATCCTTCCGTTTCACGCCCACGTTGCCGGCGGCCGGCAGCTATGAAGTGTTCACCCGCTGGATCGCCGGTTCCGACCGCTCGAGCAGCGTTCCGGTCAGTATCGTGACCTCCACCGGCACGGTCGCGACGACTGTCAATGAACAGCTCGACAACGGGGTGTGGGTTTCCCTCGGGGTTTATAGCTTCGACGCCGGAACCGGCGGCAGCGTGCTCATCAGCAATACCGGGACCACCGGCTTTGTCGTCGCGGACGCCGTGAAGTTTGTTGAGCGCCCGTAAGCGCCTCGTCGGAGGCTTGGGGCGGGTGCCCCAAGCCTCTTTTTCGATCTCATACCGCATCCAACTCCAAACCATGACCGTTCAATCGCCCTCTTCCATTATCCGAACCTCATTTCTAACCGGAACCGTCCTTTGCGCGCTTGCCGTTTTCTTTTGCGACCACCCGGCTGTTCAAGCTCAGGAGGCGTCTCCCTTGGACTCGGCCCCGGGGTCGGATGCCGCCCCATTCAACAACCAGACACCGGATAAATCGACGAAGACCGCTGCGCCTGCGACCCCTGTCGCGCCCCCTGCCGCCACTCCTTCTCTTGCCGATGCTTCACGCCCTTCGTTGATTTCCAACGGCGACTTTTCAACCGCCACGATCGATCCGAGCTGGCCCGACGGCTGGCCGAAAGCGAAGGGGATCACCTGGGAAATGGAGAACGGAAAACATTTCATGCGGCTCGTGTCCCAGAAGCCGGGCCAGATGCTGATGCTCTATCGGGTCGTTCCGCTAAAGTCGGAAGTCAAAGGCATCGAAATCAGCGCCCGCTACCGCACCGCGGGGGTTAAATCCGGAGCGCAGCCCTGGTTTGATTCCAGGGCGATTTTCCACTTCACCGACGCGAACGGAAAACCGGTGAAGCCGGACCCCAAGGGTTTTGTCTTTTCCACCAAGGCCGCCGACTGGACAACCGTCGGCTCGCGCAGCGCGGTGCCGGAAGGCGCCGTCCGTTTGGAAATGATGCCCTGCCTGTTCCAGGCGGCGGCGGGAACCCTCGACCTGGCAGAAATCCGAGTCACCCCCATTTCAAGCGAAGACGTGGAAGCCATGAACGCGGCGGCGGCGGCCGAGGTGAAAAAAAAGGCCGGGCAGACCGCCATCGTGAACGCCGAACTCGCATTGCCGTCAAAAACGGCCGAACTCAAGGTCTCCGGGAACAAGCTTGTGACCGCCGATGGCGCCGCCGTCTGGCTGCAGGGCCTCAATGTCATCCCCCTCGAATGGTCTCCGAATGGCGAGGGCGGCATTCCCTGGTCGATCCATGTCGCGATCGATGACTGGAACGCCAATGTGATCCGCCTGCCGGTCATGGAGAATTTTTGGTTTGGCCGCGGGAAAAGCGCGCATGCACCGGCGGGCACGGTCACGAGCAACGATCAGGAAGCCTACCGCGCGATCGTTGACAGCGCCGTCAAACTGGCCGCCGCAAAGGGCGCCTACATCGTGCTCGACCTGCACCGCTTTCTGACGCCGGACGACAAGTGCGTCGCCTTCTGGAAGGACGCGGCGGCACGGTATAAAAACAACCCGGCGGTTCTCTTCGACATTTTCAACGAACCGCACGGCACCACCTGGGAAGTCTGGCAAAAGGGCGGTCCCGTGGAAGTGAAGCAAAAGGACGGAACTTCAAAAACCATCCAGAGCGTCGGCATGCAGGCCCTGGTCGATGCCGTGCGCGGAACGGGCGCGAAAAACATCATCGTCGCGGGCGGCCTTGCTTACGCCTACGACCTGACCGGCATTCTCAAGGGCTACGCGCTCGATGATAGGGGAGGGAACGGCATCATGTATGCCACCCATTTCTACAACTGGCACAAAGGGTGGGCGGATCATTTCCTGGGAGTCGCCGAAAAATACCCTGTCTTGGTGGGCGAAACCGGCGCGAGTTTGATTAAAATGGGCTTCATCCCGGCCGCCGACCAGGAAGACCCCAATACATGGACTCCCGACATGATCGGCCTCATCCAAAAATATAAACTCAACTGGACCGCATGGAGTTTCCATCCTCGCGGCGGCCCCGCGCTGGTCACCGACTTGAACTACACCCCCACGCCGAGCTGTGGTGCCGCCATCAAGGACGCCCTCCACGGCAAGCAGTTCGAGTTGAAAAACATGAGGTAGGCAGGACACCGAAAAGCCCCTCCGTCCGCAACGAGCACTCAAAAACAGAGCATAAAAGCTGAAGCCCAAATGAAAAACATTGAAAGTATAGACGCCTCCAAAACCGCCCACGCAAGCCGCCGGCAAACCCCAACAGGGATGAATCCCGGATCAATCCATCAACCGGCAATCCCCCGCCGCTTTCAGAGCGCCGTGAACAACCTCAGGAACCCCATGAAATATCTCTCCTTGATCGCCGGCCTAACCCTTGCCTGTGCATCGCAAGCGGCGGAATACACGGTCCAGAAGGACATCGCCTACCTTGGAGCGGACCGTCAGGAAAAGATGGATGCCTACATTCCCTCGATGAAATTCCCCCGGCCTCTGCCGGTGGTGATCTGGATTCACGGTGGCGGATGGAGCGGCGGGAGCAAATCAGGCGGCCGGGAGCGCAACATCTGCCAGACCCTCGCGGAAAATGGCTATGCGGCGTTTTCAATCGATTATCTGGTCAACAAAAACCTGGGCAAAAAGGCGGCCAAGGCCCCATCGGCCCCCGCCGCGACCACGGAGCAGGCCGGTGACGATCCTTCGACGGGGGATGTCGTTGAAAAGGATGATGCGGACGCAAAGGCACCTTGGCCGCAGAATTTTTACGACTGCAAATCGGCGCTGCGATTCATCCGCAAGGAACGGGTTCAATTCGGCATCGATCCCGCCCGCATTGCGGTTTCGGGCGGCTCGGCGGGAGGCCATCTGGCCCTGATGCTCGGAACGACTGCGAATGATGCGGAAATGAACAAAGGCGGCCTCTACACCGACCAAAGCAACCGGGTCTCTTGCATCCTCGATTTCTACGGAGCCAGCGCCATTACCGAACAGAAACGGATCATTAAATTCGCAGGGAAAACCCCTGAGGAAACCAAGGCCAATGCCTGGGCGGCGTCACCCGTGAACCACCTTGGGAAAGACACCCCCCCGACCCTGATTCTACACGGGACTAAAGACGGGACGGTCAGCATCAAGTATTCCCGCGACTTGGCCAAACGAATGGAGGCTTTGGCGATTCCGTATCAATTCATCGAGATTCCCGGGGCGGGACACTCGTTCGACCTGCAACCCAAGGAAATGGATCTGCGTCCCGCCGTTTTGGAGTTTCTGGCGAAGTATTTGGGTAAAGATCGGCCGACCAACCTCCCGAGGGTTCCTTGAGATGATGGGTTCCTCGCTGTTTTCGATGGGCAGGAGAGGGCGGCACCACCATGCAAGACGGGGGAAATGGAGGGTGGAACGCATTGTCCCCAATGCGTTGGCTTGGGATCTTGGCGCGGCGGTGCCGCGTCAGCGGGTTATTCAAATTCGCGTTCAAACTTGGACTAACAAAGACCCTGTAGGGCCCGACCTTGTGTCGGGCCGGTGCGGCGTGCTCAGGCGAAAAGACATCGCGGCCTCACGCAAGGTGAGGCCCTACATGAGCGTTAGTCTAATCTTGAACGCGCATTGGAATGAGGGACAACCCGCTCCACCTTCTTACCCATCGAAAACAGCGAGGAACCAGATGATCTTTCATAACCCCGTTTGATGGCAAAATATTCCAAATGAAACGCAAACTCGCGCTATTCACGGCAGTTGCCCTGATCCTGGCCGTCCCGTGCGGGATTTCAGGGGCGGTCCCGTCAACGACAGCTCCAACTGCGTCCAAGAACGATGTCTCCACCCCTTGGGCTCCAATCCTGGACAGTGCCCTGCCGGAGATAACCCGCAGTGGCGCCAGTCTTGGTTCTCCATCCAAGGGCGCGTTTCATGGCGTGGTCGTAGATCACACCACCGGCGATGTCTATGCTGTGCTGAACAAACATGGCATCTGGAAAAGCACCGACCAAGGCGCGACTTTCCAGGAGCCCACCGGCCTGGTCACTGGATTTGCGATGAGAAACACCTCCTTCAACGTCGACCCTGCGGGCCGGCGCATCGCGTGTTTCCTCGTCTATGGCAGCGGCGGCATCACCACCGACGCCGGCAAGACCTGGACTCCCTTTCAAGGCGTAGTCCGCAAAGGCTTCGACGCCGGCGCGGTCGATTGGGAGGTCACCGGAGGCGGGACGATGCTCGCCATTCTTCACGAGATTAACGCAAAGGCCCGAAAACTCCTGCTCACCCATGATTCTGGAGCTACTTGGATCGACCTGGGCACCGGCTTTTACCAGCGCGGCCCCTTGGGAGCCTTCGACGACAAGACGCTGATCGCCGGACGAACCGGCCGGGACATCGTCCGCAGCACCGACGGCGGCGCGAGTTGGACCCACGTCGCCGACCTCCCGGGCGAGTTTGGGCAAGTCGTGTATGTCAGGAAAGGGGTAGGCTACTTGGCGACGGGAAATGGTCTGCTGGTCACGAAGGACAAGGGAGCCACATGGGCCATCCAAGGAGCACCCGTGAAAGCCCCCATCGGCCCGTATTTCGGAAAGGATGACAACCACTTCGCGGTCATCGGCGGCGCGGGCGCCTACGAAACGACCGACGGCGGGAAGACCTGGCAACTGGTCGCTCCGCGGGCGCGCGGCTACTCGCAGGATTACTCCTACGCGTGGGATCCCATCCGCGACATCTTCTACGTCGCGCAACATGACAGGCCAGCCGTGAAATGCGTTGTTGCTCCTGCAACCGCGCCGGCCGGAACGGCGAAGTAGCCGGTGCCGTGCTATAGAATGGAATCCCTTGGGAAACCGACGCAATGAATGTCGACCTGCATCCGCTGTTTTCCGAACTGTCCGCCCGCATCAAACACGGCGACTCCTACCCGAACGCTCATCCTTGAAGCCTGTCCCTCGGTGGGCAGGGCGTTGTCGAACAGAGCCTTGAGTTTTGCTACGACTGCTGGGATTTGCTTTCGAGATGGTCGATGCGGACGAGAGTCCCACTTTCGAGGAACTCGTTTAAACCTTAGTTGATTTGGCCAATCTGGGAGCGTTGACCAAGGGTGACGCTCCGGCAGATTATGAACTATGCAGTATGTAACGGCTCAGGTGATTGAGCCCCGGGGAGCTGGCGGTCCTGAGGTGGCAGCTCGAAAAGCTCTGCCGGCAGGTCTTCGGACCGGGCAAAGGCGAAAAGCTCGACCGGCTGTAACTGCTCTTGAAATTCCATGAGGTGGAGGCCGCGCTGGAGGCCAAGGCCGAGGCTCTCCCCCGTCCATCTGACCGGAAGCCGCGACTATTTACGCAAAACGTGGTGTATTACTGAGTCTAGCGTAATAGGGTGACAGGTGGGGACGGACCGCTGGGCCGTCCGTTGCGCGGTGCCAAGTGGTAAATCGCGGCGGGCCCAGCGGTCCCGCCCTACCTGGAAATCGTCACTCTATTATGCAAGGCCCAGTAATCTACCTTACTTCAGAAGTTTTCTCCTTCCAAGACCCTAGGCAAAAGACCGGGAGATTATTGATGCATAACTGGCTGAGCTGCGTATCCGCATATACGACCTGTATCGCTTGGTAGAAGTTACCCTTAAAAATGCCTGATTCCCGCAACACACACCTAACCGTGCCGTCCATCAAATCGAACGAAATGCTGATGCCCGACGTTCGGAAAAAACAATGCTTTCGCTCATCAAAGCCCTTTTTGGAAAAAAGAAAGCGTCTCAGCCCGAGTGCTTCACGGGTGTCGGTGTCGTCTTGATCAGTGATCTGTGCGCGGCGCGGCTGATCGATTCTCCGCCGAGCCCGACCGATCTGGTCGAAGTAATGAAAGAGGTGCTTTCAGACGGAAACGATCCAACGATTTGGCGGCGTGATCGACAAGTATGTTGGCGGATGCGTCGTCGCCTATTGGCCGTCGAAAATGATGCCTCAAGCAGTGTCTGCGGCGAATTCGGCCGCGCTGGCTCTCGTGAAAAAGAAAGAAGCGGGCCGGGTGAATTTCGAAATGCGGGTAAGCTTTTCGGCAGCTGCTTTTTCAGTCGCAGCCTTTGGTCCGGCGGGACGTCAACGGATTCAACTGATCGGTCGGGCCTATGAACGCGCAAACTCCATGCAGGCGAAATTGCCCTCCGGCGGCATCCTCACCGACGCCGAGACGTTGCAGTCACTGCCAGAAAACGAGCAGATGAATTTCATTTTGCGCGACGGTTGCGCTTTTTACACCAAATGAAACAACCAGACTAGTCGCCGCCAGAGCCAAGTATGAAACTACTGCGGAAACCGCGTGAGCCAGTTAAGCGGATCTGCCCGTGTCGGAATGATCGAACCAAAGATCACCGTGTCGTTGGTCCAGCCATAGAGCACGAAAAACGGGAACGCCTGCAGGTTACGCCGCCGAAACTCCGGCACGACCGCCGAACCCCGTGTTTACAAAATGCCCGGCCCCGCTTGGCGAGGCCTTGATCGCCTCGATCACGTCGTCAATTTCCTGTCGGAAACGCTCCGCCAATCCGGGCGAAATCTCCGCGTAGCCCGCCTGAAATTTCCGCTGGTCGGCTGGAAACTCCGGATGGAAAACCACCTTCATGCCACGGCGGCGCGATACTGCTCCTCGGTCATGCCCGCCGTCCGGCCTGCGGCCACGTCTTCGATGCGACGGATGCCGGCTTTCACCGCATCGGTAAGCGGCACGGGCTCGACCACGCTCTCGACCAGCCGCCGTGCAAGTTCGAGCCGATCGGCCGGAGACAACTCAAGGGCGCTGCGCGAGAGTTCGGTGTTGAGCAAGACCATACGTTAGCCACCACAATGCCCCGCGCAAGCACTCGGTAGGCATGCCTCGCCGCCCCGTAAATCGCCGCCCGCCAAACGTCGCATTGGCTGCGTAGCGGATACTCACCCCTGCCGTCGGCCCGCGATGACATCATCCGTGGCCTTCCGCGCGATCTCCACGACGCGCATTCCGTCCTCGGCGTTGGTCAGCAAGGCAGACTCCCCGCTCACCAGCGCGCGCCCCCATTCTTCATACATCGCCTCGAAGTTTTTCTCTCCCGCGAAGGGAAACTCCTGGCGGCCCTCGCCGTTTTCCATCGTGAAACTTTCCGTCTCGCGGTTGTAGCGGATCACTCCGCCCGTGCCGATCAGCTCGTAGGTGAACTCGGAGCGCAGGTTTTTAGAGGTGTGGTGATAGGAGTAGCTGATTTCCACGACGGTGTGCGCGCCGTCGGCATGATCCATGTGAACCCACATGTGATCGGGCGCCTCATAATCGTCCACCCAGGCGCCGTGCGCGCTGAACGAGCGCACCGGCGAGCCGATCCAGAACGCCGCGAGATCAATCTGGTGCGTGCCGCAGTCCACCATCGGACCGCCTTCAAACATGCGGTCCTCACGACGCTTCTGGATCACCTTCCGACCGTCCGCATCGATGGAAAACTTGCCGTGGCACGACCAGTTGTAGATGAGGCGCGAGGAACGGACCTTGCCGATCGCCCCGGCGCGGATGAGCTCGCGGATCTTGAGCGCGGCATCGCTGAACCGGTAGCAAAAGGCCGAATAAAGACTCACCCCGGCGCCCTTCATGACGGCGATCATCTCCTCCGCCTCGGCCCGGTTGGTCGCGAGGGGTTTTTCACAGAGGACGGGCAGCCGATGGACGGCCGCCTGCAGGACATTGGCGTGGTGGCAGGGCGCGGGCGAAGTGATGCTCACGCCGTCGAGGCCGCATTTGAAAAACGCCTCCTCATCGGTGAATCCATGAGGAATCCCGAATTTCTCCTGGGTTGCCCGGAGATTGGCCTCGTTGGGATCAAAGAGCGCGTGCAGCCGCAGGCCGGGCGTCGCCAGGATGGCGGGAATATGTCCATACTGGGCGACCACGCCACAGCCCATGAGTCCGATGCGTTTCATTTTGGGTAAGAATTAAAACCTCCGAGCAAACCGTCACCATCATGCAACCGTTGCCCGGGTAGCAAGCG
>JBAZSJ010000022.1:0-75610 GCA_041662485.1 Opitutaceae bacterium | reverse complement strand
TTGGTGAACCGGGCTTCCGCTCTCCGATTGTTTAGGTTTCATTCACCATCAATCAGTTCCCAATCGGCGGCTCTTTTCCACTGCATGGTTACGGCTAAGACTCCGGAGGACGGTGGCGGGCGGGAACGACGGAACGACGGTGGAGGAGGCTGGAAGCTGGCGAATGGCTAAGGGCGATAGGCGAAGGACGAGGGGGAGCGACGGAAGGATTGTTGCAGGCGGGAAACATCTTTCAGCCGGTCGCGGTTAAGGGTTGGCGATTTTCGGTTTACGTCTTTTAGCTTTCCATGGTTTCGGATTTTATCCTCTTTTTTAGCCTCAGGTTTTCCATCCAAAATGATCGCCTACCGGCAACGTGGTTTCGTCAATGTCTACGCCTTCATGGTCAACGGTCTGGCGGTGGGCTTTCTGCTATTTTACTCGCAGGTGGTCCTTTGGGGGTATCCGAATTCTCTCATACCGGTCAACCTGCTGTCCTACTGCATAGCGGTGCTGGTGGGCATGGCGGCTAGCATCGGGGATGTGCGCCAGAGGGGCTATACCTTGCATTTGATGGGCTGGTTTGGAGGTGCAGGGCTTGCGCTTAGGCAGACTTTCTACGTGGCGGCCTGCATCTTCGCCCTGATGTTTGCGACCAAGGACCGGGCGCTCAGCCGGCTTTTTCTTGGCAGCTACCTGATCCTCCTATGGGGACTGCTCATGTTCCTGCACGCGAAGTTTCCGCAGCTGCTCGCGCGGGTGTTGTTCGCGGAAAACGCGCGCTCGCCCACGATCTTCATTGGTCGTGGAGGGGACATGGAGGACCTTGACGACTGGATCACGAATCGTGGGCATCTGGGCATCCGGCCGGTGGGGTTTTTGTCGGAAGACAAGCCCTCGCGCGCGGAGAGGGTCATCGCGCCCTATCTGGGGAGGGTCGAAAATCTGGAGGCGGCGCTGAAAAAACACCAGGTCCGGCAGGTCGTGCTGCTGGGATGGATGGAGGACATCACCTTGGTGGAGCGCATCATTGTGCTCTGCGAACAGGAAGGGTGCCGGTTCATGATCCACAACAATCTCGACGCGCGGTTTGCCCGGCCGCTGATCCCGGTGCAGGAGGGGGGGAGGCACTTCCTCGCGTTGCAGGACGAGCCGCTGGAGGATCCGTTTAACCGTCTTGCCAAGCGGGCGATGGACATCGCCATTTCGCTGCCGGTGGTGGTGCTGATCATCCCGCCTTTGTGCATCTTTGTGTGGTGCATGCAGCGGTGGCAGGCGCCCGGTCCGGTGTTCTTTGTACGGCCGCGCGGAGGTCTCAACCGCAAGGAATTCAAGATGTTCAAGTTTCGCTCCATGTATTCGGCGGAACACGATATCAACCGGCAGGCCACCGAGGGCGACTGCCGGATATATCCCTTCGGCCAATTCCTGCGGCGCACCAGTCTCGACGAGTTCCCCCAGTTCATCAACGTCCTCAGGGGCAACATGAGCGTGGTGGGGCCGCGTCCGCACCTGCCCCAGCACGACACGGATTTCAGCCAGATAAACCGCGCCTATCGCATACGATCCTTGGTAAAGCCGGGCATCACCGGGCTGGCCCAGATCAGCGGGTTTCGCGGAGAGATCACCGAGCCGGAAAAACTGCACCAGCGGGTATATTGGGATCTCTATTACGTGACCCACTGGTCGTTCGCGTTGGATATACAGATCGTCCTGAGGACAGCGGTCCAAGTGGTGGTTCCTCCGACGTCGGCGTATTGACGCCCACGGAGGCGGCAGGAAGACCTGAAACCGGAGGACGGAAGACCGGAGGGCGGAAGACCTGAAACTGGACGGAGCCGAGAGGCGGAGATGGTCGCGCCCAGCGGGCGTGGCCCCGGAGCGGGCGACTGAGCCGGGTGCCCTTGGGGCAGGCGAGGAAGCAAACCTGAAACCTGAGTTCTCCGATCCTTCAGGTCTCAGTCCTTGGCTTCGCGGTTTCAAGTCTCAGGTTTCTCCGCTACCCTCGCTGATTCTCAAGCTCCGCCCAGCGGCTGACCAAGGCGGCGGAGACGCACCAGAGAAGCAAAAGGGCGGGCAAGTGCGTCGGGAAATCGACGAAGGCGTGGGCCATGGTGGCCGCCAAGGCCAGCACGATGAACATGAGGTGCGGTCGCAGGTGGACGCGTTGACGCCACAGGTGACGGACCCCGCAGGCAAGCGCGGCGAAAAAAAGACCCGCGCCGACGAGTCCAAACTCGTCCAGGAACTGCACGTAATCGTTGTGGGCGTGGATCCAGCGTTGCTTTGCGCGAGGATTGCCGGGGATGAGGGTGATCTCCGTATATTGTTTTTGATATTCGGGGAACATGTAGCGGAAGCTGCCCGCCCCCCATCCGGTCCCGAGGCGGTCCTCGGCCATCTGCCAGGCGGCCTGCCGGACAACGACCCGGCTGCTGACGGAAGTGTCGGACGCCCCGTTTTGGATCAGATTTCCAAGACGCGAGAAGGAGCGGTCAACGTTGAGAAAGAAGGCACCCAAGCCGATGAACAGGGCAAACCCCGCGCACAGCAAACCGACGGCCAGAGGGCTGCGACCCTCTCCCCGCGTGAAGGTGCAACGGATGATGAAGCCGATGAAGGCGACCAATACAAAGCCGAGGAGCAGCAGCATGGCCGCCCGTGATACGGTGAGAAACACGCCCATGCCCACCACGATGGCGAGAAACGCAAAAACCGGGGCGGGATTGGCGCGTTCCAGCCGGCGTTCGCCCCGGGCGAAATGCCAGTAAAGCAGGGCGACGCACAGCATGAACACGAGGTTGAAGTAGGCCCCCGCGTGGTTCTTGTAGAGGAACGTGGCAAAGACCGGCCCGGTCTTGGGCTGGATGAACCACAGAATTTGACGGCTGCCGGTCGCGCGCTGGAGGATGCCGATGAGGGCGAGCACGGCGCCGTTGGCCACCACAAAGGTGAACAGGTGTTGCACGGCCAGCCGACGGGTGAAGCCGACCCACACGGCGCACATGACCAGCCACGGGGTGGCATACAGCATGAGGGCATGCCATGTGTTCATGTTTGCGAAGGGGGCCTCGACGCTCGTGGGCAGCCAGGTGATGTAGTCTATGGGCACCAGCCACCATGAGCGGCCATTGACCGCGTAGACCGAGGACGGATTCAGCGCCTGCACGGTGATGTAGGCCATCAGCGCCAGCCCGATCCAGAAAACAGGGAAGTGGACGAGCTTGGGCCACATGATGAGCTTGAACGCCGCGCCTTCGGGCGCGTGCTCCTGCGAATAGTGGCGGTTGACGAGCGCCACCGCCAAACCCGCGAGGGCAAAGCCCAGGCTGATAAACTGGCTCCAGTTATAAACGGTGCCAAGGGCCCACGAAGTGAAGCAGAGGTGGGCTCCTACGATGATCAGCAGGGTTTTTTCCAGCGGGTGAAGGCCGGTGGCGACCCGTGCTTCGCCTCGAAAGGCCTGCAGGGCGGGATCGATGCGAAAAGGGGTTTTGGGGCGGTGCAACATGGGGAACCGCGGTCAATACGCGGCAATTGAAGCCAGAAGGTCAAGGGTTCGTAAGTAAAGATCCTCGGGGCTTGCCCCGAGGCCTTTGACCGCGTCGGCGTTCTAGTGGTGTAGCGGCGAGCACCAGCGAGCCACTAGTAGCTAGTCACTAGAAGCTAGGAACTAGCAGGGCCGTCGCTTGCGACGCGCCTCGCAATCCGACGAACGTCGAACCGGCACGCCGCGAGCGGCGGCCCTACCATCGGCATCTCGGACGGATTTTGGGAGTTCCCTTGCGTGTCCGCAGATGGCCAACTCCACGTCGAGTAGCTAGAGGCTAGTAGCTAGGAACTAGAAGCTAGTCGCTAGAAGCCAGGGGCGTAGGGCCGTCGCTTGCGACGCGCCTCGCATGCCGGCCAACACCGACCCGGCACGCCGCGAGCGGCGGCCCCGCCATTGGCATCTCGGACGGATTTTAGGAGTTCCCTCAAACTTTGGCCGGTCTAAAGGGGCTTGGTGTATTCGAAGCCGTTGTCGTCGGTGAACACGAGGCTGGAACCGGTGACTTTCACGAGGCGAAGGCCCAGAGAGCGATCAACGTAGTCGTTAACGCGCACGATGCGGTCGTTCATGATGACCTTCGAATCCGCGCCGGACATCCGCACGCCGCTGATGCGCAAAGTGTCGAGGAAGGTGTAAACCGCGGGGTTGGCGACAGGTTTGGGCGGGGTCGTGGGTCGGACCGGGATCACCGGGGGCTTGGGCGGCACGACAACCTCCGGGACGGATTGAACCACCGGAACAGGCACGGGTTTGGGCGGCGGAACCACCACGACTTCTACCGGAGTGATCGGTGGCAGCGTAACGGTGGGCACGGGAGGTATCACCGTCGGAGGAGGCGGACGATGGCCCAGCGCCGATTTTACGGCGACGACCGGAGCGGATTCCAGATTCAACAAAACAACGGCGATGATGCCGGCCGTCACGAGCACGAGACCGCCGCCGACGAGCAGCAGCATGAGGGTGCGCGCGGGCATGGGAGGGCGGCGTTTGACGATGCGCGGGGAGGGGGAGCCGCCGCCGCTGGGGGCGCTGGCGGGCGCAATCACGGGAGCGGTGGCATCTGTCCGCTGGCGCTGGGCTTTTTTAAGCGCTTCGTTGATGAGACTCATGGACGGATTTGAACGGAGTGGAGGCGGATGGGGGGCCGGCGTGAGTGAAGGGAATCATTCCGTGAGGGTGCGCATGTCCCGGTGGGCGCGGCGGACATCCCAGTAGGTGACCTCGTCCGAATCGCGAATGTAGGCGGCGAGAATGGATTTGTCACAAAGATTGTTGATGATGCGGGGAATCCCCTTGCTGTAACGGTGCACGGCGCGCAACGCCCAGCAGGTGAAGGCGGGGCGCCCCATGCCGCCGGCGAGCGTGAGGCGGTGCTGCACATAGTGGGCCACGTCGCCGAGGTTCAACGGGTGAAGTTCGTAGTGGATGAGGATGCGCTGGCGGAGCTGGCGGAGTTCCTCGCGGGCGAGCACGGCCTTGAGCTCGGGCTGGCCCATGAGGACGATCTGGAGGAGTTTCTGCTGGTCGGTCTCCAGATTGGAAAGGAGGCGGATCTGCTCGAGCACGCCGAAGGAGAGATTCTGCGCCTCGTCGATGATGAGGACGATGTCGCGCCCGCTGGAGATGCGTTCGAGCAGCACGCGGTTTATCTGCGCGACGAGGTCGTTCTGGCTGCGGCCCAGCTTGGTCTCGCCGAGCTCGGTGAGGATGGCCTTGAGCATCTGCGTCTCGGTGACGCGGGGATTGAGAATCAGGGCGGTGTCGTAGCGGGCGGGGTCGAGCTCGTTGAGAAAACGACGGCAAAGGGTGGTCTTGCCGCAGCCCACCTCGCCGATGAGCACGATGAAACCCTTGCGCTCCTGCACCCCGAATTTGAGATGTTGCAGCGCCTCTTGGTGGGTCGGACTGAGATAAAGAAACTTCGGGTCGGGCGTGATGTTAAACGGCATCTCGTTCAACCCGTAGAAGCTCTGATACATGGCCCCATGGAGGTAGGCGGCCCGTGAGACGAACGCACGCCAAAAGCGGGCGGCGGGTGCGTTTGGGCGCATAATTCACGAAATCTTTCAGGATCAGCCAATCAGCCCCGGTCACAGGGTTTCCGATTTCTAATAATCTGTCTGCGATCCGCCGAAAATGAGCCCGCGCGATATGGGCGTCGCAAATTCATTCTGAAAATCCTGTCCATCGTGGCGATGAAGCCCCATTTTGGTGCCCCGTCATGTATCTGCGCCGGATCATCGTCACCTTCTACCTGCTGCTCTTCCTGAGTGTTGGCGCGGGGTCGTCGGTGTTTTTCTGGCAGACGAGGCAGGAATACAACCAGCTCAAGCTGGTCGAGGCGGCCACCCAGCGCCGGTTGAACGAAGCCGAGCTGCGGTTGAAGGAGCAGGAATCGACCCTGCACAAACTGCGCACCGATCCGGATTTCGTGGCGATGATCATCCGCAAGCGTCTGGGGTATGCGAAGCCGGACGAGTTTGTGTTTCGTTTCGAGGCGGACCAATGAGCCGGGACGGGCGAGGCCCGTGCGGAAGACGGAGGACGGAAGACGGAGGACGGAAACCGGAAACCTGAGGCCTGAAGACGGAGGACGGAGACCGGAAGGACGGAAGAGGGTGAAGCCTGAGAACGGAGTTGGCTCAAAAAGGGTCTGAGGCGGACAAGCGAGTTTCAAAAAGACATTGCCCCGTGTCCGGTCGGCCCGCTCAATTCCAGACTTTCATCATGGCAAAACCCACGATTATCGAGGCATTTGAACGCGCCGGGCAGGGGCATGTGTTCGCGTTTTTCGACCAGCTTGCGCCCGCCGCGCAGCAGCAACTTCTCGCCGATGCGGCCGAGATTGATCTGGACGAGATCGCCGAACTGACACGGACCCTGCTGGCCAAGGGCGCCGCGACCGGCCTGGACCTCGATGGATTGGCTCCGGCGCCTTACGAGCCGCGTCCGGAAAAAGGTGGCGACGCCAAGGCTTGGGCGGCCGCGAAGACCGTCGGCGAGACCGCGTTGCGCGCGGGTCGCGTGGCCGCCTTCACGGTCGCGGGCGGGCAGGGCACACGGCTGGGTTACGACGGGCCGAAGGGGACGTTTCCCGTCACGCCGATCAAGCACAAGACGCTCTTCCAGGTGTTTGCCGAAAAAATCGTCGCCGCGGGCGCGCGCTACGGCAAGCCGCTCCACTGGTTCATCATGACCAGCCACGCGAACCACGTGGCGACGGAAACGTTCTTCAAGGATCACGGTTACTTCGGACTCGCCGCGTCGCAGGTGCATTTTTTCCGTCAGGGACGGATGCCCGCGGTCAACCTCGACGGAAAAATCCTTCTCGAAACCAAGAGCACCATCGCCATGTCGCCCGACGGACATGGTGGATCGCTCCGCGCCCTCGACCGCAGCGGCGCGCTCGACATCATGGACAAGGCGGGCATCGATATCCTCAGCTATTTCCAGGTGGATAATCCTCTCGTGCGCGGCATCGACCCTGCCTTCATCGGCTGGCACGTGCTTCGCGGTTCCGAGATGTCCAGCAAGATGGTTCCCAAGGCCTACGCCGGGGAAAAGGTCGGCCACTTCTGCACCCAGAAGGGCCGAAACATCGTCATCGAATACTCCGATCTGCCGAAGTCCTATCAGGAGGAGATCGATCCCGCGACCGGCGCGCTGCGCTACATCGCCGGCAGCATCGCGATCCATATTTTCGACACGAAGTTCATCCGCCGCATGGCCAAGGGCGGCGAGGGTGTGGCCCTGCCGTTCCACCGTGCCGACAAAAAAATCCCGACGCTCGACGCGGCGGGCAACGCGGTGAAGCCGGACAAGCCCAATGGCGTAAAGTTCGAGATGTTTGTCTTCGACGCGCTGCCGTTCGCGAAGAATCCGGTCGTCATCGAGACGCGCCGCGAGGATGATTTTTCCCCGGTGAAAAACGCCGAGGGGCTCGACTCGCCTAAGACCTGCGCCGACGACCAGATGAGGCAGTTTGTGCGCTGGCTCAAAGCCAACGGCGCCGCCGTTCCTGCCGACCCCACCGGCCTGCCGCCCTTCGCGATAGAGGTGTCGCCGTTGTTCGGTTACGACGAGGATTCGTTCGCCGACGCCTGGAAAAAACTTCCCGCCAAACCCGCCATGTCCGCCGGACTCTATCTGGAGTAAACTGCATTCCTGCAGGAGCGGCTTTACGCCGCGATTCCGATCATCGCGAGCAAGCTCGCTCCCACGATCAAACCATCGCCGCGTAAGCCGCTCCTACATCTCGATCCAATTCCTAATTCGCCAACGTCTTTCCCCATGAGCTCCCTCGTTAAAATTCAAGCCGCCGGCCAGGCCGGTCAGCTTCTTCCCTCCACCGTTCAAAACATCTCCGACTGGCTGGCCGCCGGGCTGCCCGCGTGGGCCGAGGCCAGCATCGAGGAGCTCGTGGACAAGGGTGCGTGGGCCGAGCTCAACGACCGGTTCTACCGCTACCTGGAATTCGGCACGGGCGGCATCCGCGGCCGCACCATCGGCACCGTCACCACGGCGGCGGAGACCGGTGTGCCGAGCGCCATGGGCACGCCTGAGCACGCCGCCATCGGCTGCAACATTCTCAACGATTTCACGCTGATCCGTGCGACCATCGGCTTGCACCGCTACACCAAAGCGTGGCTCGTCAAATCCGGACGGGCCGACGTGCCCGCGCTCGTGATCGCCCACGACGTGAGGCATTTTTCGCGGCACTTCTGCGAACTGGCGGCCTCCACCTGGTCGAAGCTCGGGGGCAACGCGTATATCTTCGACGGCCCGCGCTCGACGCCGCAGCTCAGTTTCTCGGTCCGCCTGCTGAAGGCGCACGCCGGCGTGGTCATCACGGCCAGCCACAATCCGCCTCACGACAACGGCTTCAAGGCCTACTTCGAGGACGGCGCGCAGATGGTGTCGCCGCACGACACGGGCACCGTGGCCGAGGTCAACGGCGTGCCTCTCTCGGCGCTGGTCGCGTTTCTTGATAAAGATCTGACCCGCGTGGTCACGCTCGGGCGTCCGGCGGACGACGCCTATCTCGCGGTGGCCTCGAAGGCGGCGATCGACCCGGACGTCTTCAGGAAGACGAAGCTCCATGTGGTGTTCACCAACATCCACGGCACGGGCGGAGTCATGTCGGTGCCGTTGCTCATTCACGCGGGCTGCGAGGTGAGCGAGGTGCAGTCGCAGGTGGCCTTCGATCCGCGTTTCCCGACGGTGAAATCGCCCAACCCCGAAAACGCCGAGGCTCTTTCGCTCGCGGTGGCGCTGGCCGAAAAGGAAAACGCCGACGTGGTGGTGGCTACCGATCCCGACTGCGACCGCATGGGCGTGGCCGTGCGCGGCAAGGACGGGAAACAGCACCTGCTCACCGGCAACCAGATCGGCGCGCTGCTGGCCGAGTATCGCCTCACGAAATTCAAGGAGCTGGGCGTCATCCCCGCGGCGGGTTCCGACAAGGTCGCCATCGTGAAGACTTTCGTGACCACGCAACTGCAGGACGCGGTCGGCCGCGGCCACGGCGTGAAGGTCATCAACACGCTGACCGGCTTCAAGTGGATCGCGGCGAAGATCGCCGGCTACGAGGCGAAGCTGAAAGGCGCGTTGCTCAAGGAATCGGGCGTGGCGCTCGACTACGACGCCACGACCTTCGAGGCGCGCGCGCGGCTGCTGCAGAAATACAGCACGTTCTACGCGTTCGGCTGCGAGGAAAGCTACGGCTACCTGCCGAACGACGCGGTGCGCGACAAGGACGGCAACGCGGCCTGCCTCATGTTCGCCGAGCTGTGCGCGGCGGTGAAGGCGCAGGGCAAGACCGTGCCGGAGTATCTCGACGAGATTTACCTCAAATACGGCTTCTACCTCGAAGGCGTGATCAACATCTACTACGAGGGCGCGAGCGGTGCGGCGAAGATCAAGCGTATCCTGGAGACCTACCGCTCGGCTCCGCCCAAGGCGTTCGGCGACGTGGCGGTGACGCAGTTTCAGGACTTTGGCGTGACGGTGTTCATGGACGCCGACGGCGAGGCGATTCCGAAGCAGGACCTTTATATCGTGACGCTGAGCAACGGCTACAGCTTCGCGGCGCGCGGCAGCGGCACGGAGCCGAAGATGAAGTTCTATGTGTTCGCGAGCGCGAAGGTAGGCGGCGCGGCCGAACTGGCCACGGTGAAGACGCAGGTGAAGGCGGAGCTCGACCGAGTGAAGACGCTGATCGAGGCCGACGCGCAGAAGCGCGCGGAGGGGTGATCGGGTCGGGGTGGACGGCGATCTCCGAGCGCCGTCTGCCTTGAATTTGGAATCGGGCGGAAATCAAACAACGAACCGAAGGCGCCCGGAGGTCGCCTTCCACCTCGATCTGATGAAGGAGTATCCTGCACGATTACATCATGCGGTGCCGGAGTGGGTGAAGTCAGGCGCGGTGTTTCATGTGAGGGGAAGGTGCGAACGCGGTAACACGGTGGACCTGACGAAACCGGAGGTTGCCAAGGCGTTGTTAGAATCGGTTTCGTTTTATCAGACGAAGCAACGCTGGCATGTGACGCTGTTCGTGCTCATGCCCGACCATTGGCATGCGTTGATTTCGTTTCCGCAGGAAGATGCGATGATCCGGGTGGTGGGTGACTGGAAACGCTATCAGGAAAAACAGCATGGCATCCATTGGCAGGAAGGATTTTTCGATCATCGAATACGCAACGATGCCGAATTGGATGAGAAGGCGTATTATATCCGGATGAACCCGGTGCGTGCGGAGTTATGCGCGGAAATGAATCAATGGGCTTGGCGGCTCGAGCAGGTGGACGGCGACCTCCGGGCGCCGGCGGTTTGATTTTGTGATTTTAAGTTTTCGCTGGAATTTCGATCCGACGGCGCTCGGAGATCGCCGTCCACCCACAAAAAAAGGCCCGGTCGAGAGACCGGGCCTTGGGATTTTTCAAATTCAGATCAGCAGCAGCGCCGGGCTTTCCAGCACGGCCTTGAGGGCGGCGAGGAACTGCGCGCCCACGGCACCGTCAACCACGCGGTGGTCGGCGGAGAGGGTGAGCGTGAGCGTCTGGCCGACGACGATCTGGCCGTTCTTCACCACAGGCTTCGTCACCGTGGTGCCGACACCGAGGATCGCCGCATTCGGCGGGTTGATGATCGGGTAAAACTTGGGGATGCCCATCATGCCGAGATTCGACACGCAGAAGGTGCCGCCGGTGAACTGGTCGGGCTTGAGCTTCTTGTCCTTGGCGGCTTTGCCGAGCGACTTGGCCTCGGCGCTGATCTGAAAGATCGACTTGTCGTGGGCGTCTTTGACCACGGGGGTGATCAGGCCGTCGGGCAGGGCGACCGCGAAGGAGACGTGGGCGGCGGGGAGGTAACGGATCTGCGTGCCTTCCCAGGTGGCGTTGACGTCGGGAACCTTGCGGAGGGCCTCGGCGCAGCCTTTGAGGATGAAGTCGTTGACGGAGAGTTTAACGCCGGCTTTTTCGAGGCCTTTGTTGAGCTGCTCGCGGAGGGCGAGGAGCGGCTCGGCGTCGATCTCGATGTCGAGGTAGAAGTGCGGGATGGTGGTCTTCGACTCGATGAGGCGCTTGGCGATGACGCCGCGCATGGTGGAGACGGCGACGGTGCGCTCTTCCTGAATGGGGCCCTTGGCGCCGACCGCGCCGCCGGCGAAGGAGGCACCACCGGACTTGGGGGCGGATCCGAGCTTGGCGGAGCCGGATTTTTCAGCGGCGAGAACGTCTTCGCGGACGATGCGTCCGTGCGGGCCGCTACCCTTGACGAAGGAGGGATCGATGCCTTTTTCGGCGGCGAGCTTTTTGGCGAGAGGGGAGATCTTGAGGCGTTCGCCCTCCTTCGCTGAAGCTACGAAGGGCGCAGCCGGAGCGCCGGCGGGGGCGGCCACGGGAGCCGGGGCGGGCGCGGCGACAGGGGCGCGGGGGGCTTCCTGCTTGGGGGCGGCGGCCTTGGGAACTTCGGCGGCCGGAGCGGCTTTGGGGGCGGCGGGTTCGGCAACCGTTTCACCGGGCTTGCCGACGGCGCAGAGAGGGGCACCGAGGGCGACCTGGGCGCCGGCGGGGGCGAAGATTTTGAGGATGGTGCCGTCGAAGAAGCACTCCAGCTCCATGGTGGCCTTGTCGGTTTCGACCTCGGCGAGGATTTCGCCGGATTTTACGACGTCGCCTTCTTTTTTGAGCCACTTGACCAGCGTGCCCACCGTCATGGTGTCGCTGAGTTTCGGCATTTCGATGATGTTGGCCATTCGGAGTAGTCTTTAGCTGAGAGTTGAAAGTTGAGAGTAGGAGCACGGAAACGCGGCGGGACGCCGCGTCTACTTTTAGGCGACGGCGGCGAGGGCGGCCTTGAGGACGCGCTGAGGGTTGGGAAGCTGCTCGTTTTCGACGGGCGGGCTGTAGAACGCGGGGGCGTCGATGGTGGCGAGGCGGTGGATCGGGCCGTCGAGTTCGTCGAAGGCTTCGCGCTGGATCATGTAGGCGAGCTGCGAGCCGACGCTGGCGAAGGGCTTCTGTTCCTCGACGATGAGGACGCGGTGGGTCTTCTTGACCGAGGCGAGCACGGTGTCGAAATCGAGCGGGCGGATGGTGCGGAGGTCGATCACTTCGACGGAGACGTCATGTTCCTTTTCAAGGATGTCGGCGGCGACGAGCGAGTGGAGAACGCAGCGGCCGTAGGTGACGATGGTGAGATCGGTGCCTTGGCGTTTCACGTCGGCCAGACCGAGGGGAATGAGGAGTTCGGGATCGTCGGAGACCTCGCCCTTCTCGCCGTAGAGAATGGTGTTCTCAAGGAACATGACCGGGTCGTTGTCGCGGATGGCGGACTTGAGCAGGCCTTTTGCGTCGGCGGCGGTGGCGGGGACGACGACCTTGATGCCGGGGTGGTTGGCGAGGACGTTCTCGGGGGTGTGGGAGTGGGTGGCACCGACGTTGGTGCCGCCGTTGGCGGGGCCGCGGATGACGATGGGGCAGTTGATGAGACCGCCGGACATGTAGCGGACATTGGCGGCGTTGTTGAGGATCTGGTCAAACGCGACGGAGTAGAACGACCAGAACATCAGCTCCATCACGGGGCGGATGCCGAGCATGGAGGCGCCGACGCCCATGCCGATGAAGCCGGCCTCGGAGATGGGCGTGTCAACGATGCGCTTGGGGCCGAATTTTTCGAGGAGGCCTTCGGAGACCTTGTAGGCGCCGTGGAAATTGGCGACTTCTTCGCCGAGTAGGACGACGTTTTCGTCGCGCGTGAGTTCCTCGGAGAGGGCGGCGCGGATTGCTTCGCGGTAGGTGAGAACAGCCATGGAAAAGGTGGGAGCTGAGAGTTGAAAGTTAAGGGCCCGGGTGCGGGATCAGTCGAAGAACAGGCGGCCCTTCGAGGCGCGCTGGTCGGGATGATCGGTTTCCCAGTAGACGTCTTTCTGAATGTCATCGGGGGTGGGGAAGGGGCTGGCCTCGGCGAAGTCGGCGGCGATGTCGGACTCGGCCTTGGCCTCGGTGTCGATCTGTTCCGCGATGGCCTCGGTGAGGACGCCTTCGGCGAGCAGCTTCTGCTGGAAAACCTGGATCGGATCCTTGGTGCGGCGGTATTCCTCGATCTCGTCGCGGGTGCGGTAGGTCTTGTCTGGGTCGGCGACGGAGTGGCCGCGGTAACGGTAGGTGTCGATTTCCACGACGGCTGGCTTGGATTCCTCGCGCGCGAGCTTGAGGAACTTGTCCATCGTGGCGCGGACCTCGTAGACGTCGTGGCCGAAGCAGGTGGCCCAGTTCATGCCGTAGGCTTCGGCGCGCTGCGCGAGACCGGGACCGGCGGAGGAGCGTTCCTGGCTGGTGCCCATGGAGTAGCCGTTGTTTTCAACGACAAAAATGACGGGGAGATCCCAGAGGGCGGCGAGGTTGTAGGCCTCGTGCACGGCGCCCTGGTTGACCGCACCGTCGCCCATGAAGGCCATGGCGGCGCCCTTGAGTCCCTTGTATTTGAGGGCGTAGGCGAGGCCGGTGCCGAGGGGAATCTGGCCGCCGACGATGCCGTGGCCGCCCCAGTAGTTAAGAGTGGGCGCGAAATAATGCATCGAGCCGCCCTTGCCCTTCGAGCAACCGGTGATCTTGCCGTAGAGCTCGGCCATCAGGGCCTTCGTGTCCATGCCGACCGCCATGGCGTGGCCGTGGTCGCGGTAGGCGGTGATGACGTGGTCGTCCTTGCCCATGAGGGAGCAGCAGCCGACGGCGACGGCTTCCTGGCCGATGTAAAGGTGGAGAAAGCCGCCGATTTTCTTGGCTTGGTAGGCGCGAAGGCTGCGTTCCTCGAAACGGCGGATGCGCACCATCTTGCGGTAGAGCTCGATCTTCTCGGGTTTGGAGAGACTGGCGTTGATCGGGGCCTGGGCGGATGCGCCGCAGACGGACGCGGAAGAGGCGTCTTTTTTGTCGATAGTGGAGTCGGCTTTTTTACTCACAGGAAGTGGTTTTGAGTGTTAAAAAAAGAAGTCTTCGTCAGAAGCCCGAGAAATCAAGTGTTTACTAGGGCCAAGCAGGTTTGAAAATACATGCGGATCGTTGCCGGGTGCGGATGAGCCGCTCAAGAAAAGTCGGGTGTGATCTGCTCCACTTCCACTTGCAGGGTTTTGCCGGGGGTGCAGTCGGCGCGCAGCGCGACAAACCGGTCCCGATAGCGGTCGTAGATCGGCCAGAGGGCGGTGCGGTCGGTCTCCGGCAGCGGCAGGGCGTCGATGGCGTGGCGGGCAAAAAAGCCGAAGCGGCCCTCGTGCATCGCCGGAGGGAGCGCGGGGATGGGACGGTTGCATTTGAAGAGGAAGAGCAGCCAGTGGGATTCACCCTCGTAGGATTTTTCCGCGATCATGGCGAAAAGGTGGAGATCGGACGGGGTGATGATGAGGCCCGTTTCCTCGCGGGTTTCGCGCACGGCGCATTCGAAGGGCGATTCGCCGGCGGAGGTTTCCAACTTGCCGCCGATGGGGCTCCATGCGCCGAGATTCGGGGGCTTGGCGCGGAGAAGGAGGAGCTGTTCGCCGCTGTCGTTTTCGATGAATACAAGCACGGCGATTTTGTAGCAGGCGGACGAATGCATGAGAGAACAGAGGATGATTGGAAAATATTATGAAGTGACCGGAGTTTGAGCGTGACGCCACACGCGGGATGCTCAATAATTTTGAAGATATCCCCTGTATGAAGCCCCTCATCTGTCGTTTCCTCATGTGGTCAGGCATGCTTGCCGCCACGACCGTGATCCCTGCTTTTGCTCAAACTCCGGCGGCGCCACCGCCGCCCATCGAGGTTGCGAACGTCAAGTTCGGAGCCGCCCGCACCGGATCCGGGGCCTGGTATCAGGCCGATGTCGAGGTTCAGGGACGGCCGGGCGTCGCGACGGAGAACGGCAATTTCATCAATCGCGTGAAGGTCACCCTGAACATCGGCGTTTTCAGCGTGAAGGCGCCGCAGGGCGCCAAAATCCCGGATACCTACTACCGGGCTTCCGCAGAGGCCGTCGGTATCGAGACCGGCGGGGGCAAGACGGTTTTCCGTTTCTATCTGCCTCCCGAGATCGTCAAGCGTGACAAAATCACCGGCGACCTGAAGTTTTATCTGGTGGAGTTGTTCGTGGGAGGCAAGGAGGTGCCCATCACGAAATATCGCTATTCCACGTCCACGTTCACCAAGATCGAGTTTGCGGAGAGCTTCCGCAGCAAGGTTTCGTCCGAGTCCGTCGTCAACGACGGTATTCTGCTTCCGCAATATCTCACACCCTTTGCGTTCGATAACTCCGGCCCCATCCCCTCGTTTGTGCGCGTTGAAAGCACGCGTTGAGATTCTGCTTGCTGCATTTTGGCACTTCTGAAATCGCTCACTTTTACCCTATGTCCTCTTCCCGCGTCCTAGCTGTTGACAGTGGCGCCGGCCATGTTGCTTGCGGTGTATTTACCTCCGCCAAAGCCGGCCGGCTCGTGCTGGAGCAGTTTGCCTTGGAATCATTCAATCCCGATGCCGCTTTGGAGGCTCAGTGGACCGAACTGGTTTCGCATTCGCTGGCTTCAGTGTCCAAGCGCGCGAGTCTTTCGGGTCCGGCGGTCTTGTGTGTTCCCGGCCATCAGACGCTCACGAAGTTCGTAAAGACGCCCGCCGTTGAGAAATCGAAGCGAGACAAGGTCGTTCATTTCGAGGCTCAGCAAAACATTCCCTATCCTTTGAATGAGGTCGTATGGGACCATCTCGCGGTCAGCGACGACGGCCTTGATCTTGAGGTGATGCTGACGGCGGTGAAGCTCGATGTGATGGACGGCCTCTGTGCCGCCGTGGACGAGGCGGGCGTGTCCGTCAAATCCGTCTCCCCTTCGGCTCTGGCGCTCTATCGATCCTTCAAGTATAACTACCCCGAGGTGTCCGACGGTGTTTTGGTGGTCAACATCGGCGCCCGTTCGACCAATCTGCTGTTCATAGACAACAAGCGTTTCTTTGTTCAGACCATCACACAGGCGGGCAACAGCGTCACCCAGGCCATTGCCGACGAGCTCAAGCAGGATTTCGTCCACGCGGAGGCATTGAAGGTTCAAGTGCTCTCCGGAAACAGCGATCTTCCGGAAGCGTCCCCCGGCCGTGCGACCGTGCTGAACGCGGCCCATTCGTTTGTCACCCGCCTGAATCTCGAAATCACCCGCCGCACGGTCAATTACCGCCGTCAAAGCGGCGCCGAGCAGCCGGCCTGCGTTTACGTCACCGGCGGTGGTTCGCTCATTCCCGAGCTGATTCCGACCTTGGCGGAAAAGCTCAAGATCCGGGTCGAGCATTTTGATGCGCTTCGCAACGTGGACGTGGCGCCCGCCGCGGAAGGCGCGCGGGAGCATGCCGCCGTCCTCGCCGATCTCGTGGGCTTGGCCACCCGGCTTTCGGACAAAAACGAGCCCGCCTTCACCCTGCTTCCCCCGGCCATCGTTCAAGGGATAGCTTTTTCAAAGCAGCAGCCCTTCTATGCCGGCGCCGCGGCCTTGGTTGCCGTCGCCCTGGTTCTTCCCGTCTGGAGTTTCAACCAGCGCGCCGTGCTCGCCACCAGCCAGGTAAAGGCGCTCGAAGCGCAGATGCAGCCGCTCCGCCAGCTCAAGGATGCGGATGCCGCCAATCTCGCAAAAATCGAGGTCACCAAAAAAGAAGTGGCGGCCATCCAGAACCTCTTCGAATCAAAGTCCAACTGGATCAATTTCTTCACCGATCTTCAGCAACGCCTGGTGAAGGTGGAGGACGTGTGGCTGGAGAAGCTGCAGGTTTTGCGTCCCTCCAATGATGCCGCCACGACCTCCGCCCCCGGTGGCGGGCTTTTTGGTGGTGCGCCCGCCGCAGGCCAGCCGGTCGCGGCCGCGACGGTCCCGGTTTTGCGCCTGAACCTCAGCGGACGCCTCCTCGATGCGAAGAACCCCGTGTCGAAGGTCAGCCAAGACTCCTACAACCGGGTCAAATCGCTTCTGGCGAGTTTTGCGGACGACCAGTTCATCTCCTCGGTCGAGAAGGAAAATTTCAACCCCAACCAGCCCGGTATCCTCGGCTTTGACTTCATCCTTGTGGTCAATCCCAAGAAACCGCTCTGACCCCCGGACCCTCCATGGCCAGCTTCAAGTCCAATCCCGTTTTCTATTCCGTTCTCATCGTCATCGGCGTGGTCGTCGCCGGCGAGGGCTGGTGTATTTTTGAGCGCAGCAATGCGGCTAAAAAAAGCCAGAAGCTTCTCGTCCAAAAACGCGGCGAGCTGGCGGCGCTGCAAGCCGTGAATCCCTATCCGAACGCGGCGAACAAGGTCGCCGTGGAGGCGGATCTCCTGCGCACGCAGAAGGCCCTCGCGACCATGCGCGAGGAGCTCAAGGGCCGCGGTCCCACGGCGGAGCAACTGCGGAACGCCAAGGTGCCGGCCGAACCCACGGATGTGTTTTTTGACCTGGCCAACTTTGTGGAAAACAATCGCGTCAAGGCCAAGCAGGCGAAAGTGAAGACCAAGGCCGATGAGCGGTTTGGGTTTTCCGCCTACGCCAGCGCTGGCCCCGAGCGTGATTTGATACCCCAGGTCTTTCGCCAGCGTCAGATCGCCCAATACCTGCTCGACGCCCTTTTCGACGCGCATCCCGGTGAACTGGTGTCCCTCCAGCGCGAGCGTCCCCGCACCGCCGCCCAGCTGGCCGCCATCGCGGCCGGTCAGGTTCCTCCCACGGTGGTCGAATCAAACGCGACAAACACGGATTTGTTTGAAATCGATAGCCGCCTTTCGGCCCGCGTGCCGGGTTTTGTCAGTGCCACCGCGTTCCGCGTCACGTTCATCGGCGATACAGAAGCACTTCGCAACCTGCTCAACAAACTGGCATCCTTCGAACTTCCCTTGGTTGTTCGCAGTGTTGAAGTCGAACCGTCCGTCATTTCGAAGACGGCCAATGATCCCGGTGCCGGGGCGGCCAACACGTTGAGCGCGATTTTTGGCACCGCTCCCGCCGCGACCCCGGGCGCCTCAGCGGCTTCCGCGAAGCCGAAGCCTCTGGTGGCAAAAGTGCTTTCCAAATTCACCGTGACCATCGAGCTCATCGATCTCGTCTCCTCAACTTCCACCGCAGCCACCCCGACCCCCTGATATGGCCGCAAAATCTCAAGATAAAATCGTTTTTGGCATCGCGCTGCTCGTTTTGCTTTCGGCGGGTGCATGGACGTTTTTACAGCAACCCAAATTGGCGGCCCTGCGCAACGCAGCGTCCTCGACCGGCGGCGCCCAGGCCGCCTATGTGCCCACGGGAGTTGACGCGTCAAAGGTCAGCACCAGCACATGGCCGGCGCCTGCTCCGCAGCCGAGGGGCGAACTCTGGGTCTACGACGTGTTCACGCCTCCCGAGATTTACTACGACGCGACGACAAAGGAGTTTACAGTGACTCCGCCGGACGACACGCCTCCGCCTCCTCCGCCTCCTCCCCCTCCCTTCGGCCTTGAGCTCGTGGACGTCAAGCAAGACGTCTTCCGTCTCCAGCTCGTCGGCTACGTGGGCACGCCCGGCGCCTACATCGGCACGTTTGAAAACACGCTTACGGGCGACACGTTCCTCGGCAAAGCCGGGAAAAAAGTTCCCGCCCTTGGCCTGACCATCCGCGATTTTGACGTGAAGCGTAACCAGATTCCCGCTCCGGGCAGCATGCCGATCTACGAAACCGTGGCCACGGCCGTGGTGATCGAAGACAAGACCGGCGAGGAAGTGGCGCTCACCAACAAGGCGCGCCGCATCAAGGGCACGCCCATCGCGATTTTCAAGGCGACGGGCGGCGACAAGCTGTTCGAGCAGAAATCGGACACCACCTTGGTCGTTGGCGACGTCACCTATTCCGTGGGCGCCGTAACGAGCGATCCCGCCTCGGCCGTGGTCACCAAGCAGGCGCCAGGCATGAAATCTCCCGAAACCAAGACGCTGGTAGTCGCTCCTCCCGCCGCACCTGCGCCGGCGGCGGCTCCCGCGCCAGAGACCGCCAAACCCGATGCGGTCTCGACGGCTTTCCCTCCCGCCGAGGCCCCGGTCGGCAATTGATTTTTCCATCGCATCCCTCTTCACCAATCTACACCTAAGAGCATCCCCTAAATGAAAAAGCTAACGCTCCCCAAAACGCTCCTTGTCCTGCTGGTTGCCCCGGCAATGCTGACGCTTGTGCTACCCACAGGCCGTCTCATGGCGCAAAGCCAGACTGAGACCAAAATTCGCCTGATGGCCGACGCCCTTCGCGCTCGCGACGGCGGCGACCTCGACACCGCGAAAAAGGATCTTGAGGAATTGCTGACCCTCTCCCCGAACGACGCCACCGTGCAGCGCCTGCTGGGCGGCGTGAACACCGCCATCGAGGCGAAGGCCGCCGGAACGCAGACGGCCGCCACTCCTTCCGCCGCTCCCGCCACGGCGGAGCCGGTTGAAGTCACCTTCCCCAAGCCCGAAGCGCCCAAGCCCGCCGCCCCCAAGGCGGTTGTGCAGACGCCCGAACAGGCCGCCGCCTCCCAAGCCGACCTGCTTGCGAAGCAGGAAAATGACCGCATCAAGGGCCTGATCAAGGATGTGGATGCCAAGGAATCCGAAGCGCGCAAATTGGCCAAGGCCGGACGTTTTGACGACGCCGTGGCCGTGCTTGCCGCCTCCGCCAAGACTCTTCCGTCCAATCCCGCCACCCAGGATACGCTGGCCGATCTTCAGGCTGAACAGAACGCCCTGCTGCTGGAAAAAGCCCAATACCTCCTCGCGAAAAACGACACCGATGGCGCCCACACCGCGATCGAGGCCTACCGGGTCGCATCCTCCAATGGCAAAAAGGCCGACAGCGTCTCCAGGAAGATCGACAGCGTTGAGCTCGATCCGCCGATGCCTTCCATCGACCCCAAGTCGAAGTTTATCGTCGATCAGAAGGAGATTGCCAAGCTTGTGGCCAAGGGCCGCAGCCAATACCTCGCGGCCGATGCCGATGGAGCGCAGGAAACTTTCCGTCGCATCGAAGCCATCGATGCCTCCAATCCCGAGGCGAAATATTTCCTCACCCGCATTGCCAGCGAGAAGGCTAGGTTTGGCGTGTTGAACCGCGCCAAGACCCGGGCCCAGATGATCGAAGAGGTCTCCAACACCTGGCAGCGCCCCAGCGTGTATATCGAGACCGTCAATGTGATTGACCCCAAGCCTGGGGATACCGAAGTGCTGAAGAAAAAGATCAACACGATCCAAATCCCCAGCGTCAATTATCAGGGCCTCGAATTGAGCAAGGTCGTGAACAACCTCGCCGAGATTTCGCAGGAATACGACAAGGGCGATGGCAAGGGGGTTAACATCATCTTGATTGATCCGAGCAACAAGAACCCCTCCGTCAGCATCACGCTCCGCGGCCTTACGCTTAAGAAGATTCTGGATTTCATCACGGAATCCACGGGGTATCAGTATGAGATCCAGCCTGATGCTGTCGTGCTGCGTCCGGGCGGCGAGACGACCACGCTCGAGACCCAGTTTTTCCCCGTCACCCGCTCCACGGTCATCCGCATGACCGGCGTCAGCAATGCCGCCGCCTCGACTCCGGCTGCGGCCGCCGATCCGTTCGCCGCCGCGCCTGCGGCTGGTGGCGGCGGTGGTGGTGGCACCGGCGATGCCGCTTCCTTGCGGGCATTCCTTCAACAGGCCGGTGTGAACTTCGAGGGCACGCCGGGCTCCAGTCTGGCTTATGATGGCGCCGCGATCATCGTCACCCAGACCACCCGTAATATTGAGCGCATCCGCAATATTCTGAACCGCTACAACGATGTCCGTCAGGTTGAGATCGAGGCCAAGTTCATGGACGTGCAGGAAGGCGCTTTGGACGAGTTGGGCTTCAATTGGACGGCGAGCAGCGCCAACGGAACCTCCACCCAGTCGTGGGCGTCTGCCAACCGGTCGTTGGCCGGTGCGTTGAGCACTGGAGCCACATCCAGCAATGGCAGCATCGTCCAGCCCGGTGTTACGACCCCGATCGTGAACACGGCTCCGGCCATCCCGGGTGCGGCCTATCTTGCCAACGGAGCTTCCACGAGCGGCGCCTACACTAATTCAACTAACGACTTCGCATTCCTGACGCGTGTTCTGGGCGGGTTCGATGTGACCGCGACCATTCGCGCCCTGTCGCAGAAAACCGGCACGGACCTGTTGAGCGCTCCCAAGGTCACCGTGTTGTCCGGAAATCCGGCCAACATCGTGGTCGCCCAAGAGCTGCGTTATCCCCAAAGCTACGGTGAAGTGCAGAGCCAGGTTGGCAGCTCGGGCAACACCGGTGGCGGTGCGGCCGGCGTGACGATCACGGCGGGCACCCCGCAGGAGTTCACGACGCGCAATGTCGGCGTCGAGCTCAAGGTCACGCCCACGGTCGAGGACGACGACTACAGCATCAGTCTCGATCTTGACCCCAAGGTGACCGAGTTCGAAGGCTTCATCGAATACGGCGGCCAGAGCGTGGCCATCTCGGGAACGACCACCGTTACGGTTCCCTCCGGTTTCTACCAGCCGATCTTCTCCACCCGTGAGGTCACCACCAAGGTTACCGTTTGGGATGGTGCGACCCTCGTCATGGGCGGCTTGACCCGTGAAGAGGTCAGGAAGACCAGCGACAAGGTTCCCCTTTTGGGTGATGTTCCCCTCATCGGACGTTTCTTCCGTTCCAAGGGCGAAACCAGCCAGAAGCGCAACCTGCTGATCTTTGTGACGGCCAACCTTGTCAGCCCCGGTGGCTCGCCCAAGAAGCAGCGGTTGAAGAGCGTGGCTCCGGCTTCGATCTTCCAGAATCCGACCATCGTAACTCCGGGCAGCGCCGAGGCCCGCGTTCGCGGCGGCAAGTAAGCCTGCAACGGATCGGTTTTATTTCGCGCCGTCACCTTCACCGGTGACGGCGCTTTTGTTTTCCAAGGTCAGGTTTGGCGTTTGCCAAGGTGCCGGTCTGCGCTTGGGTTTGGCCATGGCGAAATGGCTTCTTGTCGACGGATTTAATCTGGCTTACCGCTGTTTCTTCGCGGTGCCGGAGCTTACGCGTGCGGACGGATTTCCCACCAATGCCCTGCACGGCTGGGTAAAGTCGCTCTGGCGTCTGGCGGATCAGGAAAAGCCCGTCGCAACCCTGGTATTCTTTGATCTGGGCGGAGCCCAGGACCGCCTGGCCCTGCATCCGGAATACAAGGCGCAGCGTGAAGAGATGCCGGAAGCCCTTCAAAAACAGATCGAACCGCTGAAGGCGCTCACCCGTGCGATGGGCCATGTGGGCATCGAGCAGGACGGGGTGGAGAGCGACGACCTGCTGGCTTCGCAAGCGGTGGCGCTGGCCTCACAGGGGCACGAGGTGCTCATCGTGAGTGCCGACAAAGACTTCGCCCAAATCGTGGGCGAGCGCATTAAAATCCTGCTGCCGCCGCCATCCGCCAATCCCAAGTTGGGCTGGCGGTTGTTGGATGCGGGCGGCGTGACGGAAAAATTCGGGGTTCCGCCCGCGCAAATCGCGGACTACCTGGCGCTGGTGGGGGACGCGTCCGACAACATTCCCGGCATCTCCGGAGTCGGGCCCAAGACCGCGGCCAAGTGGCTGCAGGAGTTCGGCGGCATCGAGGGCGTGATCTCGCATGCGGCCGATCTCAAGCCGGAGCGTTTCCAAGAAGCGGTGCGGAGCGGTGCGGACGACATCCGCCGCAATCTGAAACTGACGACGCTCAACTTGGGTTTGCCCACCGTGAAGGCGGAAATCACCGGGGTTCGCCCGAAGGAGCTTTTGGCGCTGCTGGAGGCGATGGAGATGAAATCAAGCCTTGCCGAGGCGCGCGCCCGGTATGAGCAGCCCGAGTTGTTGTTTTAACCGCTGCCTTGCGACTAATCCGGGGCTCGGAGCCCTACGACTTGGACGAGGGAGGAGGGGGGTCTTCCGGGGCGAAAATATAGCCGACGCCGTGAACCGTGCGGAAGCTGTCCAGACTGAGGCCGTGGCGTTTGAAGAGCTCGCGGACCTTTACGATGTATTGGTCGAGCGAGCGGCTTTTGACGTCCGCGTGGATTCCCCACACCGAATGGATGAGCGCCTTGCGTGGAATGACGATGCCGCGGTTTTCGTGGATATGGGCGAGGATGCCCAGTTCCTTGCGGCCGATCTTTTCGGTTTTTCCCTTGGGGAACTCGATTTCCAGGCGAAGGGGCAGCACCTTTGCGCCGCAAAACTCAAAGGGTTCGTCCATGACCCGCACGTTTTTCGTGAGGTTCATGTCGGTCGTGGACTCGGCTCGGCGAAGCACCGCGCGGATGCGGGCGACCAGCTCGGGGAAGCCAAAGGGCTTGGTGATGTAGTCGTCACCGCCCAGCTCAAAGCCCCTGACCTTGTTTACCTCGAGGGCGTTGCCGGTGAGGAAAATCGTGGGGATGAGGATATCGTTGCTCTTAAGATCTTCGAGCAGGGCAAAGCCGGTCTGATCGGGGAGGTTCACGTCCAGTAGCAGCAGATTGGCGAAATTCTTTTTCAGAAAGCGCAGGGCAAGGCCGCACCGGTTGTAAATCTGGGTCTGCATGCCTGCTTCCTCAAGGTGCATGCAGATGAGTTTGGCCAGTTCCTCTTCATCCTCGACGACAAGAATCAATGGCTTGGGTTCAGCGCGCATGGGACGACTTGGGGAAAGAGGAGGATGATTTCATTACACAGGGAACGCGGGCAGATTTTTACAATTAAGACGCTCTTGTCAAAAGAAACGTCTGGCTCGTTTCCCAGAGTGTCCGGCGGAGAATAGACTTGAAGGCCCTTCGCGCGGGGTGTCCCTTGGCCGACGTGTCTGCAAATGCTCCCCTGCTCATGCTCGGGCTGCCGAAAGGCAGTCTTGAGGAATCCACCAAAAACCTGTTCGCCAAGGCGGGTTGGAAAATAACCACGAGTTCACGCTCCTACAAGCCGTCGATCGACGACCCGGAGCTGGACGGCCGGTTCATCCGCGCCCAGGAGGTCAGCCGCTATGTCGAACACGGATTCTTCGATTGCGGCCTCACCGGCTATGACTGGGTGCAGGAAAACAACTCCGATGTCGTCGAGGTGTGCGATCTGATCTACAGCAAGGCCTCGACGCTCAAGTCCCGCTGGGTGCTTTGCGTGCCCGAGTCCTCCTCGGTGCAGAAGCCCGAGGATCTCGCCGGCAAGCGCGTGGCGACCGAGCTGATGAACACGACGAAGCGCTATTTTGCCGACAAGGGCATCGCCGCCGAGGTCGAGTTTTCCTGGGGGGCGACCGAGGTGAAGGTTCCCGACTTGGTTGATGCCATCGTGGACATCACCGAGACGGGCTCTTCGCTGCGCGCCAACAAGCTCCGCATCGTCGACACGCTGCTTTACACCAACACCAAGCTGATCGCCAACAAGGCGAGCTGGGCCAATCCCGCCAAGCGCAAGAAAATCGAGACCATCGCGCTGCTCCTGCGCGGCGCTCTCGAAGCCGGCAGCAAGGTCGGCCTTAAGCTCAACCTGCCGAAGGCTTCGCTCGATGCGCTCATCAAGGCTCTTCCGTCCCTGCGCAATCCCACGATCTCGCCGCTGAGTTCGCCGGACTGGATCGCCGTGGAAACCATCATTGATGAGAGCGTCGTCCGCGAAATCATTCCGCAGCTTAAGGAACTCGGGGCGGAAGGCATCGTCGAGTATCCGCTCAACAAGGTTGTTTACTGAGCGAACCGCGCTTTTTTAAACCATGGCCAAAGTCACCCTCGGTCTTCTTCAGCACGCCTGCGGCGCCGACCCCAAGGCGAACCTCAAAAAAACCCTCGCGCTGACTGAAAAGGCCGCGAAGCAGGGCGCCCAGATCATCTGCACGCAGGAACTGTTTCGTTCGCAGTATTTCTGCCAGAGCGAGGAGCATAAATACTTCGACCTGGCCGAGCCGATTCCCGGCCCGAGCACGGCGGCGTTCCAAAAGATCGCCAAAAAGCATGGCGTGGTGATCGTGGCATCGCTCTTCGAAAAGCGCGCCTCCGGCCTCTATCACAACACCGCGGTTATCATTGATGCCGACGGCAAACTGCTCGGCATCTACCGGAAGATGCACATTCCGGACGATCCTCTCTTCTACGAGAAGTTCTACTTCACGCCCGGCGACACCGGTTTCAAGGCGTGGGACACGAAGTTCGGCAAGATCGGCGTTCTCATTTGCTGGGACCAATGGTATCCCGAGGGAGCCCGTCTCACTGCCATGCAGGGCGCGGAGATTCTTTTTTATCCGACGGCCATCGGTTGGCATCCCTCCGAGAAAAAGGAATACGGGGTCAACCAGCACGGCGCGTGGGAGACCATCCAGCGTTCCCATGCCGTGGCGAATGGTTGCTACGTCGCCGCGATCAACCGGATCGGCCTCGAACAGCCCATCGGCGGCGACGGGCTGGAGTTCTGGGGGCAGAGCTTCGTCGCCGACACGAGCGGCCAGATCATCGCCAAGGCTTCCGTCGACAAGGAAGAGGTTCTCCTCGTGCCCATCGAGCTTGGCAAAGTCGACGTCACCCGCACGCACTGGCCGTTTTTGCGGGACCGGCGTATCGATGCCTACGGTGATCTGACGAAGCGTTTCATCGACTGAGCATGGCCGCCAAAAAGACGAAGGAGACGCCTGGCGCGCTTGGTTTTCGCATGCCGGCCGAGTGGGCGCCGCAAACCGCCATCTGGCTTTCGTGGCCGCACAAGCACGCCTCGTGGCCCGGCCAGTTCCGTCCGATTCCGTATGTGTTCGCCGGAATCGTCGCGCAGATCAGCCGCTTTGAGGAAGTGCGCATCAACATCGCGCAGCCCCTGCAAAAACGTGCGTGGTCGCTGATCACGAAAGCCGGTGCCGATCTCACGAAGGTTACTTTCTACGATCATCCGACGAACGATGCCTGGTGCCGCGACCACGGCCCAATCTTCGTCAAAAACAAGAAGTCCGGCGAACTCGCGGTGACCGACTGGGTGCACACTGCCTGGGGTGGCAAATACCCGCCCTACGATCTCGACAACACCATCCCGCCGCTCGTCGCGAAGAAGCTCAAGCTGCGCCGCTTTGAAAATGACATGGTGCTCGAAGGCGGCTCCATCGAGGTCAACGGGGAGGGCCTGCTCCTCACCAGCGAGCAATGCCTGCTCAATAAAAACCGTAACCCGCACCTCACGCGCGAACAGATCGAGCAGAACCTGAAGGACTACCTCGGCATCAAGCAGGTGCTTTGGGTGGGCGACGGCATCATCGGCGACGACACCGACGGCCACATCGACGACATCACGCGCTTCTACAAGCCCGACGGTTTCATCACCGTGGTCGAGCCGAACAAACGCGACCCGAACCACGCGATTCTCAAGGAAAACTCCGCGCGTCTCGCGGCCTTCCGCACGCCGAAGGGCAAAAAATTCGACGTCGTCGAGTTGCCCATGCCGAAGCCTTTTGCGTTCCAGGGGCAGACGGTGCCGGCGAGCTACGCGAATTTCCTCATCATCAACGGCGCGGTGCTCGTTCCGAATTTCCGCCAGAAGAAACGTGACGCCGAGGCCAACGACCTCATCGCTTCGTGTTTCCCGGATCGCGAAATCATCCCGATTGACTGCTACCATCTCATCTGGGGGCTGGGCACGTTGCATTGCATTTCGCAACAACAGCCGGCCTGATCTTGTTTTTATGAAAACGTTCTTTGCTGTCGTGCTCGCGGGTTTGATTTTGGCCTTGGCGGGCTGCGGCTCCGTCGGGACCGATTTCAAGACGAGCGTCAGCGAGAAATTTGCAGGTCCGACCTATCGCACCAAAGTCGTGGCGGCTGATGGTCGCGCCGCCTACGAGGCGGCCAAGCAGGCGGCGGAGAAGCTTGGCTTTCGAGTTACAGGCGGCGGTCCCGCTCAGGGGCGTATCGAGGCTCTAAGTGGCTTGTCTGCCAACGATTCCCTTCAGGGCGCGCGTCAGCTGGCGCTGAAGGTCAAACTCAGTCCGGTGACCGCCGGCGGCACGGAACTGGCCGTGCTGCTCACGGAGCAGGTGCAGGACGATTTTAACAAGGGTGCCGGGCAGGTGACCGAGACGCCTTTGAGGGAAACCGCTCTTTACGAGGTCTTTTTCCGCACGGTTGAGCAGGCGTTGGCGGCGAAGTAGGGCAGGGCGGCCCCCTCTGAAACCCCGGATTTTGCGCTTGCGGCTGGGTGTGGCCTTGCGCGATTCTGACCGTTCGCGGCATTCAGTCGGTTCCGGTCGGTGTCGCCGCGACGCTTCCATCGACCCTCAACGTCAGTATAACCATCAACCCACGGTCCCGTTCACGCGGGGTCATCACGGAAGATCGGCGCTTTGAAGCAAGCGGCGGTATTTCGTCTGTTCACATGAGTTCTGTAATGCAAGAGCTGCTCGCTCAATCGTCCTTCGATAAGCTTAAAGAAGGCGCCATCGTCCCCGCCGTCATCACCGAAATCCGCCAGAACGACGTCGTCGTTGACATCGGTGGCAAGTCGGAAGGCGTCATCCCCGCCAACGAGTTCATCGACATCGGCGAACTTCAGATCGGTTCCACCATCGACGTTTACGTCGAGAAGCTCGAAGACAAAGGCGGCGCTCCCGTCCTCTCCTACGACAAGGCCGAACAAAAGAAGAACTGGGATAACATTCTCACCAAGTTCCCCGAGGGCTCCATCGCCGCGGGTCGCGTCAAGGCCAAGGTCAAGGGCGGCCTGATCGTTTCGATCGGCGTCGATTCCTTCCTCCCCGCCTCGCACATCGACATCCAGCCCCCGAAGAACCTCGATCAATACGTCGGCCAGACCTACGATTTCAAGGTTCTCAAAATCAATCTCGACCGGAAGAACATCGTTCTCTCCCGCCGCGAGCTCATCGAGGAACAGCGCACCAACAAGCGCAAGAGCCTCCTCGACTCCATCCAGCCCGGCCAGGTCCGCAAGGGCGTGGTCAAGAACATCACCGACTTCGGTGCGTTCATCGACCTCGACGGCATGGACGGCCTCCTCCACATCACCGACATGAGCTGGGGCCGCATCACGCACCCCTCCGAAATGCTCAAGCAGGGCGAGGAGATCCAGGTCATGATCATCGAAGTGAACCGCGAGAAAGAGCGCGTTTCCCTCGGTCTCAAGCAGACCACCAAGAATCCTTGGGACGAGATCGAGCACAAGTTCCCTGTCGGCGCGAAGGTTCACGGCAAAGTCGTCAACCTCGTTCCCTACGGCGCGTTCATCGAGATCGAGCCCGGCGTCGAAGGTCTCGTGCACATCACCGAGATGTCCTGGACCAAGCGCATCTCCAAGCCCTCCGAACTCCTCAAGGTCGGTCAGGAACTGGACGCGGTTGTTCTCGGCATCCAGAAGGATGACCAGAAGATCTCGCTCGGCCTCCGCCAGCTCGAGCCCAACCCGTGGGACATGGTCCGCCACAACTACCCGCAGGGCGCCCGCGTCCGCGGCAAGGTGCGCAACATGACCACCTACGGCGCCTTCATCGAACTCGAAGAAGGCATCGACGGCATGGTTCACGTCTCAGACATGAGCTGGACCCGCAAGGTCAACCACCCGTCCGAAGTCCTCAAGAAGGGCGACGAAGTGGACGCCATCGTTCTCGATGTCGATGCTTCCCAGCAGCGCATTAGCCTCGGCATGAAGCAACTCGCGGTCGATCCTTGGACCGACATCGACTCCTTCTTCAAGATCGGCGACGTTGTTACCGGCACCATTTCGAAGATCACCTCCTTCGGTGCCTTCGTGGAGCTCAAGGACGGCATCGACGGTCTCGTGCACATCTCGCAGATCAGCGAGGAGCGCATCGAGAAGGTGAAGGACGTGCTCAAGCCCGGCCAGGAAGTGACCGCCCGCGTCATCAAGATCGACCGTGAAGAGCGTCGTCTTGGTCTCTCGGTCAAGGCCGCCAACTACTCCGAGCAGCAGCTCGCCGCCGAGACCGCTTCCTTCGAGGCGCTCAACCGCGACAGCTCCGGCGACATGATGAACCTCGGTGACATCCTCGATGCCGCCTCGGACAAGAAGGAGTAATCCCTTCGCATCAACGTCGTCGTCGTTCTGACGAATCGTTTAATCTCAAAGCGCCCGGCCGAAAGCCGGGCGCTTTTTTGTGTCCGGTTTCCGATGGTAGGGCGGGTTATCCTTAACCCGCCGTGTATTTTTGTTCGGGCGGTAGATCCTGGCGCGTTAAGGATAACGCGCCCTACCTCGAAGCACGCAAAAAAGCCGACCGTTGCCGGTCGGCTTTTGAAACACATGGAGAACCCAACTCGAAGTTTAGTTGCTCCCCGCCTTGGCCGACTTCGTCTGCATGAACTCGCGGATGACTTCATGGCGGGCGCGGATCTGCTCTTCGACTTCGATCTCCTCGACGGACCGCTGGTGCTCGTGGCTGGCCATGGCCTTGCGCATCTTCGAGAGGGCGATATTTTGGAGCTGGCGGACGCGTTCGCGGGTGACGCGGAACTTCTGGCCGACCTCTTCGAGCGTGAGCTCGTCGTAGCCGTCGAGACCGAAGCGCAGCTTGATGATCTCGGCTTCACGCGGCTCCAAGGTGGAGATCATGGAGTAGAGATCGGAGTTGCGGGTCTTCTCGCGCAGCGTCTCAAACGGGCTGGTGGCGTTTTCATCGCCGACCATCTCGCCGAAGGTGGACGAGTCGCCGTCCTGGCCGACGGGGGCGTCGAGCGAGGCCGGACGCACGCTCACCGATTTGAGGTGGGCGACCTTGGCGGTGGGAATCTGGAGCTCGATGGCGATTTCCTCGTCGGTGGGTTCGCGGCCGAGTTCCTCGGTGAGGGCCATGGCGGTTCGGCGCAGCTTGGAGATTTTGTCCACCAAATGGACAGGGAGGCGGATCGTCTTGGACTGGTTCGCCAAGGCGCGCTTCATGGACTGCTTGATCCACCAGGCGGCGTAGGTGGAGAGCTTGCCGCCTTTGCGCGGGTCGAAGCGTTCCACGGCCTTCACGAGGCCGATGTTGCCCTCGGAGATGAGATCGAGGAGCGGCAGGCCGAAGTCCTTGTAGTCCATCGCGATTTTCACGACGAGGCGGAGGTTGGCCGAGATCATGTGATCGCGGGCGGCTTTGTCGCCCTTGCGGATGCGGCGGGCGAGCTTCACCTCTTCTTCGACGGTAAGCAGGGCGGTTTTGCCGATCTCCTGAAGGTAGAGCTGGAGATTGCTGCGTTCGAGCGGGCCGGTGTCCTTTTCGCGGGCGGCGGGCTCATTGCGCTCCAAGAAGGAAGGAGGCGCATCGAGTTCGACGGCCACCATGGGAGCCGGAGCCTCGGGCTTTTCGTTGTCGTCGGCTTCGGAAAACTTACGGGAGGATTTCGTGTAGGCGGCCATGACTGATATGAGTTGGACGGTTGGTCTGATATTCCGGAAAAATCCGGAGCGAACGGTTTCTAGCTACGACAGATGCGAGCTGGAATCGTTCCATATTAGACAAACGGTCAACTACTGGGGCTGGACGTCAAAAACGAATAAGTAAATGGGTCAATATGGCCCATCTGGGGTCCATGTCGGGAGGTGGACTGTCCCATTCTCCGACTTGTCAGGGCTAAGCGGGCAACCCGCTTAAAACTGCTCGGCCATGGCGACGGCTTTGAAGAGGGCCGAGGCTTTGTTGACCGTTTCCTGATATTCGGAGGCGGGCACAGAATCGGCTACCACGCCGGCACCGGCTTGGATGTGGATTTGGCCGTCTTTGATCATGGACGTGCGGAGCATGATGCAGGTGTCGCTGTTGCCGTCGTAGCCGAAATAGCCGAGGGCGCCGGCGTAGAAGCCTCGCTGGGACGGCTCGTTGGCGGCGATGATCTGCATGGCGCGGATCTTGGGAGCGCCGCTGACGGTGCCGGCCGGGAAGGTGGCGCGCATGAGGTCGTAGGCGTTCTTGTCGGGGGAAATTTTCCCTTCGACCTGCGAGACGATGTGCATGACGTGCGAGTAACGCTCGATAACGAAGCTTTCGGGCACGGTGACGGTGCCGTATTGGCAGACGCGGCCGATGTCGTTGCGGGCGAGATCGACGAGCATGAGGTGCTCGGCGCGTTCCTTTTGGTCGGCGAGGAGGTCTTTTTCGAGGGCGATGTCGTCGGCGTGGGTGGCTCCGCGTGTGCGGGTGCCGGCGATGGGGCGGATTTCCACGAGGCCGTCAGTCAGGCGGACGTGGACTTCGGGAGAGGCACCGACGATGGAGAAGTCGCCCGTCTCCAGAATAAACATGTAGGGCGACGGGTTGACCGTGCGCAGGGCGCGGTAGAGGTCGAGCGGAGTCTTGGCGAACGGTTTGCTGAAGCGCTGCGACGGCACGAACTGGATGATGTCACCGGCGCGGATGAATTCCTTGGAGTCTTCGACGACCTTTTCGAAGGCGGCCTGGGTGAAGTTGCCCGGCGGCACGGTGATCTTGGGCGGTTCGACGAGGGGGGCGGGGGCAAGGGCGCGAGGCTCGCGGAGAAGGGCGTAAAGCGAGTTGAGCTCGGCGAGGGCGGCGTCGTAGGCGGCCGCGGGCGTGGTGTCGCGGAGATGGGCGTTGACGCAGAGGCGGAGGGTTTGTTTCGCGCGGTCGAAGATCAGCAGCGAATCCGACAGCATGAAATAGAGCAGGGGCATGCCGAGTTCGTCGATCTTGGCGGCGGGCACGGTCGGCTCGATGCGGGTGACGTATTCGTAGCCGATGAAGCCGACGGCGCCGCCGGTGAAGCGGGGCAGGCCGGGGAGGTTCACGGGGTGGTAGCCGCTCATTTCGGCTTCGATGAGCTTGAGCGGGTCCTGCGGCGTGGGGACCGTTTGGGTGGGTTGTCCGGGGACGCGGATTTCGGTCGTCTTGGGTCCGCAGACGAAGACTTTGCGCGGACGGCAGCCGATGAAGCTGTAGCGCGAGAGGGTTTCTCCGCCTTCGACGGATTCGAGCAAGTAGGACGGGCCGGCGACCTTGAGCTTGGCGTAGGCGGAGACGGGGGTCTCAAAGTCCGCCATGAGATCGGCGTAGACCGGGATGACGTTGCCTTGGGTGGCGAGCTTCAGGAAGTCCTCGCGGCGCGGGAAAATGTTCATGCTAGTTGCTAGGTTCTAGTCGCTAGAGACTAGGGGCTAGGGTTACTCGACCGTGACGGATTTCGCGAGGTTGCGGGGCTTGTCCACGTCGCAGCCGCGTTCGCAGGCGATGTAGTAGCTGAGAAGCTGCACGGGAATGGTGGACACGATGGGGAGGACGGCCTCGTGGCAGTCGGGGATCGTGATGATTTCGTCGGCGAGGCCTTCGGGCAATTCGCAGCCTTCGGTGATGATGGCGATGACCGGGCCCTTGCGCGCTTTCACCTCCTGCATGGAGGAGACGACCTTGTTGAAGATCTCGCCTTTGGGGGCGAAGAACACGCTTGGGCACTGTTCGTTGATGAGCGCGATGGGGCCGTGCTTCATTTCCGCGGCGGGATAACCCTCGGCGTGGATGTAGGAGATTTCCTTCAGCTTGAGCGCGCCTTCGAGGGCGATGGGGAAGAGCGACAGGCGTCCGAGGAACAGCATGTCGTTGAACTTCGCGAAACGTTTCGCCACGGCCTTGATGTGGTCGGCCTGCTTAAGCGTCTCGCGCACGAGGTCGGGGGTTTTCTTCAACGCGGTTACGAACTCGACGCCGTCGGCAAAGCTCATGTCGCGCATGCGGGCGACGTGCAGGGCGAGCATCGCGCCGATGAGGAGCTGCGAGGTAAATGCCTTGGTCGAGGCGACGCCGATTTCGGGGCCGACGTGCTGGTAGATGCCGCCGTCGGCCTCGCGGGCGATGGTGGAGCCTACGGTGTTGTTGATCGCGAGAACCTTGTAACCTTTGCGCTGGGCCTCGCGGAGCGCGCCGAGCGTGTCGATAGTCTCGCCGGACTGGCTCATGACGAAGAAGAGCGGATTGCCGGAGAGCGGAGCGTTGCGGTAGCGGAACTCGGAGGCGTAATCGACCTCGACCGGAACGCGGGCGAAGCGCTCGATCAGATGCTCGGCGACGAGACAGGAGTGCCAAGCGGTGCCGCAGCCGAGAAACCCGAAGCGGTCGATCTGGCGGAAATCCACGGGGCCGAGGTTGAGGCCGCCAAACTTGGCGGTGGAGCCGTCTTCGGAAAAACGGCCGCGCATGGAGTTTTCGAGCGCGGCGGGCTGCTCGAAAATCTCCTTCTCCATAAAGTGGGCGTGATTGCCCATCTCGGCGGCGTCGATGTTCCAAGTGACCTTGTCCACGACGGGCGAGACGTCTTCCTGGTCGAGCGTGGAGATGGAGAACTGCTTGGGCGTGACGTGCACCACCTCGCCATCCTTCAGATAAACGACATTCTGGGTGCGGCTGACGAGGGCGGACACGTCGGACGCGAGGATGTATTCGTTGTCGCCCACGCCGAGGATCAGAGGGGATCCTTTGCGGGCGGCGACGATCTCACCCACGCAATCGGCGCACAGCACGGCGATGCCGTAGGTGCCTTCGATGTGGCGCAGGGTCTTGCGCACGGAGTGAAGGAAGCGGCTTTCGCCGGCGGGCGCGGCGGGTTCCTTGGCGTAGTGGTAGGCCACCAGGTTCGACAGAACCTCGGTGTCGGTCTCGGACTGAAAGGTGTAGCCCTTGGTGAGCAGGAATTTTTTGATCGCGGAGTAGTTTTCGATGACGCCGTTGTGCACGAGGGCGATCATGCCGTCGCTGCTGAGGTGGGGATGGGCGTTCGCCTCGGTGACGCCGCCGTGGGTGGCCCAGCGGGTGTGGCAAATGCCGGTCGTGCCGGTGAAGCGGTGCTTGGACGCCTCTTTGACCAAGTTGGCGACGCGGCCGACTTTTTTGACCAGCTCAAGCCTTCCGTTTTGCTGCACGGCAAGGCCGGCGGAGTCATATCCGCGATACTCCAGGCGCTTCAACCCTTCGAGCAGAATGGTTGATGCTTTTTGATTCCCCACGTAGCCGACGATTCCACACATAATTTTTACCTCTTTTGGCTCGCGAATTTACGGGGCGCTTCAAGCCTTGCGCAAGGCAATAGGTCCCAAACCCAAAATCAATATTCCCCTGTTTATGAGCATGCAGAAAAGTGTCCTCGCGGTGATCATGGGAGGCGGCCGCGGCAGCCGCCTTTATCCTCTTACGGCGGAGCGGTGCAAACCGGCCGTCCCTCTCGCCGGCAAATACCGACTGGTCGATATTCCGATCAGCAACTGCATCAATTCGGACATCAACCGCATCTTCCTGCTGACGCAGTTTCACACCGCGTCGTTGCATCGGCATATTCAAAACACCTACCACTTCGACCCTTTCGGAGGCGGTTTCGTGGATATTCTTTCCGCCGAGCAGACCGAGAAAAACGCCGACTGGTATCAGGGCACGGCCGACGCGGTTCGACGGAATCTTCAGCATTTCCGTAGTTTTCCGCACGATCTCGTGCTCATTCTTTCGGGCGACCAACTCTACCGGATGGATTTCCGGAAAATCTGCGAGCAGCATATCGCCAGCAAATCGGACGTTACCATCGCGGCGATTCCGTTCCCTGTTTCTAAGGTCGAGGGACTCGGCCTGATGAAGGTGGCCAACGATCTCACCGTCGAGCAGTTTGCCGAAAAACCGAAAGATCCGGCGGTCATCCAGAGCCTCACGCTCAGCCCCGAAGTCGAGGCCAAGCTCCATTCCAACGACGGCGAAAAACACTGCCTCGCTTCGATGGGCATCTATGTTTTCAACCGGCAGGTGCTGGCCGACGCGCTCGACAACAAGATGACGGATTTCGGCAAGGAGATCATCCCCGGCCTGCTCGGCAAAAAGAAGCTCAGCGCCTATGTGTTCGAAGGCTACTGGGAAGACATCGGAACGGTGCACGCGTTCTTCGAGACCAACCTCGCGCTCTCGGATCCGCTGCCGCCGTTCAACTTTTTTGATCAAAGCGCTCCCATCTACACTCAGGACCGCTATCTGCCGGCATCAAAACTCAACAAGTGCGACATCGACCATGTCGTCATCGGGGATGGCTCGATCATCACCGACTCCAGGCTCAAGCGCTGCGTCCTGGGCATCCGCTCGTATGTCGGGGAACACTCCTTTTTGGACAACGTCGTGATGATGGGCGCCGACTACTACGAACCCGCCGAGAAGCAGGCTGAAAATGCCCGGCAGGGCGTGCCGAGCATGGGCGTGGGCAGCAACTGCCATATTTTTCACACGATCATCGACAAGAATGCCCGCATTGGCGACGACGTGAAACTCTCACCTGTCGGAAAACCGGACGGCAATTATCCGCACGGCGTGATTATTCGCGATGGCGTGCTCGTGGTTCCCAAGGGCGTGGTCGTGCCGAGTGGCACGGTGATCTGACGTCCGGATTCTCGTCTGCGAATCCTTCAAAATAAAAGAGGCGCGACCCTTGCGGATCGCGCCTCTTTTGCGCGCATACCAGAACAGGATGCGGCGGCCGGTCGCTCAGTTGTTAAACCGAAACAACGCGACGTCGCCGTCCTGGAAAATGTATTCTTTGCCTTCGATGCGGTATTTGCCCGCGTCACGCGCGGCCGCCGTGCTTCCGAGGCGGGTGAGATCGTCGTAGGCGACGACCTCGGCCTTGATGAAGCCCTTCTCGAAATCGGTGTGGATCACGCCGGCGGCCTGCGGGGCCTTCCAGCCTTTCTTGATCGTCCAGCAACGCACTTCTTTTTCGCCGGCGGTGAAGTAGGTCTGCAGGCCGAGAAGATTGTAGGTGCCTTTGATAAGCTGGGAGACGCCCGAGTCGGTCACGCCGAGATCCTTCAGGAATTCCTTGGCCTCTTCCGGCGAAAGATCGATGAGTTCCGCCTCGATGCGCGCGCTGATCGGAACATACGCGGCGTCGTGGTGGGCTTTTACGAACTCGGCCACTTTTTTGACGAAGGGATTCTCTTCGGCCGTGGCGAGATCGCCCTCGGCGACGTTGCACGCGTAGAGGACGGGCTTGGCGCTGAGGAGCTGGAAGAGTTGCATCATCTTCTTCTCGTCGTCGGTCGCGGGAAGGATGTTTGCCGGTTTGCTCTGATTGAGATGGGGGACGAGGCGTTCGAGCAGGATGAGTTCGGCCTGCGCGTCCTTGTCGCCGGACTTGGCGAGCTTTTGGGTTTTGTTGATGCGTTTCTCCACCGCGTCGAGGTCGGCGAGGACGAGCTCGGTCGTGATCACCTCGATGTCGCGCACGGGATCGACGGCTCCCATCGTGTGGATGATGTCGTCGTCCACGAAACAGCGGACGACATGCACGATGGCGTCGGTCTCGCGGATGTTGGCGAGAAACTGGTTGCCGAGGCCTTCGCCCTTGCTGGCTCCGGCGACGAGGCCGGCGATGTCCACGAACTCGATGGCGGCCGGGACGACCACGTTGGTCTTGGCGATGGCTTTCAGCACATACGCGCGTTCATCGGGCACGATCACGACGCCCACGTTGGGGTCGATGGTGCAAAACGGGTAGTTGGCCGCCTCCGCCTTGCGGGAGCGGGTGAGGGCGTTGAAGAGGGTGGACTTGCCTACGTTGGGCAGACCGACGATGCCAGCTTTGAGCATAAAGGTGGAAAGTCGCAGTCGGGTGGGGGCGGGGTCAAGGTTTCTCCACTTCCTGCGTGAAATGGCAGCTTGACAACGCCGGCGGCGTTCGGTGGATTCCACGGCTTTTCACCAAACGTAACCTGTCCGCACACTCTTCCCATGGCTCTCAAAATCCGCCTCTCCCGCATCGGTTCCACGCACAACCCGATTTATCACGTGGTCGTCGCCGAAGCCCGCTCGCGTCGTGATGGCGCCCCGACCGAAGTCCTCGGCACGTATAACCCCCGCACCAAGAACGAGTCGTCCCTGAAGCTCGATACCGTTCGCGCCGACTACTGGGTGAGCAAGGGTGCCGTTCCGACCGACACCGCCCTTTCCCTCATCAAGAAGGCGAAGAAGGCCCTGGTTACTGCCTAAAACGCCTTTAGTTTTACTTTTTCAATCGCCCCGGCCCTCGTGCTTGGGCGATTTTTTATTTTAACGCGCTCCCGGTCGTGCCTCTTCACATCGATGTTCTCACGCTGTTCCCTGGCATGCTCGACGGTTTTTTGACCGAGAGCATGCTGGGCAAGGCGTTGGAAAACGGCCTTCTCTCGGTCAAGGTTCACGACACGCGTGGTTGGTCGACTGATAAGCACCGGGCTGCCGATGACCGCCCTTTTGGTGGTGGTGCCGGGATGGTGATGACGCCCGAGCCGGTTTTCGCCGCGATCGAACAACTCCAGACTCCCGGCTGCCGGCGTATCTATCTGACGCCCGATGGCGTTCCCTATTCTCAAAAAATAGCCGAGGAACTCTCCCGTGAAAAGCATCTCATCTTGTTGAGCGGCCATTACGAAGGTATTGACCAGAGGATCAGGGACAACGTGATCGATCAGGAGATCAGTATTGGAGATTATGTGCTCACAAATGGCACGCTTCCGGCCGCCGTGGTCATCGACGCGCTGGCGCGTTTTATTCCCGGCGTTTTGGGGGAAGAAAAGTCATTGACGCACGAATCCTTCACCGGCAAGTTGCTCGACTTTCCTCAATACACGCGTCCAGCCGAATTCCGAGGCATGTCCGTTCCGAAAGTGCTCCTTTCTGGTAACCATGCCGAAATCGAAAAATGGCGAAACGCGCAACGTATCGAGAAAACCCGTCAGGTCCGACCCGATTTACTCAAATAACCACACTGCCATGAGCACCCATCCCATCCTCCAAGAAATCACCGCCCATCAGGTGAAAAAAGACACTCCCGCCTTCAAAGTTGGCGACGGCGTCCGCGTCCACACGAAGGTTCGCGAAGGTGACAAGGAACGCACCCAGATTTTTGCCGGCATCGTGATCGCGCTCAAGGGCAGCGGCATTCACGAGACGTTCACCGTCCGCCGCATCAGCTACGGCGAGGGTGTCGAGCGCGTGTTCCCCGTGAACTCCCCGAACATCGAAAAGATCGAGATCGAGCGCACCTCCGAGCCGGTCCGCGCCCGTCTCTACTATCTCCGCACCCGCCTCGGCAAAGCCGCCATGGCGATCAAGGAAAAGCGCACCGAAAAGGCTGTCGCCACCAAGTAATTCGCCCCGCGAATCTCTTCATGAAAAAAGCGAGTCTTCCCGACTCGCTTTTTTCATGTCCGTTTGGGCTTCCCCGCCGCGCACTCACCGATTAATTCGTCATCTTTCGTTCAGACCAAACCGATTTTACGCATGAAACTCCAAACCGACATCCTCGCTCTTGCTGCCAACCAGGCCCGCGGCCTTGCCATGGACGCCGTCCATAAGTGCAACTCCGGCCATCTCGGACTTCCGCTCGGCTGCGCCGAGATCGGCGCCGTGCTTTTTGGCAACGCCCTCGTGCACAACCCCGACGCGCCCCGCTGGTTGAATCGCGACCGCTTCGTCCTCTCCGCCGGCCACGGCAGCATGTTCATCTACAGCTGGCTCCACCTGAGCGGTTACGATCTGTCGCTTGAAGAACTTACCAAGTTCCGCGTGCTCCACAGCAAGACTCCCGGGCACCCCGAGTTTCACGAAACCCCCGGCGTCGAGGCCACCACCGGCCCTCTCGGCCAGGGTATCGCCAACGCCGTCGGTCTCGCCGTTTCCGGCCAGATGGCCGCCGCTCGTTTCAACACCGCCGAGCATGCGATTTTCGACGGACACGTCATCGCCCTCGCGGGTGATGGCTGCATGCAGGAAGGAGTCGCCCTCGAGGCGGTTGCTTTCGCCGGCCATCAGAAGCTGGACAACCTCATCCTCATCTACGACTCCAACGACGTCACCCTCGACGCGATGGCCAACAAGTCGCAGAGCGAGAACACCGCCCAGCGCTTCAAGGCGCTCGAGTGGGACGTGCAGACCATCGACGGCCACGACCTCGCCGCCATCCTCAAGGCCGTCAACAAGGCCAAGAAGGCCAAGAGCGGAAAGCCCCAGCTCATCATCGCGAAGACGACGATCGCCAAGGGTATTCCCGAAGTCGCCGGCACCGCCAAGGGCCACGGCGAAGGTGGCGCCAAGTTCATCGACGCCGCCCGCGCCGGTCTCGGTCTGCCTGCCGACAAGCATTTCTTCGTGAGCGACGACGTCCGCGCCTACTTCGCCAAGCACAAGAAATCCCTCGTTCGCGCCTACAAGAAGTGGGGCAAGACCTTCGAGGCGTGGAAGGCCGCCAATCCCGAAAAGGCCGCCTTGCTCGAAAGCCGTAATAGCAAGCCCGGCGCCGCGCATCTCCTTGAAAAGATTCCTCTGTTCCCCGCTGATGCGAAACTCGCCACCCGCGCCGCCGGCCAGCAGATCCTCCAGCCTCTCGCCGCCGAGCTTCCTCTCGTCATCGGCGGCAGCGCCGACCTCTACGGCTCCACGCTCAATTACATTGCAGCCGACAAGGACTTCGATCCGTCCAACCGCGCCGGTCGTAATTTCCGCTTTGGCATCCGCGAGCACGCCCAGGCCGCGATTGCCAATGGCATCGCCTACGATGGCATTTTTCATCCGTCCATCGCGACGTTCCTGGTGTTCGCCGACTACTCGCGTCCCTCCATGCGCCTCGCCGCGCTGGCCAAGCTCCCTGTCGTTTACATTTATACGCACGATTCCGTCGGCGTGGGCGAAGACGGTCCGACGCACCAGCCGGTTGAGACGGTTTCCGGTCTCCGCGTGATCCCCGGTTTCGACGTCATCCGTCCCGGCGATCCCGAGGAAACGGCCGGTGCCTATGCCGCCGCTTTCGAGCGTGCGGATGGCCCCACGCTCCTCGCGCTTTCTCGCCAGGCTCTGCCGTTGCTCAACGACATTCCTCCGCACATCCGCCGCGCCGGTGTCCTCAAGGGTGCCTACGTCGCCGTGCAGGAAACCGCACCGCTCACGCACATCCTCATGGCGAGCGGCAGCGAACTCCAATACGTCGTCAATGCCGCCAAGGTCCTTGGTGCCGGTGCCCGCGTCGTGTCCGTGCCGTGTTTCGAGCGCTTCAATCGCCAGTCCGCCGAATACCGCGAAGCCATCCTTCCTTCGTCCGTGCGCAAGCGCGTTGCGATCGAGGCGGGCGTTACCGGCCTCTGGTATCAATACGTCGGTCTCGACGGCAAGGTGATCGGCATCGACCGCTTCGGCATGAGCGCCCCGGGCGCGACCGTGTTCAAGGAACTCGGTATCACGACCGAGGCGGTGGTCGCCGCCGCGCAGGCGCTGTAAACTAGCTCAAGCATAATATAAAACGTGCTTGGATGGTCGAGGACGGCTCCCTCTGGGTCCGTCCTTTTTGTTGCTGCTAAAAATCCGCAACAGGACACTTGCATTTTTAGTTAGCCTCCTAACTGTAAGCCGCCTCATCGTATTTTTTTCCTCCTTATGCCGTTTTTGATGATCAAAGATCTGCCGCGCTACGAATGCCTCTTGGAGGCGGCGAAGCAGTTTCCCGAGCTCGATCCCTCGGCCTGCGAGGTGTTTTTGCTTTTGCTGAGGGCGGGCGACCAGACTTTCCGCGTCTGTGATGCGCATTTGCAGCGGCACAATGTTTCCCAAGGGCGTTTTACCGTCTTGATGCTCCTGCTGGATAAAAGCAGCGGGTGTCCTCGTCCGCACACACCGGCCGAACTGGCCGACATGGCCGGCGTCACGCGCGCAACCATGACGGGGCTCGTGGACACCCTCGAGCGCGACGGGATGGTGACGCGCCGTCCCGATTCAGTGGACCGGCGCATGATGCTGGTGACGCTTACCGACAAAGGCGTCGATTTTATCAAAGGTGTCCTGCCTGATCACTTCAAACGCATGGCTGCGCTGATGGGGCCGCTCTCCGAACCGGAGCGCAAGATGCTCGTGCAGTTGCTCACGAAGATCGTCGTGCAGGCGGACACCGTCGAACCCGCGCGTGCCCCTGAGCACGTTGATGCGACCAGCTTGGCCGCCCATTAAAATCACCTTCCCTCTTTTCTAACTCATCCTCGTTCCAGCCATGCTCAAAAGATTCATTATCGCCCTTGTCGGTTTCATTGTAATCGTCGCGCTTCTAGGTGGCGTCAAAGTTGCGCAGATCAAGACGGCGTCTTCCCAGCCGCACACGATGCCCCCCAGCTCGGTGACCACCGTGGAGGCTCGCGAGGAAACCTGGGCTCCCTCTCTCAGCGTGATCGCCACTCTTGCGCCGGTGCAGGGGGTTATGCTTGGCACCGACGCCGATGGCATCATCAGCAAGATCTCCGTTGAAAACGGTGCCGTCGTGAAGGCCGGCGATGTGCTGCTGACCTTCGACACCACCGTGGAGGCATCCCAACTCGCGGCCGCCGAGTCGAAGCTTGCGCTGGCCAGACTTGATTTGAAGCGCTCCACCGAGCTGCTGTCCAAGAATACCATCAGCCAAGCCGAGCTTGATCAGGCGACGGCGCAACTCAACCAGACGGAGGCGGATGCCGGAGCGCTCAGGGCCCAGCTCGAAAAAAAGATCGTTCGCGCGCCTTTTGATGGTCGCGTGGGCATACGCTTGGTGAATGTCGGGCAGTTTGTCTCGCGCGGGTCGCCCCTGCTGCCGTTGCAAAAACTCAATCCGATGTATGTTGATTTCAACATTCCCCAGCGCCAGCTCCCCTCTCTCGTGGTCGGGCAGGAGGTGAATGTGAAGGTGGACGCCTTTGGCGACCGCGGCTTTCCCGGGAAAATCACGGCGATCAACCCGCAGGTGGATCCGTCCTCCCGCAACGTCTCCGCCCAGGCGCTGATTGAGAATCCCGGCGAGGTGCTGCGGGCCGGCATGTTCGCGCATGTCGAGGTTCTCCTGCCCGCTGCCGCGCCCTCGATCATCCTGCCGGCCACGGCGATCGCCTATGCCTCCTATGGCAACTCGGTTTTCATCATCGAAAAAATGAAAGGACGCGACGGCACGGAATATCTGGGGGCCCGGCAGCAATTCGTTAAGCTTGGTGTCACCCGCGGTGACCAGATCGCCATCCTTGAGGGCGTGAAGCCGGGGGAGCAGGTGGCCACGGCCGGTGTTTTCAAGCTTCGCAACGGTCTGCCCGTGCAGGTGAACAACAGCGTTCTGCCCTCCAATAATCCGGCGCCCAAGCCGGCGAACACCTGAGGGCAGGCCACGTCCGCACGTCACGCGCATCCCCATGAAATCCAGTTTCACCGACCTGTTCGTTCGCAAGCCCGTCATCGCGCTTGTCGTCAATATCGTCATCTTGGTTGTCGGCTTGGTGTCCTACAACAAGCTCAACGTCCGCCAATACCCCCGGAGTGACAGCGCGGTCGTCAACATCTCCACGGTCTACTTCGGCGCGAGCGCCGAGACGGTGCGCGGCTACATCACCACGCAGCTTGAGCGGGTCATCGCGAGCGCCGATGGCATCGATTACATCGAGTCGGAAAGCCGTTCGAGCCAGAGCACGATCCGGGTTTACCTGAGGCTCAACTACGACACGACCGCCGCCCTCGCGCAGATAAGCGCCAAGATAGACCAGGTGCGCAGCCAGCTTCCGCCGGAGTCGGAGGCGCCGACCATCAGCGTGGAGTCCAGCGACAACCAGTTCGCGTCGATGTATCTGAGTTTCTACTCCGATTCCCTCGATCAAAACCAGATTACCGACTACCTGAACCGCGTCGTCCAGCCCCAGCTTTCCTCGATCAAGGGCGTGCAGCGCGCCGATATCCTGGGCGGACGCATCTTCGCGATGCGCATCTGGCTGAAGCCCGACGAACTCGCCGCGCATGGCCTCACGCCTTCCGATGTCCGCCGGGCCCTGGCCAGAAACAACGCACTCTCTGCGGTAGGCTCGACCAAGGGGTCGATGATCCAGGTCAACCTTGTCGCCAACACGGACCTGAAGAACGCCGAGGAATTCAAGCAGCTGGTCGTTTCCGAAAGCAACGGCTCCATCATCAGGCTTTCCGACGTCGCGGACATTGATCTCGGCGCGGAGAGCTATGACGACGAGGTGCGCTTTGGCGGCCAGAAAGCCACCTTCATGGGCGTATGGGTTTTGCCCACGGATTCGACGGTAGAGGTCATCAAGCGCGTGCGCGCCGCCATGCCCGGCATCGAAAGCCGCCTGCCTTCCGGTCTGCACGCCAAGATCGCTTACGATGCGACCAAATATATCGAAGACGCCCTTCATGAGATCACCGTTACGCTGACCGAGACGCTGTTGATCGTGACCGTGGTCATCTTTCTTTTCATGGGGTCCCTGCGTTCGGTGTTCATCCCGATCGTCGCGATGCCGCTTTCGCTTATCGGGGCGGTTTTCCTCATGCTGGTCTTTGGCTTTACGATCAATCTGCTGACCTTGCTGGCCATCGTGCTGGCGGTGGGTATCGTGGTGGACGACGCCATCGTGGTGGTGGAAAACGTCGAGCGTCACATTCGCGAGGGACTGACTCCCGTTGACGCCGCCATCCTCGGCGCACGCGAGCTTGTCGGCCCGGTCATTTCAATGACGATCACGCTGGCCGCGGTTTATGCCCCCATAGGCGTTCAGGGCGGTCTCACCGGGGCGCTCTTCCGGGAATTCGCCTTTACGCTGGCCGGAGCGGTCACGGTGTCGGGCTTTGTGGCCCTCACGCTTTCGCCCATGATGAGCGCCCATTTGCTCAAGGATCACGACCACGAGGGGCAGGGGCTCTCCGGTTTCATCAACCGCACGTTTGATCGCATTCGCGACCGGTATGAGCGCATCGTCGGGGTGATGATCTCGCCCCGTGAGGACCGCAAGATCGCCTGGTCCGTGCTGCCGTGGTCGCTGGGGGTGGCGCTCTTGTTCTGGGTGGTCGGCATGGTGATCATGTTTTTTATCCTGGGGAAGTCCGGGGCCGTCGCATCCATCAAGCCGGTCGCCTTTGCCGCGCTGGGCATCAGTCTGCTCGGTGCGGTCGCGAGCATCGGCTTCGATTTCGCCTTCGGGCGCCGCTACAAGATGCTGCATTATGTCCTGATGACGGCGACGCTTTTGATCATGCTGGTCGGCCCCTTTGTCATGTTTGCCCAGCGCGAACTGGCGCCGCAGGAGGACCAGGGCGTGGTGTTCAGCATTCTGCTGCCTTCACCCAACGGCACCATCGATCAAAACCTGCTTTTTTCGAAACAGGTGCAGACGATGTTCGAATCGTTTCCGGAATACGCGAACTCGTTCCAAATCACCTCGACCAGCTTCGGTTTCGGGGGTGCCATCCTCAAGCCATGGTCGGAGCGCAAGCGCACGGCGTTGCAGATTCAGACCTCCTTGCAGGCGGAGGCATCCAGGATCGCCGGCCTCAACGTGGTCATGAAAACACCCGATCCGCTTCCGTCCGGCGGCCAGTTGCCGATCGAGTTCGTCATCCGCTCGACGGCCGATCACAAGCAGATGCTCGAGTTTGCCACGCAGCTTACGATTTACGCCAACACCGAGGCCAACGCCCCGGGCGGCGCGCCGACCTTTTATTTCGCCGACAGCGACCTCAAGTTCGACGTGCCCCAGGTGGAGATCGACGTGGACAAGGACAAGGTCGCTTCGATGGGACTGAACCTGGGAGACATTGCCGATGATCTCGGCTCGATGCTTGGCGGCGGCTATGTCAACCGATTCGTCAACGACGGGCGCAGCTACCGGGTGATCCCGCAGGTCGAGCGCGGCAAGCGCCTCAACGCCGACCAGGTGCTCGACTACCATGTGCGCGGGCCGAACGGCCAGCTGGTCTCCCTTTCCACCGTCGCCAGCCTCAAGGAGACCGTGGAACCGCGCACGCTCAACCGCTTCCAGCAGCTGAACGCCGTGAAAATCATCGGCGTCGGGCCGTCGATCGACGCGGCCCTCAAGAAACTCGAGACCAAGGCCAAGGAGATTCTCCCACCCGATTACTCCATCGATTACGGCGGCCAGTCTCGACAGCTGCGCAACGAAGGCAACGCGCTCTGGAAGGCCTTTGTGCTCGCACTGCTGCTTATCTTCCTTGTGCTGGCGGCCCAGTTTAACAGCTTCCGCGATCCCTTCATTATCCTGTTGGGATCAGTGCCGCTTGCGCTGGCCGGAGCGATGATCCCGATCTTCCTCTGGAAAACTTCGTTGAACATCTACTCCCAGATAGGCCTCATCACCCTCGTGGGCCTGATTGCCAAGAACGGCATCCTTGTCGTCGAGTTTGCGAACCGGCTCCAAGAAGAAGGCGTGGCCAAGATCGAGGCCATCCGTCGCGCCGCGGCCACGCGTCTGCGGGCCGTCATGATGACCTCCGCCGCCACCGTCTTTGGTCATCTTATGCTGATCTTTGTGACCGGTCCCGGCGCCGCCGCCCGTAACAGCATCGGCTGGGTCCTTGTGGTCGGCATGGCCATAGGCAGCGTGTTCACCTTGTTTGTGGTGCCCGCTTTCTACATGTTGATCGCCAAAGACCATTCGCATAATCGAGCCAAGCCCGGCTTCGACCAAGTTAATGTCGCGTCCCAAGTGGCGTCAGAATAAAATCTGCGTATCATCCCTACTTTGATTCTCCGCGTATGAAACCATCGTCTCTTCTGAACCTTATCCGACTTGCCGGCCTTTTTGCCCCGATGATGCTGGTCGCCACCGCATCCGCCGCGCCGCGTTCGGCGGGGCAGGGCACCGCGCCGTTGCCGAGTCCCATTGATCTGCAGGGTGCCATTTCCTACGCCTTGGAGCACAACTACAGCATCCGCCTGGCGCGCGAGTCCATTCGCGAGCAGGAAGGGTTGATCGTCGAGGTGAAGGCCCAGGTTCTTCCGCGGGTGTCCGCCAGCGCCAGTTACACCAAGAAGGATTCCGACCTGGTGCAGAGCGCCCCGCCCAGCACCCAGGATTGGACCATCGCCATTCTGGCGCGGCAGACGCTCTACGCCGGCGGCGGCATCAGGGCGGCCATTGACGCCCAAGGTCTGGTGCGCGACGCCTCGCTCTTTAACCTGAAGGCCACGATCAACAACGCGCTCCTCGATGTGCGCACGAAGTTCTTCAACATCCTTCTCGCCCGCGATCAGATCACCGTGCAGGAGGAAAACATCGCGCTGCTCACCGAGCAGTTGCGCAACGTCACCAACCGCTTCAAGGCGGGCACGGTTTCCAACTTCGACGTCTTGCAGGCCGAGGTGCAGCTTGCCAACGCCCAGCCGACCCTGATCACGGCGCGCAACACCTATCGGACTTCCCTCGACCAGCTCCGCCAGTCTCTCGGCGCGCCGGTGAGTCTCACGGCCGATTCGAGCAAGACCTTTGATGTTCAGGGCACGCTGCAATTTACGCCCGCCCAATACGACCTGAACTCCGCCCTTGAATCAGCCCGCGCCAACCGCCCCGAGCTTCTCGCGCTTTCCAAGACCGAGCAGGCCAACCAGCGCAATATCCGTCTGCAGCAGTCCGGCTATTTGCCCACCGTTGATGTCGTCGGCGGTTATCAGTGGATCAAAAAGTCCACGTCGAACCGTTTCCGTGATTCCTTGGATGGCTGGACGGTAGGCGCCGAGGCAAGCTGGGCCATTTTTGATGGCCGTGCCACCGCCGGCAGGGTCATGCAGGCCCGTTCGCAATACGCGCAGGCGCGGCTCAACACCGAGTCGCAAATCCTCGGAATTGATGTCGAGGTGCGGCAGGCCTATTCGTCGCTGCAGGAGGCTGACGAACTGGTGCAGGCCACGCTCAAGACCGTGGATCAGGCTCGCGAGAGCCTGCGTCTGGCGACGGCCCGGTTCAATGCAGGCACCGCCACGCAGCTCGATGTGCTCACCTCCCAGGTGGCCCTCAGCCAGGCCCGCCTCAACGAGCTTCAGGCCAATTATAATTACAACGTCGCCCTCGCCGGCATGCGCAAGGCCATCGGCCAGGCCGACGTGTATGCCCCTGTGAACTGAGGCAGTTCTGTTTTCTTTCTTTTCCCGGCGCGGCGCCCTCCGGCTTGTGCGGAGCGCCGCGCCGCTTGCTTTGTAACTCCGGCGCTGCCACAACTGGCGGCTCTTTCCCTTCGGGCTTCGCCCTATGAAATTCATCCGTCTTCTTCTGTTTTGCGTCGTCGGCCTCGCGGTGCTTTTGGCGGTGGTTGTCGCGCTCGCCTTTCATTCCGGCGTGCAAACCTGGGCGGCCCGCCGGGCCATCGCGACGCAGCCCGATCTGAACCTTGCGATCGGCACCGTGAACGCCGGCCTCAATGTCACTCGCGTTGAAAGCATCCATCTCATCCAACCGGGCCTCGACCTCGTCGTGCCGGCGGCCGAAGTGGAAGTGTCCCTGACCGACGCTGCGAGCAGTCGTGTCGCCGTGAAGCGCGTGGTCGCGAAGGGTTGGACGCTCGATCTTAGCCAGCCGGTTACGATTTCAGGGGGGGCACCAGCCAAACAGACTTCCGCCGCGCCGGCTCAACCGTCCCCGCTGCCGGCCGAGGTCGTGAGCCAGGCCTTTGCTGGTATTTTTCAACAGCTGCGGCTTCCCGCTGATTTCTCGCTCGATGGGCTCGATATCGAAGGGGATGTCATCCTGCCGGCCGGGCAGGGCACGGTTCACGTGGTCATCACCGGAGGAAACATTGGTGTCGGGCAGGACGGGAAGGTCGTGTTCAAGGCGGTCCTCGTCTCCGCCAAAAAGGGAGCCCAGGTCGGCAGCATGGTCCTGCAAAGCGACATCACCGTCCGCATGGATACGCCGCGTTCCTTTGAGCATTTGGCGGTCACGACAAATGCGACCGCCACCGGTGAGCAGTTTCCCAAGGGCGCCGATGTCCATGTCCTCATGGATGCCGTTCGCGGAGCCAAAGGCGACGAGGCCTATTCCGTGGTCTTGAGGGCCGGACAAAAGGAGCTGGTCAACTTTGCGGCAAAACTTCCCGAAGGCGCCGAGTCGCTCACCGGCACCTGGGTGCTTGATGTGCAGGACGCCGATCTTGCGCCTTTCACGCTGGGTCGTGCGCTGCCGGCGTTCATGGCGGCGGGGAAGGGAACGATCATCGTCGATCGTGAGTTTTCCGAGATTCACGCCGTCGGAAATCTCAACACCACGATAGACCGGCTCGCCGCGCTCTCGCCGGAGTTTTCCGCCATCGGGAAAATTGATTTTACCGCCGATTTTGATGTGACGCGGCAGGGTGATTTCATCCGCTTCGACCGGTTCAGCGCGCAGCTTTCGGGAGCCAAGCCGGTTGTCAGTATCGAGACGCGGCAGATCATGAAGTTTAACTCCGTGACGCATGCCCTCGAAGCAGCCCAGCCGGCGGATGATCTTTTCATCATAAGCGTGCAGGGACTTCCGCTGGCCTGGACCAGGCCTTTTCTTCCGGGGTTCGATGTGACCGGAGACGACGTGAAGGGCGAGTTTGCCGCCGGCACCCGCGACGGCGGGTTTGCGATTCATCCGCTCACGCCGCTTACGCTCGGCCAGCTCAACGTATCCCAGGGCGGCAAGCCTCTGGTGCGCGCGCTCGATCTCAGCCTGAGTGTCGGGGCCGACTACACGCCGAAGGGATGGCAGGCCGAGCTTTCCAATTTGTCCGTGGTGAGCGGCGTTTCGACCTTGATCAAGCTCAGTGGTAAGGCGGGCCAGCTCGCCGGAGACAACCAGCCGATCAAGGCCACCGTGACCTTCGAGACCGACCTTCCCGCATTGCTGGGCCAACCCGGCGCGCCTGTCGGTCTCGCGCTGTCGGATGGCGTGGCGCGCGGGGATATTACGGCGAGTCTTACGGACAAGCAGGAGATCGCGGTCACGCTACAACTCGCGAATCTGGTAGGCAAAAATCACCAGCCCATGCCGGCGGTCGCGCTTTACGTGCGCGCCGATCGCGCCGCCAACGGCCGTATTGACGCCCAGGCGCCGCTTGTGATCACCCATGCCGGGCGCAAATCCGATCTCACTTTGGGCGCCGTCGTTCAGTCCCTGAAAACGGGGATGCAAATCGACGCCCAGCTGAAGAGCGACGCGCTTTACATCGAGGATCTCAAGCTGTTCGCCGGACTTGTTCCGCCCGCGACGCCGGTGGCCCTCCAGCCGCAGCCGGCGGTCAAACCGCCGACGCCCGCTTCCGTTCCGTCCGGCCCGCTCTGGGCGGGTGTTTCGGGCGAACTTAAACTGGAGCTCAGGAAAGTCGTCTATTCCTCCGCGTTTCAGGTCACGGACATCGGCGGCGCGATAAAAATAACCCCGGAAGCGGTTTCGCTGGATACGCTGCGCGCCGCGCTTGGCGGTGAAGCCAGCCTGAAGGCGGGCGGCAGCCTGAGTTATGATGCCAAAAAGGCGGCCGAACCCTATGGGCTAAAAGCCGATCTCGCCGTCACCAATTTCGACCCTGCGCCGATGCTTCGCGCCCTTGATCCGTTGAAGCCGGTGCAGGTTGAGGGCAAGTTTGATCTCAGCACGCGCCTTGCCGGGAGGGCGCTTGATCCGGCGGAGTTCAAGGACACGGCGCTGGGCGACGTGAGCCTGATCAGCCGCGGCGGCACGTTGCGCGTTTTGGGGGTCAAGGCCGGCAACACCGCCAACAATGTCTCCAAGGCCGCCGTGGTGGTGGGCTTGTTCGGGGCGCTTACCGGCAACAGCACGGCCTCGAAATACGCCGGGCGCGGACAGGCCGGGGCCGATGCGGTGAAGCAGCTTGGCACCATCAAATTTGACCAGCTCAACGTGGTGGTGGAGCGGGATGCCCAGCGCAACGTGGTGATGAAGGAAATATCCCTCATTTCTCCCGGCGTCCGTCTGGCGGGATCCGGAAAGATCGCCTACATGCCGGGGGTTCCGCTCGTGCAACAGCCGCTGGCGATCAACCTGCAGCTTGGCGCACGTGACCGGCTGGCGGCCAACCTGCGCACGCTTAGGCTGCTTGGGGCCGGCGCCGGCGATGAGCTTGGTTATTTGCCCTTGGTCGAGCCGATCAAACTCGACGGGACGTTGCAGTCCATCGGGACATCGCAGTTGCAGCATCTGATCGACCGGGCGATCGCCGATTGAGCAACGCGGCCACGGCGGTTCCCGCCGCAAGGCCAAGCAGGTGGGCGAGCGGCACGGGTGCAAACGCACCGCATGTCTCGACAAACACCGTGCCGCCCGTGGCCAGCTCGAAAGCGCACTTGCCGCCGAATGAGGCCAGCGCGATGACGCCCACCGCCATCGAGAAGCCGTGTTGTTCCCGCCACCCTTTCACGAACAGGTCGGCAAGCACGAAGCCGAACAACGCCGAATCAACTCCGGAAAGTCCGCGATAAGTCGCGAACTGCGGTTGGGCGATCCACACGCCCGCCGTGATCACCGCCGCCGACAGGCCACATGTGAGCAGAAATCCGCGTCGCGAGATGCGTTCGGCCATCGTGCCGAGCAAGACGAACGCTAGCAGGTCCCAGCGAAGGTGATCGTCACTGAAGTGTGCAAGGTGGGCGGTGAAGAATCTCCATGCCTGCCCGTGCGCGACGGCGGCGCGGTCGAATTCCAGGAGGTTGCCGAGCACTGGAACGAAGTGAATCGCGACCGCGAGCGCGGCGAGCATCAGCGTGGCGAAGGGAAGGCGTTTCATCGTGGGAAGAATATAGCGAAGATGGACGGCGACCTCCGGGCGCCGTCGGTTTGGATATCGTGAAGTCTGAAAATGGAGACGGGGTCTTCCGACCCCGTCATCGTCTGCGGGTAGGTTAACCCGCCGGATTGGTTTACGCCGAGGGGACGGAAGGCGCGTTAGGGATAACGCGCCCTACCTCGTTACTTGTCCGATTTCCGCTTCATCGCCTTGCGGCCGGCGTAGGTTGCGCCGACGAGGCCGAGGATCATGGCGAGAATCACCATGTCGTCGCGATCAAGCGCCCCGCCGCCACCGCCTCCGCCGAAGTTCGTGTGGCTTACGTGGGGAGCCGGGGCGGTGTAGGTCGGCTGTTGCGCGTCGACCTGGTAGCTTTTCACGGGTTGCGCGGCGCGCACGCTCTGGGCGGTGCGCTCGGCCGCGATGCGCTGCTGGTTTTTGCGCTCGATGCCGCGACTGGCGTGGGTGGCGTCATCAAGGACGATCATCGAGGTGTGGTCGGTCACGAGCTGGTAGTTCACGCCGAGGCTGGTGATGGCGTCCTTCGATTCGTTGGAGGGCATCTGGCCGATGGACTCCTTGAGTTCGATCTGCTCGATCTGGGCAAGGGCCCAGAGGCGTTCGATCTCGGGGTTGTCGGTGTCGACCTCCGGGAAGTCGAACGTGGTGGTGTAGGTCTTGTCCTGGCCGGTGAGCTTGGCGTTGAGCGTGACGGTGGCTTTGCCGGCACCATCGTAGCGGCCGAAGATCACGAGCTGCTGGCCGCGATAGATTTTCTGCGGCAGGTCGCCGGTCGTCTCGGACACGCGGGCGCCGGTGAACTTGAAGGACGCGTCGTGGAGCGACTCGTAGGCGATCTTCGACTTGGCGAGGAGGAGCTGGCCGACGATGTCATCGGCATTGGACACGCCGGTGTAGAACCCGCCTGTGGCGTCGCCCATGGCGCGCATGAGCGGCCAGTTTGAGTTGTTGCCGATGAGAAAGCCGAAAAAGCGAATGTCGTTTTGCTTCAGGAGGGCGTGGAATGCCTTGGGGTCGACGATGCCCTCGTTGGTCACGCCGTCGGTCACGAGGACAACGCTGGTGGCGCGGTCGGCGTCGAGATCCTTGAGCGCGAGCTGGAGGCCGGCGTAGATGTTGGTGCTGCCGCCGGGCTGGAAGCCCTTCACGAGGGCGGTGGCGCGGGCGACGTTCTCGGGCGTGGCGGCGGTCCAGCCAAGAACCTCGCGGGCGTTCGTCTCGAAGGTGATGAGGCGGAAGCGGTCGTTGGGGCTCATCTGGCCGAGGGCTTGGCTGACGCCGTTGGCGAGCGTGGCGATCTTGCCCTGCATGGAGCCGGAGACGTCGAGCACATAGGTGTAATCGGCGCCGTGGGTGATCGGCTGCAAGTCGATGCCGGGAGTGACGACCATCATGAAGGTGCCGGGCTTGTTCTTGTCGGCGCGGTAGGGGATGACCTCGACGCGGCCTGGAAGGTTGGCGGCGAGGCGGTAGTAGAGAACGAAGTCGCTATCGAGCTTCGCGTTGGTGCGGTCGAGCGACAGCGTGTAGTTGCCGGAGTCGATCTTCTTGGTGACGGCGGCGCCTTCAAAACCCGGGACGCGCACGTCATCGACGGGCCAGGCGGATTTCAGCACGACGTTGATCGAAAAACGTCCCTCGACGGCTGAATGGGCGGGTTGCCAGAAACTCTTGGCGACCTCGTCGGTGCCGCCTTCTTCGAGCGGGTAAACGTAGCGGCCGACGCCGGTATCGATCTCGAGCGGCTGGTAGTAAACGAAGCGGAGCTGCGTCTCGGCGTTGGCGCGGACGGGCGTGATCTTGAACTCGTAGTTCTGGTAGCCGTTCTTGGTGGTGAGGCCGGCGTCGTTGCCCTTGGCCTTTTCCTCTTCGTAGATCGTCGCGGCTTCCTTCTTCGGGAGGACTTCGCCGTTGAGCGTTTTTTCGCCGGAGGTGATGGTGACCTCGGAGAGACTCGCGCTCTTCGGCACGGGGAAGGCGTAGATCGCCTCGAGGTCGGTCGGGTTGGGATTGAAGAACGTCTGGATGACCTCGGTTTGGGCGAAGCCGTTGTTGATGGTGACGTTCACCTGATGGGAACGGATCTGGATGGGCGCATGCGGCGATCCGACCGGAGTGAGCGTGCCGCCGGCAAAAACCGGGACGAGGCCCGCCGCCAAGGCGAGCAGGCCGCTGATAAGGAGTGATTTGATTTTCATGGCGGGATACTCCTTTGCTCAGGCGATGCCAAGGTTGCTGTCACGGAATCAAGCCATTGATTGATAGCATCTAACAAATAATTCGGTTATTATACTGATATCATAAATTGACATAAAATGAATAGTGATATGCATAAAATGTAAACATGGCCTCCCTATTTATGGTGACTGAGCGGGAGTTTTCCGAAGCGGTGGCGCGGATCAATGCGACCAATCCCTTCCTGCCGGAGCGCGTGGCGTGCGAACGGGCGGCGTTGGGCGACGAGTTCGTCGTGGCGGGATCGGAGTGGAACAAGCTACCGCCGGCCGAGAGCGAGCATCCCAATCACGTGCGTCTTACGGAGCGGGCGGGGACGGTGATCGAACAGGCGCGGGCACGCTGGCCGCGCGACGGGCGCGTGACGAAGGCGGAGGCGTCCGCTTACGAGGAGCTGGCGGGATTCTGGCTCTACCAGACGTATTCACTGCGTTTCGACGCGGTGATCAGGGCGGCGCTGGCCGGACGAGGCGGCGAGGGCGGGGCGCGCGTGGATTTTTATCCGGCGTTCAAGGCCGACGTGGAGCGCTGCTTGGCGCTGCCGGGACTGGAGTTGCTCGACACGCAGCCGACCGCCCACTTGTTTGCGTGCGCGTTTCAGATCCGGCGGGCGTTTCATCATATCTTTCGTTCGCTCACGGGCGGATCGGCGCCGATGGCGAGGTTGCGCGCGGCGATCTGGCAATCGGTGTTCACGCACGACCTGAGGCGCTATCGCCGCGTGCTGCATGCGCGCATGGGGGACTTTGCCACGCTGGTCACGGGACCGTCGGGCACGGGCAAGGAACTGGTGGCGCGCGCCATCGCGTTGTCGCGCTACCTGCCGTTCGATCCGAAGCGCGGCGGGTTCACGGACAATTTTTCAACGGCGGCGTTTTTCCCGCTCAATCTCTCGGCGCTGTCGCCCACGTTGATCGAGTCGGAGCTGTTCGGCCACCGGCGCGGGGCGTTTACCGGCGCACTGGCGGATCGCGAAGGCTGGATGGAAACGTGTCCGGCGGCCGGCTCGGTGTTTCTCGACGAAATCGGCGACGTGGAGATCGGCATTCAGGTGAAGCTGCTGCGCGTGCTGCAATCGCGCACCTTCCAGCGCCTCGGTGACACGGAGACGCGCACGTTTAAGGGGAAAATCGTCGCCGCGACCAATCGCGACCTTGCGGCGGAGATTCGCGCGGGACGCTTTCGTGAGGATTTTTATTACCGCCTGTGTTCCGATCTCATCCACACGCCGTCGTTGCGCGAACAGCTTGACGACTGTCCGGATGAATTGTCCTCGCTGGTGGAATATGTCGCGGGCCGGCTGCTCGGCGAAGAGGACGGAGGGACGTTCGCGGGCGAAGTGGTTGCCTGGATCGGGAAAAACCTGGGCGAGAATTACGCATGGCCGGGCAATTTTCGCGAGCTCGAGCAATGCATGCGCAATCTTCTGGTGCGAGGAACCTACCGTCCGGCCGTGCTGACGGCGGGAGCGGGGGAGGACTGGAATTCCCTGCTGAGCGAAGGCCGGCTCACGGCCGAGGAGGTGTTGCGTCGTTACACCCGGCAGGTGCACGGACAGGCGGGAACGGTTGAGGAGGCCGCCCGTCGCCTCGATCTGGACCGCCGCACGGTGAAGGCGCGGCTCGCGTAGGTTGCGCCAATGGAGTTTTCTCGGTTCCGCAGTCCGAAAGCCAAGACCGGGTAGGTAACTCAGTTACAACGTATTCTCGGAGAGATGCGCCTTTACCCTGTAGAATTCCCGGACAATTCTGATTCGCGGTATGGCGTTAACCTTCGAAATCCCATTCAAAAGCCTGGCGGGGTTAAGCCATAATCAAGTTTTTCGCGTCCGCACAGATATTCAGGAATGACCTCATCGAAAGCAGTCTTTCGGTTTAGATTTACGATGATCTTGTTCATCGTGGGATTACTCGCCAGTGGCGTCACCGCATTTCCTTTGTTGAGGGAGATGAAGCTCCTTGTTGCGTGGCTTGGCCTTTCCGATGCGACTTCTCCAGTGGGTCACAGTGGTTTGGCGTTCTGGATTTTGACCGTCAAATTTGGACTGGAGGACATGTATGCCGCTTACCCTTGGGTTGCGTATGGCACCGACTGGTTGGCATTCGGTCACATTATTATAGCCCTGTTTTTTATTGGTCCGTTGATCCGTCCGTCCGAAAGCCGCCCGGTTCTTTACGCAGGCATCGCCGCATGTTTTTTGGTTATTCCCTTGGCGCTTATTTGCGGACCAATACGAGGAATCCCCATGTATTGGAGACTGATTGACTGCTCGTTTGGCGTTTTAGGCGCTATACCACTTGCCTACTGTCTTTACCTTTTACGGCACATTGCCCCAAACCGACATGACCAGTCGTAAAGCAGATGGGCGGGCAGTCCTCCTGATTCAATGAGACACAGGCAAGTTGCCTGATGGCGGGGAGGAAGCGGTGGCGGAGGCTGCTGCAAATAAGTTGGAGTCTTGGGATTGCTCCACGATGGCAAGGTCGTCATTTTGACGGCGTGATCGCTTCCGTTGCTTTCCGGAACTTCAAGGCCCTGCGCGAGACCAGTCTGGTTCTGGCGCCGTTCAATCTCGTGATCGGGCCCAATGGCTCGGGCAAGACCAGTCTCATCCAGGCCATCGGCCAACTGCGGGGTCTCTCCCGCCTTCCGCTCCGCGAACCGGTGTCCGATGCCGATCGCCGGCCTGAGGCGGCGGAAATAACCTTCCGTTTTCATCCGCCTTTCGACGGACTGGAGGCTTCTCTCAGCTGCGTGTCAGAGGCCGTTTGTGATTTCCTGCAGGTCACGCCGTTGCCGAGGGGCGAGGGGGTTGACGACTGGGCCGGCCTGCGGGCGCGGTTGCTGAGCATGCGGAGCTACCGTTTCGATCACGAGGGCATCGCCTCGACGTCGGCTCTGAAGGACGGGGGCGAACTTGCGGAAGACGGCGCCAACCTCGCCGCCGTGCTGGCCGTCCTCAAAAAGGAACACCCGCAGGAGTTCGCGCGGCTGAAGGCCGAGCTGCTCCGCATCCAGCCGGAGTATGACGAGATCAATCTGGTTGAGCGGGCCGACCACACGGTCGAGTTGGGCTTGCGGTTGGCCGGCTCCGACGACGTCGTGCCGGCCGATGGTCTGGCGCAAGGAACGCTTTATCTCATGGCGATTCTGGCGCTCGCGTTTGATCCGGCGCCGCCCGCCATCGTGTGCATCGAGGAGATTGACCGGGGCATCCATCCGCGGCGGCTCCGTGAAATTCGCGACCTGCTTTATCGGCTCAGTTATCCCGCGTCCACCGGCGAGACGCGCGATCCGGTGCAGGTTATCACGACCACCCATTCGCCCTATTTGCTCGATCTTTTCCGTGATCATCCGGAGGAGGTCGTCATCACGGAAAAACACGGGCGCACCGCCCATTTCACGCGTTTGAGCGACCGGGCCGATCTTTCATCGCTTTTGGAAAATGGTTCGTTGGGCGACCTGTGGTTTTCAGGAATCCTGGGAGGAGTTCCCGACGAATGATGAAGCTTGCCGTCCTTAGCGAGTCCCCCGCCGACGAAGCCGCGATCGCGATTCTGATGGAGGCGGTGCTGGGCGGGCACTTCAAGCATGTGCATCCGGGCCTGCGCGCGCGCGGCTGGCCTTCGGTGGAGCAGGTGCTGCCGTCGATCATCCGGCATTTGCACTTCAATACCGATGCCGACGGTCTTGTCGTTGTCGTGGATAGCGACGACTCCGTGGTGCACACCGCCGCGCATGACGCCCCCGGCTACTTTCATCCGCAGTGCCGGATGTGCCGGCTGCGGGCGGTCTTTCGGCAGACCGCCAAGAAATTCCCCCCTGCGCACGGACGCAGCCGGGTGTTGCGCGGGGTGGGCATCGCCGTGCCGGCGGTCGAGGCATGGTATTTGTGCGGGCTGGAGGAACAGGTGAGCGAAGCGGCCTGGGCCGAAGGGCTGGCGACCGGCCGGCTGCCCTATACCCGCGCCCAGTTGAAGTTCCGCGTCTACGGCACGGACCGGCCGAATCTCCAACTGGAAACCCAGCGCGCCGTCGAAGAAGTGCGTCGCCACCGTCACGACCTGCGCCGGTTGGAGAATGATTTTCCCAGTTTCGCCGCGCTCGCCCGGGATATCCGATCATGGAAGAAGAATAGTTGACATATGAACAATCGCTATCACAACCGATGTCATGCAGACGACATTCGGCTATGAATTGGCCAGGGAGGTGATGGCGACGGCGGACACGTTTCTCCGCGAGAGTCAGCGGCTTTTCCGCCCGCACGGGCTGACTGCGGCGCAATACAACGTGCTCAATGTCCTCGGCGAATCCGAAGAGGGTCTGAGCCAGCGGGAGCTGGGCGACATCCTTGTGGTGGATCGTTCCAACGTGACCGGCCTGCTTGACCGGCTCGAGAAATCCGGACTCGTGAAGCGCACGGATCATCCGTCCGACCGGCGGGTTTATCGCGTTTCCCTCACGCCGGCGGGTCGCAAGCTGTGGACGCAGGTCCAGCCCCTTTATCTTCAGGTGGCCTCGCAGGTCACGTCCGGCATCAGCGAAAAACAGGCGCGCGATGCGCTCACGGTTTTGAAATCATTGCAGGCCGGGGCGGTTTCCTGGCGCCTGCCCCAATAAACGTCCTCCATCCCTTTCGTTCCCATGTCTTCCAAATCCACTTTTTTTCGTCGCACCTACGCCTCCTGGTTTATGGCGGCCCCGGTCATCTGTCTTGCGCGCCTGCTTTACCGCGTGCGTTCGCGAGGTGCCGAACGCATTCCCGAGGGGGGCGCGCTGCTGGTCGCCAACCACCTCTCCTACATGGATGGCATCGTGCTCCAACTCGCCTGTCCGCGACCGATCCGGTTCGTGGGTTCGGAGGCCTTCATGAACCTGAACTGGCGCTTCAAGCTGGCGTTCAAGCTTACCGGCACCATTCCGGTGTCGCCCACCAGCGCCCTTGAGGCAACGAGGCTCGTCTCGAAGTCGCTTCAGGCGGGCGAACTCGTGCTGATTTTCCCCGAGGGTGCCATTTCGCGCACCGGGCAGCTCATGAAACTGGAGCGCGGCTTCGAGCTCATGGCGCGCAAGGCCGGCGTGCCGGTCGTTCCCGTGGCGCACGACGGCCTGTGGGGCTCGGTGTTTTCGTTTTCGGAAAACAAATACCTCTTCAAATCGCCGCGCATCATGCGCACCGCCGTCTTCGTCGCGTGGGGCGAGCCGATTCCGGCGAAACAGGCCGACACCACCAGCGTGCGCCGCTCGCTGCTCGATCTCGGCTGCGAAGCGTTTGAGGAGCGTCCGCAGCTCAAGCGCCACCTCGGACGCGAGATCGTGCGCGGTCTGGTCCGCCGTCCCTGGCATGTGCCGCTGGTGGATCGCACGGGCGCGCGCCGTCCGTTGACGGGCGCCCAGTTGCTGGCGGCGGCGGCGGCGTTGTCGCGACACCTGAAACGCACCGTGGCCGAGCCGCGCGTGGGCATCGTGCTGCCACCCGGCGCAGGGGCGACCATCGCCAATCTTGCGGTGGTCTGCGCGGGCAAGGTGCCGGTCAATTTCAACTTCACCGCCGGCCGGGCGGCCAGCGAGTCGAGCCTGCAGTTGTCAGGCGTGAAAACCATGATTTCGGCCGATCTGGTGCGGGCCAAGGTCCCCGACTTTCCCTGGCCGGAGCGCACGCTGGATCTCGGGAAAATGATCGCCGAGATCGGCGGGAAGCGCGCCCTGCTGCCGTGGCTTTTGGCGGCGTGGCTGCTGCCGAACCAGATGGTCGCCCGGTTGCTCGGCCTGCCCAAGCGCGGCGACCGCGAGGAGGCCGGGCTGCTGTTCACCAGCGGGAGTTCGGGCGAACCGAAGGGAGTGGCGCTTTCACATCGCAACATTCTGGCCAACTGCTGGCAGTTCTCGTCGCTCTCCATCCTGCCTCAATCGACGATCATGCTGAACTGTCTTCCTGTGTTTCACAGTTTCGGATTCACGGTTAACATGTGGTATCCGTTGATCCGTGGCTGCCGCTCGGTCTCGGTGCCGAGCCCGCTCGACACGCGTAAAATCATCGACGCGATCCGAGAAGAAAAGGTGAGCGTGGTGGTGATCGCGCCGACATTCATGCGTCCCATCGTGAAAAAAGCCGAGCCGAAGGATCTGGTCAGCCTGAAGATTCTCGTGTCAGGGGCGGAGAAGATGCCAATGGATCTCTACGAGGGCGTCCTGCAGAAATTCAACATCGAGATCATGCAGGGCTACGGCATGACCGAGGCCTCGCCGGCGACCAACGTGAACCAGCCCGATCCGCTCGTCACGACCGGCACGGCGGATACGCAGGCGGGAAAACGGCTGGGGACGGTCGGGCGCATGATGGTGGGCATGACCGCGCGCGTGCTGGATCCGGAGACAAAGGCGCCGATTCCGATCGGTGAGACGGGCATGGTCGCTTTTCGCGGGGCGAATATTTTCAGCGGTTATCTGGGGGACGAGGAAAAGACGCGCGCCGTTTTTCATGACGGTTGGTATCTCACGGGAGACCTGGGTCATTTCGACGAGGACGGGTTTCTGACCATCGAGGGACGTCTTTCACGGTTTTCAAAAATCGCAGGAGAGATGGTGCCGCATGGCACGGTCGAGCAAAAGCTGCTGGAGGCGTTTTCAATCGATCAGGCCGAGGGCTATGCGCTGGCGGTGGTCGGTGCGCCCGATCCGGGCAAGGGGGAGCAGATCGTGTTGTTGAGCGCGCGGGACGAACTGACGGCCGAGTCGGTCAAAGAAAAACTGTCCGCCGCCGGGGTGCCCAATCTTTGGATTCCGCGCACGGTTATCCGTGTGGATAAAATTCCGGTGCTCGGCACCGGGAAGCTTGATCTGAAAGCGTGCAAGGAACTCGCCTCGAAGACGTGAAAATCCTGAATTTTTGACCGCAGATTACACAGATTTATCAAGACAGGGATGCCCTCAGGTATTCGTCTGTGCGGAGGACGGACCTCCCGGTCCGATCCCGGTGGACTCCTTCGAGCGATCATCAGGACGGACCGGGAGGTCCGTCCTCCATTTGCGGCTGCAATTTTATTAAACCACTCCGAAATGATTTTAAATTCATGAGAATCGACTGCCACATTCACGTCGTCGGCACGGGAACGGGCGGGACCGGGTGCTGGTATCGTCCGAAGGGACTGACCAAGATCGGCGCGCCGTGGATGGTGCGTTGCGTGGGGCTCACGCCTCGTGATCTGGCGGGAGAGGATTTTGACCGGCTTTATGTTGAGCGACTGCTCGCCTATGTGCGGTCGTCGTCGTTGGGGCGCGGGTTGCTGCTGGCGCACGAACTGCCGCATCACGAGGACGGCACGCCGTTGTCGGACCGGGCCTCGTTTTATACGCCGAATGATTACGTGCTGCGGCTGGCGCGGGAGAATCCGGAGTTTCTGGCGGCGGTTTCTATCCACCCTTCGCGGAGGGATGCGTTTGACGAGCTGGAGCTTTGCCTGGCGGGCGGGGCGGCGGCGCTCAAATGCCTGCCCAACGTGCAGGGCATCGATTGGAACGACCGCCGGCATACGCGGTTTCTTGAGCGCATGGCGGAGGCGGGACTGCCGCTGCTGGCGCACACGGGGAGCGAACGCACCATGCCGGTGATGGACCACAAGCTGGCCGATCCGCGCGTGCTGACGAGGCCGCTGGAGATCGGCGTGAAGTGCATCGCGGCGCATTGCGGCACGGGCATGATGCTCGTCGATCCCGACTATCTGGATGTGTTCGAGGAGATGACGGAGCGTTTCCCGAATCTATACGGGGACAACAGCGCGCTGGCGGCGCTCAATTTTCGACTGCGGCCTTCGGCGCTTCGGAGACTAACCACGGGGGCGCTCGCGGGGCGCATCCTGCACGGAAGCGATCTGCCGGTGCCGATCAGCGGACTTCTCGCCTTCGCAGGAGGAATGCTGCCGTGGCGCGAACATCGGAAAGCGACGCGGATTGAAAACCCGCTGGAGCGCGACGCTGAGTTGAAACGTGCGCTCGGTTTCGGCGAGGAGACTTTCATCCGGGCGGCCGAAGTGCTTCGGGTGGCCTGAAGCGGGCGTCTGACTCGCGGGCGAGCCGTGACGGACCGGAGGTCCGTCCTCCTTCATTAGGTCAGAGCAGCACGAGGTTGTCCCGATGGATAACCTCTAGGTGCTTGCGGGCGGGGTAGAGCGGTTTCAATTCGTCGCTCGACTTGCCGGCGATGGCCTTGACCTCGGTATCGGAAAAGGTGGTCACGCCGCGGGCGATGACTTTGTCATCGGGGTCGAGGATGTCCACGATGTCGCCGACCGCAAAATTGCCGCGCACGCCCGTCACGCCGATGGCGAGGAGACTGCGGCCTTGGTCGCGGAGGACGGGGACGGCGCATTCGTTGATGCGGATGCCGCCGACGGGGCGCTGGAAGTAGGCGAGCCAGCGTTTTTTCGATTCCATGGGCAGGCCGCTGGGAACGAAGAAGGTGCCGGGGCTGCGTCCGCTGAAAAGGCGGGCGATGATGAGCGGCTCGGCGCCGCTGGCGATGAACACGCCGCAGCCGGCCTTGGTGGCCAGCTTGGCGGCGGAGATTTTTGAAATCATGCCGCCGGTGGCGGTGATGTCGGTGGTGCCGCCGGCCATGGCCTCGATCTCGGGGGTGATTTTTTCGACGACGGGAACGATCTGGCCGGTGCCCTTCATGTCGATGAGGCCGGGGGCCGTCGAGAGGATGACAAGGTGCTGGGCGTCCACGAGACTGGCGACCATTGCGGAGAGGGTGTCGTTGTCACCGAACTTGATCTCGGCGGCGCTGACCGTGTCGTTCTCGTTGATCACGGGAACGACGTTGTAGCCGATGAGTTTTTCCAAGGTGTCCTTGACCCCGAGGTAACGGTTGCGGGCGCGGAGATCTTCGTGGGTAAGAAGAACCTGGGCGACGGTGATACCGTGGGGCTCGAAGCCGCTCTGCCACGTCTGCATGAGGAGCGACTGGCCGATGGCGGCGCAGGCCTGTTTGCGGGAGAGTTCGGAAGGTTTTTTCTTGAGGCCGAGGCGGCCCATGCCGAGGCCGACGGCGCCGGACGAGACGACGATGACCTCGGTGCCGGCGAGGCGCAGGGCGGCGATCTCGGCGGCGATGGCGGCGATGCGGATGGTGTTCAGCTGGCCGATGCCAGAGGTGAGCACGCCGGTGCCGAGTTTGATGACGACTCGCTTGGGGGCGGTGGTTTTCACGGGACGCGAATGGGAGCAGCAACTCCCATGATCACAAAAATCAGACCGTCAGCAGGTCCTTTTCCTTGGCGGCGAGGTGCTTGTTGATGTCCTCGATGGACTTGTCGGTCATGGTCTGGATGTCCTTTTCGGTGCGCTTGGCATCGTCCTCGGGGAGCTTGGCTTTCTTGACGGATTCGAGGGCGTCGCGGCGGACATTGCGGACGTGGACGCGGCCTTCCTCGGCGAGGCGGTTGGCGACCTTGACGAATTCCTGGCGGCGTTCGCGGCTCATGTCGGCGAGGGGAATGCGCACGAGGGAGGAATCGACGGAAGGATTGAAGCCGAGGTTGGCGAGCTGGATGCCCTTGGCGATGGCCTGGGTGAGTCCTTTGTCCCAAGGCTGGATCATGATCTGGCGGGCGTCGGGCGTGGAGATGGCGGCGCAGTCCTTGATGCGCATCATCGAGCCGTAGGCCTCGACCATGATGTTTTCGACCATGGAGGGGCTGGCTTTGCCGGTGTGGATGTTGGAAAACTCGTGGAGGGTGTGATCCACGGCTTTCTTCATTTTGACTTGGGTTTCGGAGAGAATGGCTTGGGACATGGGAACGAGAAGGCTGAGAGAAAGAGAACGATTAAGAGAAAGAGAACGATGCCGGACGGATCAGCCGTGGACGAGGGTGCCGATTTTTTCGCCGTTAACGGCCTTTTGGATGGCGTGGGGGTCGTTGAGGTCGAACACGAGGATGGGGACGTTGTTGTCCAGGCAGAGGGAGAACGCGGTCGAATCCATGACGTTGAGGCGCTGGCGGAGGGCGTCGATGAAGGTGAGCTGGTCGTATCTGACGGCGTCGGGATACTTCTTCGGGTCCTTGTCGTAGATGCCGTCCACCTTGGTGGCCTTCATGAGGATGTCGGCGTGCATCTCGGAAGCGCGGAGGGCGGCGGTGGTGTCGGTCGAGAAATAGGGGTTTCCGGTGCCGGCGGCGAAGATGACGACGCGGTGTTTTTCGAGATGGCGGATGGCGCGGCGGAGGATGAAGGGTTCGGCGACCTGGTTCATCGGGATGGCGCTCTGGACGCGGGTGGAGACGCCCATTTTTTCGAGGCAATCCATGAGGGCGAGGGAGTTGATCACGGTGGCGAGCATGCCCATGTAGTCGCCGGTGGTGCGGTCCACGCCTCGCTTCTCGCCCTGAAGGCCGCGGAAGATGTTACCGCCGCCGATGACCACGCAGACCTGCACGCCGAGCTCGTGGATTTCCTTAACCTGGGAGCAGACGCGCTCCAAGACACCCGCGTCGATCGGGTTGTTGGATTTGCCGCTCAGAACCTCGCCGCTCAGCTTGAGGACGATGCGTTTGTATTTGGTGGCCGGGAGGGCTGCCGAGGAATCGCTCATGCCACGCAGAAAACGGCCCCGTAAAGGTGGCGTCAATGCGCGAGATTTTCCCGAGACGCGGACGGGGTCAAACGACTGGCGATTTCTCGGTGAAATCGGCGTCGCGGGTTTCCTGGCTCAGCCAGAGCGCGCTCCACGTGAGAAGAGAGGCTCCGCCGAGGTAGTAGCCGACCGCCGGCAGGCCGTGATGCGTCGCCAGCCAGGTGGCGGCATAGGGCACCAGCGAGGCGCCAAAAATCCCCGCGAGATTAAAACTCATCGACGAACCGGTGTAGCGCACCTTTGTAGGGAACAGTTCGGAAAGCAGGGTGCCGAGCGGCCCGTAGGTCATGCCCATCAGGGAGAAACCGGCCACCATCGCCACCACCACGCCGATCTCTCCGGCGTCGAAGAGGGGGGCGAGGAGAAAGCCGAATCCGGCGATGCCCGCCGTCACCAGCATCAACAGCAGTCGCCGCCCATGGCGGTCGGCCAGAAGGGCGGAGAGCGGGATGGTCAGCGCAAAAAACAGGACGCCGACCATCTGAATGACGAGAAATTGATCGCGCGTGTAGCCGAGTTTGGCGGTGCCCCAGCTCAGGCAAAAGACCGTGAGCAGGTAGAACAGCACGAAGGTCGTCAGCGCGATCACGGTGCCGAGCACGACGGAGCCGGCGTGCTCGCGGAACACGGTCAGCAGCGGCACCTCGACGCGTTCCTGTTTGTCGAGCGTGCGTTGGAACACGGGAGTCTCGGTGATCTTCAGGCGCACGTAGAGTCCGATCAGCACGAGCAGGCTGCTTGCGATGAATGGAATGCGCCATCCGAAGTCGAGGAACTGGGCGTCGGTGAGGTTTTTCGAGAGCAGGATGAAGATCCCGCCGGAACAGATGAAGCCGAGCGGCGCGCCGAGCTGGGGAAACATTCCATACCAGGCGCGTTTACCGGGCGGGGCGTTTTCCGTGGCGAGGAGGACCGCGCCGCCCCATTCGCCGCCGAGGCCGAAGCCTTGGCCGAAACGGCAGAGCGCGAGCAACACCGGCGCCAGCATGCCGATGGACGCGTAGGTGGGCAGCAGGCCGATGGCCACCGTGGACAAACCCATCGTGAGCAACGCGGCCACCAACGTGGTCTTGCGGCCGATGCGGTCGCCGAAGTGGCCGAACACCGCCGAGCCCACGGGGCGCGCGAAGAACGCGATGGCGAAGGTGGCGAGCGATTGCAGCGTGGCCGCCGCCGGGTCGGACGCGGGGAAAAACAACTTGGGGAAAACCAGCACCGCCGCCGTGGCGTAGATGTAGAAGTCAAAAAACTCGATGGTCGTGCCTGCCAGACTGGCGAAGAGCACCCGGCGGGCGGAGTTGGCGGCGGGCGCGGGCAGGGGAGAGGGGTGGCTCATGCGGGAGCCAGTTAGGGAAACTGGGCATCGCTGGTCAAAGCCGCAATCCGCAGGGCGGGGGATGTGTTTGGGGAATTCCTGAAATCTGTTCGAGATGGGAATTGTAGGGCCGGCGCTTGCGCCGTGCCGGTTCGGGGTTGTCCGGCCTGCGGGGCATGGCGCAAGCGCCAGCCCTACACGGGCAGGCAGTTTACCTCTCCTTCGTGCGCCGGTCGTGCATGAAGATGGTGATCAACAGCCAGAATCCCCCGGCGGCGGCGGCGAGAAAGCAGAGGATGGCGATGCCCGGATAACCGAGCATGTGAAAGCTCGTTTCGATGCGCATCATCAACGCCGCGCCCATGATGAGCGCGGCCAGCACGAGTCCGGTGGTGATGCGGTTGGCGATCTTCTGCATGCCGTCGAGCATGAGCTTCGCGTCCACCGCCTTCACCTTGACCTCGATCTCGGAGTTGGTGACCGCATCCATGACGCGGTTCAGGCGGCCGGGGAGCTGCGTGGTGAAATCCTTCAACTCCAGGAGAGAGCTTACGATGCTGCCCTGCGTGATGTCCTTTTTCATGCGCCGCGTCATGAGGTCGGTGACGTTGCGGCGGATGGATGCGTTGGGGTCGAATTCGGGGTCCAGGATTCGGCCGACCTCGTCGAGTTGCAGCAGCGTTTTGCCGAGCAGCGTGAGTTCGCTCGGCACAAAGAGTCCGGTGTCCCGGGCATGGGAGCTGACGTCGAGGAGCGACTGGCCCACATTGATCCGCTCCAAGTTCTGGTCACGGCGCACGGCCACCATCTGGGTGATCTGGCGGCGGAATTCGGGCGCGTCGAACTCGGGCAGCTTCTCGCTCATGCGGATGACGGTCTCGGCGGCGTCCTCTCCCTTGCCTTCGCTGATGGCCAGCAGGATTTTGAGCAGGCTTTCCTGCATGCCCGGAGCGGTGTGGCCCACCATGCCCAGATCGAGCAAGGCGATGCGGTTGTCACCCGTCAGAAAGACGTTTCCCGGATGCGGGTCCGCGTGGAAAATGCCGTCCACCAGCACCTGTTTCAGGTAGGCTTTGAACAGCTCTTCGACGAGCACGGCGCCATCCATGTCGAGGCGTGCCAGCGGGCTGATCGAGGTGATTTTATCGCCCCGCACATAATCCATCGTGAGCACGCTGCGCGTGCTGTAATCGGGCACGGGCTGCGGCACGGTGATGAGGGTAAACTCCTTCAGGTTGGCGCCGACGGTGATCAGGTTCTGCGCCTCGTTCTCGTAGTTGAGCTCTTGCTGGATCGTGAGCCGGAACTCCTCCACCACGGTCAGGAAACGGTAGCGGTGGCCCGCCTCGGTGTGCTTGTCGAGGAAGCCGGCGATTTCGGCGAGCACCTCGAAGTTCTCGGCGATCTGCGCACGGATGCCGGGGCGCTGGACTTTCACCACGACCTCGCGTCCGTCGCGCAACGCCGCCGCGTGCACCTGCCCGAGCGAGGCGGTGGCGATCGGAACGATATCGAAGCGGGAAAACGCCTTGGAGATGCGCACGCCCAGCTCGCTCATGACGATCTGCTCGACCTCCTCATATGAAAAAGGGGTGACCTTGTCCTGCAGGCGCGCCAGCGCCTTCATGTAAGGCGCGGGCATCAAGTCGGGGCGGCTGGCGAGCACCTGGCCGATTTTTATGTAGGTCGGCCCCATCGCCTCGAGATCGTCCGCGAGCTGGTCGGGGGTGGCTTCGCCTTTTTTATGGCCGTCGGACGCGGGGTCATACGGTTCCTCCAGGCCCATGTGCTGCACCAAGTCGGACCGGCCGTATTTCCAGAGGAGGAAGGCGATCTGTTTGTAGCGCTTCAGGTGATTGAGGGAGAGTTTCATGGTGCTGGAAGCCGGACGCGCGCGGGACGTGACGAACCGACATGACGAACCGACACCTTTTGAGGGACACGGTTCGCGGGAGATTCGCAGCATGAGGTAATTGCAACGGAACCGATTTATGCGCGGGGTGACTGTGACGGGACTCGCCCCGCCGGTTTCCGGCCACGATTCCCCTTCATGTTCACCGCCGCCAAAGACGCGCTCTCCAGCCATGCCGCCCGCAACTACGTCAACGGGCTGATCAAGCGCTACGGCGAGGTGAGCGAACTGAAGATCGATTCACGGAATAAATCGGTGGACATCGTGTGTGCGCTTACGGGTGAAAACGAACCCGTGACGGTGCGCATCGACAGCTACCGCATCGACAGCGAAGGGCCCAAACGCTTCGTCGAGATCACGGCCTTCACCTGCTCGCGTCCGTGGCTGCACAACCTGCTCGAAGACCACGCCCGCGGTCGCCGGCTGGAGCTGCCCTCCTGGGCGGCGGCGGCGTTGTAGGAGGGGGGAAGATGTGCCGGAATCCTTTTTGAGAGACGCGAGCCGGGAGCTGCCTGCGTGTAGACCCGACCGCTGGTCGGGTTGATTGGAGGGGAAACGCCAGACCAGCGGTCTGGCCTACATTCTGAAATGATCTGGGTGCGTGCAGCGCAGCCTTGGGCGGAGGCAGCGGAGCCGTGGGCTTGCGCAACCGCGTCCGGGGTGCGTGCGAGCGGAGGCCGGGGTCTGGTCAGGGACACCCTGGCCTTGTGCAGATCAGCCATGGGTGTGTGCAGACCAGCCCTGGCGCTGTGCAGACGAACCCTGGGAGTGTGCAGCCGAGCCCCAGGTCTTTTCAATAGCATGCTGGTTGCGTTAACGTGAACCCTGGGTGTGTGACATCCGCCGTGAAAACCGACCGATCGCCGTGCAAACCTTCGGCCACGAGCACGCCGCCGACTTCCCAGTCAACCTCGACGCGCCGATGGAGAACGGACGTCCTTGTCCGTTCATGCGACTGATGAACGGAGCGGGAACTCCGTTCTCCTTCCGTTCACGAGGCCTGTGAAATATGCGGGCTGGGCTGGCCAAAGCACGCCTCAGGGCTGGCCGAGGAGGAATTGGTAGATTTTGCGGTGCAGGATTTCCCTGTCTTTCTGGGCGGCGGCAGAATCAGGCGGGGGAGGAGGGGCAACCGGAGGAACCCGCTCCGACAAACCGGGGATGGGCTGGCCGGGCGCCCCCATGGGTTGCAGGGAGACGGTCGGGGCTTCGGGGAGGGGGAGTAGCGTGGTCTGGTCGAAGCGTGCGGTTGCGAGCCGGGTGGTGTCCGTGGCGAGAGGAAGACGCACGGATGCGGATTGATCCTGAGAGCCGGGGGGGACTTGCGGCGAGGCGAGGCGGGAGAGGAGGTCGAGGGACGGCGTATTGGACTGCGTGGGCGGGATATTTGCGAGGGCCGTAGCGGGGATGCCGATGGCCAGCCGTGTGGCGGGCGGGGTGGTTGGTGCGTCGGTAATGAGTCCGGCGAGACTGACGGGGCGCGGGGCTGTTTTGAGCGTGGTCGCCGGGAGTGAAGTCTCGGCGAGAGTCAGTCTTGCAACGGGGCGCGGTGGGATGGTGGCGACGGGAGGGACGGTGAGGGGAATGGGTGCGGGCGGAGTCGGTTTTGCGGGCAATGACAGGGGCGGGCCGACGGTGGAGGCGGCGTCACGAGGCGGAGGCGGCAGGTGCGCAGAAGCGGCGGGTTTGCCGGCGGGATATACAGGGGAGGCGGCGGGTGATCCGGCGTTGCCTGCGGTTTTTTCCGATGTGGGAGCGAGCTTGCTCGCGATGGGCGGAATCGCGAGCGAGCTCGCTCCCACGGGGGCGTCCATGGACGGGCTCCGACTTGGGGAGGACTCGGGCGAATGCGCCGGGGCGGAGGCGTTGGGTTCAGCGTGGCGTGTGGCTGGTTTGCCCGAGGGGCCGCCATGGTTGGAACCGATGCCTGGGACCGGGGCGGGCTGAGTTGGGCCGGGCTTGGTCTTGCAGCCGGCGAGCGCGGTCAGGGCGAGCAGGCAAAGAAACGTGGGCCGGTGCGGCAACATGGGGGAACTCCTAAAATCCGCCTGAGATGACGATTGTAGGGCCGGCGCTTGCGCCGTGCCGGTTCGGGATTGTCCGGCCTGCGAGGCATGGCTCAAGCGCCAGCCCTACACGGGCAGGCAGAGGCGGCGTGCGGTGCCGGATTTTAGGAATTCCCATAGGCCGGTCAGCGCGCGAGGTTGCGGAGCGCGGCTTGAAACGGCAGGCCGGCTTTCGGGTCATACTGGGCGACGAGTTCAAAATGGCCGCTGCGAGAGGAGTCGATGGACTTCTCGACGTGGATTTGGGCGGTGTCCCCGCCGGAAGGGGTAAGCATCGCGGGCAGGCGGTCCATGAACGCGTCCATGTCGAGGGTGACGGCGCAGCGATCCATGAGACGGCCGGGCGCTCCGGCGGGATCAACCGGGCCGAGTTTGCCGAAGGTGTCTTGCAGCGAGGGCAGGGGCTTCGATCCGAAGCGTTCGCCGGTGTAGTTGTAATCGGCGGTGAGGTTGAGCCGGCCTTCCTTGGTGGGATTGAGGGTCACGAGCAGGTCGAAATTGAGGCGGCCGGCGAGTTGCTGGTAGCGGTTCTGGGCGGCGCTGTTCTTGGGCATGTCGGCGAAACAGCGCGAGGCATCGAACCAGAGGGAGACGGCGGCATCGGCGGAGAGGGCGCGGTTTGGCAGGCGCGCGGCGCGGAGGGTGACTTCACTGGAGGGAGCCGGGGAAAGGATTTGGCGGATTTCCTCTTCGACGGTCGGCTTGGCCGGGTCGCCGTCGATTTCGAGCAGCAGGACGACGTGTTGATCGGTGAGCGCGTAGGAGAGGAAATTGCCCTGCGGGTCGAGATAACGGCCGTTGCCGTAGCGAACCATCTCGGGATGGCGCGACGGGGCGGCGGGAGCGTTTTGGCGTAGGCTGTCGGCAAAAGAATCGGCGAAACGATTCAGGCCGGTCTCGGCGGCGACGGGATCTTTGAGGCGGGCAACGAGGCCGCAGAGCATGACGGGGCTTTGCGTCTGGGCGGTGTTTTGACGGGCGGGGTATTTGACAAACACGTAGACGTCGGAGTCGGCGTCCAGGCTGTCGCCGAAAAGGTCGGCGAGCCGGCTCAGGGCGGATTTGCCGAGGAGGCTGGCGACGGTCTTGTTCCAGACGAAATTGCCGGTGGGGTCCTGCATCCGGTCGGGCCGCAGGGAGAGAACCAAGAAGCTGTCGGAAGGAATCAGGCCGACGGTGGCGCGCTGTTCGGCGCTGTTTTTCCAGTGCTTGAACAGGGAGGGAGCGTAAACCTTGGCGGCGACGGCCAGTCCTGCGGCAACGAGAAGCAGGATGATCCAGAGGGTGATGCGGGAGGCGCGGCTGCGTGGCGACGGGGTGGCGGTCGAGGGGCCGTTGTGAACGAAGACGCTGGCGCGGCGGTCGTTCACGAGCGCGATGTTCAGGCCGACGGTGAGGATGACCGCGAGCGGGTCGAACACGGCGACGAGCAGCAGGACCAGCCACTTCACGACATCGTCGGAGTTGGCGTTGAAGGTGCGGGCGATGAAGCGGTAGGGGCCGATGTCGAAGCCGGCGATCTGCTGGCGCAGGCGGGCGATTTCCTGGTTGTCGGCGGCGATGCGCTGGTAAAGGCCGGCGATCTGGTCCTGGCCTTGGCGGCTCACGGTCTGGGTCTGGGATTGGAGCGTGCTGACCTGCTTCTCGATTTTGGCGACGGTGTCGGCGCGGTTTTTGCGGAGGGACTGTTCCTCGGCGTCGAGGGCGGCGAGATCCTTATGATAGAGCGCCTGCACGGCGGTGAGGTCGCGGTTGATGGCTTCGGTGGCTTTGGCGTAGTCGGCGCGGAGCTGATCCTGCTTGCGCTGGTGGGTGATGATTTCGTCGGCGATGACCTTGCGTTCGGGCTCCTGCTCCTGGCGGAGAATCTGGCCTTTTTTGATGCCGTCGCGTTTGAGGAAACCGGGGCCGCCGAGGGCGGTGTAGGCATCCACGGCGCGATCAAGCACGGCGACGCGTTCGTTCAGTTTGGCGATGGCTTCGTCTTCGGAGGCGAGATCCTTTTTGAGGAGCTCGGCGGCCTCGGGCAGACGGGAGGAGAAGGTCTGGCTGTCGTGGTCCTGGCGGTCCTTGGCGGCTTTGCGGCGGTCTTCGAGGCGGACGAGCGCCTGGTCGAGGGCTTGGTTGGCCTCGGTGATCTGAGACTGGATTTTATCGCGGTCCTCGCGGCCGGTGTCTGTGAACTTGCCGATCTGGCTGCGCGAGGCGTCGATCTGGATCTGGGTGGCGTCAATGTCCTGCTGGAGCGGGATGATCTGCTGCTCGATGCTGGTGATCTGGGTGTGGGTGATCTCGTAGGCGCGGGCGAGGTAGCCGTAGTTGCCCAGCGAAGTGATCGCGATGAGCACGATCACGGCGAGGGTGAGGTAGAGGCGCAGCGGGATGGTGATTTGCGACCAGTAGCGGTAGAGGAAGGAAGCGGCGACCAGCTTGCCGATTTCGAGGCTGGCGGCCATGACCATGACGGCGGTGGCCGAACCGATGAAGAGGAGCCCCAAGCCGCGGACGGAGAAGTAGGCCGAGCAACCGGCGATGAAGAGAGCCGAGGCGCCGATGAGCAGCTTGAAAAACCAGGAGGAGCGTTGACCGTGATGCGAGGCGGGGGCGGAAGAATCGGCGTTCATGAAAAAACTTAGGGGTAACCACGACGCGTGGCGGTGGCTGAAATTACAATTGGGGCGGTAAAAAGAGCGGGAAGCATTACGGCCATGCGGGGGCGAACACAACGAATCAAAAATCCCCAGGCGTCTCTTGCCCTGCATTTGCAGATGTTGGGCGGGCTTTTATCGCGCCCGAATGGACCGCAAAACCACAAGCGGAAGCAGCGGACACACCGGTTCGCAGGATAGCCCAGTCTAGAGCGGTTAAGTGAAAACTATAGCCACTCTGGATTGATGTGGCCGGGGTCGGCGACCCCGGCTACATCTTAATTGAAACCGCTCTAGCGCCAGTTTCTGAGTTCCGTGGTCGTTACGCGCGAATCAAACGCCCCAGAGTCTTCCCGTTGCCATGGTTTCGTCCATTTCCCGATATTTTTTCAACACCTCGGTGCGATACTCGGGCGAGACCGAAACCGCCTGCGCGGCTATCCGTTCGCAGTAGCCGCAAGTCTGGCAGTCCGTGGAGGCGCAGTCACGGCTGCGAAAGCCTTCCAGGAAATTGTCCGGGATCTTACGCGCATCCACGCGGATCGGGCTCTCCGGCAGCGGGGATTGCCAGCCTTGCAGACGTGCGAGGTCGCGCAGCGGTTGGAGTCGAAGCGGATTCACCTGCCGCGGTTTCAAAAAGTGACGCAGGCTCCAGAGCGATTCCTTGCGGACGGGTTGTTTGAAGCCATACGACAGCAGCAGTTCCGCCAGATTTCCATCGAACCGCCGCTCGCTGTAGGCTTTGACGCGACGTAGCAGTTCCGCCGAGGGAATTCCCCGTTCGAGCAGCTTAAAGGTCGTATATCCCATTGCTTCATAGACGGCGAGGTCCTCCGGCCGGATCCAGGCCGACTTGATGAACTGCGACGGATCAGTCAGGCGGGTCCGCGAGCAACGCAGGAAGCAGTAGTCGATGAAGAGCGTGCCGGTGTCGTCGGATGCATGGGCGAAACCGTTTTGATGGTAACTTTGCATCGGACAGTTCATCAGGCAGGCGTGGTTCGCGATCAGTTCCAGATCGCAACGGACCGCCTGGCGGATGGCCGCCAAGCGGCGAAAGTTTCGGTTGATCGAGAAGCTCTCCAGCACGATCGCATCCGCCCCGAGTTCCTCCCAGAAGCGGGCGCGCCGGGGGGTGTCCACCTGGGCATAAATGCCGACCCTGACCTTGAATTCGGGGAAACGCCGCTTGACCAGTTCCAGCAAAAAGGGGGTCGCCACGGTGACCCGGCGCACCCCGAGTTCGCCGAGCTTGGCCAGCAGGGCCGTCACGCGTTTCTGCCACGGGCGGGTCCATTCGCGGTTGCCGAAACAGGCGCCGTTCAGGAGATAGTTGAAGGCGATGCCATGACGGTCGAGCAGGCGGATGTAATCCCGCAGGTCCGTTTCCGAAAGCGGCGTTGCCAAGTAGCGAGGACGGCCACCGCTGACCCCGTCGTTGGGAAGCTTGCCGTAAACTTCATCAACCGGGTAGGGGGCGAGCGCGGGAATCAGTTCCGGGTCGTAGTTCGCCGCGACCGAGAACTTGGTCGCTCGGGGCAAGGCAGGAGCGTCGGCCGGACCGGAGGCGGTTGTTTGCATAAAAAGCGACCTCAGCTCTTCAGGAATGCCAGCAGATCGGCGTTGAGCTTGTCCTGGTGCGTGGCAGCGAGGTCCGGCGCCCTATTTCGTTGTTTTGCCGTCGAAGTGTTCGTGGTCGGCCTCCGCGTCGGCGCGGGTATGGTGGACGACGCCGTCCCGATGATTCGGGGACGCATAAATCGTATAGAGCTTCAATGAAACGCTGCCGGTATTGATGATGTTGTGATTGGTCCCGGCCGGGACGACCACTGCGAAGCCCGCGCGGATCGCCGTCCGCACGCCATCGAGCACCGCCTCGCCGGAGCCCTCCTCGACGCGGAAGAACTGGTCGAGTTTGTGGACTTCCGCCCCGATGTCTTCCTTGGGCTTCAGCGCCATGAGCACGAGCTGGCAATTTTCGGCCGTGTAAAGCACCCGGCGGAAGTCGTCATTCTTGACGGCTAGATTTTCGATATCCTGCACATAGCCTTTCATGGTGAATTCTTTTTTTAGTTTTGGTTTCGGCTCCGTCGTGGTCTTTCGGGACTCCGGTTTTGTTCGTTGCTGGCTTCCGCATGTCCGCGTGTTCGAGAAGTCTCATGGCCGCGATCTGCACGGGAGCCGCCAGCCAGAGTGCGCCGCCGGGCGCGGTTTCGCTATGGGGTATAGTCCCACCGGAAATTTGCGAAGGACAACTTGGCCAGAGGACGCCGCTATCGTCGCCGCAGCCAAGGGATGATGTCGACGGCGTATGCGGTGATCCTACACGGACGTCGCTGTGCTGGCGCTGCATGACGAAGCGGTGAAACTGCCGTGGCTCGTTGATCGAGCGAAAGGCGACGCACTGATAGACGCACAAATTTGTGCGTCTCCTGCCACACCACCGCTCTTTCGGAAGGTTTTGGCTGACCTGATAACGCTTGCACAACCCGTTTTTTAAGAGGGTAAAACCAGATTGTTTCCGGTTCCTCAAGTGGCTGCCCGACATGGATTCGAACCATGACTAGGTGAGTCAAAGTCACCTGTGCTGCCATTACACCATCAGGCAAAAGGAAGATGCAATGTGCCCCGCGTTCCCCCTGCGTCAAGGTTTGAGATTGCGGAGGCGGCGCTTGGGATACGTAGCGTCCAAGCGGACGTGAGTCCAACCGGCGCGCCCAGCGGTCACGCCCTACCTCCAAAGGGCACGGCCTTAGGCTTTCTTTGCGTCCGGTGCGACCACGTAGGGCGCAAACTGCGCGGACTGCGCGGGCGGGATGCGCACGTGCAGGTGAACGCCGTCGTCGGTGGTCTCTTCGTTCTGGACGTGGCCGATGGAATGGAGGCGGGAAATGAGGTCGTGGCGGCTGTGCGGAATGAAAAGCTCGGTGGAGCCGAATTCGTCGGCGATGAGCTCGATGCAGTGGTCAACCAAGCTGTCGAGGTTCTGGCCCGAGTGCGCGCTGATGAGCAGGCCGTCGGGGGCGAGCAGGCGGGCGCGATGGATGTGGGCCTCGGTGGCGGCGTCCACTTTGTTGAAAACGGTGAGAATGCGTTTGTCGTCCGCGCCGAGTTCCTTGAGCACGCCGAGGGTCGTCGCGTGGTGGGCGGAGAGGTTGGGCGTGGTGATGTCGAGAACGTGGATGAGGAAGTCGGCGACGAGCGCTTCTTCGAGCGTGGCCTTGAACGCCTCGACGAGGCCGTGCGGCAGGCGGCGGATGAAGCCCACGGTGTCGGTGACGAGGAGCTTCTGGTTGCCGCGCAACTGGAGCTGGCGGGTGGTCGGGTCGAGCGTGGCGAAGAGCTTGTCCTCGGCGAGGACATGCGCGCCGGTGAGGGCGTTGAGGAGGGAGGACTTGCCTGCGTTGGTGTAGCCGACGATGGCGGCGGTGGGGATGGGCACGCGCTGGCGTTTGTGGCGCTGGACGCCGCGTTGTTTGCGGACGTCGAGGAGCTCTCGCTTGAGGCGGGTGATGCGGTCGTTGACGAGACGGCGGTCCTGTTCGAGTTGGGTTTCGCCTTCGCCGCCCATGCCGGCGCCGCCACCGCCGCCGCGTTGACGCGACAAGTGGGTCCAGGCGCGGGTGAGGCGGGGCAACGAATACTGCATGCGCGCGAGCGCGACCTGGAGGACGGCTTCGCGGGTGCTGGCGCGGTCGGCGAAGATGTCGAGAATCACTTCTTCACGGTCGATCACGGCGAGCTCGGAGGCTTTTTCCCAGTTGCGCTGCTGGGCGGGGGAGAGGCTGTCGTCGAAAACGATGAGGTCGGCGTTGAGGGCCTTGGCCTCGGCGATGAGTTCCTCGGTCTTGCCGCTGCCGAGGAGGGTGGCCGGGGTGGGGGCGCGGAGTTTGACGAGGACCTTGCCGACGACGGCGATGCGGAGGTTTTCCACGAGTTCGACCAGCTCGGTGAGGAGTTCGTCGCCTTCGCCGTCGGCCATGTCGTGGGTCTGGACGCCGATGAGGAAGGCGCGTTCGCAGCGTTTGGAGTCGGAGGGCGTGGTATCGAGGAAGTCGGCCATTAAGGGGAGGGCCAAGGTGGTCTGGCGGGCGCGGAAGGTCAACTGCGAGGGAGCGATGAGTATTTACTGTGGAGGACGGACCTTGTAGGACCGCTGGCCAAGGGCAGAGGCGTAAAGCAAGCTGCCCTTGGCCAGCGGTGTTGGGGAGGGTCGGCCGGCCGGCCGGCCCTCCCCGCCTGCGGTGAGT
>JBAZSJ010000021.1:0-77586 GCA_041662485.1 Opitutaceae bacterium | reverse complement strand
CTCGCGAGGCCCGCCTTGGTCTTGGCTACGGTTGTTGTCACTTTCTCCGAACATTTCGTTTCATATGTTTAGTTCACGCCCATGCCGGGCACACGAGACGCGACCTCCCGGTCGCGTGACGGGGACCAGGAGGTCCCCGCTCCATCAAACCAGCGGTCCCGTCCTGCCCCTGAAGCTTGCGCCGGACGCGGTTCGCCGTATCGGTTGACGCCCATGTCCGCCGCCACCGCTCCCGCCGTCACGACCCTCGACTGGGGCCGCACCCGTTACGAGGCGGCCTGGCGCGCGCAGGACGAACTCGTCGCCCGCCGCATCGCCGGCGAGATCGGCGATACCCTCGTGTTTACCGAGCACGAACCCGTTTACACCATCGGCCTGCGCAGCGGCGCCGAGAAAAACGTCGTCTGGGACCCCGCCCACCTCGCCCTCGAAGGCATCGAGGTCGTCAAAACCAACCGCGGCGGCGACATCACCTACCACGGTCCCGGCCAGGTCGTCGGCTACCCCATCGTCTCGCTCGACACGCACAAGGACCTCCACGAATACCTGCGCCTCCTCGAACAAGTCATGATCAACTCCGTGGGCTCGCTCGGCCTCGTCGCCACGCGCCGCGAGGGCAAGACCGGCATCTGGATCGGCACGCGCAAGGTCGCCGCCATCGGGGTCGCCGTGCGCCGCTGGGTCACGTATCACGGTTTCGCGCTCAACGTGAACGCGAACCTAATGCACTTCCAAGGGATTGTCCCGTGCGGCATTAGCGCGACCGAGGGCACCGTCACCTCCCTCCAGGCCGAGCTCGGCCGCGAGCTGGACATGGCCGAGGTGAAAAACGTGCTCGCGGTTGAGTTCCGGTCGCTGTTACCGAAATTTTTAAACCAATAATCTGTCCGGTTTTGACGACCAGCGGCTGCCTATAAGGAAAGCCCATGATGGACGATCCCGACCTGCTCCACCGTTACTCCGAAACTCGCGACGAAGACGCCTTCGCCGAGTTGGTGCGCCGCCACCTCTCCTTCGTTTACAACACCGCGTTGCGACGCGTAAACGGTGATTCCCATCGCGCCGACGAGATCGCGCAAAGTGTGTTTGCCGACCTAGCTCGAAAAGCCCGCCCACTCTCTCGCCACCCTTCGCTCATCGGATGGCTGCATACCAGCACACGCTTCGCCGCCGCCGACTTCGCACGTCGCGAACGCCGCCGGCAAACCCGCGAACTCGCCGCCCATGCCATGTCCACCGACACCGCCAGCCCCTCCAACGAACCGGACTGGACGCAACTTCGCTCCGTGATCGACGACACTCTCGACCGCTTGGGTTCGCGCGACCGCGAGGCAATCCTGCTTCGCTTCTTCGAGAACCAATCCTTCTCCGTCATAGGCGCCCATCTCAACCTGGCTGAAGACACCGCCCGCAAACGCGTCGACCGCGCCCTCGACAAACTCCGCCTCCTTCTCGCACAGCGCGGCGTCACCTCGACCGCCGCCGCCCTCGGCCTCGCGCTCTCCGCCCAGACCGCCATCGCCGCGCCTGCCAGTCTCGCCGCCAGCATAACCACCGCCGCGCTCTCCTCGACCGCCAAAGCAGCGGGCATCGCTTCGATTTTCCACTTCCTCACCGCGACCAAGCTCAAAACCAGCCTCCTCGGCGCAGCCATCGTGGCAGGTCTGGCCATGACAGGCTCCACCACCCTGGGAGTGATCGTTACTCGCCAACACGCCGAAATCGTCCGCCGTGAACTCGCTTTCGAAACCCTCACCGCCGAACGCCACCGCCTCGCCCTCCTCCGGCAACAACTCGCCGCCGCCCAGCACACCCGCGATGAACTGCGCCGCCAGCTTGCCGAAGCCCGCGCCCGCCTCGCCTCGCCCAAGACCGTCCGCAAAGGTCGTTCGTATTCCGAAGAATATTCCCTGGTAGAAGCCGCAAAACGAAACAGTCCGGAATACGCCGCCATCATGCACCGACAAAATCGGCTGTGGGTGCAAAGCCGTTTCGGCGACTTGTTTGACCGCCTGCACCTGCCCTCCGAGCAACTGGAGCAACTCAAGGAACTCCTCGCCGATGATTTCAACCAGACCCGTGACGCTATTTATGTCGCCCACCAAAACGGCACAGTGGATGACCGGCTCGCCCACAATCAAAGACTGGCGGCCACCGAAGATAAAATCCGCACCCAATTTGGGGATGCGGTGCTCGACGCCTATCGTGAGCATTACCTGATAACCTTCCGGTCCCGTCCCGCCACCGACGACATCGCGTTGGACATGGCGGACGCCGGACAACCCCTCAAACCGGACCAGCAATCCGTGCTCACACGACTCGTTTACGAAGAAATCGACCGTAAACCCAGCACCGCCAAACCCCCGGCCGTCGATGACGCCACCCCCATCGTGGACGGATTGAGCCCCGCCGAACAAGCCACCCTGACTCGTGCCGCCAGCCAGCTTTCTGATGCGCAACTAAACATCCTTCGCACCTATTTTGTAGAGACCCGCAAGTTCGAGATCATTTACCAGAAAACGATGGGCCCTGATCGCTTTTTCTCAAATTGAGCCGACCATGAAACGCCTGCTCCTCCTCTGGACGCTTATCAATGTCCTCCTCTGTATTCCCCTCGCCCTCATCTCGCGGTCGCAATGGTTAAAACTATCCTCGCTCGAAACGCTCCCCCGAGAGACGCAGATCGTCGAGCAAGACCAGCGCCGACTCAAACAACGGCTCGCGCTTCTCGAAGCCGAAAACCACGCCTCCACCGCCGAGCTTTCGGCACTCCAGGCAAAACTCGCTGCCGACAGCGTTCCTGATCCAAGTCCGACCGAACTCCAAGAACAACTTGATCGGCTGCTTCGCCAAACGCCAGAATATCTCCACTACGATCATATTAACTGGCGACGCCATGTGCAGAAATGGTATGGCGATTTTCTCAAGCAACAGTCCCTTACTCCGGTTCAAATCGAACGATTCAAGGAATTGATAGTGGAGTTGAACGCATCCATGAACGACGCGGTGGATGCCGCCGTGAACGAAGGCCTTGATGCGGAAGGTAAACTGGCGCAGACCGCCGTCGAAAGAACCAAGGAAAGCATTAAAGACGATATCCGTGATTTGCTCGGTGAAAAAGCCTTCGTCGCCTATCAACGCTCCGGGAGCATCCCCGAGCCAACGCTAGAGAATTTCCAACTCACCCTTGCCGATCAAAACTTACCAAAGCTAAGCCAAGACCAAGCCCAAGTCGTCGCCAAAGCCTATGAGATTCGCAATGGTTACAATTGGGATGAGCAAACCCTGACGCGTTTATCCAAACAACTCTCCCCGGAGCAACTCAAGGCCCTCGATGATTACAACAAGGCCAGCCGGGCAGCAGGCGAATGGGAGTCCAAAATCCAACACGAAGTAGCGGCCACCCGCGACAAAACCCCCGCCAACTAAACTCGCCTGTCAGCCTCTCAAATCACCGTCCGTCCTCATAATAACCAGAACGCCTGCAATCAGCCCACGTCATACCCGAAAAAAATCCGTGCTCATCCGTGCAATCCGTGGTTATTGATACTCCCTTATTCGATGGAAACCACGCGTAAACCTTCCTGGCTCCGTGCCAAACTTCCCACCGGACCCGGCTATGCCGCCGTCCGCAAGCTCGTGGACGACACCTCGCTCCACACCGTCTGCCAGAGCGCGCAGTGCCCCAACCTGGGCGAGTGCTGGTCCCGCGGCACCGCCACCGTGATGATCCTCGGCAACATCTGCACGCGCTCCTGCAACTTTTGCGCCATCGCCACCGGCCGCCCCACGGAACTCGACCTCGGCGAACCCGCCCGCGTGGCCGACGCCGTCGCCCGCATGAATCTCAAGCACTGCGTGATCACTTCCGTCTGCCGCGACGAACTCGCCGACGGCGGCGCGAGCGTCTGGGCCGCGACCATCCGCGCCGTGAAGCACCGCACCCCGAACACCGCCGTCGAGGTGCTCACCCCTGATTTCAAGGGCAACCTCGCCCACGTGGACCTCGTGCTCGACGCCAAGCCCGACATCTTCAACCACAACCTCGAGACCGTCGAACGCCTGCAAAAGCCCGTTCGCGTGCAAGCCCGCTACGAGCGTTCCCGCAGCGTTCTCCAGCACGCGAAATCCCGCGGCTTCACCACCAAGACCGGCATCATGCTCGGCCTCGGCGAAGAGGAGCACGAGATCGAGCAAACCCTCCGCGACATCGCCGCCGACAAGACCGACATCGTCACCATCGGCCAGTATCTCCAGCCCACCCCGCAGCATTTCAAGATCGCCCGCTGGGTGCATCCCGACGAATTCGCGAAGTGGAAAGCGTTCGGCCTGAGCATCGGCATCGGCGTCGTCGAAAGCGGCGCGATGGTCCGTTCCAGCTACCACGCCGACGAGCAGTCGCAGAAATACACCGGCGTGGACCACCTGAACACCGCCAACGCCTTGGCCGGAGTTTGAGCCATGGGTAGGGCGCGTTATCCCTAACGCGCCGAACGCCACGCATGCCGAACGGCGGATTAAGGATAATCCGCCCTACCTTTCTTCGTCCGCGGTTTTCTCCGTGCCCTCCGCCGGCATCGTGCTTAACTCAGCCGCATGAAGACTCGCCGAGAGATCGTTGAGAACTGGCTGCCCCGTTACACCGGCGTTCCCCTCGACCAGTTCGGCGACTATATCCTGCTCACCAACTTTCAGCGCTACGTTAAACTCTTCGCCAAGCTCCACCGCGTAAAAGTCCACGGACGCGACAAGCCAATGCCCAGCGCCACCGCCGGGCGCATCACGATCATCAATTTCGGCATGGGCAGCGCCACCGCCGCCACCGCGATGGACCTCCTCAGCGCGATCAAGCCCGAGGCCGTGCTCTTCCTCGGCAAATGCGGCGGCATCAAGCACCGCGCCGAGATCGGCGATTTCATCCTCCCCATCGCCGCCATCCGCGGCGACGGCACGAGCAACGACTATTTCCCCCCCGAAGTCCCCGCCCTGCCCGCGTTCGCGTTGCAGAAAGCCATCTCGACCACCATCCGTGAAGCCGCCCGCGACTACTGGACCGGCACCGTCTACACGACCAACCGCCGCGTCTGGGAACACGACGCCGAGTTCAAAAAATACCTCACCAAAATCCATGCGATGGCCGTGGACATGGAAACCGCCACGATTTTCACTGTGGGATTTTTCAACCAGATCCCCACCGGCGCTCTCCTCCTCGTGAGCGACCAGCCCATGACCCCCGAAGGCGTGAAGACGATCGCGAGCGACGCGCAGGTGGACGAGACCTACGTCGAAGACCACCTCAAGATCGGCATCGATTCGTTAAAACAGCTCATCAACAACGGCCTCACGGTGAAGCATCTGAGGTTCTGAAGTCATGCCCCCGGAAATACACGAAGACCTCTGCCCCCTGTGCGGGCAACCCAACGCCTGTGGCGCACACGCCACCGGCCGATGCTGGTGCTGCGACACCACCATCCCGCCCGGCCTCTTGGAATTGATTCCGCCGGAAAGCCAGCGAAAGGCCTGCGTCTGCCAACGCTGCGTGAACGCCTACAAGCAGAACCCCGAGTTATTTCGCGCCGGACTCAAACGCTGAGCCGCCATAAAGACCGTCAGGGCGTCTTAAAAGGTAGGGACGGACCGCTGGGCCGTCCGTTTCCGATGTGGGAGCGAGCTTGCTCGCGATGTTCGACCCTCGCGAGCAAGCTCGCTCCCACGCTGAACAACCAAGCACGGCGGGCCCAGCGGTCCCGCCCTACCCTCGTGACCGCTCAAATAGTGACGGTCTTGAAGGACTCGATCTTCCACAGCGGCTGGCCGGCTTCGGCGGCGAGTTCGTTGAAGGCGTCGATCTCGGCTTTCGAGAAGAGGAGTCCTCCGGCGTTCGCCGTGTGCTTTGCCCAACCCGCTTCGAGCTGGCCGGGGAGCATGGACTTTTCGTTGCCGTGTCCAAGGACGTCATCAATGACGGCCTTCACGTTTTGCGCCTGATTGCGGCCCTTCGCGAAGGCGCCGCCGCTCATGGCGTCGGGATGGATGACCTGGAAGAAGAAGCAGCAGGTGCCCTTGTCGCCCGTCGCTACTTGGTTCCAGCGGTTGCGGATGGTCGGCAGCGAGCCGCCGATAAAGCCGCCCACGATCTCGTTGATGAGCGAGAGACCGTAGCCTTTGTGCGCGCCGAACGGCAGGAGCGAGGTGGCAAGATTCGGATCGGTCGTGGGGTTGCCGTCCTTGTCCACGGCGGCAAGCGGGGGCAGTGGTTTGCCTTCGCGCTTGAGCTGCTGGACGCGGCCCATGGCGACGACGGACGTGGCCCAGTCGATCACGATGGGGTAGCCGACGGCGTCGGTGGTCGGGAAGCCCCACGAATGCGGGTTGGTGCCGAGGGTCGGAAATTTGCCGCCAAAGGGAACGACCTCCGCGAGCGCGGCGGTGCAGTTGGTGTAGGCGATGTAGCCGCGCTTGGCGGCGTCCATCACGTAACCGCCACCCCAGAGGTAGTGGAAGGCGTTGTCCACGGAAACGGTGCCGACGCCGTATTTGTCGGCGAGACGGATGGCTTCGTCCATGGCGCGGTAGGCGGTGGCCTGGCCGAGCTTTTTGTTGGCGTTCCAGATTTTGACGGCTGGAAAGCGAGAAGGGATTTCCTCGATCTGCGCGCCGGGCACGCAGCCCTTCGAGCCGGAGCCGAAGAGGTGGTCGAGGTGGAGGGCCTTGATGCCGTTGTGCGTGCGGATGCCGTGGCGGGAGGCCTCGGCGCAGAAACGGGCGCCTTCGGCGGATTCGTCGGCGTGAAAACCGCGGTGCTGATAGGCGGCGGCGATGAGCGCGTTATGCTGGGCTTCGGGGACGACGTGGAAGAGTTCGGGCATGGGAGTAAAAGGAAGGGTTGGGAACGTGGCCGGTGGCGCCGGAAAAGGAGGTCAGACGACCTTTTTGACCGGCACCTCGGGATTGATCTGGGCGAGAGGCTTCTCACCGTGCATCGCCAGAATGAGGTTTTTCACGGCGGCGGTGGCCTGACGGACAACGCTCTCATACGTGCGCGAGCCGACGTGCGGAGTGCAGACGACGTTGGGCAACTTGAGAAGCGGGTGATCGGCGCGGGGCGGCTCTTCGTCGAGCACGTCGGTGCCGTAGCCGCCGACCTGACCTGACTTGAGCGCCGCGATCATGTCAGCCGTGTGGACGATTTCTCCGCGGGCGCAGTTGAGGATGAGCACGCCCTTTTTCATCTTCGGAAAGGACTTCGCGCTGATCATGTCGCGCGTCTCGGGCGTGAGATTGGTGTGAAGCGAGAGGTAGTCGGCGACGGCATAAACCTCGTCGAGGTTGGCGGCGCGCTTCACGTTGTGCGAGGCGGCGAATTTCTCGTCCCAGTAAACGTCAAACGCCACGACGTTCATGCCAAAGGCGCGGGCGCGGATGGCGACCTCCTTGCCGATGCGGCCGAGGCCGACGATGCCGATGGTTTTTTCAAGAAGCTCGTGGCCGGTCTTGCGCTTCCAACCGCAGGCGCGGGTGGAGTCGGTGTGGAAAAGGAGATTTTTCTCAAGGGCGAGCAGGAGCAGGAAGGTGTGCTCGGCGACGGTGGTGTGGTTCACGCCTGGCGTGAAGAGGAGGGGCAGGCCAAACTCGGTGCAGGCCTTCACGTCGATCTTGTCCACGCCGATGCCGTATTTGGAGATGACCTTGAGCTTGGGGAGGGCCTTTTCGAGGACTTTGCGGGTGATAAGATCGTCTCCACAGATGTAGCCATCGACATCGCCGACGAGAGCAAGGGTATCAGCCTCATTAAGAGGACCGCGAGCGGTGATGATTTCCCAACCGGTATCGGCAAGAAGCTTATGATGCTCGCCGGGTGTATCTTGGAACGACGTGGTCGTGAGGAGAATTTTGGTCATGGTGGGGGAAGTCGTAATCAATCATTCATAACCACCCCGGAGAAAAGCGAATATCTGCAAACACTTTCAGCGCTGGCGAACCCTGAAACCACTCCAGTGCGTGCCTGCCACGTCTCGCCTCTGGAGACCCGACGACCCCGTCGGGTCGGTTTGAGCAACGCTGTCCTCGCAAGCCCGACGAGGTCGTCGGGCCTCCATAATAGCCTAACCGGCGCTCCGCAGCGCCCGCACACTCACCCAGGCGCTTGATCCCACCATCAGCAAAGCCGCCGCCACCGGGTGCAGCATGCCGGCGGCGGCCAGCGCCATCCCGAGGATGTTATAGCCCGCCGCGAACAGGAGATTGCCTCGTACGCTGGCGATGACCTTGCGCGCCACGCGGATCGCCTCGGGCAGGAAGCGCAGGTCGTCACCCGCAAACACCGCCATGGCCGCCGCCCGCGCCAACTCGCTTCCGCCGCGCATCGCGATGGACGCCTGCGCCACGCTCATCGCCGCCGCGTCGTTCACGCCGTCGCCCGCAAAAAGCACGGTGCGCCCCGCCGCCACGAGTTCGGCCACACGCTCCTGCTTGTCCGCCGGCATGAGACAGCCGCTCACCGGCACGCCAAGATCGGCCGACGGATGCGGATCGCCCGTCAGGACCTCCACGGAAAGGCCCAACACTTTCAGCTCCTCCAAAGTCTCGGCCAGCCCCTCGCGCCACGTTTCACCGAGCGTGATTTCAGCCGCGAGCACGCCGTCCACGGTCACGTAGATCGTCTTGTCGTCGCGTCCGCCGTCGGGCGCCAGCCCGGCATGCAACGCCCGCTCGCCCACGCGCACCTCCACCCACGCCCCGACCGCATCCCTCACCTGCCCCACCACTCCCAACCCGGGCTCCTCCCTCACTTCGCCGAAGACCAGTTTGTCACTTAATAAGTGACAAACTTCCTTTAACGCTTTGGCCACTGGATGATGCGATGAGGCTTCCAGCCCGTTCACGACCGCCTTGAGCCATGCCTCGTGGTCGGCGGAGGCCCACTCCGACGTCGACCGCCACTCGAGCACACGCAGACTCTCCCCGGAGAGCGTGCCGGTCTTGTCCAAACAAGCAGTGTCGCACCGCGCCAGCACCTCGATGAAATCTCCCGTGCGCGCCACGAGCCCGAAGCGCGCGAAACGCGCCAGCCCTCCCCACACCGCCACCGGCGTCGCCAGACCCAGCGCGCACGGGCACGCCACGAGCAGCACCGCCATCGCGTTGAACAACGCCCGGTCCCACGGCACACGCGTGAGCCAGAAAAAAAACGTCGCCACGCTCACCCCGGCGACGAGCGGCAGAAACCACGCCATCAACCGGTCGGCCTGCCGTTGCAACCGGCTCGGCGCGATCCGCGCCTGCTCCACCTCGGCCAGAATAGCGTCCAGCCGCCGCGGGCCCGGTGTGGCCCGAATCTCAAAACTTCCGTCCACCGAAAACGTCCCCGCCAACACACGGTCCCCCGGCCCGTGCGGCACCGGACGCCACTCGCCGGTCATAGACATCGCCTGCACATAACCGCGTCCGCTGACGATCTCTCCATCGACCGCAATCGCCCCTCCCGGTGCAACGACCACACGATCAACCGCCGACACCGTTTTCGCCGGCCGGTCTTCAATCTGTCCGTCGTCGAGGCGCACCCGGCACGTGTCGAACGTCTGGCGCGTGCGATCCACCGCGCGCAGCGCCGCGAGCCGGCTGCGCGCCCCGAGCATTTTTCCGACGGTGTGGACGACGACCAAGATCGAGACGACTTCGTAGTAAACCGAGCCGGTGTGCGTGAACGAACTCACCAGCGAGCCCGTGAACGCGCCGAGCAGCGTCACGAGAAACAACAGGTCCACGCTGATTCGCCGCGCCACCAAGGCATCGACCGCCGACCGCACCAGATCGCCGCCCAGAAAAACCAGCACCGCCACCGCGCAGGCGATGAGTCCCCCGTGAACCACCCAATATCCCGCGCCCGCCGCCGGGGTGACGTTGATCGCGAGGCTGAACACCATGGACTGCCCCGCCACCGCGAGGCCCGCGCCGATGCGCAACCACGCCCGGTCGAGCAACCTCTGGTCCGCCTGAAGTCCGGGCTCTGGGGAGTCGGCCGTCATAGCGTCAGATTCCGAGGTAGGGACGGACCGCCGGGCCGTCCGGTTGGACTCACGTTCGCGTTCATGCCTTCGCCCAAACACGGCGGGCCCAGCGGTCCCGCCCTACCCCAAGACAACACGACCCTGTCGGAAAATGTAGGAGCGGCTTTACGCCGCGATTCCGAAGACGTGCGCAGCACGTCATCGCGGCGTAAAGCCGCTCCTACACAATTCAGCGGCAACGGACTTCCCGGTGATGAACCCGTTGGAATCAAAAAACGGCGGTTCATCGCGTCAGCCCCCGCGCTCACGGCACCACCTCGAACCAGAACGGCGCGAACGCCAGGCGTCCGCCGAGATTCACCTCCGCCCAGATCACAAATCGCCCCGCATTCGGAATCATCAGCTTGAAAGTAAGCGTCGGTTTCAACGCGTCCGGCTTCCGCGAAAGATCCGTCTGCTGCGGATGCACATGGGCGAACCCCGTGAGCGCCGTATCAAAAACCACCAGATGCGCGTAGGCTCCCATCACCGTTTCCATCGGCACCGGCCCGCCGTCGCTTCGCTTGACCGTAAACGTGAGATCGGCCGGCTGCCGCGCACGGATGGGCAGCGACGCGGCCGAAAGTTCGAAACGATAGCCGTCCTGTTCAAAACCCAACGCCAACGGAGGCGTCGTCGTGGACGTTTCCCCCGCCACCTGAAGATCGGTCGCCGAGTAGAGGCTGCGCGCCGTCACCACCGGCGTGAAGTCGGCGTAGACGCGGTAATGTCCGCCCAGCCGCGGCGTGAGCGCAAAAGTCCACTGGCCGTTTTTTTCGCCGGGTTCGGGGTGGATGTGCTGATAATCCTGCAACGACGGATCGGCGACGAGGAGGTGTATTTTGCGCGTCTGCGAGACGAGCAGATCGGCCGGGCCGATGTCCTGTCCGTTCCACGTTTTTAACGTGAGCACGTAGCGCGTCTCGCGGCCGGTCGCGGCGAGCGAATCGCCGACCAGCGTCATCGCAACCGGCGAACGCGCCGTCGTGACGGGGATGAACTGCGGGGCCGACGGATCGCAATACTCGAGCTGCCCCTGCCCAGGCACGTTGAAATCGGAGTTGTGCAGGTTCGTGCCGGTGGGCAGCGCCCGCATCACAAAATAAAGCGCCACCGCCCCGGCCGTGATCAGGAGAACCTGCCGCCAGCGGACGGCGTTGCCGGCGGATGCGGTGTCGGCACGACTGCTCACTTTTCGGCCTTGTGCATCTTTTTCACGAAGTCGTCCGGCGACCATTGGCTGCCGTCCGTTCTCCAGATGATCTTGCCCTGTTCGTTGATCAGCAGCGTGGCGAGGGTATGCTTAAGGATGATGCCGTCGAGTTCCGCAATGATGCCGAACTGGGTGAGCAGGTCTTTGATGGCGCCCTCGGGTCCGGTGAGAAAGGAGAAGTTGGCGGTGTCGATGCTGCGGATGCGGGCGTATTCCTTCAGCACGCCGGGCGTGTCAAAGTCGGGATCGAGCGTGATGGAGACGAACTCGATGTTCGTAATGCCCGCCTCGCGCGCCTTGCGCTGGGTGGTCGTCATGTTGGCCGTGGCGGTCGGGCACATCGTGGCGACCGGGCAGCGCGAGAAAATAAAATTCAACATCACTTGTTTCCCGCGAAAACGCGCCGCCGTGACGACCTTGCCCTCCTGATCGTAGAGCGCGAAGTCAGGCAGGTTTTCGCCCACCTCGCGGTAGGCGCTCTTTCCACGGATCGCCGTGTCCTGGCGCAACGCCCCGGCGGCGGCTTTCACGGCGGACTCGGCGACCGGATCGACGGGCCAGATTTTTTCGAGGCGGGCGTTGTCCTGGGCGTCCATCACGAGATCGGCGCGGATGCGCTGGCCTTCCTTGGCGTTGGCCAGATCGCCGTCGGAGACGGTGAATTCCATGGTCATCGCGGGCATCAGGCCGGGAATTTTGTCGTGATGCACGAGCAGAGATTTCGTGGCGGCATCGACCTTTATGACCTGACCGGTGAGCGGATAATGTTTTTCGCCGGACTCGGCGGGCGCGGCGGCGGGTGTTTCCACCGGTTTGCACGCGGGCATCAGCGCGACCAACGCGCAGGCACCGACGAGGAGTGGCAGACGGAGCTTGGGTAAAACCATGGCCCTTTACGGATTCCCCCAAGGAAAAAATTGTCAAAGGGATTGCGGGGCGTAGGGTCGTCCCTTCTTTGCGTCCCAACGACCGCCCATGAGCCTTTTCACGCCTGCCTCACGCACCAACGCCTACAAGCCCGCGCTCGCCTGGTTCGCCGCCATCGGCGGGTTCTGGGTGTTCGTCCTCGTGATGCTCGGGGCGTTCACGACGAGCATCGGCGCAGGCATGGTCTTCAAGGACTGGCCGCTCTCCAACGGCTCGATCAACCCCGCCGGCTGGCTGAGCAACGCCGCCGAGTTCGCCGAACACTCGCACCGCCTGAGCGCCCAGCTGATGAGCCTCATCACCATCGCGCTCGCCGTCTGGATCTGGCGGACCGAGGAACGCGCCTGGTTGCGCAAGCTCGCCGGTTTCGCCGTCGCGCTCGTCATCGCCCAGGCCATCGTCGGCGGACTGCGAGTGCTTCTTGAGCACCACCACGTCGAAACCATCGACACCAGCGTGGGCCGTCTCTTCGCGATGCTGCACGCATGTCTCGCGCAAATTTACGTCTGCACGCTCTTCGCCCTGGCGCTGAGCCTGTCGCGCGCCTGGCTGAGCCCCGCCCAAGGCGCCGCCGCCGAGGCCTCCGCCCGCCTGCGCAAGATCGGCGTCGTCTGCTGCGCGCTCATTCTCGCGCAACTCGCCGTCGCCGCGATCATGCGCCACAGCTTCGCGGGCCTGGCGATTCCGGTGTTTCCCGAAAGCACCTCTGACGGCGCATGGCTGCCGGCCGCCTGGGACTTCCGCGTGGCGATCCATTTCACCCATCGCGTGATGGCGCTCGTGCTGATGATCGCGCTGCTCTGGTTCGCCGTCCGCATCTGGCGCGAACGCGCCGCGTCGGCCGGACTCAAAGAGGCGGCGGGCGTGATGGTCGGCCTGCTCTTCCTTCAAGTCGCCCTGGGCGCGTCCGTGATCTGGACCTATCGCGATCCCTACTACACGACGGCGCATGTCATCATCGGCGCGTGCACGCTGGCCGTGACCTTCGGCATCACCTGGTGGACGCATCGCGAGACCATCGGCCGGCCCCTCGCATGACTCAAGCGACCGTCATGGCCGAAACGCCCTCCAAAGCCCGCTTCGGCGACTACCTTGAACTCACCAAGCCGCGTCTGAGTTTTCTTTCCGTCGTCACCACGCTGGTGGGTTATCTCGCCGCGCGCCCCGGCTGGTATCCCGACGAGTTTGTTTTTCTCGTGCTGGGCACATCGGCCTGCGCGGGCGGCGTGGCGACGCTGAACCAGTGGATGGAGCAGGACACCGACGCGCTGATGAAACGCACGGCGGACCGCCCCCTGCCCTCCGGCAAGGTCGCCACCGGTTCGGCCTTCGTGCTCGGTTGCCTGCTGTGCTCCGCCGGACTCGGTTTCCTCTTCGTGAAGGTCAACGGCCTCGCCACGATCTTCGCGCTCCTCACGATCATCTCCTACCTCGCGGTCTACACGCCGGCGAAACGCTGGTCGCGCTGGTCCACCGAGATCGGCGCGGTGGCGGGCGCGTTTCCGCCGCTCATCGGCTGGTCGGCGGCGACGGGCGGAGTATCGGCGCTCGGATGGATTTTGTTCGGCCTGCTTTTTTTCTGGCAGATCCCGCACTTCATGGCGGTGGCATGGACCTACCGGCGCGACTATTCGGCGGTGCATTTTCCGATGCTGCCGGTGCGCGACACCGAGGGCGGACAGGTCGCCCGCTGGTCGTTGTTCAACACCCTCGCGCTCATCGCCGTGAGCCTGCTGCCGAGTTTCCTCGGACTCGCCAGCGTCTACTACGCCGGCGTGACGGCGTTGCTCGGCCTGTGGTTCATCGCCCGCGCGGTCCGATTTTTGCGGGCGGACGGACGCGACCAGGCCGCACGAAGCCTGTTTTTCACCACGATCGGCTGGCTGCCTCTGCAACTGGGCGCCTTGGTCGCCGACCGGTTTATTTTCTAAAACAACCCCTCGCCTCCCATGACCGTTCAGGACATCCCGGCGCTCAACGCCACGCTCAACGGCCTCGCCACGCTGCTGATCACCGCCGGCTTTATCTGCATCAAGACCGGCCGCAAAACCGCGCACCGCGCCTTCATGCTGACGGCCGGCTTCGTCTCGGCCGTGTTTCTCGTCGGCTACGTCACCCACAAGGCGATGATCCACGGTGTGCACACCCCGTTCGGCGGCGAAGGCCCGATCCGCATCGTTTATTACACGATGCTCGTCACGCACATCCTGCTCGCCATGAGCACCGCCTATCTGGTGCCAAAGACTTTCAGCCTCGCGCTCAAGGGCGACTTCGAGCGCCACAAAGCTTGGGCGCGCGTCGTCTTCCCCATCTGGTATTACGTCAGCGTCACCGGCGTGCTGGTGTATTTCTTCCTCTATATCTGGTGGCCCGCCACCGCGCGCTGATCCAGACGGCCAACGACACGTCGAGTCGCGTCAACGCGGCATCGACCACCAGCAGCCCCAGCCAGAGCGCGAGCAGCCAGTTGCGCACCGAGCGAACCTGAATGGCACGCGGCGCGTCCCAGATGGTGGCCAAGTCCAGACGTTCGCGACCGCCGCTTCGTTCAGACAACTGCCGCAGTTCCCGAACGCGGTCATGGTCGAAGCTCCACTCGGCCGAACTCCCCGCCGCCACGGGACCGAAAGGCAGCACCGCTCCGCCCAGTCGCGCCACTCCGCGCACCCAATGTCCGGGGGCAAGCTCCGCCGTGGCCCGGAAACGTCCCGGTTCGATTTTTTCCCAGACCAGCGGACGAACGTTCTCCCCGCCGCGCGCCGCACCACCCTCGGCCAGCATCGCCACCGGTCCCGCCTGCGCGATGCGCGTAGCCCAACTCTTGTCGTAGAGCAGCTCCATCGTGAGCCGTTCGCCCGTCATCTCGGTGCGTAGCGCCAACCCCGGCGGCGTGTTCTCGCCGGCCAGCCAGCGCGCCAGAGTCTGCACAAAATCCCCGTAGCCGGTCCACTCGCGCACCCGCTTGGAAAAAGTCCCTCCAAGCGGAAAAGACACCGCCGCAACGCGACCCGCACCGCGCGACCATGCCGCCACAAGCGGCGCTTTATATTCGTCCGTGGTAACGAGCGAGGCGGTGGCTTGCGGGCGCAGATAACTTAGGTTGTAGCCATCGACCGTCGCCGGCCACTGGGGAAACTTGGCGGCAATCTCCGCCCAGCCGGGCGTGCCCGTCGCCGCCGTATCCTCCTTGATGAAAGCCGACCGCGCGACTGACACCGTCTCCTGCGCAAACACTGCGGGGAGTTCGTTCGGGTTGGCGTTAAAAAAGATTCGTCCGCCGCCCCGTTCGGCAACGTCCTTGAGCAGCCCCGCATCGCTGTCCGTCGGCGAACCCATGCCGATCACGCTCACGGTCACCCCGGCGGCGCGCATTTCGGCCAGGGTTTCCTTGTAATCGGCCGGTTCCTCCGAATCCGCCGCATCCGCAAACAGAATCATGTGACGCTGCCCTGTCTTCGCCTTCTTCAGCGCGTCCCACCCCGCGTGCAACCCGACGCCGATGTAGATGCCGCCGCCTTCGCTGCCCAGCCGGCGCACGGCGTCGAGCATGCGCCCCCGGTTCGGCCCCACCTCGGCGAGTTCGAAGACCGTGTGCGAAGTGGAATCGATGACCTCGACCGCCGCCGCGTCGAAATCCCCCAGCAGCTCGATCGCGCGCGCCGCGCCGGTGTTGGCAAGATCCATCTTGGTCAAGCCGCCTCCCGCGCTCGCGGCCATGCTGCCGGAGCGGTCCATCACGATGGCCATGGCCGTGGCCAGCTTGCGGTGCTCGCGGCGAAGCTCCATCGACACCGGCAGCAACGGATCGAGCGGCGACGAAAAATATCCCCCCGCGCCAAAGCTGTTTTCACCGCCGGCCATCAGGAGCCCTCCGCCCTGCTCGCGCACAAAGAAATCAAGCGCCGCAAGAAACGCGGGGGCCACCCGATGCGCCGGCACGTTGTTGAACACGACCAGCCGCACGCCCGTCAGCGCCTCGGGAGTAAGCACCGCCGGCGCGGTCACCCGCTCCACGGTAAAGCCCTGCGCCCCGAGCAATGTCGCCAGCGGATCATCGGGATAGTTGGTGACGAGCAGAATCTTCGGGCCGCCCGCCACCTCCACCCAGGCGCCCGCGACATTGTTTTCCGTGTGCGCGTCCTGCACCGGACGAATGCGCGCTTCGTAGCGCACCGCGCCGCTTCCGCCCAGCCGGTCGGTCAGGCGCACATGCGCGACGCCTCCCTTTACCTCTGCCACGCCGCTGACAGCCACCTGTCCGTCGCGCGACACTTCCCATGGCACCCTCGCGTCACCGCGCCCCGCGATCATGAAATCAACCAGGAACGCCTCGCCGGGCTGCACGCGCACCGGCGTGGTCACCTGCCCGACGCGAAAATCCTCGCCCTGCCCCTCTCCCGCCAAACGGTAGTCGAGCGACACGCCGCGTCTCAGGATTTTTTCGGCCGCGTCCCCCAGCGGCTCGGTCGCATAGCCGTCGCTCAACACCAGCAGCCTCGCCGCGCGGTCCGGCGCGAGTTGCGCAAGGGCCAGCTCAAGCGCCGCGCCCGTATGCGTCTGCTGCGTGCCGCCGCGAAACACCGTGTCGCCCTGATCGCGACGCACCGCGTCGACCGCGTAGTCGATGTAGAAGATCCTGTCGTCGGTCCACTTGCCGTGTTCCAAAATCGTGGCCACTTCCGGCGCCTGGACGGAGACCGACGCCGCCGCCGAATCCGAGCGGTCCACCAGCACCCAAAGGTCCAGCCCGCTGCCGCCGATCCGAATGCGAGGATCCGCAAGCACCAGCACGAGGACCGCCAGCGCCAGCGCGCGCAATGGCTCATGCAGGCGCAGACCGCGCATGCGCCAGCCCAGCGCGACCAGCAACGGCACGAGGAAAAACCATTCCGGAGCTCCAAAACTCATGGGCGCGCCCTCCTCGCCGGCCACCAACTGCCCAGCAGTATGACTCCGAGCAGCGCGAGCCAGCTCGTCGCAAACGGATCCGCCCGCGTGTTGTGCTCGAACGCCGCCGCCGCCGTCGCGGCCGGCAGCCCCGTAGCAAAAGTCTCCGCCGCGCGAAAGTCACCCTGCCGCGCATCGGCAAATTGCACCGCCCCGTCCACCAGAACCTGCCCCCCTCGCTTCACCGTTAAAAACCCCGCCTCGCCGGGAGTCCGCAGCACCGCCCGCTCGCCACCCGAAACGGACCGCACCACGGCCGGCGTTCCGGAGGCCGCCCGAAACTCGACGCTCAACGCCGCGTCACCCGCCGTGTCCGCCTCGCGCAACCACACCCGCTCGCCCGTGTCGAAATTGCGCGCATAACGCCCCGGCTGCGCGTCGCGCACGCGCTCCACAAACCGGCGCAGCAACAACACCGCGCCCGGCAGACGCCCCGCGTTGCTCGCCTCCCAGTTGAAGTTCAACACCAGTTGACGCGCGTCGTCCGGCCCCGGACGCAGCCACACCAGCGGCGCGCCCGCCTGCCACAGCAACGCCTCGTCCTCCGGCAGGCGCGTCAGCCACGACGGGCCCGGACCCAGCAATCCCTGCCAGTTCAAGTCCGCGACCAGCGGATGTTTTTCCGGAACGACCGGCGCAACCTCGAGCCGACGTCCGGCCGTCGCCGACACCGGCAGCAAAATCGCCGCGCCCCACTCGCGGCCCTGCACCGCCTGCGTGCGCTCGATCCGCAAGCGCACCGGTTGCGCGCCGGTCAGCGTGACCCCGTCGACTCCCTCCAGCAGTTTTTTAAAGAACGCGCCGGTTTCGCCATCGGCCCCGATGGCGGCCGTCAACGCCTTGGGCACCGGTCTGATCAACGGCAGGCGGTCGTCCTCCGCAAATCCGTCCGCCTCCAGCACCAGCGTGCAGGCGTCGGCGTTGTCCGGAAAGCGCGCCGACAATTCAACCAGCGCGCCGGGCGGCAGCTCGACCGATTCCGCCGTGCTGCGCGCGCCCGCCTGCTCGACCCACCAGGTGCGGCGCTGCGGGGTGTCCGCATGATTTGACACCAGCGCGCGCCACACGGTGAGCGTTCCGTCGCGCTCGACGCGCCCGCCCGCGAAACCGACGTTGGCCAGCGCATGGCCGACGCCCACCGCCGGCTGGTCGGTCGGAACCTTGGCTCGGCTGTCGGTGATAAACCACGACAGGCCGCCCGCCCCCGCCAGTTGCCGCGCCAACCGGATTGCCGGACCGTAGTCATGCGTCCCCAGCCGCGGCCGCCAGCCGGAAAGCGCCGCCCCGGCCGCGGCGCGATCAGGCCCGCTGTAGAGCGGCGGCTGGCGCGGATCGCTCGTCATGACGACCCACTCGGTATGCGCGGCGCGGGACTCGCTTGCCGCCAGTTTTCCCCTTGCCGCCGCCACCGCCTCCGCGCGGAAGGCGCCCATCCCCACGGCGCTGTCGAGCACCACCACGACCGTCTGCGACGATTCGCCGCGCAACCACCGCGGACCGGTGAGCACCCAGGTGGCGAGCAGCACCGCCAGCAGTTGCAGCAACAATACGCGCGACGCGCGCAACCGGCTCCACGTGCGCCCGCCGCGGCTCTCCGGCGCGAGGGTTTCCAGCAGGAACAGCGTGCTGATCACCGCCGTTCGCGAACGCTGTTGCAGAAAATGAATCGCCAGGACCGCCGGCACGCCGAGCAGCGCCCAGAAACCGGCGGCGTTGGCAAAAGTGGGCAGAAAAGAGGACACGTTGGCGAGGCTCAGCCGTTGATCTCCACGGCGCCGTTCAGGCGCGCCTCGCCGCCGAACACCGTCGCCAGCTCGCCTTCGCATGCCACCCGCGCGAAGGTCACGCCGCGCCGGCGCGCCGCGTCGCTCCACAACGAAAAATGCCGCGCATACGCCGTCCGGTAGCGCTCCGCCAGCGCCTCGTCGATGCGTTGGTGCCGGCGCGCGCCGCTCTCGCAGTCCACCAGTTCCAGATTTCCCATCGAGGGCACCTCGGCCTCGGCGGCCAGCGCCGGCACCAGCACCACCGCATGCCCGCCGCCCGCCGCCAAAGGCACCAGCACCGTCCCCGGATCGCCGGGGAAGAGCAGGTCGGATATCAACACCTTGAGCGCGTGCGTGCGCCAGAGCAGCGGCCCCGGCGGTGCGATCGGACTCGTCAGCGGGCCAAGCCGCTCGCGCCAGTCACCCCCGCGCACCGCCTCCACCGGCACCGCCTTCACCACGCGCCCGCTCACCGCATGCACGCGCACCGGGGCGCCGGCCCGATCTGCGCTCTCCACGCAAAACGCCACCAACGCCTCCATCCGCGCGGCCTTCTCCGCCGTGAAACTCATCGAGGCCGACACATCCACGGCCACGTCCACCAGCGGGGAAACCTCCGCCCGGTAAAGCTTCATCGTGAGCTGGCCGGTGCGCGCGTAGGCCGACCAGTGGATGTAGCGCGGATCGTCGCCCGGCGCGTAGGCTCGATGATCCTGAAAATCGATGGAACTGCCCACCCCCGCGCCGGACCAGTTGCCCGGCTGCCCGCGCCACGACTGCCTGCCCAGCGGCAACCGGTAGCGTTCCGCCGCATCCAGACCCTCGCGGCGCGCGGCGTTTTTCGTTGTCTCCCCCGGCGTCATGCGGAGGGAGGCGTCGGATCGGCCTTGGCCCGGACAACTCCCTGCTTCATCTGATGCCGCACAAACTGGCGGTAGTCACGCGACAGCCGCCAGGCCAGCATGAGCATCAGGAACACCATCGCGACCTGCCATGAATGCAGGCCCGCCGCCGCGTCCTCCGTGTTTTTCAATCCAAACAACGCCAGCCAGAACGAAGACACCGGCAACACGTGCATAAGCCGCTCCAACATATGAGCCGTATCGCCCAGCAACAGCGTGGTGACATGGTTGCCCGCCACGATGCACAGGATGCCAAACACCGCCTGTATGATGAAATAAAGCGCACCCGCCGCCTTTGCCGCATGCGGCATCATCGCCAACAGCAGGATGGGGAAAACCAACGCCACCCACGCCAGCACCAGCATCCACAGGAAAGCCGACACCCCGGCAACCCCGGTCATGCCTCCCGCCAGCGTCGTCAGCGCCACCACGCCAAGCCCCGCCGCCAGAAACACCGCCGCGCTCGGCCAGCCCGGCAGGCTGCATGCGCCCAGCAGCGCCCGCACCCGGCCCCGTCCGGCCCATTTGCGCACATGCACCGGCATGGGAAACCGCAGGCTCGCCAGTTCCATCGCGCCCACCAGCAAAAGCACGACCAGCATCAACACGAGCTGCCCGCGCGCCAGCGCCGGTTCGCCCGCGAGCGCGCACAGGGGCACCGGCAGGAACATCACCATCACCAGCCCGCGCGAGGACGCGGCATGGTTTTCCGCCGGCGGCGCAAACCGCCGCACGGCCTGCAATAGCGCGAACAAGATCAGGATGCCCGCGTCGAATACCAGCAGCGAAAAATTTCCTATTCCCGGGCCCCCGACGGACGAACCGACTGAAAACCACGAAGAGCCTCCACGGCCCATCATCGCGAAACCTCCGCTGCCCACCTGCAGCAGGATGAAAAAACCCACCGGCAGCAGCACGCGAATGATCTTGGGCAGGCCCGACACCCAGAGCGCCACCGCCGTGGCCGCCCCGCAGCCGAGCAGCATGAACATCAGGGTTCGCAGATCGGACACCAGATCGACCGAGCCGAAGTAATAACGCACCACCCCGTAGGGCAGCATCGCGATCACCAGCAACAGAGCCTGGGTCATGAGCGACACCCACTTCCCGAGCACGATGCGCCATGACGTCAGCCGCGTGAGCAGGAGCAGGTCGATCATCCTGGAGGTCATCTCGGTGTGCAGCCCGCCCAGTCCGCGGGTCGGCGTGATCACAAACAACAGCAGCCCGAGCAGCCCCCAGAAAAACCCGTTGACCATCGAGGTGGCCGAGTTGGCCACCGCCCCCTCGATCGCAAACGCCCAGACCAGCATGATCACCATGATCGTCTGAACCCCCATCAACGCGCCCACGAAGCCGCGGGCGCGCAGCCCTTGGCGCAGCTCCTTGACGAGCATCGGCGGCAGCCAGGTTGGAAAATCAAAACGCGGCGGCGCGACCTTGTCGGTCAGGGAAGAAACGGCGGTTGCATTCATGATTTTTCCTCCGTGGGCAAGGGTGGCGGCAGGCTTGGCGACGGAGGCCCGCCATCGCGCAGCAAATCGACAAAGGCGTCTTCGAGGCGGCGCTCCTGCCTGTGAAAATCAACCACGGCCACGTCGGCCGCCAGCCGCCTGAGCTCGGCCGCGACGGCGACCGCGCCGGTGCCGGAAAACTCGGCCCGCGCGCCGTCGCGACGCGTCTCGGCCAGCCGCCAGCCGGGGCGCACCGCCAACCACTCGGTCAGCAACGCGACCTCGCCATGCACCGTGATGTCGAACACCAGCGCCGCCGTGGCGTCACGGCGTTGCAGGCTCTCCTTGTCGCCATGATGGACCACCCGGCCCGCGTCCATGAAAAGCAGCGTGTCGCACATCTCGCCGAGCTCGGAGAGGATGTGCGAACTGATGAGCAGCGTCTTGCCCCGGTCGCGCAGGATGCGCACGAGGTTTTTGAATTCGATGCGGGCCTTCGGATCGAGTCCGGCCGCCGGCTCGTCGAGGATAAGAAACTCCGGATCGTTGAGCAGCGTGCGCGCCAGGCACAGCCGCTGCATCTGCCCCTTGGAAAGCCCCGTCGAGGGCCGCGTCTGCAACGGCCCGAGATCGGTGAACTCCAGCACCTCGGCCAGCCGCCGCGACAGATCAAAGCCGCGCAACCCCTGCGCCCGCGCGAAAAAATCCAGGTAGTCGCCCACCGTCGTGTCCGCATAGGGCGTGAAGTGGTCGGGCATCCAGCCGAGCCGCGCCCGCACCACCTCCGGGTGGTCCACGATGTTCACTCCGCCGACGCGCACCACCCCGCCGTCGGGCTGGTCGAGCGACGCAAGGATGCGCATGGTGGTGGTCTTGCCCGCGCCGTTGGCGCCGATCAGTCCGACGACCTGCCCGGCCGGCAGCGTGAACGAAACCCCGTCCACGGCGCGGACCGGACCGAAACTGCGGGTGAGGTCAAAAACTTCTACAAGAGGGGTGCTCATGGCGTGAAAGCCGCCTCCACGCGGCCGGTATAAAAAATCGTGTCCTGGGTCCAGCGGATCGACGCCAGCGTGGCCAGCGGGGCAAGTTCGCTCGGCCCGCCCGACGCATAAAACCACCCGCTTCGCTCGATCCTCGACGGATGTGACTCAAGTTTCCCGCGACGCACCAACTCCACCCGTCGGCCCGGCGGCACCTCGGCGGCGGTCCAAGCCGCCCCCTTGCCGTCCACATAGACGAAATCCCGCAGCACAGTCGTGAAGCTCGTCTGCACGACCGGCGGCGCGTCCGGCCCCGCGGCCGGCGCCAGCTCGATGCGTGCGCGCGTCGGCGTGATGCTGCGCAATTGTTGAACCTGCCTCGCCCGGCTGGTGAACCAGTCCCCGTCGGCATGGTCGCCTTCGCGTGTCAATTCAAAGGTCGGCAAGCTCGCCCGGAACTCCGTCACTTCCTTGGCGAGCAGCGTATCCGCCGAGACCGTCATGCCGTGTCCGAGCAGCAATCCCGTGCGGCTCACCTGCTGCTGGCACACGACCGCCTTGTTTTCCCCGGGCAACAGCAGCACGAGCGAGCGCCGCGTGCCCTCGCCGCCAAAACCGTCCTTCAACACGATGAACCCGACGAGCAGCAACGATGCCCCCAGGGAAATCGCCGGCACGGTGAAGAACAACCGTTGCCGCTTCGCCGCCGGGGCAAACACATAGAGGTTCACCGGTCCGATCAGGATGCCGAAAACCAGCAGAAACAGGATGAGCCCTCCCCGCCCGCCCGACACGGCGAGCACCTTGCTGTCGGCGTCCGAAAGCAGCGGCGCCACCGCGATCCACGGGGCCAGCCGGTTGCCGCCCGCCTCGAATCGGGTGATGAGCGGACCGCTTTCCACGCCCAGAGGACGCTTGGCCGTGACGACAAGCCCCAGGCCCAGATTCACATGCTCCTCGGAACCGCGTCCATCGCGTGTCGGATAAAGCACCAGCAGCCCGCCCTGGGCAACCCACTCCCGCAGCGAGTTTCGCCGCGCGGCGTCGAGCGCATCGAATTCATCGGTGGTGAGCACCACCCGGTCAAAGGGCGTCCACACCCGCCAGTCGGCCGGCCAGTCAGCCGGCGTGGCGACGGCGACTTGAAATGGCGCCTGGTTGCCGGTGTCGGGCGCCCACTTGCGCACGGCTGCCTCCAGCTTGGGCGAGACCGCCGCGTGGTTGAAGTTCTTCTGGCGCCCCTGCATCATGAAAATCCGCCCGGCAGACTGCACCCCGTGGCCGCTCGCCGACACCCGCATCTGCGCGGTGTAGTTGTTGGTGTTCGATCCGCCGCCGGGAACAAACACCACCGAATCGGTCGTCCCGCCCGGCGGCACGATGAACGAAAAGGATGCATGGCTCAACAATCCGCCGCCATAAAAGGCACCCACGTCAAAACCGATATTCCAAGTGCGCGCACGAGTCGCATGATTCTCGACGTGCACCGCCACCGGAAGGAAGCCGAAGCCGTCCCACACGTCGCAGACCGGCGTCAGCCGGATGGAGGCGTCGGCATTTGCCTCCATGGGAATGTCAACGATGTTGGCCGCACCCGCTCGCGGCGAAGCCGCGAGCAAGCAGAACACCATCATAATGGTTGTCCGCCAAGCGTGACGGGCAAAGGACTGTGCCATGAAACGGTTCATTTGATTTTTGCGGCGGAAAGCGAGCCGGGCAGCGCCCTGGCCTGGGCGGGGACTTCCTCCAGGAGTTTCTCGACCACGGCGAGCGCCGTTCCCCCGTCGAGGCGGGCCGAGTGGTCGAGCAGTATCCGATGCACCAGCACGGGCTTGGCGACCGCCTGCACGTCTTCGAAACTCGCGTGCGCGCGCCCGTGCCGCAGGCCGCGGGCCTTGGCCGCCGCCGCCAGCGCGAGGGCCGCGCGCGGGCTCGCGCCGAAACGCACGCCCGCCGAGGCGGCCGACTCGCCCGGATGCGTGGCGTTGACCAGGCGGGCGATGTAGTTCGCCACCACGTCGGGAACATGGACGCGCCGCGCCAGCCCCACCAGGCGGGTGAACTCTTCCGGCGCGAGCACCGCCTCGACGGGGGAATCCGCGCCGATCTCGCGCTGGAGCACGATGCGTTGCAGCACCTCCGTCGGGTTGCGCTTCACCTCCACCTTGAACAAAAAGCGGTCCAGCTGCGCCTCGGGCAGCGGATAGGTTCCTTCCAACTCGATGGGATTTTGTGTCGCGAGCACAAAGAACGGATCCGGCAGCGTGTGCGTTTCGCCACCGGCGGTCACCCGGCGCTCCTGCATCGCCTCCAGCAACGCGGACTGTGTCTTCGGCGAGGCCCGGTTGATTTCGTCGGCCAGGAGAATGTTGGCAAAAATCGGCCCGCGCTGAAACACGAACTGCCGGCGCCCGTCCACTTCCTGCAGGATGGGGTTGCCGGTGATGTCGCCCGGCAGCAGGTCCGGGGTGAACTGCACACGGCGCGCATCCAGGCCGATCGCGCGGGCGAGGCCTTTCACCAGCTCCGTCTTGCCGAGGCCAGGCAGACCTTCGAGCAGCAGATGCCCGCGCGCCAGCACACCAGTGACGACCAGCTCGACCAGCTCATGCTGGCCGAAGAGCACCGTGTCCATGGTCGCAAGAAGGCGGTTGAGCGCGGCGGAAGCCGAGGAGAGTTCGTCCTCGGTGAGGACGGCGGGAGCGGTTGGGGTGGCCATGGAAAAGGGTTTTTAAAAAAAGACTTACTTGAAAAAATCCTTGAGCGCCGCGCGCTCGTCAGGGGTAAGACGGTCCACCCACACGGCCTCGCCGCCGGTCGCGGGCGCGGCGACAGCGCCCGCCGCGGAGACGGCGACTGCCTTGGCGGGATCAATCTCGTGTTCGCCACGCTGGGTGTCGAGCAAGTCGCCCAGCGCGGCGTGCTTGGTATCGTCGTTTGAGACGGCCTGCGTCTGGCCCGAGCCGGCATCGCTGGAATTTTCGGTGAAAGTCAGCGGCGCCTCGCCGGGACCTCGGGAAACCCCGCCGCGCCCGGGACCTCTTGCGAGGAGACCGGCCGCTTCGCCTTCGCCCGCGATCTGCACGTCACCGCCGGCCGCGCCGACCACTCCGCGCGCCTGCTTGGCCGCGCCGTCCAGCTGGCGTCCGAGTTTGGCGGCGTCCTCGGGCGAAAGACTGCGCAAGCCGGCGAGCTGCGCGGCCGACAGCTGTTTTAAAAGGTCGCCGCGCGCCGTCAGTGATCCTTCGCGAAGCCCCTTCAGGGCCGCATCAAGCCGTTCACCCAATCCCTTCAACTGGGCGTCGGTAAGCGACCCGCCCCCCTTTTCCAAAGGTGAAAGCGCGGCCGAGGCCGCGTCCATCCCGTCGGCGAGCCCGTGCATCGCCGCCGCCGTCTGATCCCGGAGCGCGTCGGCCGCCTCCAGGGACGAATGACTGTATTGGTTTTCGGGAGACCGCTCGGCCAGATCGCGGGCCCGTGCCTGCATCGCCTCGACCGACGCCGGATCGGCCACCTGAAGCTGGGTGAGTTCCTGCAGCCACGCCTCGGTCTGGGCCAACGCGGGCGGCTTCTCAACAGGCCTTACGCCGGCCACATCCGACTCGGGCGTCGGCAGCCACCAGCCGGCGCAAACCAGCGCTCCCGCCGCCACAAGCCAGCCCCAGGTCACGGGTGCGTGCCAGCGCAGCAGGCGCGGCAATCTCCTCGCCGGTGCCGGCCACGCCGCCACACCGGAAGCCGCCGCACTGAGTCCCGCATCCATGGACAACCCATGTTCGATCAAGACCCTCGCGTCTGTTTTCCCAAAAAAACCGCCGCAAGCCTGCCGCCATGCGACCACACCCGCCGCCACCAGCCCCACCCCCAGCCCACATGCAACCCATGCCGGTGAACCCTGCGTCCTCCGCAGCAAATAAAAACCACCCGCCGCAAACGAACACACCGCAAACGCCCACGGGGCGAAACGATCCAGCCACGCGGCCAGATTGATGCGGCCGGCCAGACGGATCGAGGCGCTTTCCCAGTAGCGTCGAGGAGTTTGCGACGACATGAGTGCGCACGCTGCAAGGGGCGCAGACGTTTGGCAAGAGCCGCAATCCTCGTCTGTAAAATAATTACCGTCCCCCATATGTGGGCAAACCATACGGCAAACTTCGCCCATTCGCCCGTCCAATAACCTCCAGAAAAGTTCCTTGTGGTTTTATAGCTTGAAATGCCCTCCCGCTTGGGGACGCTCGTCCGCCTGTAATTCCGTGGCAAACCACGGGCAATTTTTGCATCCGGCCACATGAGTCTCCCCACTTCCTCCCGCTCCGTTTTTCGCCGCGTCGCTTCATGCGCGGCGGTCGCCGTCATGCCGCTGTTTTTCGGCGGCTGGATGAACTGGCTCACCGGTCCCCAGTCGACCATCGACGTCGCCGGCCCCGTGGCGAAGTCCCAGCTCGATGTTTTCTACGTAACCGTCTGGGTCACAGGCATCATCTTCGTCCTCGTCGCGAGCGTCCTCACCTACGCGACCTTTAAATACAAGGCTCGCAACTCCGCCGACGAACACGCCCCCACCCCTCCGCAGGGCCACGGCAACCCGCTCGTCGAGCTCAGCCTCATCGCCGCCTCGGTTCTCGCCCTCGTTTTCATCGCCGTCCCGACGCTCAAGGCCATCTGGTATAACTACGACGTCCCCGCCGCCGAAAAACAAAACGCCCTCGAGATCACCGCGACCGGCTACCAGTGGTGGTTCAAGTTCGAATACCCCTCCGAGCAGATTGCCGACTCCGGCCCCCTCACCACCGCCAACGAGCTCGTCATTCCCGCCGGCCGCGCCGTCAGCATCAACCTGCGCACGCTCGACGTGATCCACTCGTTCTGGGTTCCCAAGCTCGCGGGCAAGGTGGACATGATCCCCAACCGCGGCAACCACCTCTGGCTGAAGGCCGACGCGCCCGGCTACTTCTGGGGCCAGTGCGCCGAGTATTGCGGCGAGGACCACGCCGTCATGCGCTTCCGTGTCATCGCCCTGAGCGAAACCGACTACGCCGCCTGGGTCGCCAAACAAAAAGCCCCCGCCCGCTCCCTCGCCACGCCCGATGCCGCCGCCATGGCCCAGCCCGTGCCCGCCGCCTACACCTTCAAAAACCCCGGCCGCAACGCCCCCGGCTGGACCCCCGCCTTCGACGCCGACCCGCTCGCCGCCTGGGTCAAACAACAGGCTCCCGATGCCGTCGAAAATTCCGTGCTCGTCGCCAAGGGCCGCGAACTTTTCACCGCCAAGACCTGCTCGACCTGCCATGCGATCCGCGGCAACCACCTCGGCGGCGCGCCCTTCGCCCCCGATCTCACCCACCTCGGCAGCCGCACGACCATCGCCGCCGGCCTGCTCGAAAACAGCCCCGAAAACATGCACCGCTGGATCACCCGCCCGCACGAGGTCAAACCCGGTAACAAGATGTATATGGGTATCGGCGGCATGATGGGTTACATGAAGTCGGAGGACGGCCGTCTCACGCCCAACATCACCGTCAGCGACGCCGAGGCGCCCGCCCTCGTCGCCTACCTGCTCAGCCTCAAATAATTTTCCCGCCCGTCCCACATCATGGAAGCCTCCTCCCACGCCGCCCACGCCGGCTCCGAAGCCCACGCCGCCGCTCCCAAGCGCTCGTGGCTGTTCACCCGTCCCACCGCCAAGACCGGCATCGTCAGCTGGCTGACCACGGTCGACCACAAGCGCATCGGGCTGATGTATGGCATCTCCGCCCTGTTCTTCTTCCTCGTGGGCGGCTTCGAGGCCCTGCTCATCCGCGTGCAGCTCGCGATTCCGAACAACACGTTCATCTCGCACCAGCTCTACAACGAGATGTTCACCATGCACGCGACCACGATGATCTTCCTCGCGGTCATGCCCCTCTCGGCCGCATTCTTCAATTACATCATGCCGCTCCAGATCGGCGCGCGCGACGTGGCCTTTCCCCGCCTCAACGGCTTCGCCTTCTGGGTCTTCATCGTCGGCGCCATCGTCCTCAACATCGGCTGGTTCGTTAAGTCCGGCGCGCCCGACGCCGGTTGGTTCGGCTACGCCCCTCTCACCAACAAGACCTACTCCGACCAGTTCGCCGGCGACATGTCCACCGACCTCTGGATCATGGGCCTGCAGATTCTCGGCGTCTCCTCGGTCGTCGGTTCGCTCAACTTCATCGTCACGATCATCAACATGCGCGCTCCCGGCATGACCATGATGCGCCTGCCGGTCTTCACCTGGATGACGCTCTTCACCGCGTTCCTCATCATCCTCTCCTTTCCCGCCATCACCATCGCGCTCGTCGAGCTGATGATGGACCGTTCCTTCAGCACCAACTTCTTCGAGGCCGCCGCCGGCGGTCTGCCGATCCTCTGGCAGCACCTTTTCTGGATCTTCGGACACCCCGAGGTTTACATCCTGATCCTGCCCGCCATGGGCATCATCTCCGAAATCCTGCCGACCTTCTCGCGCAAGCCGCTCTTCGGCTATCCGATCATCGTCTTCTCCGGCGCGACCATCGGCTTCCTCGGCTTCGGCGTATGGTCCCACCATATGTTCACCACCGGCATGGGTTCCGTGGCGACCGCCGCGTTCTCGCTCATGACCATGGCCATCGCCGTGCCCACGGGCGTCAAGATCTTCAACTGGATCGGCACCCTTTGGGGCGGCCACCTCCGCATGAGCACGCCCATGATGTTCGCCCTCGGCTTCGTGTGGATGTTCATGTTCGGCGGCTTCTCCGGCATCATGCACTCCGCCGCCCCCGCCGACGCCCAGCAGCAGGACAGCTATTTCGTCGTCGCCCACTTCCATTACGTGCTCATCGGCGGCTCGGTCTTCGCCCTGCTCGCCGGCATCCACTACTGGTTCCCGCTCATCTTCGGCCGCAAGGTTTCCGAGTTCTGGGGCAAGCTCTCCTTCTGGCTCATCTTCGTCGGCTTCAACGTCACCTTCTTCCCGATGCACTTCCTCGGGCTGAACGGCATGCCCCGCCGCACCGCCGTCTACGACGGCAACCAAGGTTGGACCGAGGCCAACCAAGTGTCGACCGTCGGCGCGTTCATCCTCGCCGTCGGCATCGGCGTCTACTTCACCGTGATGATCCGCACCTACTTCAAGGGCGAGAAGGTCGGCCGCGATCCGTGGGACGCCCGCACGCTGGAGTGGTCGTTGCCCGCGCCTCCTCCCGAGCACAACTACGACGTCATCCCGACCGTCCACGCCCGCGACGCCTACTGGTATGAGAAGGCCCACAAGGATGAGATCGCCAAGGAGACCTCCGAGCACGCCAAGTCCGAGTCCTCCCACGGCGGCATCCACATGCCCAGCCAGTCCTGGTTCCCTATCTTTGCGGCTACCGGCCTGCTCATCGGCGCCTGCTTCTTCGTCAACCACCACTTCGTCGGCGCGATCGCCGGCGGGGTGATCATGGTCCTCGGCGTCTACTTCTGGGCGGCCGAAGGCCCCGGCGGCTACCACGTCCACCCCGAGGGCGAGGAGCACGACAAACACTAATTCCGACTCTTTCTCTTTCCTCTTTATCTTAATCTTTCTCTCGCTTCGAAAATCCGACCCTGACGAAAGATAAAGATTAAGAGAAAGAAGAAAGATCATCTCCCTTCCCTACTTCCCCCCTTTCCCGCATGAGCACTCACTCGGCCACTGGCGCCATCGACCATCACCACGACCACACCACGTCGACGGGCATTCCCAACAAGAAGCTCTTCATGTGGGCCTTCCTCGCGTCGGACTGCATGTTCTTCGGCACGCTCATCTCGACCCACCTGATCTACCGCCTCCACGCGACGCCGAACGCGCCCGACCCCAAGAAGCTGTTCTCGATGGATCTGACGTTCTTCGCGACATTCGTGCTCCTCGTTTCCTCGCTGCTCATGGCCCTCGCGGTCAACGCCGGCCAGAAAGGCAGCGTCAAGAGCGTCCGCAGCCTGCTCCTCGGCACCATCGTCTTCGGCCTGATCTTCCTCAGCTGCCAGGTGTTCGAATACGGCAACTTCCTCGCGCATGGCCTCACGCCCTCCGGCAGCATGTTCGGCACGACGTTCTACACCCTCACCGGCACGCACGGCTGCCACGTCGCCATCGGCATCCTCTGGCTCACGCTGATGTATATCCGCACCTTCAAGCCCGCCGACGAACGGCCCTGGGTGCTCCGTTCCCTCGGCCACCTGGTCGTCTTCGCCGCCGTGGCGGTCGCGTCCGTCACGATTCTCGTGAGCGCGGCCCACGCCGTCGAGGAACACGGCTTCACCGTCGGAGCCCTGGCCCACGCCGGTCGCCATAACCTCGCGGTCATCGCCGTCGCTCTCGTCGGCTGCGCCATCCTCGGCTGGCTCGGACGCACCCGCAAGGCGGTCGACTTCGGCGAGGCCAACGCCATCGACATCGAGTCGCTCGGCCTCTACTGGCACTTCATCGACATCGTCTGGATCGTGATCTTCACGGTCGTCTACCTGATCGAATTCCTCTGATCCCTCCCATGAGCGCACTCTCCCCCGACCTCGCGACCGGCCACGACGCCCCGCAGGAAAGCAAGTTCCACCTGCTCGTGCAGATGGCGATGGTCCTCGCCGTCATGACCGGCATGGAAGTCCTGCTCGTCTACCTGCCGCTGGCCAAATGGATCATCGTCACCGGCTTGGTGACGCTCCTCACCATCAAGTTCATCATCGGCATCTTCCTCTTCATGCACCTGAAGTGGGACAAGCTGTTCTGCACCGTCCTGTTTTTGATCGGACTGATTCTCGCCGGCGGCACCTCCGCCGCCCTGCTCGCGATGTTTGCCGACGCCGACAGCGTGCCGCTCACGTCGAAGGAATTGTCCCCGTGACCCCGCTCCCAACGGCCCATACTTTTGCCCGAAGGTAGGGACGGACCGCTGGGCCGTCCGGTTAGCCATTCGCATGCCGCTGATCATTCACGGCGGGCCCAGCGGTCCCGCCCTACCTGGAACAGTTCAAATAAAACCATAGCCATCATTTTCTGTCGTAGGGCCCGACCTTGTGTCGGGCCGGTGAGGCGTGCGTAGGCCAAAAGACTGCGCGGCCTCACGCAAGGTGAGGCCCTACAAAAATCAAACGGCTATGATATTGTTTGAAATGCTCTAAAGGCGAAAAACCATTTTTCCCATGATCGACTGGCGTCACTGGCATAACGAACCCCACCTCATCGGCGGGCTCATCCTGATCGCCTGGCTCTACGCGATTTTCACCGGACCTCTGCGCGAGAAACTCTCACCCGGCGCGGCTTATCCGCGCGGGAAAGCCGGCATGTTTTACGGCGCGCTCGTCATCTTCTACTTCGCCGTGGGCTCGCCGCTCGACCAGGCCGGCGAACGCTTTCTCCTAAGCGCACACATGATCCAGCATGCGTTGCTCATCTATCCGGCGGCGGTCCTCATGCTGCTCGGCCTGCCGGACTGGCTGGTGCGCCCCGTGACCGCGCAATCCTCGTTTCGCGACCTGTTCGGCTTCCTGTCGCATCCGATCATCTGCGGACTCGTCTACATCCTCACCTACTCGATCTGGCATGTGCCCGCGCTTTACGACTGGGCGCTTCAAAACCGCTGGGTTCACATCCTCGAGCACGTCATGTTTTTCGGCGCCGCCCTGTTTTATTGGTGGCCGCTGCTCAGCCCGTCCAAGGAGTTTCCGCCCGTCCGCCCGCCTGCACAGATGCTCTACCTCGTGGCCGTGGTGATCGGCATGACGCCCGTCTTCGCCTTCATCGCATTTTCCGACGACGTGCTCTACCCCACCTACGGGTTCGCCCCGCGCCTGTTCGCCAACTTCTCCCCGATGGACGACCAGCTCCTCGGCTCGGTGATCATGAAGGTCGGCGGCCTGGGCGTGACCTTCATCGCCTTCTTCACGTGTTTCTACCGCTGGTATCGGTCCTCCGAAGCCAAAAATACCTAGGTCTCTTCTTCACCTCGCCCTCCCCCTTTCATGACCTGGGAAATTATTTTTGTTTTCACCCTGCTGGTGCTCACGCTCGTGAGCTTCGTGCGTGAAAAAATCACGCCCGACCTGACCGCCCTCACGCTCTTTGTCGTGCTGGTCGCCGCCGGAATCCTGTCCACCAAGGACGCCTTTTCCGTTTTTTCCAATCCCGCCCCGTTCACGGTGGGCGCGATGTTCATCCTCAGCGCGGCCCTGGTAAAATGCGGCGCCATCGACCTGCTCTCCACCGCCATGGACCGGGCTTCCCGCTGGTCCTACCCCGTGGTGATGTTCCTGCTCGTCATCAGCGTGGCCACGGTGTCGGCCTTCGTGAACAACACCCCCGTCGTGGTGATTTTCCTGCCCGTCGTGCTCGGCCTGGCGCGCAAGATGAAACTCGCGCCGTCCAAGCTCCTCATTCCCCTCTCCTACGCCGCCGTGCTCGGCGGCGCCTGCACCCTCATCGGCACCAGCACCAACCTCGTGGTCAACGGCATGGTGGTCTCCAAGGGCCTCCCCGGGTTGGGCATGTTCGAAATGGCCTGGCTTGGCGTCCCGACGGCGATCATCGGCGCCGTTTATCTGGCGCTTTGCGGCAAGCGCCTGCTCCCCAACCGCGAGATGCTCACCTCGATTCTCTCCGACGAAGAACGACGCGAATACATCACAGAGGCTTTCGTGCAGCCCGACTCCCCCGCACTCGGCAAAAGCCTCTCCGAAGCCGGCCTCACCCCCGCCAAGGGCGTCCGTGTCCTGGAAATCGTCCGCGACGGTGTCGCCCTGCACATCGATCTGAAAAACGTCCCCTTGCAGGCCGGCGACCGCATCATCCTGTCCTGCCGTCCCCAGGGCATCGCCACCGCCCGCGGAGTCGCCGGCATCGATCTGGTCTCCGAACTCAAGCTGGGACTCGAGCAGATCGCCGCGCACGAAGGCTCCCTCGTCGAAGCCGTCGTCAATCCGCACTCCGGCATCGTCGGCCGCTCCGTCCGCGATGTGAATTTCCGCCAGCGCTTCCGCATGGTTGTCCTCGCTCTCCACCGCAAGGGCCGCAACGTCCGCGAACAGCTCGACACACTGCCCATCGAACCCGGCGACATCCTCCTGATGATGGGCACCGACCAGGCCATCGACGCGCTGCGCCAGAGCGAGGACCTCGTGCTCTTCGACCGCGCCCGCCTTCCGTCCACCTCCCAATACAAAAAAATCCCCATCGTGCTCGGGGTCATCGCCGCCGTGATCGTGACCGCCTCGTTCGACTGGGTGCCGATCGAAATGGGAGCCCTCGCCGGCTGCCTCATCGTTTGCATGACCGGGTGCCTGAAGTCCCAGGAAGCCTACGCGTCCATCGAATGGAATCTGCTTTTCCTCATCTACGGCATGCTGGCGATGGGCCTCGCCCTCGATCAAACGGGCGCCGCCGCCTGGCTGGCCGGACATGTGGTGGACAGCGTCCAGCACTTCGTCCCCGGCGACAACCAGGCCATCGCGATGCTCGCCGTGGTCTATCTCGTCACGACCGTGTTTACCGAGATACTTTCCAACAACGCCGTGGCCGCGCTCATGACGCCGATCGCCATAGGCATCGCGGCCCACCTCGGGGTTGAAGCGCGGCCGTTCATTGTCGCGGTGATGTTCGCCGCGTCCGCCGCATTCGCCACGCCCATCGGCTACCAGACCAACACCTACGTCTACGGCGTGGGCGGCTACCGCTTCAGCGATTTCCTCAAGATCGGCATCCCGCTCAATATTTTGTGCTTCATCGTTGCGATGCTCGTGATTCCCCACGTCTGGCCGTTTTGAGCCGAAGGAAATCTTTCTCTTTCCTCGTTCTCTTTCTCGTTCTCCCTCCGAGCCTCCTCCCCCGCTCCTATCCGGCCGCTAGGCCTCGCTCATAGACTCCGCGTCGTAATAGTCACTTGGTTGGTGACCAACTTGGTCACCACTACGACTCGTAGCCCTTCAGCTTCGTCAAGTGAGGTCCTCGGGAAGACGCTTATGCTTATCAGGTGCGTCCATTCGGCAGGGCTTCTGGTTTTCCAACCCGAATAACCATTCCCCAGGCAAACCCGGATAGCAGGATCGCCCGCAAGAGTGCCCATGCGGCATTGGTCGTGCCTTGGCCGCCGAAGCAGCCACATGACACGTCCAAACCGCGCGCCCAAGTGATCGCCCACACCACGACGAAAATGGTTGATAAGACAGCTGCGAGCAGGAGTGCCGACTGACGCCAGCGAGGAACGAGCAACGCAGCCGCAATGATCAGTTCGAGCCAGGGCAGGTAAAGGGCTAGCGCCACGCCCACCGGCCATGGCACCAGACGGAATCCTGTGATCGAGTTGGCGAAGGCCGAGGGGTCGGCCACTTTGGTTGCGCCCGCCCAGCCGAAGACGATGGCGAGTATCCACGCGCCTACGGTTTGCCACGAGATCTTCATCGCGGCGCCTCCTGCCACGCCTGCCAACCGCCAGCCAGGACATGCACGTTTTCCATGCCCAACTCATCCCTTAACCGACGAGCCACCGACTGGCTTGCGGCGCAGGTGGCGGCATCGCAATAGACCACCACGGTCAGACCGGGGCGCCAAGCTGTGACCACCGCCTCCACATGCGCTTCCCATGTCTCTGCCGGCAGGGAGATCGCTCCCGGCACATGCGCCCGTGCAAACGCTTCGGCCGAACGCGCGTCCACCCACACGACATCCGTTTGGTTCCGAACCTGCGCCACGCTGATTTCACTGACGTCCGTGGATTTATGCCACGCTGGTCGATGCGGATGCAACCACGCGGACAATGACGCCGGCACAAGCGCCGCCAGCAACAGCCAGAGCACAGACCGGATCGGAGGACTCAGAGACATACGCTCATTCCTCCCATACCCATGCTCTTTGGCAACGTTCTCACCGCACGACGGCAAAGGCCGAATAGGTGACCGGCTGGCCGCTCACCTCTGTGAGGATCTTGATTTTGGTGGTCGTAAATTCGGTCGTGGAACGGGGCGTCAGCACCAGCAGCCATGAATCAGCGGTGTCACCGGGTTTTAGCTCGGCGGTGATGCTGTCGTTCACAGGCTTCACCGCGGTGATTTTTAGCGGAGCGGAGCCGACACGTTTCAGGGTGATGGTTTTGGAAACCAGTGCGCCGCCTTTATCCCAGCGGACCATCGCAGGCTGGATCGTGAGCAGCGGGGTGATATTGATCCGCAAGGCGAGATAGGTGGCAGCGGTGCCGGGTTCGTCGGTTTTAATGGTGATGGACGACTGCTGCGGCCCCACCTGATCGCCGGGTTTATAGACCGCAGTCAGCATGGCCTTGGCTCCGACGGGAATCGTGTGGCTCTTCAAGACCAGTTCCGTGCAACGACAGCTCGATTTCAGCTCGGTGATGGTAATCGGCCGGGTGCCTTCGTTGCGGAATGGGATTTCGACGCGGATCTCCGCCGTGCCCGCCTCGATTTCGCGGTCTATCGTCGTCTTATCCCACGTCAGTCCCGCTGCGGATAACACGCAGGGAAAGAATATTAAAAGACCGGTGAAAAATTTTATCACAACGCGGATATATCGAGGCTTGCGGCGACATCAATTACTCATGCGCTTGGCCGATCATAGCTTGGGGCGGTCGCATCCCTATCGAAGTTCGGCGAGCGCCTGCGGATGAAAGAGGCTGCGGACGTAGTAATCTGGTTAACTCGGGACAAGCGCCATGTGGCGGGCTAGGCGTTGGGGTGTTCAGTTTGATGTAGATGATCTTTCCTCTTTTAGAGGGTTCGTAATCGAGAAGCCGTCTCAAGTGCATTTCTTAAAAAAATATAATCAGTCGAACGCCCATCGTTGGCACGAGGGCCTTCCGCCTGCTATGGTTGGCCTGTGGGGTTCACTTCATTACGACTCGTAGCTCTCATACCTCGTCAAGGAGGTCCCTGGGAGGACGCTTACATTCCTTCACTCATATACAACAATACTCGGCCTGGCTCCTTACGCCTTATCCTTACGGCTTACTATTTCGCTCGCTCGAGGTCCTAGCACCCCGACGGCGGAGCCCCTGCTTATAATCATCATCCCACGATGCCACGTCTAGAGGCGTCCTACCATCTCTATCCAACTCGTTGATATCAAAGCCGCAAGAGATCATATAATCGATAATTAGAAATCGGCCGTTCTTTGCGGCTATATGCAGCGACCTACCCGCAGAACGCCCAAAATCTATCCATGTTTTGAATAACTCAAGATTACCATGCATAGCGGCAATTTCCCCGACAGAATACCCATCTGCTGAAATTAGATTCCGCCCGCTTGTTAGTTCGAGAATAAGTTCTTCCGGTCTACCAAACTTCCCTAGCGCATGCAGAGAATCACGCGTGTCGCGAGGCTCTTCAGCATAGAGTTCGTCGGCAAATTTCGAGAAGCTTTCTGCTATATATTTAAGCCGGTCAAATCGTTCCGTCCCAGGTCCTTGATCATGATCCCAGAAACTAACCGCGCCAGTGCCTAAATGCATGCATATCATATCACCCAGCACAGTTCTCGCAATGGGTATGAAGCGCTTGATATCTAAAGTGTCAGACAGAGCATTACGAACCGAGCATAAATCGTCAGGATGCCCCCTTTTAATTCGTAAAAAGCTATGAATCGCGTGAATGTTGTTATCTAAGTTAAAAAGGGGGAATGTCGGCGCGCCTCCATTAAAGGTCGATATAAATTTCCTATAGTCAGGCGGAAGCGGGCAACCAATTTCTAATTCCAACTCGTCTAGCTCGACCGTATTCAACATCCCCGCGCCTTTAGTTATAAGTCTCATTGTGACGTAGGGGGAGTTAGGCAATCGCCCGGGAAAAGCAAAACAGCACAAACAGACCCATGTGCGTCCCGTTTTGTAATTGCATCATTAATCAAGTTGAAAAAATGCTATGGAAGATCGTTTAACCATTTCTTGTCTTCCTCTGAAAGCCCAAACGCGCCCACAGTGCCTAGCTTTGGAGGCGGTGGAAGATTTTTCTTTAGCGTTTCTCCTGCATAGGTGCCTGCATCGACGACGTCAGAAACTCCAGGATCAAATAGCTGTCCGGCATCTTCAAGCAATCCTCTCGCAGTCCCCCCGAGTCCTTGGGCTTTAGCAGTATTAGAAAACAGAGAAGCTCCAACTCCTACAACGACAGCGCTCGTCATCTGTGCCGTTTTGCGAGCAGACTCGATCAATCCGCTGCCTCCGCTATGCCTAAAAGCATCATGCAGGTCACTCGGAACCAATTCAAGCGACGTTCCATCAGGTGCGTGATGCCAAGTGTGGTCCTTGGTAAGTTTAGTGTATTGCTCGTCGCTAAGGTCACTTAAAGCGGCTCTGGCTTGTGCATTAAAGTTTTCGCTATTTGGCTTAAGCACGCCGGCTTCAAACTTGAGGCTTTTACCTCCGTTGGGAAGAACCTTAGCGTAATCCGAGAAGTCTCCTAGCCCTGCATTCGGTGTATATTTAACGCCAGCTCCGCCATATTTGGCGGCTAACGCATCACCATTTTTGACATCAGAGAACGGCCTCGTCTTCCCAGCCCATTCCGAATTAATGACCTTACGATTATTGATACGCTGCGTCTTTTTGGCGGCCTCGATCGCAGCTTCTATACCTTCCTTTACCTTCTTAAGCGCGCTCAACCCCTCGGGATCGAACTTTGACCAAGGGTTCTGGACAACGTAGGCATACATGTTCGGCCCGTCCACGAAGCCTAACGGGTCGCGGGTGATGAAGCTGCCCGTCGCCAGATCCCGATAACGGAAGCCTTCGTTCAGAAGCCCGGAGGGGTCTTCTTCCTTGGTGTTGGCTTTCTGGCGGTCCTGGGTTGACCCGGTTTCCTGGGTGCGGGTGCCGAAGGCTTCGTAGCTGGCCTGCCAGGTGGCGGTCGCCGATCCGTTGGTCTCGGTGATGACGTCGCCTCGGCTGTTGTAGTGCTTGAACGAGGGCTGTCCCGAGCGCACGGAGTAGAGCAGCCCGCCAACTCCCCCGCCCCAATCAGATCCTCGGATATACTCGGCGGTGTTGGTCGTGCCGACATATTCGGATACGCTCACGCCGCCGCTGAAGACGGACTTCGTGACGGTCGTGGTTGAACCGGTCGTCTCCGAACGTTCCACACGGCGGGTGCGGTAGTCGTAAACGTAGGCGTAGCTGCCGATGCCGCCCGCCGTGTTCTTGGTCAGGCTGACGAGGCGGTTTTCGTAGTCGTAGCCGTAGGTGTCCACGACGGGGGTCGCGGTCGGGGTGGCCTTGTAGCTGGCGGTCTCGCGGCTGCCGTTGAGGTCGTAGCCGTAGGTGGTCACCGCCGTGCCGGTCGTCGCGGTCCCGAGCTGGTTGAGGCTGTTGTTGTCGTAGGCGTAGATCGTGGTTGCGGTGGTGGTGGTCGCGCCGGTGGTGGTCGAGACCTCCTTCTCGGTGCGGTTGTTGGCGGCGTCGAAGGTGTAGGTGGTGGCCGTGGTGGTCGCGCCTTGGACGGCCGTCTCGATGTGGAGGCGGTTGATGCCGTCGTAGGTGTTGGTCACCGTGCGGGCCGACAACGCGGAACCCGGATAGTTTTCGGTGATCTTCTGCACGTTACCCGCCCGGTCGTAAATCTGCGTCAGTTCAAGCAGCGAAGCGCCGCCGCTTTTCGTCGTGACGATGCCCGTCTGGCGGTTGAGCGCATCAAAGGCAGTCGTGGTGTTTTCACCGTTAGGCAGTGTCTGCAGAACCCGGTTGCCGTTGAGGTCGTAGCCGTAGGTGGTCAGCCGGGCGGAGGCCGGAGAGCCGGAAGCCGGAAGTTCGGACAAGGTGCTCAGGCGGTTGAGCACATCGTAGTCGGAGGCGAGCTGCGTGCCGGTGCCGCCGTAGGTCACGTGGACGCGGTTGCCGGCCAGATCATAGGCGTAAACATGGGTGACGCCGTTGGAGGTTTCGCTCTGAACGCGCCCCAGGGCGTCGTAGGTATAGGCGACGTTCAAATCGGAATTGCCGGGGGTCGTCCCCCAATCACCTCCGGTGACGTCGCCGGTATCGCCACCACCGGCAGGAGGGTCGTCTCCGGTATCGGACGGGTCGGTGATCAACTGGATCGTTTGCTGGGTGGGCGACGGCCACGTGCGGATCTCGCCCGTATCGATGGGGCCTCCGCTCCGGAATTGATTCCCCCATATCCACACCGTTCCGTCGCTCTTGATCAGCATGGATCGGGAGCCTCCGGCATCGATCGATACCACATCGGCAAAGGGCGACCCGTCCACCGGCACGGCGATGGCCTGGTCGCTTCCCGCCGTCGCGCTTGAGCTGCCCAACTCGGACAGCCCGTTGCTCCCCCAGGCCCAGATCGTTCCATCGCTCTTCAGCGCGAGATTATGGTTATCTCCGGCGGCGATTGCCACGATGCCGGTCAACGGCCCCGCCGGCCCTTTGACGCTCACGGCTTTCAGCCGCATGGTCAGCGTGCCGTCGCCTAATTGCCCGTGGTCGTTATTGCCCCAGGCCCAGACCGTCCCGTCGCTCTTCAGCGCCACGGCATGCAAACCGCCCGCCGCCACCGCGACGATGCCGGTCAACGGGGCCGAGGCGCCCTGCACCTGCACCGCCCGCAACCGGTCGGTCGTCGTTCCGTCTCCCAGGCCTCCCGCTTTGTTGCCTCCCCACGCCCATAGCGTGCCGTCATTTTTCACCGCATAAGAACTCAGGCTTCCCGTCGTCACGGACACGACACCCGCAAGGGGAGCGGTCAGTCCTTGCACTTGGATCGCTTGCGGGCGAAGCAGGGTCGTTCCGTCGCCAAGCTGCCCAAAGCGGTTCTCACCCCACGCCCAGGCCGTGCCGTCAGCCTTGACCGCAAGCGAATGCGTGGTTCCGGCGGACAGGGCGCGCACGCCGCTTAAAAAGCCCGTGGCGGTTTGCACCTGCACGCCCGCATGCCTCTCCAACGTCGTCCCGTCGCCGAGTTGAGCCCGGGTGTTTAATCCCCAGGCCCAGACCGTCCCATCGCTCTTCAGCGCCAGCGAATGACTATCCCCGGCGGCTACCGCCACCATGCCCGTCAGCGATCCCCCAGCACCCTTGGATCGCACAGGGGTGGAAGGGCTGTAAGTCGTCGTTCCGTCGCCAAGCTGCCCGTAATAATTGCTTCCCCATGCCCACACCGTCCCGTTGCTCTTCACCGAGAGCACATGCGTTCCTCCTGCCGATACCGCCCCCCCTGCCGGTGGCGTCAGCCCATAGGCGCGCCCCAGCAGCCCTCCCCCAACCAGCAAGACAACGGAGATCATCCGTAATGCGGAAACCATCGCAGGCATGATATTTGTGAATTTAGTCGAAATCGTGGAGCGCGTGTTCAATGGAGCGGCTTTCATGGGTTCAGGGCGCCGGGTTTACGGTAACGCTCAGGAGCTGGTTTGCCGCGTCGTAGGCATAAATCCGGTTATCCGCAAAGCGGCCCACGTAGTTCACGCCCACCAAGCGATGTCGTGCGTCGTAAACATACTCCGTGCGGTGGTTAAGTGAGTCCACCCGTGCGGTTTTATTCAGCGCGTCGTATTCGAAGAGCACGCTGTGAGTGGTCGGATCGATGACCGCCGTGTTGCGGTTGAGTCCATCGTAGGTGAACTGGGTGTGCTGGTTCAGGCCGTCCCAGACATCGGTGCGGTTGCCCACTTCGTCGTAGCCGTTGGTGACGGTGATGTCGTCGGCCGTGTCGGTGGTGGGCGACTGGGTGGTGGTCTTCAGGCGGTTGAGTTCGTCGTAGGTGTTCGTCGTTATGTGGCCATTGGCATCGGTCACCGTGTGGACGGTGCCAGTCCGATAATAGGTGGTGCTGGTCACGGGATGAACCACACTCCCATCCACGAGAGTGACGGCGGGAGCGGTCATTGTCTTGGGACGGCTGGCATTGTCATACTCGGTGGTCGTGATGAAATCACGGGCGTCCTGCACGGTGAGAACATTGCCGACGAGGTCGTAGGTGTTGGTGCGGGTCGGGCGCGCGGAGAGTCCGGTGGTCGCATCCACGACTGACGGCTGTTTCTCGGTGAGACGCCGGTTGCGATCATCGTAGGTGTAGTCGGTGCGGCGTCCGAGCGGATTGATGACGTAGTCAACGTTGCCGGCGGCATCATAGTGATTCTCGGTGACGGGGCTGACAGGGTCTCCGGGGTTGAGCGCATCAACCACGGCGGGGGCGTGGACTTTTACCGGGCGTCCGGCGGCATCGTAGTCGGTGGTGGTTACGAGGTTCAGGTGCGGCGCATCACCAAAATCGGCGACCGTTTTCCAAGCCAGACCGGTGGAGGTGTAGGCCTTGGTCGTGGTGGCGGCAAGCGTGTTGCCGAAGGCTTCGGTGACGGTGAGCGGGCGGCGGAGGGCGTCGTAGGTCGTCTTGGTGACAGTGCCGGTGGCTTGCCCGGTGGCGGCGGGCGCCGTTACGGTGAGCAGGTTGCCCACCGCGTCATATTTCTTTTGGGTGAGCGCGTAGACGCCGGGTGCGTATTCCACGCTTTCGTCGGTGGGCCTGTAGAGTTTATCGTAGGTTACCTCCGTGTGGTAGGTTACCGCAGTGGGGTAGGTGCGCGGATCGGTGACCGTGGTAGGCTTGAAGCCGGAGCTGTCAAAAACGCTGCCACCGCAGTTCTTGGCGACATCATAGTCGTAGGTCGTCGTGTGATTGAGCGCGTCGGTCTTGGTGTGCAGGCGTCCCAGCGCATCGTAGGCCATCGTCGTCGCGTGATTTTCAGGATCGGTGACGGTGAGTTTCGCGTTGAGGTTGTCGTAAGTGGTGGTGGTGACGAGGTGGAGGTTGGTCGCACGGTAGCTGTCGGCGGTGCCGGTCAGCACGTGGGTCGTGGCGGCGGCGGTCTTGAGGCTGCCGTCCATATCCACGACCTGGGTGACGACACGGTTGAGCGCGTCGTATTGCCAGAAAGTCGCCACGCCGTTTTCATTGATTTCCTCGGTCTTGTTGCCACGGAGATCATAGAAGAACTGTTTCTGCGAGTTGTCCGCGTAGGTGACGGAGATCAGGCGGTTGCGGGTGTCGTAGGAAAAATGCGTGGTTTTGTTCCGGGGATCGGTGACGTATTCCTTGTTGCCGTTGCCGTCGTAGGTATAGGTCGTGATCAGGTTCAGGTGAGGCGAAGCGCCGGGATCGACGATTTCCTGGTAAATGCGTCCGTTCGCATCCGGCACGTAAGTCGTGACAAGATCGGCCACCCAAGAAGGATCACCCGTGGCCGTCGTAAGCTTCTTGACCGTCTTTTTGGTCATGAAATTGGAGAAGCTGGTGTTCTCATAGGCAAACACGGTATCTTGTATGGCGACTCCCTCGGCGGTCCCATTCTGTATCACCACCGGGGTGCCTGACGCAAAAATCTGCTCTCTCGTGCGACGCCCCTTATCATTGTCCACCGTCCAATAGGTCATGACCCCGGCCTCGTCGGTGGACGAGTTCATGATTCGCTTCGAATTATAGGTGAAAAATTTGGGGAAGCCCAAGGCGTTCATTTGCGTCGTGGGATCATTATAGGCACCCGAAATCGTGGTGCTCAGGGTGGGAAAGCCCTCCACTGTCACATTATAGGTATCCATGTAGGAATAGCTTGTAACATTATTGCTGAAATCGGTCGCCGACTCCAATGACATGCCTGCTTTTTTATTAAAAACATAGGACTGCGATCCAATCGGAGCCCCCCCCGCCGCCCCATCGAAGCTCGTAATGTTTAGATTCAAATAGAAGAGCGTGCGCGGAGCGTCAAAACGGGTGTTTTGATAATAGACTGACGTGAAATCGCTCATCACTTCGACCTCGGGATTGGTATAGGAATAGATACGTCCGTTTCCACGGGCGTCCAATACGGTGACACTTGTTTGCCCGTAAACGTTCACCGCTCCATTGTCAAAGGTGAGCTTCACGTCCGAATTCATCGTGAAAGCGGCCCCCGTGCCATTCGGCAAATGGACCTGACTCACAATCATTGGCAGTCCTGTTTTCGGGTAATAGCCATCTTCGGTCGAGTAATCCTTCTTGCTTACGTTGTATTTATAATCGAACGAATACTCTCGCTCCAACGGATCTCGAATGACCGAGAGTTCCTGGTGCATGCGTGTCAGCGAAATGGAACCCGTATCCCGTATGTCCGTCTCGTAATCATAAATGTAATCGTAGTGGGTGACACCCGTGTCCGGGTTCTCAACCGAAGTCAGCTGCGAATGAACAAACGGCCCCTGTTCCAGCGGCACAAAGGGATGCGGGTAAGAGAACTGAATGTAATTATACGTAGTTACCCGCCCCAGGGGATCCGTCACCGTGGAAACCAATCCCTCGGTATTGCGGGTGATATTGATCTCAGCCCCCTGCCCGTCCGGCTGCGCAACTTTGATTTTTGACGGAATCAACGTCGTGTCTACGTCATAGGAATAATTAATACTGCGACCGAACCTGTCCTGCACCGAAGTCAGCCGGGCATATTTATGAAGGTCGTTCATATCGCCATGCACATAAGGAATATCGGTAATATATTTATCGAGGTTGGCCATTTCATACGTCAAGGTCGCGCCGTATTTTTTCGTAAAAACAAAGCCGGTGGTTGACGCACTCGTCAACGTGCACAAAAAAACGTTCTGATCGCCAAGCGACGAGGGGATCGGAACAAAAACCTTGGTCCCTTGATAGGTTTGCGATTCAGAATCATATGTCCCCTGAAGATACATGATCCCGAATGAATACTGCTGGCCGTTTTCATCGGTCACTGTGACGGTGTCCGGAGACAAGCTGGACGTCGCGAAGTGATAAACGAAGTGCAGGTTAGCCGCCAGATTGGAGCTCCAGCCGGCACCGAAAGGCAAATCCGGCCTCTCGTTGGGACGAAACCCCTGGGCCAGACTCCAGTTTTCGGATGTCGCATTGCGACGGACACCGAGAAAAAGGTCGGATGCCGGTACCGTCGTGTAAACATCCGTGGTGTCGTGCCGGAGTCCCAGAGTCAGGGCGTCGATGTAGGTCTCCTCCTGTGCTTGATCGGTTTCTTCCGCCTGCTGGGGCTTTTCATCGCTCAAGGCCGCGCCATTCAAGGCGATCTTACGATACTTGCCCCCGGACGATTCGCTGAAGGAAAAATTCAACGAAGGTCCCGAGTCGGGAACAGGGTTGTTATTCACCGCCCATGCGGGGACGGCCACGCACAGGGCGAAACCCAAGCTTAGGAGGAAGGAGCGAAACAAATAACGGACGTTCATGATGCGTAAAAAAAGAAGGAGAAATCAGGGCTCAGTTGATGATGGGAAATCGCTTAAGGGCAGACTGGGCCGGAACGCGCAGGCGTTTCTCCGAGCCGGTGGTCAGGGCGGCTAGGTAATCGCGGGTGTCGGCGTCCCCGCCCAAGTCGCCGAGGGTGGCGACGGCCGCGATGCGCAGAGGGAACCCCGCTTGATCGGATCGGGAGATTTCCCGGGCCAGTGGACGAGCTTCGGTAAGCTTGAGTTGTCCGCACACCTGAAGAGCGGTCGCACGGCTGGTTTCTTTCTGCGTGGGGTCGGAGGCAAGCTTGAGCGCGGCAGCGGCGAGCGTGGTATGCTCGGCCGAGGTCAGTTTGCCGCCACGGTCGGCCAGCGTGAGATGGAGCATCGCAGTGGCAGCAAGGGCCGCGTCGTCACCGGCGAGCGCTTCCCAATGAAGTTTCCAACCCGTGTCGGGATTGCTCTCCGCCAGAGGGGCCAGAAATTGGAGCGCATAATCACGAAGCGCCGGGTCCTGGCTTTTATCCTCGTAAACCTGCCTCAGAAGTTTCGCCAACGCAGCCCCCTCGCCCGCTTGCAGAGTGAGGACGTTGAGAACGTCGTTCTTCAACGCGCGAAGCTGGCTCGCCGTCATGCCTCTTGGAACACGTGTATCAAGGACGAAGCTGCGGAGGAAATCCGTCTGCTTCACGGAAAGCCCCGGTCCCAGCTTGTTGACCACCTGAAGGCGCAGGCGGAAGTCCAATCGTGAGGTTGGAGACAGGGCCTCTGACAAAATGGGATCGGACGGAAGCCGACGCACATCGCCGTTTAGGGCCAGAGAATCGAGCGTCTGATGGCTGTCGGTGGTGGTCAGAACGATGCCTTTGGCCGGAACATGAACGACAGCGACGGTCTTGGCCGGCTTGCACAGCCACCATGAAAACCCGGCGGCCAGCGCTACGACGGCCACCAGCGGAGGCAGCAAGCGGCGAACCGAAGGCGACATGGAAAGGCGGGACATGGCGGGAAGACCGGTGCGAAGCGGTTAAAAGGTTCCGAGATCGGTCGCGCCTTCGTGGATGTAGATCTTGTGACAGAACGAAGTGATCAGCCCCGTGGGGTAGATGAACTTCACATAGATGCGGCCATAGGCATCAAAATCCGCCTTCGTCAGGGTCTTGCTGGTTGTGCCGTCCTCGAAAGTGACGCCGTTCACAAAGATGACGACCTCGACCACGGTGTCGTCGGTGAGGCGGTTCACGATGATGGGGACGCCGATCAATTTGCTGCCGTCAGGGTAAACAACCAGCACATCGATGGAGGTGTCGTCGTTGCTGGCGGCACGAACACCATGAACCACGGCATGGCCGAAAATCGGACCATGTTCGCCGAGGCGGGCAACAATGTAGCTGTCGTCAACGTTGACGGTCTTGAGCGAGAAGCTGCTGCCGCCGCCGGGCAATGGAGCGATCAACGAAAGACTCAATCCTTGGTCGGCCTCAAGGAGGACGTTGCCGGGAATCCCGGGATTGTCCCAGACGATGGGGGTGTTGTTCAGGCCCGCGGTGGGATCGGAAGCGAAGGCCGCCTCGATCACTTCGACGGTAAACGTTTGCGCGGTGGTCACCGTGTTACCCGCATCGGTGTAGGTGGCGTCGATCGTGTAAACGCCGGGGGTTGTGAAAGCCTGCACCCAAGACTGGGACTGCGGGATGGCCAGATAATGGCCGACAGGGGTGCCGCCGGGAGCGGTGACTGTCACGGTGGCATTGCCTCCGGACTGACCGGCCGCGAAGGCGGTGAAGCGCATGCTGTCGCCTTTGCGCACCTGGGTGGTTTGCCCCGTGAAAGAGACTGGCACGGCAAGGAGATTGAGCGACTTCCACTCCAGAAGGAGGCTTTGGACGATGCCGGTGTTTTCAAAGTCGGCGCGCACCTGGACGATGCCGGTCTCGGTCAAGGGCACATCCGCATACCAGCCGAAGCCGGGAGCAGGCCGGGCCGTGACGGGCTGGTCATCGGCGGTGAGTTGCAGGAGATCGCGGAAGCGCACCTTGCCCTCCAAGCTCACGGGGGAAACGAACAGGGCGTTTTCGGAAAGATCCAAGGTGTTCAATCCGGCCAGACGCGCGTCAACCCAGTCGGCGCGTCCGTTGCCGTTGGCATCGGCACCGTCGAGGGATTCAACGGCGAGCGAGTTGAGGCGAATTTTCCGGAGACTCAAGGTGTTGTCCCAGAAAATGCGGACCGTGTGCGTGCCGGACTTCAGCCACGGCGTGATGATTTGGGCGACACCCGACTCGTCCGTGGGGATGATCAGATTGACACGGGCGACGAAGTTCCCGTCCACCGCAAGCTCCACCGGGAAAAGGGTGCTGGTGGTCTGATTGAACGGCGAATCGGCCGAGAAGCTGAGACGGTAAATCCCGTCGGCCGGAACGGTGAAGGTGTAATCAAGGGTGCCGGTGAAGAACTGGGACACGATGCCGTTACCATCGGTCGCCCACTGGCCCTTCACCGTGACGCCGGCATTGCCGTTGATGGTGGCGATCGTCTGGGCAGTGACGCCTGCGGGCAATTCGTTGGGCTCGGGAGCGACCACGGGATCAAGGGTCAGGCGCACCGATGAGAATTTTCGCACGACTGGATCTGTCGTGGTGGCGTTGACCGCGAAACCGACGAGACAATCGGACGCAAAGGGGATCACGGTAAGCTGCGTCCAGCTTTGGCCATCGGAAGAGCAGTAGAAATTCAACTGATCGCCTTGCCGGCGAAGCTTGACCCAGTAACCCGCCAGATAGGCGGTCTTGCCGGCATACGCGGAGGTGAACTCCATGCGCGAGGTGATCGTCTGAGCGGACGCATCACGGGTGCGCACCGAATGCACTCCGTCGGGGTTGACAGCCAGGCTGGCGGATGCCGACTGCGGGTCCAAAGTCGAGCGGACCGTAAGCAAGCCCACGCCAGTCGTGACGGAACCGGCGTCGCCGATGCGAGCTACGAGTTCAAAGTCCCCGGTCACCGGCCGATAGACATATTGAATGTTATCATCCACGGCTTGATTGATCTTCATGCCGGTGCCTGGAGCACCCGCGATGACGAAGGCGTCAGCGGAGGGGCTGTTGACAGGGGCCGGAGCGGGCACCGTTCCCAAGACCGCAAGCTGCCACGGAGCGGTGATGGCAGGCGCGACCGCGGTCAACGGATCGGTGCCGGAGAGGACCTCCAAATTGTCGCCAAAGCCGTCGCCGTCGGTATCCTTTACCGCCGGGTCGAGGCCGAGGCGGTATTCGTAGAGGTTGATCAAGCCGTCGCCGTCGAAGTCGTCATAGGCGCCCTGCGCGGAAAGCCCGTGGGCGGCCTGCCAGGCGTCGGGCAGGCCGTCGTCGTTGGCGTCGTCCGTGCGCAGACCGAAGCTTGCAATGTAAGGCGCGGTGATGATTTCGCGCTGGGCGCCGGGCCGGGTCCACACGACCGACAGGTGATCGTGGGAGAACCCTTCCTTCTGAAGGATCTCGAAGTAGTAATAGTGCCCCGCCTGCAACTGGACCGGGGCGGATTTCTGCTCCTGCTTAGCGTCGTAGTCGCGGAGGGCGGTGTAGGCCCCCGCCCGGGCCACCAGCGTGCGGTCATAGGAATTGTCGTCGGGGCTGAGCCAGAATTCGACCGCATCGGAACCGGACACCGCGAAGGAATACGCCCCGTCCTCGGGGGGAATCAGGTAGCCGCGAGTGAGGCTGCCATAGTTGGCGCCATTGTCGGGCACGGTATCCAGCTGCGTCAGTATCCTGCGGGTGTTCGGCTCGGTGAGGAAAGCTGCGTTGCCGGTAAGATCACGAACGGTGGTTCCCGCAAGGCTGCCCCATTGTTCATAGACCACCATGCCGGGCATGCGGTCGTTGCGAACCTGAGGATCGGTGCCCAATTGGAATTCTTGGAAATTGCCCAGTCCGTCGCTATCGGCATCCAGATTCGCATCGGCGGCACTCAGGGGGTTGAGCCCATGGGAGGTTTCCCAGGCGTCGTTCATACCGTCGAGATCAACGTCCGTCGGGCGAAGCGTTCCGGTGGCAACCAGGGCATCGGCTTGATCGGAGGTCGCCACACGCAGTTGGAGGCGGGCGGCGCCACCGGTGGCGTTGGCATATTCAACCAGCACACGGACGGGCTGGCCGGCGGTGAGGGAAATTTGCCCCGTATTCTCAACAGAGGTATGCTGAGTCCAATTGGAGATGATGGCCTGGCCGTCAACGATGACACGGACGCCTCCTTGGGAAAGAGTCGTGAAAGTATGGAGACCGGACTGTGTCGGGACGAAGTCCGCCTCATACTTGATGGAGTAAGAGGTGGAACTGACGCCCGTCGCGGGGGCTTCACCGGCGGCCCACGTGCAGTCTATCGAGTATTCGCGACGGCGAACACGCAGGGTGTCGAAATTCGCACCGTCGTAATAGACGGCATTCCAGCCACGAGGTCCGTCAAACAGATCAACCTGGATATTGTCGAAAAGCGTCTGGGTGTGCGTCCAAGCAAGGTCGCTGTGCGCGGCCAGACCCACCAAGGCCGTAGTGCCATAGTCGGCCGTCACCGTGCCCGTGAAGCTCCAGGCCTGGCCGTCGGCGGACGAAAAGGCGTCCATGCGGGTGCCTATTTTTTCAAGCTTGAGCCAGCGGGGAAGCGCCCCGACCTGGCTGGCGACGGTCGTCGCGACCGTGCCGGTCGTCGCGCGCTTTTGAAGCCGCACGCCGGTGGAGGGAATGGTCGCGAGGATGACGTGGCGGGCGTTGGAGGCGGTCGTCTCGCGGATCATCACCCCGCTCTTGACGGAAGGCTGCGACTCCAGCTGCTGGGCGACGCGGGCAATGATCCGCCCGTCCGATGGCATGGCCTGATAGACAAACCGGAACGAATCCGCACTGCCGCTGATGTTGGAACCGCCCGCCCGCATGAAGAGTTCATTGACGCCGTAATCATCGACCACCGCGCCATTGGGCATGTAGATGTTGGCTCCCAGCCACGGCGACACGACCAGAGGGGCAATCCGGATATTGTCGATGGCCGCGCTCCGGACAACGGTATCGTTGGCACCGAGAGCCAGCCCGACGTAGACGGTGGAGTTCAGGCCGAACGTGACCGGGGATGCGACGCTCACCCAGGTAGCCCCGTCCGTCGAGCAAAACGCCGAGAAGACGTTGCCCGCGCGGCGGAGGAGAACCCAATACGGGGCGGCCGGACCGGCCTTGTATGAAACGGAGGTGGCGCCGCCGACGCTGAACCGAGACTGGAAGGCGATGCCCGAGGACGGGGTTGCAAACACGGACACGTGGCGGGAATTGACCGCCAGTGACTCGCGCATCATGATGCCGGCCCGGCTGGAAGCCGCGACCGCGTCGAAGGAGGCGACTCGCGCGAGAATGTATCCGTCACCCGTGAAAGTCTGCCATGCAAAGTGCCCCGTATCGGCCGTGCCGCCGATCGTGGTCGAAACACCGCCCAAGGTATAGCTGCCCGCAGCATAGTCGGTGGTTCCCTGCTGGGCCGGAGCGCCGAGATCAACGGCTTCAAACACCTGAGGTGTTTCACCAGCCAGCGCCTTGAGCGTAAAGATGACCAAGGCGGACGGAAGGCCCCCGCCGATACTGGCCCGCACGGTGCTCACGCCGGCGCGCGTGGAGGAAAACTGGAACTGTGTCTGGACAAGCCCGTCCGCGCCAGAGGTCAGCGTCTGCGTAGTCTGCCAAGTCGGATCGGAACCGATCTGGCCGGGGCCGCTGCTCACCAGAAAAGTGACGGGAATACCGGCGACAGGTTCGCCGCTCAGCGCATCTTTGACCCGGAGCACCAAGGGTTGGGACGCCACCGTGTTGACTTGGGCCGTCTGGGCATCGCCGCCGACCAGTTCCAACAGAGGACGCTGACCGTTAAGGTTGAAAACCAGAGGATTGTTGCCGAGCTGCCACTCCTGAAAATTGGTGAGTCCGTCAACATCGGGATCTGCCTGCGGGGCGGCACCCGTGGCGCCGAAATAAGCGACTTCCCATGCGTCGGGAAGACCGTTGCCATCGGCATCGGTCGGCGTGATCAGACTCAACTGATCACCCACACCGATACCCCAGACGGTGGTGGAACGGTTGGAATATGCCACGCCGATCTGAATCGTCGGAGGCATTGCGATTGTTTCCACGCCTTGCTGAACCCAGGACGATCCATCCATCGAATACGAGGCGGCGAACGCGTTTCCGGTTCGCTGGAGTTTCAGCCAAATGGGATAGTTGAGGGTGACCGAGGTGGCGCGAAGCGCGGTGGTGCCACCGGCAATCTGCCGGCTTTGGAAGACGAGATCCTTGGGGGTCGTCATGCCCAGAAGAATGTTGCGGGCATTGGTGGCGAGGGTGTCGCGCATCATGATGCCAAAGCGCGGGGCCGTGGTTCCGGAAGTAAGGGAGGAGACTTTGAGCGTCAGCGTGCCATCGCCGGTAAGCGACTGGGTCACGAATTTCATTTTGTCGGCGGTCGAGGCGATGTCGGCCCCGAGATTGGCGAGAACGTAACTGCCATCGAAGAGGGCGACGCCGTTGTCGGTAGCCGTGCCAACGGACACTTCCGTCCAAGGCCAGGGAAGCGCTGAGTCGAGATTATCGACCACGACCTGGTCGATGACCGCAGTGAGAAGAGCGGACGTGGTGCAACTGGAAGCCGCAACACCGACATAAACGTCGGTGGCCATCGTGATGGCGATGCACTGGGAAGGGACCCACGTGACTCCGTCAGCCGAATAATACCCGGTGAAAACGTTGCCGCGGCGCTCAAGTTTCAGCCACTGCGGGGCGGTCAGGCCGGTCGTAATAACTGAAACACTGGTGCCCCCCGTGGTGGCGCGGGTCTTCATGCCCGTCCCGGAGCCCGGCGTGACCATCATGAGGGCGTTCTTGGAATTGGAGAGCAATGTCTCCCGGATCATCACACCCGCCTTGGCTACAGCGTTGGGCGTGGTCAGTGATTTAAGCCGGACGATGATGTAACCATCGCCGCTCAAAGGACGGTAGGAATAGTGGAAGGAATCCGCCGTGCCACCGATGTCCGAACCCGCTCCCTTGAGCGTGTAATCACCCGTGGTTGAATTGAAGGAACCGCTGCCGGCGAGGCCGACGGTGCCGATGTCGAGATTGGTCCAATCCGTCAGAGGAACGTTGGCGGCCGTAAGAGTGGCCAAGACTCCGGCAAGGAGGACCGTGAGCATTCCCAACTTGGGAAAGCAGGTTGCAACACGATCCAAGCGACGACCAAAGGGAGATTTCATGGGCAAAGCTGAAAAATCGAAATCAGCGAGATGCGGAGGCTGGAATAGCTTTCGCACGACACTGGACGCGGGAACGTCCATGCATTTGCGGCTCCCCACAAGGTTCCTTCATGCTAAACGTTTACCAAACCGGCTGATATTAAAAATATGAGCGCACGTATCTAATTATAGGCCTTATTTTTACATGACACGGCACATGGGGCTGCCATTTGCGCAGGCAGCCCGCAGATTCCGGACACCGATGTCGCCTCACGGCGGGCGGACGCTGTTGGAATCGACTCCCCGGATCAGCCTCTCCACGTTCAACCTGTTCTCCTTGTTGCCAAGTTTGATCTCAAACCTTGCAACAAGAACATTCCTTTCGGCGGCAAGAACATGCTTTCTGTCAATAAGGTGCTTCTTTTTGGTCGAAAGAACCTTCTTTTCACCCGCGAGGATATTCTGTTTCCCCAAAAGAACATCCTTTCCACATGAAAGAACATTCCCGGTAGCAGGTTTGATCTTCTTTCCGATGGAAAGCTGCTCCTGAATGACAGGGAGAACATTCTTTTCTTCAGAAAGAATGTTCAGGGAGCCTGCAAGCAGGTTAAATCCGACGAAAAGTCCCTTCTTTTGAGGTAAATCTGCTCTTTTTCCATGAGTTCGAGAACCAGAGACGCCTTTTGCGCCTAAAATCGGCCGATCAGGAACTTTGATCCGGCTGGAGGTTCCTTCGCTGTTTTCGATGGGTAACAGGGTAAGGTGTCGCTCTGCTTGACGGAAAAAACGAAGGGTGGAACGCATTGTCCCAATGCGTTGGCCTGGAATCTTGGCGCGGCTTTGCCGCGTCAGCGGGTTGGGGACAACCCGCTCCACCTTTCGACCCTCTGAAAACAGAGACGAACCGGCCTGGAGACGGGTTCCATTAATGCCATTCATTAGAAATTAACGCCGGGAGTGTAATGGAGGATCTGATACATTCTTGATATAACCATGGTGCGCCGGGAGCGGCAGGGTGCCGTTCCCGGAACGCATAAAATCCAAATAAGAAAATACCATGGCCAGAACCACCGTCCGTATCGTCCTGCCCTCCGCCAACGCCGACCAGACCATCAAGCTGCTGGAAACCATCCTTGCCGAACATGCCCGGCGGGAAACCGCCACCCCCGGCTCCAGTCCCTTGAAGTCCTCGGTCATAACCGCGATCCAAGCCCTCATCGGTCCCGCCAAGGCGGACCGTCTCAAGTCCCAGGAACTGGCCGCCCAAGCCGCCGCCCTGCTCGAAAAGAGCAACAAGGCGCTCGGGCTGGCCGAGGGCCAAAATCTGCGCACCGAGGACACCGGGCTCTTCTACGCCGCCCAGGTGCGCGACACCTTGGTGGCCGAGCTGCGCGGCAAGGAAAACGAAATCGAAACCTTCGGCTTCAAGGTCGTCGTCGGCTCCGCCGCCTCCCCCACCCGCAAACCCAAGGCCTGATGGATTGACCGACACCGAGGGCCTGGCGCCGGAGACGGCCCCGGGCCCTCTTTATTTTTCCACCGGCCGGCCCGCCTTGAGCCAGGCACCGAAGCCGCCGATGAGAGACGCGACATTGGTATAGCCCATTTTTTGCAGGCTCTCGGCTGCGAAGGCCGATCGATTCCCGCTTGCGCAATACAACACAACCGGCGTGTTCACGTCGGGCACCGCCGCCTCGATTTTCCCTTCAAGCGTTCCCCGGCTCAGGTGCAGCGCGTCCGCCGCATGCCCGGCGGAAAACTCCTCGACCTCGCGCACGTCGATCAAGATCGGCTTGGTCACGGCGGACGCCTCCAGCGACGTCAGCTCATCAACCTTGATTTCCCTGATATGGCCCTTGGTCTCCGCTACCAGTTTCTTAAATCGAGGATTCGTGCTCATGTTAAAAGACGTTCGGCCAGCTCGCGGGCCTGCACGCGGATCTCGGGCGCGGCGGTGGACTCCCATAATACACCCTTGAGCGGCGCACCGATGGTGAACAACCACCCGACCGGCTTCGACGACCGATAACGGTAAACTTCACCTTCCGGCCCGGCATGGAGCCCGAGCGCCAGCGGATCGTGATCGATGAGGCCGCGCGCGAGCAGATTGATGAAAAGCGGATGCTGATACTTCGAGTAGTCGCTGCGCGGACCGGTGCAGTTGATGACCTTGGAGACCGTGAGTTTCACCATCTCAGGCGTGCCCCGCCGCCTGAAAATCGCCTCGGCGGCGGTAGGCGTTTCACGAAGACCTTCCAATCGCCCCGCGTAGAACCGCACACGTCCGGACGCCTCCAACTCGGCAAGCTTCTCGGCGACTTCCGGAGCGATCCGGTGGCGATGCACGTCCCAAAACGGCCGCACATGCCGCATGAAACGCGCCCGCTCCTCCCACGAAAAGCCTCGCCACAACGCATGCGAAAACGGCCTCACCGCATCCACCACCGCGCGCCATTCCCCGCCCGCGCGCACCTCGGCCAGAATACGGTGCAGCAACGCCCGCACCGTCACGGGCAATGCCGCCGCGTCGAGAAACGGCGGATGCGGCGCCAGCCCGAGCCGATGTGCCTGCGGACGCAGTCCCCGCCGCGAAAGCGCATGCACGACCCCGCGATGCCCGAGCCGGTCGAGTTGCACGATGATGTCGTTGGCGGTGAGCCCCGCTCCCACGATCAGCACGTCCTGATCGCGCCCGATTCCCTCCAGCGCCTCCGCCCGCCAGGGCACATGCACATAGCGACGCCCATGATAGAACGGAAGCGACCTGCGGATCGGATATTCTCCGGGGAGATTGCCGAGCGCCAGCACCACGCGGTTGGCATCAAGCGTGCGCCCGTCGGCCAGCAGGAGCCGCGCATGCCCCTCCGGCCTCTCTTCGATATCCACCACCTCGCCGGCAAGATTCGTGAAAACGATTTCAGCCGGGGCCTGCGCGCGCGCCTTGGCGAAGACCGACGCAATGTAGTCCCCATAAATACGCCGGGGCAAAAAATCGTTCGGCCCGACCTTGGACGGATAACCCGACCGCCCCACCCGCTCCCCCACCCAACGCAAAAAATGATCGGGAGCCTCGGCAAACGCGCCCATCTTGCCCGCTGGCACGTTGAGCACATGGTCCCCGCATTCGGTGCCATAGGCCACGCCGCGCCCCACCGGCGGCGTGCGCTCGATGAGCGTGATGCGCGTCCCGGCGGGCGAAAGGCGCAGCAGATGCACCGTCACAAGCGTGCCGGCGAGACCGCCGCCCACCACGACGAAATGCAAGGTCTCACTGGATGCGGAAGATGACATGGGAAGTGATGATCAATCCGTAAACGTGATGAAGAGCGGGCTGGTCCAGACCTTGTGATCGTCGCGCTCTCGGGCGAAGAGATACACGGCCCGATGCCCGTGTAGTCCGGCCTTTGGCGCGACGACGTGAGTCCCTTGGACCCGCGTCGGCAGGATTTGCTCCGTCAGCCGCTCCACGGCGACGAACAACTCCGCACCGCCCAGTTCCCACGTCACCGTGCGACGTGCGAGCAACTCCGCGCCTCCCAGCGTATGATCCATACCGGGCGTCACCGGATCGGGGTTACGTTGGAGTGCGGGGCCGGTTTTGTTGTAGGCGTCAATTTCCAGCCGGACGCGAATCCGCGCGTTCGCAAGATCATCAACGGTGAACTCGACATGATCGGCATCGCCATAGGTGTCCGTCCGCACCTCGAAAACGCCGGGAGCGGTCAACTTCACGGTTTCCTCGGGATGTTCAAGCCCCCGCGCGCGCCAGCGCGTCACGGTCGCGCCGGTGATCTCGATCACACCGCGCCACTCGGCCCAGCGGTAGCGGTCTTTGATGCGCGCTCCGCCCCAGCGCACCCGGAAACGCCCGGGCGCATATCCAAGCTCGGCGTCAAGATCGCGGGCAAGCAGCACGCGCCCCTCGTCGTCGCGCAGCTCGATGCGTTCCCAGCCCGCCTCGCCCAGCACGTCGTAGCTCACCTCCAAAGATCCGCTCCACTCAAAAGCATCTCCCTGCCGGAACGCACCCGCGCTCAACAGCGCCACCGCCCGCCCGCCGGTCGTCGCCCACGTATGCCGCGCACGCAACGCCTGCGCGACCGCTTTGGAGGTCAACTCGTCCGCAAGAATTCCCGTAAGCCCTCCCGCCGTGCCAAACGAACCCACCCCTGGCGCGCCGCCGCCCGGCCGCCCCCGATGCTCGTCACCGGCCGCCGACGCCCCCACCTGATGTCCGCGCGCCAGCGCCTCGCGATAAAACCAGTCAAAATGCCCCCACGACGACGCCACCTCGACGAGCCGTTCCAACGCCCCGTCATGCCAATCGAAATTCGCGCGCCGTCCGCCCACATGCGGGATAAGCAGGACGTTGTCGTCCGCCGCCATGTCACGGTAAGCGCCGTGCAACGCCTCCGCCGTCCAAAGATCACCCTGCTGCGCGCGTCCCTTCGGAGTGTCCTCGTTCCAGTCAAACACGCGCATGCTGCGCCCCGCGCCATCCACCGGAAACCTCACCTCATCGCCCAAAAACACCACGTTGCGGTCGCCGCCCACCGCGCTCGCCCCGCACCACTCGGTTCCGGGAAAACACAGGAACGCTCCCGGCGCGTGCAGTTCGCGACAGACCGCCACCGCCGCCGCCCATCGGTCGGCGCGCACGTTGAAGTCGTTCGCCGTGTAACCCGCCACGTCCAGCCCGGCGGCATCGCGCGCGAAGGAGAGGTTGTAGCGCGTGTCGTTGATGCCGACGGTGTCCTCCGAATGGATGTGAAGGTCGGCAAAATACGCGCGCTCCACCGGCGCCGCCGCATCCACCGTCACGAGCGCGGTGGCCGCCCCGGCCGTCAAACGGTAATCCCCCGGTTCGGCCAGCGTGAGCACCGTGCGCGCCCATGCCTCCGCATCCCAGGCCAGCGGAAGGGTCGCGATCAATTTTGAATTTCTATGGACCTCAAGCGCCGGCGGCGCCGAGACGGTGGCCGCCAGGTTTCCCCAGGCATCGTCATGCCGCAACGTGACCGGCACCCGCGCCTCCGGCCTCACGAGGCGCGGAGTAACGAGCGTCTCGCGGGCCGGCGGACCAGCTAGAATCGCCAGCACGACATCCCCGGGCACCGCCGCGAATTTCGAGGCCCCTGTCGTATCAACGAAGGCCCGGAACTGAAACACCTTCTCGACAAACGTCTGCACCCGCGTGCCTGGTCCGCCCTTCCGACGGTCACCTAGACGGATCTCGATACGATCGCCCGGTTTCAGGTAACCGTCGATCACGTCAATGATGACCGCCTTTTGGAAGGGCCTTTCGTGACCTTTCTGGTCGAAGCGGACTTTCAGGGAACGCACCGTCGCCGGACTTTCGCCGACAAATGGTGTCCGAGGAACGTAGGTCGCCGTGAGGTAATTCGCCGCCACTGGATCGGTCGTCTGAAAAAGCGCCCAGTCGGAGTAGAACTTGAAAACCAGTTTGAGCCATGCGCCGTCCGCCAGCGCCGCCGCGCCCACCTCGTAGGTGACGATGATCTCCTAGTAGCTGCCGGCGATGACCGTGTGATGCGAAGACTCCACCCGCCCAAGAAATGGCAGCGTTTGCAGGTAGTCGGCGTAGGCTTTTGGGTAAGGCATGATAAAAATATCGAAAGTCGTTTGGCGGATCAGTTCCTCGCCTCTTCTGACCCGGTGTCCACCGCGTCTTCCCCCCGCCGCTCGATCCAGATTTTGACGAGCATCGTAACGACCGCGATGGAGGAGAGAATGGAGGCGAGCGCGAACGCGCCGGTCGCGACGCGGTCGTTGGAAAGCAGCTCGATTTGCAGAGTCATCGTGTTGGTCTCGTCTCGGATCGCTCCGGAGACGACGGCGACCGAGCCAAACTCGCCAAGGCATCGGGCAAAGCACAGCGACACGCCATAGAAGAGCGCCCATTTGATATTGGGCAGCGTGACATGCCAAAACGTCTTCCAGCCGCTCGCACCCAGCGTTATCGCGGCCTGCTCTTCCTGCGTTCCCTGGCTCTGCATGAGCGGCAGGACTTCGCGAAAGATAAACGGTGTCGTCACGATGGTGGTGATGATGAGGATGGCCGGGACCGAGAAAACGAGCCGGATATCATGCTCCATCAGCCAAGGTCCGAATAGCCCCTGCATCCCGAAGACAAAAAGATAGGCCACGCCAATCACGAGCGGTGGAATCGAGAGCGGCAGCTCGATCAGGCTGATGAGCAGCCGCCGGCCGGGAAACTGAAACTTCGCCACCGCCCAAGCCGCGGTGACTCCGAAGACCGTGTTGACCGGCACCGCCACCGCCGCCGCCAGCAGAGTGAGCCAGATCGCATGCCGCGTGGACGGATCGGCGAGATGCCTTGCGTAAACCGCCCACCCTTCATGAAGTGCGAAATAAAAAACCGCGCCCAGCGGCAGGAGAATCAGCAGCGCCGCGCCGCCGCCGCCCAGCACCACGAGCGCCAGGCGACCCGGATGCCTGCGGAGCGATCCGCGATGCGAGACAACCTCGCTTTCCGTCGCGCTCATGCGTGCAACCTCCGGTAAAGACGGCTTTGCACAAAGTTCATCACAATCAGAACCAGCAGGACGAATATCAGAACAACGGTCGCGAGAACGGCGGCTCCGGGATAGTCGAACTCACCCACACGGATATAGATCAGCAAGGCGGTGATCTCCGTCTTGAAGGGCAGATTGCCCGCGATGAACACGACCGCGCCGAATTCGCCGAGGCTGCGCACAAACGCCAGCGTCAGCCCCGCCAGCGTCGCGGGCAGGATCTCCGGCAGGATCACCCGTCGGAATGTCGTCAGCGGTCCCGCGCCCAGACTGGCCGACGCTTCCTCAAGGTGCGGCTCCAAGTCGGCCAGCACCGGCTGGACCGTGCGAACAATGAAGGGAAAGCTCGTGAACGTCATCGCGAGGATGATTCCGGGGAAGGCGTAGGCGATTTTGATGCCAAACGGCGTGAACAGGTGCCCGATCAAGCCTTGGGGCGCGGTCAACGTGGCGAGTGCCAGTCCGGCCACGGCGGTCGGCAGTGCAAACGGCAGGTCAACCATCGCATCCAGCAGCCGGCGGCCCGGAAAATCGTAGCGCACCAAAATCCACGCAGTCAAAAGCCCCAGAACGAAATTGATGGCGGTGGCCACGCTGGCCGCCAGCACGGTGATGCGATAGGTGGCCATCGCCCGTGAATCGGACATGTAGGTCCACAGTTCCACCCACGATAGATTGGCGGTTTTAAAGACCAACGCGCCCAAGGGGAGGAGCGTGACCAGACTCAGGAAAAAAAGCGTGCTCCCCAACGTCAGGCCGAAGCCGGGGAGCACCTTCGCGCGTTTCATGGCAGGACGACGTGCCCGTTCAGCGCGCGACCTCGGAGGCGTTTTCCTTGAGCAAAGTGTCGATCAGCGCGCCGTTCGCGAAGAACTGCTCGGTGACCTTGTCCCAGCTACCGAAGACCTTGCTGACTTCGAGGGTCTTTACCGACGCCAACTGAGCGGCGTAACGGGCGGCGACTTCGTTGTCGCGCGGACGGAAAAAATTACGCGCCAGGATGTCCTGCCCCTGCGGCGTGTAGAGGAAATCGAGATAAGCCTTGGCCACGGCGGCGGTGCCCCTCTTTTTGGCGACCTTGTCCACCACGGCGACCGGGAATTCAGAGAGGATGCTGACGCTGGGTGTCACCACCTCGTAAGAGGCACCCGGACCGTGCGCGAGGGAAAGGGCCTCGGACTCGAAGGTGACAAGAACGTCGCCGATCTCGCGCTCGACGAACGTCGTGGTCGCGCCGCGACCTCCGGTGTCGAAGACGACCACGTTGGCGAGCACGCTCTTGAGAAACGCGCGGGCCTTGGCGGCGTCACCGCCGGATTTTTCGAGGGCGTAGGCGTAGTAGGCCAGCGCGGCGTAGCGACCGTTGCCGCCGGTCTTCGGATTCACCTGCACGATGGCGACGCCCGGCTTGGCGAGGTCGCTCCAGTCGTGGATGCCCTTGGGGTTGCCCTTGCGCACCAGAATCGTGTGCACGGAATAATACGGCGAAGCGTTGTCGGGAAACTTCGTTGCCCAGTCGCGGGCGACGAGCTTGCTGTCGGCCAGCGCATCGACGTCGGTCGCCTGATTGAAGGTCACAACGTCGGCCTGCAGGCCTTCGCGAATGGCCAGCGCCTGCTTGGACGAGCCGGCGTGGGACTGTTTTACCTGCACGTCCTGACCGGATTTTTCCTTCCAGTAAGGGACGAACGCCTTGTTCACATCGCCGAACAGTTCGCGCGAGATGTCATACGAGGCGTTGAGAATTTGCTGCTGGGCGTGGAGGGCGGGCGCGACGGCGAGGCCGAGCGCAGCCACGAGGCTGAGAAGAACGGGTTTCATGGTATGGTTGCCTAAAGATCACTGGACGGATCCACGTGGGCCGGGAGTCCGGTTACCGAGGTGGAACTTGAACGGTTGTGCTGATCTGGAGGCCATGAAGTGGACTTCTCTGGCGGCTAAAAAGACCGGTCGGGATGGCCGACACGGTCCGAAACTGGAGGCGGGGGTTGGAATCAAACCAACTCATACGGCGTTTGCGGCGCCGGGCCTTCTCACTTGGCTACCCCGCCGTGGAAGGAGGAGACCTGAGACTTGAAACGTGATTCCTGAAGATCGGAAAAATCCGGCCTCAGGTTTCAGGTCTCAAGTTTCAGGTTTCTCCTCGGCTTACTTCGCCGCGGCAGGCGCGCCGGTCACGCTCTCGATGGAGTCGCTCTCGACATCGACGTCGGCGAACAGCCACGAGGACAGGTAGCGCTCGGTCGAGGACGGGACGATCACGACGATCTTCTTGCCCGCGTTTTCCGGACGCTTGGCCAGTTCGAGACCGGCCCAGATGGCGGCGCCGGAGCTAATGCCAACCGGAATGCCGTCGAGCTTGATGACCTGCTTCGAGACCGGGCCGGACTGGTCTTCCTTCACCTGGATGATCTCGTCGATGATCTTGGTGTTGAGCACGGCGGGGATGAAGCCGGCGCCGATGCCCTGCAGCTTGTGCGGGCCGGGCGCGCCGCCGGAGAGGACGGGCGAACCGGCGGGCTCGACGGCGACGATCTTGATGGCGGGATTCTTCGCCTTGAGCACTTCGCCGACACCCGTGATGGTGCCGCCGGTGCCGACGCCGGAGACAACGAAGTCAACCTTGCCGTCGGTGTCGTTCCAGATTTCGAGGGCGGTGGTCTTGCGATGAATCTCGGGATTATCGGGATTGGCGAACTGCTGGAGGATGACGCTGTTCGGGATCTGCTTGTTAAGTTCCTCGGCCTTGGCGATGGCGCCCTTCATGCCCTTCGGTCCTTCGGTAAGGATGAGCTTCGCGCCGAGAATCTTGAGGAGCTTGCGGCGCTCAAGGGACATCGTCTCGGGCATGGTGAGGATGAGCTTGAGTCCCTTGGCGGCGGCGACGAAGGCCAGCGCGATGCCGGTGTTGCCGGAAGTCGGCTCGATCAGGACGGTGTCCTTGTTGATGCGGCCCGATTTGAGGGCCGCATCGATCATGGCGTTGCCGATGCGGTCTTTTACGGAGGAGAGCGGGTTGAAGAACTCCAGCTTGAGCAGCACTTCCGCCTGCGCGTTGTGGGCGGCGGCGGTGCGGTTGAGACGGACCAACGGGGTATTGCCGATGGTCTCGGTGATGTCGTTATAGATGCGGGCCATATTATTTTGTGGTTAACGGACGCTGGTTCTGACGATGCGGAAAATGCAAGGAAAGTGAAGGCGGTAAAGCACGGGCTAGATCGCGTAGTCCTCGGCAAACGTGCGGCTGCGGCGCACACGGAGAAACACGGAATCATCCACGGCCAGCTCGAGTTCCTCGAGCTGCTGGCGGCTGAGCTCGACGTCGATGTATTCCGAAGCCCCGCGCAGCACCGTGATGCGGGCGATGGAGCCGGCCGCGTGGATCGAGCGCACGACAACCGGCTCGCCTTCGGTCCCGGTGCCGGCGCGGTGACGAAGGACCTCAAGCTCGTGCGGACGAACAAAGGCGGCCTTGTTGGCCTCGTCGGTGATCGGCGAATCGGTCTCGCCCGCGGAAATGCCGCGCCACGGAAGCTGAAGCTTGTTCACGTTGCCGAGGAATTGGTAGACGAACGGCGTGGCCGGATGGTCGTAGACATCCTGCGGGCTTCCCACCTGCTCGATCTTGGCGTTGTTCATCACGATGACCTCGTCGGCGATTTCCAACGCCTCCTCCTGGTCGTGCGTGACGAAGACGGTGGTGATGCCGATCTCGTCCTGAAACTGGCGCAGCCAGCGGCGGAGCTCCTTGCGAACCTTGGCGTCGAGCGCGCCGAAAGGCTCGTCGAGCAGGAGCACCTTGGGCTCGACCGCGAGGGCGCGTGCCAGGGCGATGCGCTGGCGCTGTCCTCCGGAAAGCTGGGTCGGGAAGCGTTTGCCGAGGGCTTCGAGCTGCACGAGCTTGAGCAGTTTGTTGACGCGGTCGGCGATCTCGGACTTCGACGGCCGGTCCTTGCGCTTGCGGACGGTGAGCCCGAAGGCGACGTTTTCGGCGACCGTCATGTGGCGGAAAAGCGCGTAGTGCTGGAACACGAAACCGACGCCGCGCTTGCCGGCCGTGACATTGGTGACGTCCTCCCCGTGAAACTCGATGCGGCCGCTTCCCTCGTCGGGGAACTCAAGTCCGGCGATGATGCGCAAGAGCGTGGTCTTGCCCGAACCCGACGGACCGAGAAGCGCGACAAGCTTGCCGTCCGGCACGTTGAGATCCACGCCGCTGAGCGCGGTGTAGGTGCCGAAGGTTTTTTTGATGTTCTGGGCGATGATGCTCATTCAGGAAAACAGGGAATCGAAAACGGGTGCAAAAGGTCGGGCCGCTCAGCCCTTGTGACTGGCCGCGTAGCGCCACTCGACGAAGGATTTGAGGACGAGGGTGAAAATGGCCAGCAAGGCGAGCAGCGAGGCCATGGCAAAGGCGGCGGAAAAATTGTATTCGTTGTAAAGAATCTCCACGTGAAGGGGAATCGTGTTGGTCTCACCGCGGATGTGGCCCGAGACCACCGACACGGCGCCGAATTCGCCCATCGCACGGGCGTTGCACAGGATGACGCCGTAGAAGAGTCCCCACTTGATGTTGGGCAGGGTGACGCGGCGGAAAATCTGCCAGCCGCTGGCCCCGAGGGTGACGGCCGCGTATTCCTCGTCGGAACCCTGCGCCTGCATGAGCGGGATGAGTTCGCGGGCGACAAACGGGAACGTGACAAACGTCGTCGCCAGCACGATGCCAGGCACCGCGAAGATGATCTTGAAATCCTGCTCCACCAGCCAGGCATGCAAAGCCGGAAACCACGGCTGCTCGGCGTTCAGGTATTGCCCATACCAGCCCTGCAGACCGAACACCAAGACGTAGATGAGACCGGAGATGACCGGCGAGACGGCGAACGGCAGGTCGATCAGCGTGATGAGGACGTTCTTGCCCCTAAACTGAAATTTGGTGATCGCCCACGCCGCCGCGACGCCGAAGACGACGTTGGCCGGCACGGAGATCGCCGCCGCCAGCAACGTCAGGCGGATGGCCGCAAACGCATCGGCGTCCATAAACGGCTTGATGTATTCCGCCGATCCCAAGTGCAGCGCATGGGGCAGCTGCTGCGTGATGTCCTGCCAGGTGTAATGCGTCGGAAACGCCCCCTTGAAAACCTCCAGGGCCTTGCGGAACGACTCGGCAAACACCGCGAGCAGCGGCAGCACCAGGAAGCCGATGAGAAACAGGAGCGCCACCGCCGTGAGAGACCAGCGCACCCAGTCGGAGTCACGGGTCGCCCGTGAAATCGGGGCGGCGTCGCCAAGCTGGGCTTTGAGGTGGGTGACAGTGGAGGCCATTTCGTGAAATTTTCAGGCGTGCTGATGGCGGCGGGTCCAGTTTTGCAGGAGATTGATGAGCAGCAGCAGCGTGAACGAGGACACCAGCAGCACCACGGCGATGGCGGTGGCGCCCTTGTAGTCATATTGCTCCAGCTTGGTGATGATCAGAAGAGGGGTGATCTCGCTGTGCATGGGCATGTTGCCCGCAATAAAAACGACCGAGCCGTATTCGCCCAGCGCACGGGCGAACGAAAGCGTGAACCCCGTGATCAGCGCGGGCAGCAACTGGGGGAAAATGACCTTGCGGATCGTCTGCCAGCGGGTCGCGCCGAGCGTCGCCGAGGCCTCCTCGAACTCCGGCTCCAGCTCCTCCAGAACCGGCTGGAGCGTGCGCACCACAAAGGGCAGGCCGATGAATGTGAGCGCGATGAAAATGCCCGGACGGTCGAAGGCTATCTTCAGGCCCAGCCACTCCGCCCAGTTCACTCCCGGAATCAGCTCGCCCAGGTATTGGATGAAGCCGTTGCGAACAACCGTGCCATCCTGCGCGACCACCCCGCCCCAGAGCGGTTCGAGAAATCCCGCCCATCCGTTGCGGGCGTAGATCGCGGTGAGCGCGATGCCCGCCACGGCGGTGGGCAGGGCAAACGGCAGATCGACCAGCGCATCGACCACCCGCTTGCCGGGAAACGAATACCGCACCAGCACCCACGCCACGATGAGGCCGAAAAACGCGTTCACGCCCGCCGCCAGAAAAGAGATGCCAAAGCTCACCCGATACGACGCCAGCACCCGGGGAGAAGCCACCGCCTCGACAAACGCCTCCCACGTCATTCCCGAGGTTTTAAGGAAAGCGGCCGAAAGAGGCACGAGCACGATCAGGCTGAGGTAGGCGATCGTGAATCCAAGCGAGAGGCCGAAGCCGGGCAAAACGGAGCGTGAAGAACGGGATGGCATCAAAGGTATTGGGCGTGGGCGATGAAACCGCGATATTCACCGAAGATGGTTTCAAGCGCGGCCACACACGCAAGCACTTGTAGCTCGTGAGGGGCAAGCGCGGGCGTCTCGAAAATCAGGTCAAACGGCTGAGGACGCTGCTCCCGCGGGGCCGACAGCACGCCCTCGAAGCAACGGTGGATCACGCCCTCCTCCGCCTCGAAGCCGTCGATCACGCCGGACCGGTTGCGCGGCAACACCCGCTCGGAGGCGCGGAGCGCGGGCTTGAGCAGGGCTTCGTTCAACACCCGTCCATGGGCATAGCCGTAAAGTCCCTCGCTGGTGTCGTCCGCATGCAGCGTGATGATGCCGTCAAAGCGATGCGCGCGCAGCTCGTTTTCCAGGATCACGACCTCGGGCTGGGTCGAGCCACGCCAAAATTCGCGGTTAAGATCCAGGCCGGCTCGGTTGCCCCGCGTGTTGTCCTCAAAGCCCGTGGGATTGCACACGGGATAGACGACGAGATCGTAGCCGGCCGCCCTGGAGGGATCTTGCACGAGGTCGCACAACAGGCGGACGAGCGCGTCGCAGCCGGCCGGCTCGTCGCCATGCACGCCCGCGAACAACGCGATGCGTATCGGGTCGTGCTCCGCTTTCGGCCCCTCAAAAACAAAACGTGGGATGCCATGCCGGCGTCCCTGCGAAGAAAAAGTCCCCGCCATGCTCCCCATCAGCTCCGGACTATGCTCCGCCAGCTCGAAGAGCGGGCCGAACAAAGCGCGCAGATCGTGCGAAACCGGAGAATGCGTGAGTTGGACCATGGCGGGGAAAACTCAGAGATGCTGCCCGTAGGCGTGGAAACCCCGATAGCGAAGGATGAAACGCTTGAGAATCGAAGTCGTCGCCTCGCGGTGCATCTCGGCCGACCACGTCGATGGCAGTTGCAACGTGAGTTCAAACGGCGCGAACGGCAGATCGTCCGCCAAGGAGAGCGGTCCGTCTTTGACCGGCGCTTCGGCGGACTCGGTCACCCAGCGCACGGCCCAGGGCTCCACGTCTTCCGACGAAATGATTTCGACGCCGACCGCTTCCAGCGCGTGGCCGCGCAGCCGGATGGTGACCACGTCCTCATCGGTGTCGGCGGTCTCAAGCCGCACAAACCCGTAGTAGCCGCGACCCCGGGCATCCTTGGCCAGGAGATCGAGTTCGGGCGCAGGGGGAAAATTCCACGAGGCATCCGCCAGCCCGCCGGAGTTGCCATGGATCAATCCGGTCACGTCGGTCAGGGGAAAAAACGACAGGTTCAGGCCCCGCGCCAGCTCGGGCTGGAGCGCAAGCCGCTCCACAAAATGCAGGAGCGCCAGCGTGCCTCGCAGATCGCCGGCGTCGAGGCCGGCGTAAAATGCGAGCCTCAGCGATTCGTCCGAAGTGTTCGGCCCGAAGTAAACGAACCGGGGAACGTGATAATGCCGCGCCTGCCGGTAAAACGGCCCGAGCGGCGAGGCGAAGACGTATTGGGAACGGTGCGCCAGCGCGTAGAGCGCGGTGAGACGCTCGTTGAATTCGAGAGAAGGCGACAGCAGGCCGGACGGAGCGAGGGCACGCGTCACCGTCTCAAAACGTGAGGAGATGTGGCTCATGATGATAATGGAAAACCGTGGGAGGCGCCCGAGTGCCCTCGTGAACGTCGTCGGGCGCCCCTCGCGGTATGGGTTTATAAATCGTTTGGTTTTCAAGGTAGGGGCGGACCGCCGGGCCGACCGGTTGGAGGGGCGTTCGCCTTTGGTTATTCGCGGCGGTCCCAGCGGTCCCGCCCTACCCTGTTTGATATTACTTCTTCAGGTAGATCTGATCAAAGGTGGCACCGTCGGAGAAGTGGTCCTGGTGGGCCTTGGTCCAACCGCCGAAAGCGTCGTCGATGGTGAAGAGCTCAACCTTCGGGAAGCTGGAGGCATACTTGGCCTTGGCCTTCTCGGAGGTCGGGCGATAGTAGTTCTTGCCGATGATGTCCTGGGCCTCGTCGGTGTAGAGGTATTCGAGGTAGGCCTTGGCGACGGCCTCGGTGCCCTTCTTTTTCACGACCTTGTCGACCACCGCGACGGTGGGCTGGGCGAGGATGCTGAGGGAGGGGACGACGATCTCGAACTTGTCGGCGCCGAATTCCTTCACGGCGAGGAAGGCCTCGTTTTCCCAAGAGAGGAACACGTCGCCGATGCCGCGCTGCACAAACGTCGTGGTGGAACCACGGGCGCCCGAATCGAGGACGGGGACGTTCTTGTAGATGGCCTTCACGAACTCCTGGGCCTTGGCGTCGCTGCCGAACTTGCGGCGGCCGTATTCCCAGGCGGCGAGGTAGTTCCACTGCGCGCCACCGGAGGTCTTCGGGTTGGGCGTGATCACGGCGAGGCCTGGCAGGGTGAGATCATTCCAGTCCTTGACCTTGCCGTAGAACGGCGAGCTCTTGCGGACGAGGAACACGATGGTGCTCGTGTAGGGGGCGGAACCGAGGGGGAGACGCTCCTGCCAGTTGGCGGGGAGGAGGCCGGCGTTCTTGCTGATGGCGGAAACGTCGTTGGCGAGCGCGAGGGTGACGACGTCGGCCTTGAGGCCGTCGATCACGGAACGGGCCTGCTTGCCCGAGCCGCCGTGCGACTGCTTGATGGTGACGGTGTCGCCGGTCTTGGCTTTCCAGTGGGCGGAGAAGGCGGCATTGTATTCAAGGTAGAGCTCTCGGGTGGGATCGTAGGAGACGTTGAGGAGCTCGATATCCTTGGCCTGGACGGCGCCGATAAGCGCGACGGCGGAGAGAATCGTGGTGATGAATTTCATGTGAGTGATGATTTTAAATGATAAAAAGCGGGGCGTCGCACAGGCCACCACCCCGCAGATCGGGTGGAAGGTTAGAAGCTCAGCTGGAAGCGGCTGAACCAGTAGAGTTCGTCGGCCTTTGCGCCGCCGGTCGCGGCCGGGCTGCCACCGTAAGTCAGATCGGTCTTCTCGACGTCGAAGAGGAGGCGGACGTTCTTGTTCAGATACCAGTTGAGGCCCGCGCCGTAGGCGACGGCTCCGGTGGCGTTGGTATACTTGTTCAAGTTGCCGCCGCCTTGGGCGCCGGTGTAAAACAGTTCGTTGCCCAGATCGATGCCGCTCACGCGGCCGACCAGTTCAAACGCGCCCCAGCTGCCGTTCTCGAAATTGAAGGGAGCGGAGGGGGTGACGCCCGACTTGGTGGCTTCTTCACCGGTCAGAACATAGCCGATGGTCGCACGCCAGGCGGTGCTGGTGGCGTCGAAGGTATTGTTGGCGACCGCGCCGACGTAGCGAGTGAAAGTCTGCTTCTCGGAAGCATATTCGCCGACGAAGCTCCAGGGATTGCCGGGATACCACTCGATGCTGGGGCTGAGCTGCACGTGACGCCCGTTGGCGATCACGCCGTTGCCCGTGGTGGCGTTGCGATAACTGAGGAGCGTCTGCTGACCGTTGGTCACGATATTCTGGAGGCCGTTGGCTCCGCCGATCGTGCCCACGCCGCGCTGGTTGCCCACGCCGGCGCCGAAGCCAAGCGACAGCTTGGACCAGGCGCTGTCCTTGATGGACTTCAGGGGGGCCAATGTCAGGCGACCGGCGATCTTCTTGTCACCGTCGCCTTCGTCGGTGGAGAAGGCCTGGGTGTTGTTGCGGGTGCCGCTGTAAACACCCAAGCGGTAATCAACGTAGTCGGCGGCAACCTTGCCAAACGACTCGATGCCGATGTCGCGATTGGGCAGGAGCGTGTTGACGAAGGGCGACTCGATGAAGTGCCGGTTTGAACCCGGCTCAAGGGCGATCGGAGAAATAAAACGGCCGGCCTTAATGTTGAAGCTGGGCGTGAGACGCGCGGACAACCATGCATCAATCAGACCCACCGTGGTCGAGGTGGAAGCGATGGCGTTCGCACCGAGTTCGGGCGTGATGTTGAAATCGTAGATATTGCCTACGGTGCCGCTCAGCGGTGTCCGGATACGACGCAGGAAGAAGCCGTTACGATTGGCGACCCCATCGTCGAAAAACAGACGGCTATCAAACTGGGCAAGAAGCCCGAATTTCAGGCTGTAAGCCTTGTCGCCCGAGGTGATGCTAAAGCCCTTGTCGCTGGCGGAGACGACCGTTTGCTTCTTCGCGGCGGCGGCGGCGGTTTCTTCCTTGATCTCCGTGTTGCGCTCAAGCGCGCGGAGCTTTTGGTCGAGCTGGCGGATCTGTTCGCGCAGCGCGTTGATGTCGTCCTGGCTTGCAGCCTGGGCGTGGAGGGAGGTCGTCGTAAGACCGACGGCCGTGATGGCGGTGACCAGAGCCGTGCGAACGGCGGAGGGAATTATTCTCATGTTAGTTGTAGGTCTAAGGCAGGGAATTCTCCAGGTGTCTGGTCGAAGGTCCGGAATTGGAATGATGTGTCTTTTGATGAAACCGCCTCCGGTGTGACCGGTAGGCGGAAAGGGATGGGGCGACTGTGGGGCTTATTCCGCCAAGTCGCTCTGACCGGGAAGACGCGTCTTCTCCGTGCGTTCGATCTGCGTGACTCGCGAGTCATGCACGACGATCTGGACCACGCCGTAGCGCAGTCCCTCGACCTTCTGGCGGACGATTTCGAGCCAGGCGGGCAAAAGGGTTTCCGACGGGGAAACCTGGGATTTGACGGTGGTGCTCATGGCGGTCGGGCTAAATACTGTAATCGGAAAGGAGATTGGAGAGGAGGCCCTCTACGGGCTTCAGGTCGGGTCGATGGCTGGATCGGGTGGCGGATCGGCGGGGAGCCGGCGCGACGGAAAACGGAAGGGGCACATTGTCGCGACGCATCTTGCGAAGAGTCACCTCGACCACGTCGGCCAACGTGTAACGGTCGAGAATCCCGGCGATGGCGTTGCGGACATCCAGCATCAACATGCGGAGCCCGCAGTGCGTCTCGTCGGGGCAACTACACTTCTCGTAGGCCGTGTGGCTGACGCAGCCGATCGGGGCGAGCGGTCCGTCAATCAGGCGGACGATGGCGCCGATGGTGATCTTGTTGGCGGGACGCGCGAGACGGTAGCCGCCAAACTTGCCCCGCTGGCTTTCGATGAAGCCCTCTTCCTTCAAGAGCTGCATGATCTGTTCCAGAAACTTGATCGGGATCAACTCCTTGGCGGCCAACTCCGACACCTGCACCAGCGGACGCCCAACCTCGGCGGCCATGCCAAGATCGATCAGAGCGCGGAGGGCGTATTCGCCTTTTTTGGACAGCTTCATTGAGATGACTGATTTAAACTACATTCAGTTAGTATGGTTTAAATGCAAGATGAATCCTTACTGTTTTTGGTTGTTAACCATAAATAAAACTAAACCAGCCGTTCAGTAACGCTTACGGATCAATTCCCCGTTCAAAAACGAGTGGCAGCCGGCTTTGACGTAGGTTGCCCTGATTTTTTCCAAGCGCCAAATCCACCGGCATTGGCCGTTTTAAATCCTTCTTTGGCGAGCAGTTCGGCGGCCATGCCTGCCCGGGTGCCGGAACGGCAATAAAAGATCAATTCCTTGTCGCGATTGGCCTCCAAAACCGATCTCCACTTCGTGCGTTCACCGCGCAGGTCGCTCAGCGGCAGCAGCAGCGCCCCCATGACCACGCCGTCCGTCCACTCGTCGGGTTCGCGCACGTCGATCAAGACGGCTGTGCCAGCCGTGACGCGCTTCGCGGCTTCTTCGGGTGTGACGACGCCGCCGGCAAACACGCGTTGGATTAAAATGAAAGCGATGAGGATGACGGCGACGATCAGGATGATTTTCATAGGGTGCTGGAACGGTCGGACACGGCGGCGGCCTTGCGGTTCGCCATGTAGTAAAGCACTGGCACGGCCATGCGGCTGATGAGCAACGAAGCGATCTCGCCAAACATCAGGCTGATCGCGAGGCCTTGGAAAATCGGATCGGCCAAAATCACGCTCGCGCCAACCACAACCGCAAGCGCCGTGAGCAGCATCGGGCGAAACCGCACCGCGCCCGCCTCGACCACGGCTTCGCGCAACGGCAGTCCATGCGCGCGGCGCAGCTCGATAAAGTCCACGAGGATGATCGAGTTTCTCACCACGATGCCGGCGCCGGCCATGAAACCGATCATCGAGGTCGCCGTGAAAAACGCCCCCAGCGCCCAGTGCGCGGGCAGGATGCCGACCAGCGAAAACGGGATCGCGGCCATCACCACGAGCGGCGTCACGTAGCTCTTGAACCAGCCCACCATCAGCATGGCGATGAGCACGAGCACGGCGGCAAACGCCAGGCCAAGATCGCGAAAAACCTCCAGCGTGACGTGCCACTCGCCGTCCCACTTCAGGGAAGGGCCGAGATCGGCGGCGGGGACGTTGAGGTGATGGATGGGTAGTTCCGCCGTCGTCCCGCCGAAGCGTCGGGCGTCGATTTTTCGCAACGCAAGGTGCATCGGAATCAGCGCGTAGGCCGGACTCTCCACCTCGCCGGCCACATCGGCCGTGACGTAGGTTACGGGCTTGAGGTTTTTGCGATAGAGGGAACGCGGCCCGATCTCGTTGCGCAGCGTGACGAGCTCCGAAAGCGGAATCGGCTTCGCGTCGGGATGGTCGGAGGAACGCACCTCGAGCGCCAAAAACGCGGACGGATCGGCACGGGCGGCGGGCGGAAGCTCCACGATGATTTTCACGTCTTCCCGCTCGGCCGGCAGGTGCAGCAGGTCCACTGCCGCACCCTGGGCGCCGAGGGCGAGTGTGCGGACAATGTCGGCCTCGGTGATGCCGTGCTGAGTCGCCTTTTCGCGGTCCACGAGGTAGCGGACCTTGGGCTGGTCGGCCTCGACAAACCAGTCGATGTCCACGACGCCCCTGGTCTTTTCCATGAGCGATCGGACTTCGCGGGCGAGCGCGAGCCGTTGGGTTTCGTCGGGACCGTAGATTTCGGCGACGATGGATTGGAGCACGGGCGGACCGGGCGGCACCTCCGCCACGGCCACGGCGGCTCCGTAGCGGGCGGCGATGGGCGCGACCAACGTGCGCACTCGCTTGGCGATGGCGTGACTCTGGTCGGAGCGTTCGCCTTTCGGGACGAGGTTGACCTGGATGTCGGCGACGTTGGGTCCGCGCCGCATGAAGTAGTGGCGCACGAGCCCGTTGAAATTGAACGGCGAGGCGGTGCCGGCGTAGATCTGGTAGTTCAACACCTCGCGCTGGGTGCTCACGGCGATGGCCATCTCCTGTGCAATCCGGGTCGTCTGCTCAAGCGTGGTGCCCTCGGGGGTGTTGAGGATCACCTGGAACTCCGACTTGTTGTCGAAGGGCAGCATCTTGATCGTGACCGCACCGGTGAGGACAAATACGACCGCCCCGAGCAACAGGGCGACGATGGATCCGAGGAAAATCCAGCGCCAGCGGGCGTGCGCCAGCATCGGCTCCATCACCCGGTGATAGAGCCGTGTGAACCAATCGGACGGCGCGTGATCGTGGTCGCCGGCGGCGGAACCGGAGAACGAGGCCGCACGGCGTTTCAGCACGCGCACCGCCGCCCAAGGCGTGATGGTGAAGGCGATCCCGAGCGAAAACAGCATGGCCGCCGACGAGCCGATGGGAATGGGGCGCATGTAGGGCCCCATGAGACCGCCCACGAACGCCATCGGCAAAATCGCCGCGATGACCGCCAACGTCGCCAGGATCGTGGGGTTGCCCACCTCATCCACCGCCCCCAAGGCGATGCGACCAATGTCCTTTTTGTCGGCCCCGGGCTGGCGCATGTGCCGCACGATGTTTTCGACCACCACGATGGCGTCGTCCACCAGGATTCCTATGGAGAAGATCAGCGCGAAGAGCGTGATGCGGTTGAGCGTGTAACCGTATAGATAGAAAACGAGCATCGTGAGCGCGAGCGTCGCGGGGATCGCGAGCAGCACGACGAGCGACTCGCGCCAGCCGAGAAACAGGAGGATGAGCACGGCGACGCCAAAAACGGCGATGCCCATGTGCAGGAGGAGTTCGTTGCTCTTTTCGGCGGCGGTGTGGCCGTAATCACGAGTGACGGCCACCTCGACGTCGGCCGGCAGGAGGGTGCCGCGCAAGGCTTCCACCTTGGCAAGCGCGCGATCGACCACGCTGATGGCGTTGGCGCCTGGACGCTTGGCAATGCTCAGGGTGACCGCCGCCTCCAAATCACCGCCATGCGAACCGTAGAGCACGGTGTCGGCGGGCTCTGCGGCCGTGTCACGAACCGTGGCGACGTCCCGCAGGTAAACCGGACGTCCGGCAAAGACACCGATCACCACCGCCTCCGCATCGGCGGCGTCGTGAAGAAAGTTGCCGGCTTCGAGAAGCACCTCGTGATTGGCGAACGGACGCGAACCGGCGGGCTCGATCCGGTTGGCCGCCCGCAGCACGGAGGCGACATCATCGACCGTCAGCCCGCGCGAAGAAAGCGCCGCGGGGTCCAGTTGCACCCGAAGGGCCCGGCGGGCGCCCCCGATAATCGTGGTCTCGGCAACCTCGGGGACGGATTTGACGGACTCCTCCAACTGCAAGGCCAGACGGCGCAGCGCAAGGTGGTCCTGCGTGCGACTGTGCAGCGTAAGCGCAAGGATCGGCACGTCGTCGATGGTGCGCGGCTTGACCAGGGGCGCGCCGACGCCGGACGGGATGCGATCGGCGTTGGTCTGCAGTTTTTGGTTGAGGCGCACAAGCGCCGCCTCGATGTCGGTGCCAACCAGAAACCTCACGATCACCATGGACTGTCCGGGCGAGGAGGTGCTGTAGAGGTATTCCACCCCGGGGATCTCCCAAAGCAGTTTTTCCATCGGCAGCGTCACCCGGTTTTCGACCTCGGCCGGAGTGGCTCCGGGCATGGTGACGAGCACATCCACCATGGGCACCTTGATCTGGGGTTCCTCCTCTCGCGGCAGCACCAACACCGAGAAAAATCCCAGCAGCATCGAGGCGATGACCGCGATCGGAGTAAGCTTGGAGCCGACGGCGAACTTCGCCATGCGCCCCGCCAGACCAAAGCGCGAGGCGGGTCCAGACTCGGGCATGCCGGTATCGGGCATGGGCTTCACGGCTGAACCTCGACCGGCTGGCCATCGCGAAGCGCGACGGACGGATTGAGTATGACGGTTTCGTTTGCGTCGAGTCCGGCGGCGACACGAACGCGTCCGTCGGACTGGCCGGCGGTCTTCACGAGCCGGAGCCGCGCCCTGCCCTGCTCCACCACAAACACGCGCTCCATCTGGCCGAAAACGCTGACCGCCTCGGCGGGCACCGTGATGGCGGCGACTTCGCCAGCCGGCCAGACGACCCGCACAAAGTCTCCTGAATGCACCGCGGACATGTCGGCAGGCAACGTCACCTTGGCCAATCGCGTGCGCGTCTGCAGGTCGGCGGCGGCGGACAGCTCCCCAAGCGTTCCGTCGACCTCACCTCCCGGAATTTCCACGCGCAACACCGTTCCGACCACAAGAAGCGGCAGGGAGGCCGGCACCTCGACTTCGGCGCGCAGACCGGAAAGTCCCTCGATGGAAAACAACGGTGTGCCGGCGGTCGCCAGGTCTCCCTCCTGAACGAATCTGCGCGCGATCACCCCGGCGAAAGGTGCGGTGACCCGCGTATACCCGAGCAATGTTTTCGCCTCCTGCACGGAGGCCTCGGCCCCGCGCCGGCGGTCGGCCAGAGATCTCACCGATTCCGCCGTCGATGCGCCTTTGGCCAAAAGGCCGGTTTCACGCTCCAAATCCCCCTTTACACCGTCCAGGGCGGCCTGGGCCTGCGCGAGCCGCGCCCCAATTTCGTCGGCGGCCAACATGACAAGCGGCTCGCCGGCGACGACTCGCCGTCCCACCGCGAAATCGGCCTTGGAAACGGTGCCCATGATTTTCGCGGAAACAACCGCATGATCGACCGGTCGCACCGTGCCGGCCACAAGCTGGGTGCGAACCCGCGTGCTTGATCGCACCAACTCGCACTTCACGGATATCGGTGATGGACGGACCTCAACGGGCGGCGCGGGCTGACGGCACGCCGTCCCCAGCGCAAGAATGGCGCAGGCGAATGCAAACGGACGAATGAACGCGATCATGGAGTGAAGAGAACCAAGGGGCTTACGAGAGATCGTCGGGGTTCTTCCGGCAACAGCTCCCCTCACCCGGCTTTACCCAACCCAGTTTGCGGGCAAGCCACTCGGGCGGACAGAAACCGGTGAAGGCCGACTGGATGAGGTTGAGCGCGACAAAACACGTTAAGAGCAGCCACCACGGGCTGACGAAGTGAGCGAGGGCGACGCTGACGAGCACCATCGTTCCCGCGAGAACACGAATGAAGGAATCGGATTTCATATTTGACTATATGCGCATATACTCACATTGTTGAAATTATGTCAAGCGCCCGTTCCCTCCTTTCGATGGCCAAGCAGAACCGCTCACTTAGCGAAGAAGCCCTCGTGTTGGTGGCGCGGCGTTTTGCGGTGCTCTCCGAACCGATGAGGTTGCGATTGCTCCAGACGTTGATCGACGGGGAGAAGTCGGTGGGCGTGCTGGCCGAAGCGGCGGGCGGGACCCAGGCCAACGTTTCCCGCCATTTGCAGACGCTCGCCGAAGCCGGGCTGGTGAGTCGCCGCAAAGAGGGGTTGCAGGTGTTCTACGCCATCGCCGATCCGTCGATCTTCGAACTCTGCGAACTGGTGTGCGGCAGCCTCGACCTGCACATGCAGGCCAAGGCCAGGGCGCTTCGCTAAAGCGGACTCACAACATCAGACGCAGCCCGTCGTAGGCGAACTTCACGCGAGGAGGAAACGTCGCCTCCCACTCGGCGTGATCCATCAGATGGGTGATGTGCGTCAGGTAGGTCTGCGGAGAATCAATCTCGGCCGCGGCGGCAAGGGCTTCCTCCACGTTCATGTGCGACGGGTGTTCCAGCGGACGCAGGCCGTCGAGCACGACCGCATCCGAACCACGCGCGAACTCGACCGCCTCTCGCGGGATCCGTTTGCAGTCGGTGTAATAGGTAAACTTTTTCCCGCTGCTTCGCTCCGTGAACACCAGGCCGAGCGTGTTGACTCCTCCATGCGGCAGCAGGGTGGATTGGATGGTGCCCTGAGGAAGATCCAAGACGACGGGCATTTCGATGAGTTTGAACGCCGGATAGCCCTTGGAAATGGGCCGCTCCATGATCGTGTAGGGGTAGATGGAGAGCACTCGGCTCATCCCCTCGTCCGTCGAATAAACCGGCAGCGCTACTCCGCCCAGCAGGTCGCAGAAACGCCGCAGGTCGTCCATGCCGGTGATGTGGTCGGCGTGGCCATGCGTGAGAATGAAAATATCCACCCAGCGGATGTTTTCCCGCAGGCATTGCAGGCGGAACTCCGGCGACGCGTCCACCTGGATATGCAGCCCGTCCATCACGACATGAATGGAGGTGCGCGTGCGCTTGTTGCGCGGATCGGTGGACGTGCACACCGCGCAGTCGCAAGCGATCATGGGAACACCCTGGGAAGTGCCGGTGCCTAGAAAAATGACTTCCATGGTGGGTTCACGGAATACGGCGTAGGCGGAGCGCGCAAGCGGAAGGTGTGTAGCCCCGACCGATGGTCGGGGTTCATTGGATTCGAATGCCCAAACACCCCGACCACCGGTCGGGGCTACATCGGGCGCAAAAAACCGGCGCGCCTTGCGGGCGCGCCGGTCGTGAACGATTCGCTGAGGGTCAGCGTGGGACTTAGCCCCGACGGAGTCGGGGTTAGTAATCCATGCCGCCGCCGTGGCCACCCTGGGGCATGGCCGGAGCCGGGCTCTTGTCGGGGGCATCGGTGATGATGCACTCGGTGGTGAGGAGCAGGCCGGCGATGGAAGCCGCGTTCTGGAGGGCGATGCGGGAGACCTTCGTGGGGTCAACCACGCCGGCCTTCACGAGATCCTCGTAAGCGCCGGTGGCCACGTTGTAGCCGTTGGCACCCTTGCTCGCGAGAACCGCCTGGACGACGACCGCGCCTTCGACACCGGCGTTGAAGCACAGCTGCTTCAACGGGGACTCGACGGCGCGACGGATGATCTGGGCGCCGAGCTTCTCATCGCCTTCAAGGGACGCGATGGCGGCGTCGATGGCCTTGGCGGTGCGCAGGAGGGCGACACCACCGCCGGAAACGATACCCTCTTCAACGGCCGCGCGGGTCGCATGGAGGGCGTCTTCGACGCGCTGCTTCTTTTCCTTCATCTCGGACTCGGTGGCGGCGCCAACGTTGATGACGGCGATGCCGCCGGCGAGCTTGGCGAGGCGCTCCTGGAGCTTCTCCTTGTCGTAATCGCTGGTGGTCTCCTCGATCTGGCGGCGGATCTGTTTCACGCGCGCCTGGATGTCGGAGGACTTGCCGGAACCTTCGACGATGGTGGTGTTTTCCTTGTCGACCACGATGCGCTTGGCCTTGCCGAGGTCGGCAAGCTGGACGTTCTCCAGCTTGATGCCGAGGTCTTCGGAGAGGAGGCGGCCGCCGGTGAGGACGGCGATGTCTTCGAGGATGGCCTTGCGGCGATCACCGAAACCGGGGGCCTTGACGGCGACGACGTTGAGCGTGCCGCGGATCTTGTTAACAACGAGAGCGGCGAGAGCCTCGCCTTCGACGTCTTCGGCGATGATGAGGAGGGGCTTGCCGGTCTTGGCGGTCGTCTGAAGGAGGGGAAGGAACTCCTGGAGGTTGGAGATCTTCTTCTCGTGGATGAGGACGTAGGCGTCTTCGAGGATCGCTTCCTGGCTCTCGGCGTTGGTCGAGAAGTAGGGGGAGAGATAGCCCTTGTCGAACTGCATGCCTTCGACGACGTCGAGGGTGGTCTCGATGGACTTGGCCTCTTCGACGGTCACGGTGCCGTCCTTGCCGACCTTGTCCAAAGCGTCGGCGATGATCTCGCCGATGGTGTTGTCCCAGTTGGCGGAGACGGTGGCGACCTGGCGGATCTCTTCGCGGTTGTTCACCTTCTTGGAGATCTTGGCGAGTTCGGCGACGGCGGCCTCGACGGCCTTGTCGATACCGCGCTTGAGGTAGATCGGGTTGGCACCGGCGGTGACGTGCTTGAGGCCCTCTGTGTAGACGGC
>JBAZSJ010000020.1:0-78543 GCA_041662485.1 Opitutaceae bacterium | reverse complement strand
CAAACCCGTCAAAGTCGCCCTTACCGCCGTCATGCGCAAACTCATCGTCCTGCTCAATCGCCTACTCGCAGATCCCAACTTTGTTCTTGCCGACTGACACGGTTGCTCCAGGTCCGTCCAGAAGACCGCGCTCAATCGACGGACCTGGAGCAACCGTCCTCCACCGTGGAAATACCCGCGTTAAAGAAAATCCGCCTCTTGCCTGAAAATTTCCGGATCAACCGGGCCGTTCCCCGACTGCCTCGCCCCCAGCAACAGGTAAATCACCGCCATCAGCATGTTCGCTCCGGCCTGCTCGGTATGATGCTCCTCGAAATACGACCGCGCATTCGCGCCGTAGGCCGCGCGATCCTCGGGCGACTCGCGCAACCAGTCGTTGAAAAGAGCCGTGTAGCCGGCCGTCGTGTCATCCTCCGCCAAGCCCGCCGAGTGGCTCACGACCTCCCTCCAGAGATTCAGCCCCTTCGCGATCAGCACCGGTTTTCCGGCTGAAAGCGCCTCCGCCACCGCCTGCCCGGAATGCTCGGCGCGCGCCGGCTGCACGAGTGCCTCGGAGGCTTGCAACACGCTCCACCTCTCGGGAGCGGTCAACGTGCCGATCCCCTGCACGACGCCCTCCAGCCCATGCCGGGCCAGGGAGCGGCGCAGCGCCTCCGCCGATTTTTCACCGTCAAAGCCGGCAAGCAGCAGCCGCATCGAGTCGCAGTCCCACCGGCCCGTGCCGACCAGATTGCGCACCGCGCGCAAAAGCGCCTCCGGCGCAGGCCCCGGTCCGGGAGCCAGCACGCTGAAGACGCGCTTCCCCGCCAGTTCCGGATGCGCGTCCAAAAAGCCGGCCCCGGGCGCCGCCCCTCGGCCCGCCCGCCCGTCGGGAACCCCGCAGAACAGCACGAACTCGTGGCAATCGTAGGGCCAGAAACAGCCGCGCGCCTCCCGCCTCGCCTCCTCGCCGGCAAAGAAGGCCGCATGGGCGTCACGAAGCAGCGGATACCCGGCCCATGGCCAGCAGAACCGTTGCCCGGCTTTCTCCACCTGCCGGGAAACCCCCGTCAGGAAACCGAGGTATCTGGGCGTGAAAACAAAATAAGGGACCCCGGCGTCACGCAGCGCCTTCCAGACTCCGTAGGCCTCGCACCCCGACACCCCGCTGATGAGCACGCAGTCATAGCCGCCCGCATGCTCGCGCAACCACCCCATGAACTCACGGGCGGCGGCGCCCTTTGCGCAGCCCGCCCCGACCTCGTGCACCACGCCGCAAAACTCCCGGCGCCACGGGGCGTCCCCGGATGCGAGCACGAGCATCTCGACCGGATGACTGAGATAACGCCCGGCCGCCGACAGCAGCCGGACGTTCTCCATCAACCCTCCGGCCCGCGGGTCAGGGGTGTAAAGCGCGTGCAGTATCCGCAGGGGCATCGGATTTGTGGGTTGCGGCGCAGGTCGGGCAAAGGGAGTAGAGCTGTTTCGGCTTTTGGTGGAACTCGGAGGCCTTCCGCCAGCCGGCCTCGTTCACCGTGATGCAGCCGCATCCGGGGCATACCGACAGCAGACGCTCCAGCATAGCCAGCCGCCGCCGGTGCGCCTCGAGGGTTCGCTTGTAAATGAAGACCCCCGCCACCGCCATCCCGTAGGTGAACAGACGGATGGCCGCATTCTCATACAGCAGCCACATCTGGGAAAACCGATGCCCCGTGTAATAGTCGCCAAGCGCCCACGAGATCGTGCACAGGAAGGAAAAAAAGATCCCGAACGAGAACCCCAGCTGCCAGGTCGTGTAGCCCACCAGCACGATGTAGAGCGGACCGATGTTCACCTCGTAGGTCGTGATGCAGTCGAACACGAAAATACCGACCAGAATAAGGCTGATCTGGATAAGGTGGCGTATGAACGGGTTTGATGTGCTCACAGGAAAGGCGCGCCGCGATTGATTGGAAGGAATCCTGAAATGATCAAGCAAGGTCTGGGCCGGCTCACAACCCGGCCGGCCGCCGTTTCAACGCGTCCTCAAAGACCGCCGCCAGCCCGTCAACCATGCGCGCCGCCGAGAAAGGCTCGAAGGCGGAATCAATGAACGGGACATACTTGTTGCACCCGCCCTCGATGAACCACCGGCGGCTGATTTCCTCGGCCAGAGGGGCGATGTCCTCCGGCCCCGTGAACCCGTGCGCAATGCCGGCCCCGACGTTCAAGGCAAACCGCAGCACCGGGCTGTCCCGGTGGAAAATCATGAGAAGCGGCCGGCGCGCGAGCACGTAGGGGAAAAACTTGGACGCGCTGTAGGTCGGATCGTTGGAACCCACCGCGACGAGGGCGTCGGCGTTGCGCAGGTAGTAGAGGGAGTCGAAATACGGCACGCGGTAGCGCTGCTCGCGGACGACATCCAAAACCCCCTCCGTCTTCGCGATCGGGATGACCCAGTCGCGTCCCAGCGGAGGCGGCGAGTAATCGGTGCCGATGAAGTTAAACCTCATCTTCGCCGCCTGCTCGGGGTGGGTTTCACGAAATCTTTTAAAGGCCCTGAACAGCACGGTGAGCGCAAACGTCATGTCGGGCCCGCAGCGCCCCGCATACACATGATGAAAGCAGCCGTCCTCAAAATCGATGAGCGGCTTGGCCGGCCGGTATTTGCCCAGCGCCTCGAAGTCCGCCTGCGACGCCCCGAAGGGCAGCAGCTTGAGCCGGTTGGCCGGAAACCACGGATAATGATCCGCCAGCATCGCCCCGTAGGAATGCGACACGGAGACGATCCCCGCCGCCTCGCGCAACGCGACCGGCTCGATGCGCGCCGCCTCCCACTGGCTGAGCGCAAACTTGATCCGCCCTCCCGGAGGACTCACCCCCGTGAGATGATAGTAGTCGTTGATCCAGGGATCCTGGTAATCGAGCACGTAGGGCAGCCCATGCCGGTGCAACCAACGAGGCCCGAGTTGAAACGCGCTGAACTGCGTCGTGCTGATGAAGGCCAGGTCGAACTTTTCGTTCTTCAACAACTGGTCGCCGGCATTCGTCAGCGCCCGCCCGCAGCGCCACCACAGGTTGCCGATGCCCGCCCAACGGGTGAACCGCGACGGCAGGCCGTTGACGCGGATCACGCGGATATCCGCGGGATACGTGTCCAGAAGATGTTTGTCCATGACCGCGCCCTCGATCGATTCCGGCGCGATCGCCAGCACCGTCGGCTCCCATCCGTGCGCCCTCAGGTAAGGCAGCGCCAGCCGCACCCGCTGCATGTCCGGAGCATTGATCGGCGGGAAATGGGGCGAAATGATCAGTAGCTTTTTCATGAATGGTGATTCGTGGCTCCGCGCCCACTCAACTCGCGAGGCCCGTCCAAATCGAGCCTAACCCGCCTCAACCTCCAAGAACATCGACGACGGCCACGCCACCGCTTTGCGCTCAAGAAGGCGTCCCGAACAAAGCGCAAGCCGCCCCCACTTAGTGGGTTGCCTCGCTACCAATCCCCGCGACAATCCCCCCGTCCAAAATCACGCCATGCCCTCCACCACTTCGCACGTCTGGAAATTTTTTCGCATCGGCGGTCTCGATCAGGCCGCCATTGAAACCGGCGCCGATCTCCTCGCTCTCAAACACCTCGATCAAAAACTCTGGGTCGCCCTCTCCTGCCCCGTCAAGGGCCTCGAACTCGACGAAAAAACCCTCGCGCTGATCGACAGCGACAAGGACGGACGCATCCGCGCCCCCGAGCTCCTCGCCGCGATCGATTGGGCCGCGCCCCATCTCGCCGACGCAGGCATCCTGCTCAAGGGCCGCGATACCCTCGCTCTCTCCTCCTTCAACACCACCACGCCCGAAGGCAAGGCCGTCCTCACCTCCGCCCGCCGCATCCTCGCCAGCCTCGGCAAGCCCGACGCCACCGAGATATCCCTCTCCGAGGCCATCGACACCGTCCGCCTTTTCTCCACCACGAAGTTCAACGGCGACGGCATCATCACCCCTGACTCCGCTCCCGACGAAACCCTCAAGCTCCTCATCGCCGACATCGTCGCCGCCCTCGGCGGCCTCACCGACCGCAGCGGCGGCAGCGGCATCGACCAGGGCCGCATCGACTCGTTCTTCGCCGACGCCACGGCCTTTGCAACCTGGAGCGACAAAGGCTCCTCGTCCGACGTGCTCACCCTCGGCGCAGGCACCGCCGCCGCCCTCGCCGCCGTGCAAGCCGTGCGCGCCAAGGTGGACGACTATTTTTCCCGCATCCGCCTCGCCGCCTACGACACCCGCGCCCTCGCCGCGCTCAACCGCTCCGAAAGCGACTACCTCGCCCTCGTCGCGCAGGACATGTCCATCACCGCGCAGGAAGTTTCCGGCTTCCCCCTCGCCCGCATCGCCGCCGGCCAGCCCCTTCCTCTTCTTGACGCCGTCAATCCCGCCTGGGCCGACGCCCTCGCCGCGCTCCACCGCGACGCCGTCACGCCCGTCTTCGGCGCGGCCAAGACCAGCCTCACCGAAACCGAGTGGACCTCCCTCAAGGCCAAGGTCACCGCCTACGAAGCCTGGACCGCCGCCAAGGCCGGCGCCTCCGTCGAAAAACTCGGCCTCGCCCGCGTAAAGTCGATCCTCGCCTCCGCTTCGACCCTCCAGCCCGCGCTCACCGCCCTCGTCGCGCAGGACAAGGCCCTCGACCCCGAGTTCACGGCCATCTCGTCCGTCGAAAAGCTCCTCCGCTTCTCCCGCGATTTCCGCGCGCTCCTCAACAACTTCGTCAACTTCTTCGACTTCTACTCGCCCGAGCAGCCCGCGATCTTTCAGGCGGGCACCCTCTTCCTCGACAGCCGCAGCACCGAATTCTGCATCAAGGTCGCCGCTCCCAGCCCGCTCGCGGCCATGAGCAAGGCCTACATCGCCTACTGCGACTGCAAACGCATCGGCGGAGAGCCCATGAAAATCGCCGCCTGCTTCACCCAAGGTGACAGCGACTACCTCTTCCTCGGCCGCAACGGCGTCTTCTACGACCGCCAGGGCCAGGACTGGGACGCCACCATCACCAGCATCGCCGACAGCCCCATCAGCATCCGCCAGGCTTTCCTGTCCCCGTATAAAAAATTCATCCGTATGATCGAGGAACAGGTCGCCAAACGCGCCGCCGCCGCCGACGCCGAGGCCACCAACAAGCTCGCCACCACCGCCGATACCGCCGTCAACGCCGACAAGAAAGCCAAGGCCGAGCCCAAGAAAATAGACATCGGCACCGTCGCCGCGATGGGTGTCGCCGTCGGCGCGATTGGCGGCGCCCTCGGCGCGATCGCCACCGGCCTCGCCGGACTCGCGTTCTGGCAGCTCCCGCTCGTTCTAGCCGCGCTCTGCGCCGCGATCTCCGGCCCCTCGATGCTCATCGCGTGGCTCAAGCTCCGCCAGCGCAACCTCGGCCCCATCCTCGAAGGCAACGGCTGGGCCATCAACGGCCGCGTGAAGATCAACATCCCCTTCGGCACCAAGCTCACCGAGCGCGCGATCCTTCCCGCCAACGCCAAGCGCGACCTCACCGATCCCTATGAAGACAAGGAGGCCGCCCGCCGGCGCAAACTCATCACCATCCTCGTCGTGGTGCTGGCCATCGCCGCCGGTTATATCCGCTGGGATCACAACCAGCACGGCTACTACTACTGGGCCTCCGACGAAACCAAGGCCGCAGTCGCCACCGCCAAGGCCAAGCTCGCCGCCGAAAAAGCCGCCCTCGACGCAAAAGCGAAAGCCAATGCGACGGCGGCCCCGGCCCAAAAATAATCAGAGAAGGGGCGGCTCCTGCGCAGTCCCCTTTCTTCTCGATGGACCGGTGTAGGAGCGGCTTTACGCCGCGATGACGCGCACAGCGCGCCTCCGGAATCCCGGCGTAAGCCGCTCCTGCATTTCCTGAAAATACCCGAGTACTTAGGCCTTCTTCGCGGCCAGCAACGCCGCCAGCGCGGCCTCGTCCACCGTGCCCTGCACCGCGTGCAGGTGATGAAGGACGGCCATGCGGTCCTCCGGACCAGACGTGGAGATATCGAGCATCCAGTCCTCGGTCTTGGCGGCGGCGACGATGACTTCGTCGGCCCACGCGATCACTTCGGCGGCGGTGACAAAGCCTTCGGTGAGGCCACGGATGTAGAATTCGGCAAGGGTGCGGGTGTTGGGCGCGGTAGACATGAAGGACCAGTGTCCGAATCCCGCCACCAAACGGCGAGCCGGAATTTATCCTGCAACGCCCCGGGGCCTGGCTTGGGTGTAGCGGCTTTACGCCGGGATGGGTCGGTCGTGGGAGCGAGCTTGCTCGCGATGCTCGGAATCGCGGCGTAAAGCCGCTCCAATTTGCCCTCAACACCCCGGCTTGCCCCGGCGATATCCACTCCGACCGGGCCGAGGCAAAGTAACCTAATAGGTTACTTTGCCTCCCGCCAACGCCCGGGGAACAAGAGCATCGGCGGCGGATTGGGCAGCCCGCGCTGGTTGCGCTGAAGCTGCGTCACCACCAGATCCACCGCATGCGCCGCGATGGCGTCATAACCCTGCTCGATCCCCGCCACGCCCGCCGCGGGATTCCACGACAACAGCACGCTTCGCTCCTTCGGCCCGCTCCACCCCGCCGACTGGGCCAACCCGAGCAGACTCATGCTATCCGCGACCAACGCGTCCGGTTTTGTTTTTTTCAACCACCCCGCCACCGCCGCGCGCCCCTCGCCATTGTGCAGCCATAAACGCTTCGCCGCGCCCGCCGGCCCGCACGCCAGCCAGGCCGCCTGCCAGCCGCGATGCGCCCGCTCGTTGGTCGTCGCTTCCACCAGCGCGACGGGACGCTTCACCCCCGCCGCCGCCAGCCGCCGCAGCACCTCGCGCATCGCCTCATAGTGATGATGCCCCGCGCGCGGTGGCGCCACGCTCAGCTCCGACATCCCCACCACCGCCACCGCAAAATTCTCCCACGGCCAGTCCAGCTCGATGCGCTCCCGTCCGACCGTCGGCGCAAATAACACCCCGCTGATCCCCCGCGCGGTCAAGATCCCCGCCAACCGCCGCGCGTTCCCCTCCACTTCCGAAAGCCAGAACGCGTCCAACCGGTAGCCGCACTCCGCCGCGTGGCTTCGCGCCGCCGCCTCCACCTCCTGCGCAAATCCGCACTTCGTAGCCGCCCGGTCGCCCTCCAGATAAACCAGCGCCAGCGGCTCCGCCTTCGCCAGCGGACGCGCCTGCCGGATGTGAGCCATGAGTTCCCCCACGCGCGCATTCGGACGGTAGCCGAGCTTCTCCGCCGCCGCCCGCACCCGCGCCGCCGTCTCCGCTGGAATATTTGCCGCCCCGCGCAACGCATACGATACCGCCGACACCGACACGCCCGCCGCCTTCGCCACCTCCTTCAACGTCACCCGCCCTGCGCCCTGATTTTCAGTCAACGGTTTCACTAAACCGAGATTCGAGACAAACACCCGCATGAGGCAACGTCTTTCCCATGCCCTACACCCAGCATTCCCTTGAAACCGATTTTGTCGTCGCCGGCGGCGGCCTCGCCGGCGTTTGCGCCGCCATCGCGGCCGCTCGCCACGGCTCCCGCGTCGTCCTCATTCAGGACCGTTCCGTCCTCGGCGGCAACGCCTCCAGCGAGATCAAGATGCACATCGTCGGCGCCGACTGCCACGGCGCCAAGCCCGGCTGCCGCGAGTCCGGCATCATGGAAGAACTCCGCCTCGAAGACGCCGTTCGCAACCCTCACCGCTGCTACTCGCAATGGGATCTCCTCCTCTATGAAAAGGTGACGCTCGAGCCCAACATCACCCTCATGCTCGACACCGACGTCATCGGCGCCGAGGTCGAGGGCGGCGTGATCCAGGCCGTGCGCGCCGTGCGCAATCTCACCGAGGACAGCTTTCTCATCCGCGCCAAGTTCTTCGCAGACTGCACCGGCGACGGCCGCCTCGGCGTCGAGGCCGGCGCCGACCACCACACCGGCCGCGAGGCCAAGAGCGACTACGGCGAGACCCTCGCCCGCGACGTGGCCGACCGCCACACCCTCGGCAGCTCCATCCTCATCACCGGCCGGAAATACGACACGCCCCAGCCCTTCATGTCGCCGTCGTGGGTCCGCAAATTCAAAAAAGAGGATTTCAAGCACCGCCCGGTCAACAGCTACGAATACGGCTACTGGTGGTTCGAATGGGGCGGGCAAATCGACACCCTCAAGGACAACGAACCCATCCGCCACGAACTCCTCCGCATCGCCCTCGGCGTGTGGGATTACGTCAAAAATTCCGGCGACCATCCCAACTCCGCCAACTGGGCGCTCGACTGGGTCGGCTCCATCCCCGGCAAACGCGAGACACGCCGCTTCCTCGGACCGCACATCCTGAAGGAGCAGGACGTCCTCGGCGGCCGCGTCTTCGAGGATCAGGTCGCCTACGGCGGCTGGGCCATCGACCTTCACCCGCCCTCCGGCGTCGATGTGCCCGACGAGCCGCCCTTCACCCCGACGCACATCAAGCATCTCTACTCGATCCCGCTCGGCAGCTACCACTCGCGCAACGTCGCCAATCTCTTCTTCGCGGGCCGCAACATCTCCGCCACCCACGTCGCCTTCGCCAGCACCCGCGTGATGGCCACCTGCGCCGTCGGCGGCCAGGCCATCGGCACCGCCGCCGCCCTCTGGCGCACCGCCGCGGGCAACGATATCCGCCAGCTCGCCACCAAGGAAAACGTCTTCGCCCTCCAGCAGACGCTCCTCCGCGACGACGCCTACCTCCTCAACCTGCCCAACGCCGACGCAACCGACCTCGTTCGCAAGGCCAGGGTCACCGCATCCTCCGCCGCGCAGCCCGCCGCCAACGTCACCGACGGCATCACCCGCGACTTGAAGGCCTCCTTCGGCTCCTGGTCTTCCGACTCGGTGCATCGCTGGGAATCAGCCGCGCTCCCCGCCATGCTCGCCCTCGAGTTGCCCGCGCCCGTTGTCATCAAAGAAGTCCACGTCACCTTCGACACCAACTTCGAAAAGGAGCTCGTTCTCACGATGAGCGACTACGCCACGGGAAAATCCGCGCCGCGGCGCGCCCAGCCCGAGACCGTAAAGGCCTACCGTCTCCTGCTCGACGGCAAGGTGCTCGCCGAAGTGTCCGACAACTATCTGCGCAAACGCGTCCACACCCTCGCCGCGCCCGTCACCGGCAAAAAACTGGAACTCGAAGTCCTCGCCACCCACGGTGCGCCCGCCGCTCGCGTTTACGAAGTGCGCGCTTACTAAATAAAACAGCAAGCCGATGAAGTCGCTTCTCCTTCTTGTCGCTTTCATCGGCTTGCTTCTCCCGGTGACCCGCGCCGCCGACACGACGCCGCAGGCCGCGAAGCCCGTCACGATCATGCCGCTCGGCGATTCGATCACCGAGGGAGGCGATACGTTTTCCGTCTATCGCTATCCGCTGATGGAAAAACTCCGGGCGACCGGCTACAACGTCGCCTACGTCGGCTCCAAAACCACGCATCCCACCAAGAACTCCCCGCTCGGCGTGCTGCCCCACGAAGGCTACGCCGGCCAGAACGTGGCTTTTCTCCGCGCCCAGTTCGAGACGCTCTACCGGAAAAATCCGGCCGCCATCATCCTCATCCACGCCGGCCACAACCACTCCTACGACGAGCAGCCGATTCCCGGCATGATCAAGGATACCCGCGCCATCATCACCACGGCTCGCGCGATCAACCCCAAGGTCGTCATCCTCCTCGGACAGGTCATCACCAGCGGCAAGCTCCCGAAATACTCCTACATCCCCGCCTACAACCAGGCTCTGGCCGGGTTGGCCAAGGAACTCGCCACCGCCGCCTCGCCAGTGATTCTCGTGAACCAAGCCGACGGTTTCAACTGGCAGACGGACACCATCGCCGACCACGTTCATCCCAACGCCCAAGGCGCCGAAAAGATGGCCACGCGTTGGTTCGACGCCCTCAAGAAAGTCCTCCCGCCGCCGACGGTCGTCAGGCGCGGGTGACTTCCTTGATCGGGTATTGGGTGACGGTCAGGCCCTTCGCGCCGCGGCTGCCGATGGTGAGCTCGGACAGGTCGAACTCGAAGTCCTTGATGCGCGCCGAGCAGCGGCCGCTCAACTGCACGCGGACCTTGGCCGGCATCGCCTCCTGGTTCTTCGTCTCGTCGAAGAACACCAGTTTTGAACCGTCGCTCGCCGCGAGGTTGTAAAGTTTTTCTCGAGTCATGCCTCCGAGTTGGAAGCGCTTGGCGAAGGCCTTGCCGCTTTCCTTGTCCTGGTAGATGAGCGTGTAGAAACGGTCGTCGCCGTCCTTGGGCACGATGTGGACATGCCTGATGTCCTTTCCCATGAAAACCTTGTCGGCGACCTTGACCATCTTGCACGTCGCGTCGCCCATGAAGGCCACGACGTCGTCGAGGATGGTGCACTCGATGACAAACTCGTGCTGGCGCCAGTTGAGGCCGATGAAGCCCTCCTCGCGGTTGACGTAGAGACGCTGGTTCGCGGAGACGACGGCGGAGGCGCTGATCTGCTCGACCTCGTCGCAGGTGGTGCGGCGTTTGCGGCCCTTGCCGTATTTTTCCTGGAGCGTCTCGAACCACTTGATCGCGTATTCCGTGAGGTGGGCAAGGTCGTGCTTGGTCGCCTTGATGTCTGCCTCGATGGCCTTGATGGCTTCGTCGGCCTTGAAGCGGTTGTAGGCGGAGATGCGCTTGATGCGGATCTCGGTCAGGCGCGTGACGTCGTCGTCGGTGATCGCGCGGCGGAGTTTTTTGACGAAGGGTTTCAGGCCTTCGTGGATCTCGGCGAGGACGCTTTCCCAGGTCTTGGACTGCTCGATGCGACGGTAGACGCGCTCCTCGATGAAAATGCGTTCCAACGAGTCCCAGTGCCACTGCTGCTCGAGTTCGCCGAGCTTGATGTCGAGCTCCTGCTTGAGGAGCTGCACGGTCTTGTCCACGGAGCGGCGGAGGATTTCGGAAACGCCGAGGAAGACGGGCTTGTCCTGGCCGTCGATCGTGTCGATCACGCAGGCGGCGGGCGAGATGGACACCTGGCAATCGGTGAACACGTAGAGCTGGTTCATCACCTGGTCGGCATCGGCGCCCTGCGGCAGGTGGACGATGATCTCGACCGACTCGGACGTGTTGTCGTCGACGTGCTTGACCTTGATCTTGCCCTTCGCGTTGGCGGCGAGGATCGACTCGATAAGCGAAACGGTCGTGGTGCCGTAGGGCAGCTCGGTGATGGCGATCTGATATTTGCCGCGCGACTCCATCTTGGCGCGAACCTTCACCTTGGCGCCGCGCTCGCCGTCGTTGTAATCGGCGAAGTCGGCGATGCCGCCGGAGGGGAAATCGGGGACGAGCTTGAAGCGCTTACCCTGAAGGTGGTTGATCGCGCAGCGGCAGAGATCGTTGAAATTGTGCGGAAGAATCTTGGTCGAGAGACCGACCGCGATGCCCTCGGCGCCGTCGAGGAGCACGATGGGGAACTTGGCGGGCAGAGTGACGGGCTCCTTGGCGCGGCCGTCGTAGCTGGCCTGCCAGACCGTGGTCTTCGGGTTGAAGAGCACCTCGCGGGCGAAAGGCGTGAGGCGGGCCTCGATGTAACGGGGCGCGGCCGCGTCGTCGCCGGTGAGCAGGTTGCCGAAGTTGCCCTGCGGCTCGACGAGGTAGCCGCGCTGGGCGATGCCGACGAGGGCGGCGCCAATGGAGGCGTCGCCGTGCGGATGGAAGCGCATGCAGGCGCCGACGATGTTGGCGACCTTGTGAAAGCGGCCGTCGTCCTGCTCCCAGAACGTGTGGAGGATGCGGCGCTGGACGGGCTTCAGGCCGTCGTCGATGTGCGGAACGGCGCGGTCGAGGATGACATAGCTGGCGTATTCCAGGAACCACTTCTGGTAGGAATGAGCGAGCGGGGCGTGGTCGTTGGTCTTAGGCGGTTCGGCCTCGGCGGAGACGAGGGTGGCGGCAGGTTGAGCCGGCTCGGACGGCGCGGGAGTGGATTCGGGGGCAGCCGGCTTGTTCCCGTTCAAGGGAAGTTCGGGCTGGTCGTCAGGAGAAGGAGTGCGTTTGGGCATCTACGGATGAAAATTCGGGAATCTGCGGCTTGGAATGTAGGAGCGGCTTTACGCCGCGATAGTTCGTCGTGGGAGCGAGCTTGCTCACGAGGATTGGAATCGCGGCATAAAGCCGCTCCTACAAAAAAAAGTTGGACTCGTGATGGGTGGTGGGTGGTTCAGGCCAGTTGAAGGCCGTGAGGAATGAAAACTTGAAAGTCCGCCGTGTTCCGCGTGGCAAGTCGAGCCCCGGATGTGATGGCGGCGGCCGCGACGAGGCAGTCGAATTTGTGACGCCGACGCCGTCCGGTGGCGTTGAATAGACGCGCCGCCTCCACGGCCTGCACTTCAGTGAAGTCCTCGATCCCGGCGATGATGAGACCCCGGCCCCGATGAATCTGCACCGCGTCCACCGGTCCGTTCAGGAACTCGGTCCACGCCACCGCGCTTACCGCCAGGATTTCGCCCGCCAGCAGCCAGCGCTCCACCTGGATGTCTTCCGGCGACCCAGGCACGACCGCTTCGATCAAAAAATCCGTATCGATAAAAATCACGACGGATTACGTTCTCCGTAGGCGGCCCGATCCTCACGCAACTCCTGGAGGTAGCTGGCGGCCTTCGCCGCATAATCGGGCCGCTGCGAAGAGGTATAGGCGCGCAGTTCCTTCAACGCCTCCAACGCCCGCCGATTGGCTTCCGGCAACTCGCCGGGCACCTCCGGTTTCGACGGCGGCGACAGCTCGCCGACCAGTTCACCGCGATATGTAAGCGCCATGCGCTCTCCGCGCTTGAGCGCCCTCACAACACCCTCAAGGTCGTTGCGCAAGTCGAGAGCCGCGATGATTTTCACGCTAAAAATGAAGTTCAACTTGAAGTTAAAGTCAAACTCTCGTCCAACCCAACTTGTCACTTATTAAGTGACAAACTCGGCTTGGGCCGGGGGCGGTGAAGGAAAGACATTGAGGCGCTCAGGTGCCAAAACGCTCGCGCAGACGGGCCACCGTTTCACCCGCCGCACGGGCGATGTCCGCAAACTCCGGCGACACGCGCGCATCAGCGGCAACACGCTGCCAAAACACCCCGGCCCACCCGGCCGCCACGGTCCAGTCGTCCTCCTGCGCAGGCGTGGGCGGAAGCGGCGCAAAAACGCGCGGCACGATCTCACCGCCCGCCGCCGGTGCCCAGAGCATCGGCAACATGTCGTAAACCGGCGCGAGGCGCAGCGGCAGTTCATCGCGCAGCCAAAACGCAATGTTCCCAAAGTGCATGTCGCTGTTGCCGATAAGTTCGCCGAACGCATGCCGACGGAGCACCGAGGCGGACGCTTCGGGCGCAAGCAGGCCCGCGACCGCGAATTGCTCCGCCGCCTGCACCCACGTGGTCGCACCGCCGCTCCCGACAAACGCGCCATGCAAAGCCGCCAGCGAAACGACTCCACGCCTCCCCCACGCACCCGCACGGTCAAAACGGCGCACCTCCAGAAAACGGCGTCCCCCCGCATCAATAACCTGCGCGCCCGCCAGCGCCTCGCCGGCGTTGACGAGCACATCCAGAGCGTGCGCCTCGGCCACAAGCAGGTCCGCCCAGCGGCGGCCGGCCAGCGTGTCCAAAGGCTGGGAAAACTTTACGAGGACGGCGCACGTGTCATCTGCGACGCGCACATGCGTGAGGAACTTGGGCTGTTCGCCGCCCGCCGAGGAGCCTGGCACGCCCGCCTGCAACGACTGTGCGGCCAGTTCGGGATAACGCACGTCGCGATCGGCCTCACCTATCGGAGTCGCGGGTTCGACCTGCCGCGCCAGCATGCGGCGCAGAGGAACGTCGCCCACCACCAAGTCGCCCGGCAGGTCGTCGCCCTCGGACTGAAGAAACACCAGCGTGTCGTCGTCGCCCCAATTCGTCGGGTCCAACGGCAACCGCAGCGTGTCCGTCACACGGCGCGCGATGGCGCGTCCGAGAAATCCCTGGGGCCGCAGATCGCCGAAAAAAAACGGGAATCCCTCCGCCCAGCCATCGACATCCACCACAGCCAGCTGCGAACACCAGCTAGGTGCAGCCCCCACCCACTCCACCCGAAAGCCGCCATGAAACGCCTCCAACCGGGCCCATTCATGCGCACGCCCCGCCTCGTCGATCCGAAAAACCGGCCAGCGATCCCCGATGTTCCGCACGCGGCGGCGCAGCGCATACCGCGCCCGCCGCGCCGCGCCAATCTGCACCACCGCGTCGGCGGTATCGGCCAGCGTGCGCGATACCTGCGAGCGATGCACCCCCGCCGCCGTCGCCAACTCGGCGGCAGTCTGCGGCCCTTGCGCCTGCAAACGCAGGGTCAGGGCGGGCAAAGTGATGATCGGTCTCCGTGGCATTTCTTAAAAAATGCACGGATTAAAAACGGAATCAAGACAAAGCAGTCGATTGCCAATTAGCAACTTAACCATTTAATAACAAAAATAACGCACTGATTTCAGGCTGATTTCAATCTCCCACCAAATCCTTCTCCACCCGCAGATTCCCGATGATGAAGTCCTGACGGTCGGGCGTGTTTTTGCCCATGTAGAACGAGAGCATCTAAACAGGGCTCAGATACTAAGGGGCAACAAAGCTCCACTTCTTCCCCTCGTATTCGGCACGGTTAGCGTCCGTGAGATGCCCCATCAACTCGTCCGAGAGGCTGAATCCTCCAATAGTCACGCTCTTCAGGCGGCGCGGGCTTTGACCGACGTTTATCTCAAATAAAAACTGCACGTAACCGAGAAACGGCGGCTGATTTTCAAAATAATGCGGATACTGAGCCAGTATCCAACGCACGGCGTCTTCCTGAAATTTAGGGCGGGGCGGCTTCGTCTTCGCGAAGGCCTCGAGCAGTTGCTCATAGCTCGCGCGCGTAGTGCGGGGAACCTCCAGTGAACAATGAAAAACAGCCTTGTTCCACTGATCCAACGGGCGCGATTCATCCCCAAACGGACCAAGCGAGTTTTTAAAATTCTTTTTCATGACTATCCTTTCCGCCTCCAACTCCTCAGCCGTCTTGAGCGACATCGCGCTCCAGGTCGTCCAGTGCTTGCGGTCGGGACTGTGTCTCACGAACACGCGGGCCACGCACGAGCGTTGCCCATCCTTAAAGCCCTGCACTTCGACGCTGAATCCGGCAAAGCGCCAGGGCTGCCCCCAACTCCCCAAAGCCATGGGGTTCGTCCGCACCCAAGCGTCAATTTCGCCACGCTCCATAACGGATTCGCTACCCAATCCACCCGCTTTAAAATCAAGCGGGTGTTCAGTCGGGCCACCCCAAGTGGCCTTGTCCTTCACCGCGTCGGGCGAATCGAAATCCAATCGCTCGCCAACAAAGGCCAAGATCGTAGCGCGCACGGCGAGATGACTCGCCACAAACAAGAACAAAACTCCCAACAATCGAATCGTGCGCATAGCGCCATAAAGAATGCCACCAACCAGAGCCGCAACGCAAACTAGCGGCCTCAGGCTTCAACTAGTTCCTCCTCCAACCGCAGATTCCCGATGATGAAGTCTTGTCGGTCGGGCGTATTTTTACTCGTGCAGAACGTTCGCACCCGAACCAAGGAGCAGATCCTATGGCGCAAAAAAGCCCCACTTCTTCCCTTCGTATTCGGAGCGATTAGCATCCGTGAGGTGCCACCTTAACTCATCCACGATACTATCACTGCAAACGCTCACTCCCTTTAGGCGCCGTGAACCGCTCCCCACGTGAGCTTCGATCAGAAATTGCACGTAGCCGATGAACGGAGTTTCCTTTTCGAAGTAGCCGGGATCCTTGGAGAGAATCCAGCGCACGGCGTCCTCTTGAAATTTTGGATTCGGCGGGTTGGTCTTGGCGAAACCGGCAAGCAACTCCTCGTATCTCGCCCGAGTGGTGCGCGGAATAGCCAGTTCGCACCCAAAAAGCATCCGCTTACTCTGGTCGGATCGAACCATCTGACCCCACGTCGTCCAATGTTTACGATCCGGACTGTGTCGCACGAAGACCCGATCTACCAGTGGCCATCGCTCGTCCACGAAACCATATACCTCAATCCGAAACCCTCCAAAACGCCAAGGCTGGCGATAGGAGCCCACGGCGATTGGATTGGTCTGAACCCACGCCTCGACGAAAGAATTTCCAGAAGCCGATTCGCAGCCCAATCCCTCCGCAGTAAAATCCAGCGGGACATTTGATGCACTCCCCCATGTCGCTCCAGCTTTCGCTTCTTCAAGCGATTTAAAGGACACCCCATCCAAAGCCACATCTAAGATCGTCGCGTGGACGGCGAACGGGCTTACGCCAAACCAGAACAACACCCCCAGCAGTCGAATCGTGCGCATGGCACGATATGGCTCCAAGGTCGCTCGCGCCGCAACGCAAACCAGCGGCCTCAGGCCTCCACGAGATCTTTCTCCACCCTCAGATTCCCGATGATGAAATCCTGCCGGTCGGGCGTGTTTTTGCCCATGTAGAACGTGAGCAGGCCATTCACGTCGTGCAGGCGGTCGAGGGTGACTTTTTCGGCGCGGATGTTTTCGCCGATGAAGTCCTTGAACTCGGCCGGCGAGACCTCGCCCAAGCCTTTGAAGCGCGTGATCTCGGCGCTCTGGCCGAGCTTGTGGAGCGCGGATTGTTTCTCGGCTTCGGAGTAGCAATAGATCGTCTGCTTCTTGGTCCGCACACGGAAGAGCGGCGTCTCCAGGATGAACAGATGTCCCTGCGTGATCAGCTCGGGGAAAAACTGGAGGATGAACGAGAGCAGCAGCAGCCGGATGTGCATTCCGTCCACGTCGGCGTCGGTCGCGATGATCACGCGGTTGTAGCGCAGGGTCTCCATGCCCTCCTCGATGTTGAGCGCGCTCTGGAGGAGGTGAAATTCCTCGTTCTCGTAGATGACTTTTTTCGTCAGGCCGAAGGTGTTGAGCGGCTTTCCCTTCAGCGCGAAGACGGCCTGCGTCTGCACGTCGCGGCACGACGTGAGCGATCCGGAGGCGGAGTCACCCTCGACGATGAAGAGCGTGCTGTCCTCGGCGCGCTTGTCCTTCGAGTCGAGGTGGACGCGGCAGTCGCGCAGCTTGCGGTTGTGCAGCGAGGCCTTCTTGGCGCGCTCGCGGGCGAGGTTACGGATGCCGGAGAGTTCTTTGCGCTCGCGCTCGCTGTCCTCGATCTTGCGCTTGATGGCCTCGGCCGCCTCGGGATTGCGATGGAGCCAGTTGTCGAGCTGCTGCTGGAGAAACTGGCCGATGAACTGGCGGATGGACGGGCCTTTCGGGCCGAGGTCGTTCGAGCCGAGCTTGGTCTTGGTCTGCGATTCGAAAACCGGCTCCTGCACGCGCAACGAAACGGCGGCGATGATCGACTGGCGGACGTCGGCGGCGTCGTAGTCCTTCTTGAAGAAGTTGCGCAGGGTCGTGACCAGACTCTCGCGAAAGGCGGTGAGGTGGGTGCCGCCCATGGTGGTATGCTGGCCGTTGACGAAGGAGTAGTATTCCTCGCCGTAGTGCGCGCCATGGGTGAGGGCGACCTCGATGTCCTCGGCCTCGAGGTGGGCCATCGGGTAGAGCGGTTCGCCGGTGAGCTTCTTGGTGAGGAGATCCTTGAGGCCGAACTCGGATTTGTAGGCCTTGCCGTTGAAGGTGAGCGTGAGGCCGCGGTTGAGGTAGGCGTAGTTCCAGAGCATCTCCTCGATGAACTCGTTGCGGAACTTGAAGTCCTTGCCGAAGAGCGCCTCGTCGGGCGTGAAGGCGATGATCGTGCCGTTCTTCTCGGTGGTCTTGTGGGTTTTGTGGTCCTTGCGGAGCTTGCCCTGCTCGAATTCGACGATGCGCGTCTCGCCCTCGCGGACGGCCTGGGCGGAGAAGTAAACGGAGAGCGCGTTGACGGCCTTCTGGCCGACGCCGTTCAGACCGACGGATTTTTGGAAGGTCTCGCTGTCGTATTTCGCGCCGGTGTTGATGATCGACACGCAGTCGACGAGTTTGCCGAGGGGGATGCCGCGTCCGTAGTCGCGCACGCGCACGGTGCGGTCGGTGAGCTCGATCTCGATCTTCTTGCCGTAGCCCATCGTGAACTCGTCGATGGAGTTGTCGATGGTCTCCTTGATGAGCACGTAGATGCCATCCTCGGCGTGGGTGCCGGTGCCCAGGCGCCCGATATACATGCCGGGACGCAGGCGGATGTGCTCAAGCGGGGAAAGGGTCTTGATCGAGGCTTCGGTATAGTTGGACGCCATGAGTGAACGCGCCAAAGCAGGGGCGCGCACCGCCGCTGACAAGGTAAAAGTTGCCGAACCTCCCTCAGACGGAGATCGCCCCGCGCATGTCGCCGGTGCGCAGGAACTGCTCGTGGAAGGCAAAAGCCTTGGTGAGCGTCTGCGGCGTCTGGCCGTGCTTGGCCATCTCGGCGTAGGCCATGAGCGAGTCGTGGAACTGGGGATGCGCGCACTTCTCGATGATAAGCCGGGCGCGCTCGTTGGGGGTCTTGCCGCGCAGGTCGGCGATCCCGTTTTCCGTGACCACGACCTGCACGGAGTGCTCGCTGTGGTCCATGTGCGAGACCAGCGGCACGATGGTGCTGATCTTGCCGCCCTTGGCGGAGGACGGGCAGGTGAAGATGGAGATGTGGGCGTTGCGCGTAAAATCGCCCGAACCGCCGATGCCGTTCATGAGGTTGGAGCCCATGATGTGCGTCGAATTGATGTTGCCGAAGATGTCCACCTCGATGGCGGTGTTGACGGTGATGATGCCGAGACGGCGCACGATCTCGGGATTGTTGGTGATTTCCTGCGGACGCAGAAGGATGCGGGAGCGGAAAAACTCCAGGTCGTCGTAAAACTTCAGCAGCTTGTCCTTCGCGATCGTGAGCGACGTGCCCGTGGCGAACTTGATCTTGCCGGACTTCACGAGGTCGATGACGGAGTCTTGGATCACCTCGGAATACATCTCGAACGAGGGGATGTCGGGATGCGCGCCGAGTCCGCCGAGAACGGCGTTGGCGATGTTGCCCACGCCGGACTGGATGGGGAGAAATTCCTTGGGAATGCGGCCCGCGCGCAGTTCGCCGGCGATGAACTCGGCGACGTTGCGTCCGATGGCCGTGGTGGTGTCGTCGGCCGGATCGAAGCCGCCGGTCTCGTCCGGCTGGTTGTTCTCGACGATGCCGACGATCTTGCGCGGATCGATTTTGACCGTCTCGGTCCCGATGCGGTCCGAAGGACGGGTGATCGGGATCGGCAGGCGGTGGGGAGGATCGAGCGGCTCATAGATGTCGTGGAAGCCGCGGAGCTTGGGCGAATGGAAACGGTTGAGCTCGATGATCACCTTCTTCGCGCAACGCAAAAATGTCGGGGAGGCGCCGACCGAGGTGCTCAGCACGATCTCGCCTTCGGGGGTGACGTCGCAGGCCTCGACGATCGCCCAGTCGAACTGCCCGAGAAACCCGCTGCGCACCTGCTGCGGCAAGTGCGAGAGATGCATGTCAAAAAAACGGATTTTCCCCGCGTTGATGCCGTCGCGCAGGGATTTGTTGCTCTGGTAGGGCGTGCGCCAGGAGATGGCCTCGGCGCGGGCCAGCTCGCCGTCGAGCGAGTCTCCCGTCGAGGCGCCGGAAACGATGGCGACCTTGAACGGCCTTCCCGCCGCATGTTCGGCGCGGGCGCGGGCCGCGAGCGCACGGGGCACCGCCTTGGCCGCGCCGGCGGGCGTGAAGCCACTGACCCCGAGGGTCTGGCCGTTTTGGATCAGGGCAGCCGCTTCATCAGCGGTAAGAATGGGAAGGGTCTGACTCATTGCGCCGCCAGTATGCAGGCAAACCCCGGCATATACCAACCGCACGTTGGCAAGGGCTGCGCATTCCTTGCGGCATGGAAACACAACGTCATGGCGAACAACGTGCGGGCTTGCCGTCATCCCGCCCCGCGGTAGGCTCCCATCAACCTTTTACACCATGAAAAAACTCCTCGTCATCCTCGGTGTCCTCTTCGGTCTCGTGTTGATCGGCGGCATCGTGCTGACCTTCACGCTCGGCCCCATCATCACCAAGAGTGTCAACACCTTCGGCCCCAAGATCACCGGCACCAAGGTCACCGTGGACAGCGTCAGCGTCTCGCCCTTCACCGGCTCCTTCACGATGTCCGGCCTCTTCGTCGGCAACCCCGAAGGATGGAAAAGCGACAAGGCGTTTTACATGGGCAAGGTCCACGTGAGCGTCGCCCCCCTGTCCCTGCCCGGCGCCCTCCTCGGCGGTCACGCCGTCATCAAAGAGGTTCTCATCGACAGCCCCGAATTCGTCTACGAGACGAAACTCGTCAGCAGCAACATCGGCGACCTCCTTAAAAACATCGAAAAGGCCACCGGCGGCACCGCGGACAAGCCCGTTGAAAAGTCCACCGAAAAACCGGCCAAGCCCATAAAATTTGAGGTCAAGAGCTTCCGCCTCCAGAACGCCAAGGTCACGCTCGGCGTCAGCGGCACCGCCGCAACCCTCCCGATGCCTCCGATCACGATCACCGACCTCGGCACCAAGGAAGGCGGCATCACTCCGGACCAGGCCGCCGCCAAGGTCGTTACCAACATCCTCGGCGGCATTGTCAGCGCGGTCGCCCACTCCGTCGGCCAGATCGGCTCAGGCGCAGGCGACGCCGCCTCGGGCGCCGTCAAGGGCATCAAGAGTCTTTTCGGCGGCAACAAGTGATCCTTCGGCCGGCTCCGACCGTTCGCCTCACGCGCCAAATGCAACAGGTTAACCCAACCTCCGAATTCCACGGAGAATACGCTAGGCGTCGGCCTCTTTTGCTGATGGGGTGGGTGCCCCATTGAAGAGTCCGCCCGTCCAGGCGCATCCCCAACCAGTCCACTAATCATGTCCGACCATTCCCACGAGGGCGCCCACCAACACGAAGAGAAATTCTCCCCGTGGCTTTTTATCACGACCATCCTGCTCACGCTCGCCGGCCTCTTCGGACTGCTCGCTCTGGTGTTTCCCGGTCTCTGGAAGGCCCAGCTTGACGCCAGTTGGATTGCGTTCGCCGTGACCTTTCTCTTGGTCCACGCCGGAGCCGGCGTCTTTGAGTTCTTCTTTCACCGCTACATCCTGCACGCGCCGCTCATCCCTTTCCTGAGCTACTTCTACCGCCAGCATACCCTCCATCACGCCCTCACCCGCATCGGCTATCACCGGACGAAGCGCGGCACCGAGGAAATCCCCGGCCTCGTCGAAAACGTCGTCCACAACACCTTCCCCATCGAGGAGGAAAAGCAGCACGAAGCCTCCTACTTCCCTTGGTATTCGCTCCTCGTGTTCGCCCTGATTGTCACGCCATTCCTTGTCATTGCGCAGTTGCTGCTGCCCACCTGGCCCCTCTTTCTCGCCGGTTACCTCGCGGTCGCCTGGTCCCTCTCGCTCTACGAACTCATCCACGCGGTCGAGCACTGGCCTCAGGACACCTGGGACCGCCTCGTCGAACATCCCAAATACGGTCGCATCTGGCGCAAGGCCTATGCCTTCCACCTCCGCCACCACGCCGACATCCGCTGCAACGAGGCCATCTCCGGCGTCTTCGGCCTGCCGCTGTGCGATTTCGTCTTCGGCACCTACATCGATCCCGAGACGCTCTACCCCCATGGCCACCCGGTGGACCCGAAGGAATTCATCAGTCCGCAGCCTCGCTTCGCGTTCCTTCGCTGGCTCGACCGTCAGGCCGACGCCGCCGTGCAAAACCGCCGCGCCGCCGCCCGCAACGGCTGAGCGTTTTCAAGCCCGCGCTTGACCAATCGCCCGCTTTCACTTTCGTTTCGCTCGCTTCAATGAACCTCCACGGCAACACGACCTCCGCCAAAGCCCTCGCCCACATTTCCGTGGTCGCAGTCTCCGCCGTGTCCGTTACCACCGCGCCGAGAGGGGCTTGATCGTTTAAAAACTTTCGCCCCCTCCGGTGCCAACCGGAGGGGGCTTTTTTGTGGCCCTGTCCGGATAAGCACCCGCAGGGGGCGGTTAAAAAACAACCGCCATGAAAACCATACGCACCCAAACACGCACCCGCTGGCCCGAACCGTTCGGCCCCGCGATCCGCATCCAACGCGAGCCCGCCCGTCCTGAGAGCAATCAGGCCCGGAACGACTTCCTCATTCTCAACCCGCGACCGGATTTGCTGGAACCCGAGCCCCGGGGACGCTTCCGTCCCTACCCTATAGACCTGCCATGAGCACTCCGTCGTCCTTCGCCTTCGCCCAACGCACCGCCGGCCTCAAGCCGAGCGCCATCCGCGAAATCCTCAAAGTCACCGGCTCCCCCGATGTGATCTCCTTCGCCGGCGGACTCCCCGCGCCCGAGCTGTTTCCCATCGAGGCAACCGCCCGCGCCGCCCAGTCCCTCCTCGCCGAAGACGGCCCCGCCTCCCTTCAATACGACATCACCGAAGGCTACCTCCCCCTGCGCCAATGGGTCTGCGCCCATCTCGCCGAAACCGTCGGACTGAAAGTCGCCCCCGACCAGATCCTCATCACCAGCGGCTCCCAGCAGGGTCTCGATCTCATCTCCAAGGTTTTCCTCGACCCGGGCGACCTCGTCCTCGTCGAAAACCCCGCCTACCTCGGCGCGCTCCAGGCCTTTCAAGCCTACGAAGCCGTCCCCGTCGGCATCGAGTCGGACGAACACGGCCTCCGCCCCGAAACCCTGCGCACGTTCCTCGAAACATCTCCGCGCAAGCCAAAGTTCCTGTATCTGATCCCAAATTTCCAAAACCCCACCGGCCGCACCACGCCCGCCGCCCGCCGCGCCGAGATCGTCGCCATCGCCGCTCACTTCGGCGTGCCCGTGGTCGAAGACGATCCCTACGGACGCCTGCGTTTCTCCGGCGAAGATGTTCCCGCGCTCGGCACCTTCCCCGAAGCCCGCCACTGGCTCTACCTCGGCACCTCCAGCAAGATCATGACGCCCGGCCTTCGCGTCGCCTGGCTCGTCGCCCCCGACCGCGAGGTCTACGAAAAACTCGTCGCCGCCAAACAGGCCGCCGACCTCCACACCTCCGCCTTCACCCAGCGCCTCGTCTGGCGCTACGTCCGCGAACCCGGTGTTGTGACCGCCCACGTCGCCAAGCTGTGCGCCGTCTACGGACGCCGCCGCGACGTCATGCTCGACGCCCTCAAGCGCCACCTTCCCGCCGGCTGCACTTGGACCAAACCCGACGGCGGACTCTTCCTTTGGGCCACGCTCCCCGAATCCATCGACACGCTGGAACTGCTCAAGGCCGCGGCCCGCGAAAAAGTCGCCTTCGTCCCCGGCGCGCCCTTCTGGGTGGACTCGCCGGTGAAGAACACGATGCGCCTCAATTTCAGCAACGCCACCGAGGCCCGCATCGAGGAAGGCATCGCCCGCCTCGGCGCCGTCATCCGCGCCGCCCTCTGACGCTTTTTTGGAGACGCGACCTCCCGGTCGCGTGACGGGGACCGGGAGGTCCCCGCCCCAGCGCTCCCCGCTTGCCCTCGTCTCTCCAACACGCGAGCCTCTCCCGTCATGAAATGGACCGCTCCGCTCCGCCCCGTGCTGAAGGTCGGCGACACCCTGATCGACCGTCTGCTCTGCGTGTTCGGCGCCGTCCTGTTCTGCCAGCTGCCCGAGTTCATCCAACAATACCTCCAGCGCCTCGGCGGACGCCTTGACGAGGCCCGCCGCCAGCTCGCGCAGTTCACCGAGGTCGCCGCCCAGTCCAAGCTCACCCTCGCCGAGTTCATCACGCGCACCGGCCACAACGCCGATGAAAGCGTGGCCCGCCTCGCCGGCGTGATGAGCGACGCCGTCACGCGCGTCGATTCGCTCGCCGCCGCCGATCTCGCCATCCGCAACGCCTCACTCTGGGAAAAACCCTTCGTGTTTTTCGCGCACCTCGATCCGTCGATCACGCACGCCACGCTCTCCATCTACAAACCCGCCGTGCCCACCACGATCGAAGGCTTGATCTACGCCGTGCTCGGCATGCTCGTGATCCTCGGCCTCTACCACGGCCTCATCCGCTACCCGATCATGAAGGCGGCAAAGCCCCGCCCAACCCCGCCCGCACCGGCGGCCACTCTCGGTTAGCGCAGTTTATTAAAACAGTAACCGCAAAGGAGGTAGGACTTCCGCGCGGTCTATCAGAGCCGGTTCAAAATGCTCTCTTTCACACCCTCCTCAGGGTTTCTTGGCCTTCATTTGTAGCGTCTCCTGCACAACTGCTTGGTTTGCGACGTAAGTTTTGGTCTGAAGCGATTCGTAGCCATCTGCTTCAATCTGAAAGGCCATGGCGGCCCCTACATCCACGCTTTCCCAGATGATTTCCCCCTTGGGATAAGTCCTCATCGATTCCCTGCTCCATAAAACATCCGTCCCGTTCCACACTTGTCCTGGAATAAGCCGGACGTTCTCGATGGGCTTTTGGGTAATCGCATCGACGACCCTGGCCACCAATTTCAATGCTGGCTTCATCACGATAAGCTGCTCCTCCGCTTTGGGAGCCAGCGGGAGACTCCTTAAAAACTCGCGACTTTGGCATGCCCCGAAGACAAAAGTCACCGGTTCATCCGGTGCTCCGCGCCATACGAACCTCCCTTCGGCATCCGTCTGAGTGCTGAAATCGAGCGTGCGCAGTTTTTTCCATGTATCGACGTTCACGTTCAGATGCGCGCAGGGCTTGCCCTTTTCATTCACCACCCGCCCACGAAGCACATTGCCAGACTCTAGGCGAATCGAGAGAGGCTCGGCAACCGGCAGCGTCAATTCCATGCTCATCGGCTTTTGATTTGGAGCCTCAATCGTCAACGTGATCGGACCCGTTTTCATGCCCTTCATGAAAAAATCGCCTCGCACATCTGTCGCCGTCTCAGGCGCATTTGACCCGTGAATATCAGTTCCCACAACCACCCGCGCCTTTGGCACCGATACTCCCGCAGCATCGGTCACCCGACCACGAAGTTCTTCGCCACGTTTTAAGATCAGCACCCAGGAGCCATCACGCAAAGCAGAATAAGGTAATCCCGTGCCTGTCCGGAATTCGGCAGTTCCAGAATCAGTCGTCGCCTGAAACCCGTTTGCGCTTACGCGAAAGCTAAGACCTCCAAGATCTGCCGGGAAATCCGGCAGCCGCCAGATACCCTCAGAGTCTGTGATCGCCTTGACTGCCCCAAAAGCGAAGCGATCGCTAAAAATCCGCCAAGTGCGCCACCGACCGCTCAACGAAATACGCACCTCTGCCTTTTCCACTGGTTGACCTGCCTGATCCACCACCTTCCCTCCAATCGGCGATCCCGGCCACAATTTTACCGTGTAAGTTTGTGGCAGTTGGAATGGATCGCCCTGCTTACGCCATTCGACGATCTGAGCGGCGAACCCGGAAACCTTGGTGCGCACATCCAAGAAAACGATCTCCTCAGCAGGCAATGGCACGATCAAACACCCCTGCGCATCGGATCGAAGTTCTCCCAAATCACGGTTATTTATGCGCACGTGAGCAGCCACCATAGGCACCGTCAGACTCGGTTCCTCCGCGTGGACATAATTGATTGTCATCTGCGGATAGCGAATCGGAGAACCATTCTTGGCCACATACTCGCCTCCCGGAGGTTTGGGTATAATTGTGATCCCGGGCGGCAGCGCATCCAGCACCTCCAACTGCGTCATCCGCACATCAAGCGTCGTCTTGGACTTATCATCATAATATATGCGTTGGTAGCGGCTAGGATACATCACGCCCACCGCCGTCCGTCCGATTTCCTGCAAACGCCACAGAATCGGCCGCTCCGGATTGCGAGCCGGAAAAACCAGCTCCGACGAAAGCAACATATCCGCCTCGGCCGGATCCACCAAAAAAGTCTTTTGCTGGACAACTTTCCCGTCGCGTAAAAATTGCTCGCGGATCTGGAGCACCGGACGATTTTCGCACATCGCTGAAGACAGACTGTAGTGAACCTCTCCTCCGGCGAGATTACTCACCCCCAACATCGCACGGACAACTTGCAGCAAATCCGTCGATTGTTGAAACCCGAGATAAAATTCTAGCCCTTCAGATGCCCTGGGCCTTGCTTCGCTCACATCATCTTCTTCGCTGTAAGGTATATACCGGTTCCCATCGTTAATCGCCGTGCTGTCACTGATTGAAAAAGGCGCTGCTCCATCGATCCAAACCAGCACCCGTGGACGATACTCCACACGATGGATTCCAGTCCACTCGTCCACCCACGCTTCCATTTTCGTTGGCTCCGGGTTTATCCGTTTCTCACCGGCTTCTTCCCTCATCGTCGATTCCTCCAGTTTGAAATGGAGGAACCGCAGCGCCGCCAACCGCTTCAGCGTATTATCAAGCACACGCTCAAGACTCGCACGCTCACCGGCGGTCAGCTTGACCACTGCGTCCTTCGCGGCCGGCGCACGCTCGTTTGCAGCCTGCCCCACATAGACAGACGCCAGCGTCAGCGAGAAGAGCACGAGAATCACCACGACAGCCGAGGCGAGTTTCCCCATGCGACCACGCCATGGATTATCGCGCAACAGCCCGCGTATACGCTTCTCCATGGACCGATAGCCCACCATCGGCACGCCTGCGGCTGGAGTTCCCACACACGCGCCCGCCGCTATCTCAACCAGCGTGGCGGCATAATCCTTCGCCGCTGATTGCTTAATCAAGACGACGTCGTCGGCCGCCGCTTCCGCCTCGGCATTCATCTGCCGAGCAGCCCACGCAACCAACGGCTGCCACCAAAACACGCAGCCAGCCAATCGCCCGACCTGCTGCCAAAAATGATCGCCGCGCTGCCAATGCGCCAATTCGTGCAGAAAAACCGCCTCGCGCCTTTGCTTGTCCCAACCACTCGCCCCTTCGGGCAGATAAACCCCGGGCGTCCACCACCCGACCATCAACGGAGACCGAAGCTGGCTCACCCACCACACGCGCGGAGTGCGTTTGATTTTCAAATAGGCCGCGATTTGCCGAGCCGTCTCCTGAAACTCCGGCTCCGCCGCCCGTGCATTCTTCCTCAACCTCCAAAACCCGACTGCAATCCGCGTCGTCGCGAGCACCACCAGCAAGCCGGCCAGCATCCACCATACGCTCTTCAGCCCCCCTTCGATCTGGCGCCAAGGCGAAGGCCGCAGGTCTTCGATCGTCACAGAAAACGCCCGAAATCCCGTCGCCTCCCAAGGCGGACGGACCGCCAATGATTCACGCTGCTCGGCGAGTTCCTTTTTCCGGCGCGCCTCAATCTCATCGGGATCGTTCACCAGATGAAACGCCTTCGCTTGGGTCATAAACGCCTGCGTGTTTTCAGAATTCAGAGTTTGCGGCCAAGCCAGCCTTAGCCGCTGAACCAACGAGGGGCCAAAATCGAATAGCGGCAGTGCAAGGCACCCGACGAGCGTAGCCCTCCATACCCAACATCTGGCGGCACCAGACCGCCGCCTTAGCGCGATGCTGGCAAGCGCACCCAAGGCAACAATACCGGTGCTTTTCAAGGCGCACACGAGGAACGCCGCAATCGCCGAATAATAGAGCTGAAAGAGGACCAACTTGGAAAGAAGGACGTTCATTTGCTTCGAGCCTCCTTGATCAGTTTCATCAGGCGCTCCGCCTCGTCAGGCGTAAGCTTTAAGTTTTTTTGCCCCAGAAGTGCGCAAGCCGCCTCCCCCGCAGAATCATCAAAGAAATTACGCACAAATGCTCGAAGCACTCCGGTCCGTGCAACCGCAGGAGCTACGCTTGGCGCATACCAGTCGCGTCCCGACTCCATTTCTTTCCGAACAATACTCTTTTGGACCAGGATGCGCAGTATGGAACGAACGGCGGAATATGTCGGCGCATCGGTCAGCTCTCGCTCAATATCGCGAGCCGTAGCCCGGCGCAGCCGGATGATGATCTCGGCCACTTGTCGCTCCCGCTTGCTCAAGTGTTCAGGCAATGGATCGGAATTCATACGCCTGTTGAAATATCAACAGGCGGGCCATGTCAACCCCCGCATGCTGAAAATTCAGCATTCGTGCGGCAGCGTGCGCTGCGCATGCGTCCGCATCTCGCGCAGCGCCCGCGGATACTCCTTGCCGAGCAGCGGCGAACTGAAAACAAAATCCGCCGTCGCCACCGTGGTCGCGCAAGGGATGTTCCAGACCGCCGCGAGCCGTAGCAGCGCCTTCACGTCAGGATCGTGCGGCTGCGATTCCAGCGGATCCCAAAAAACACCAGCACATCAATGCTCCGCTCCGCGATCTTCGCCCCGATCTGCTGGTCTCCTCCGAGCGGTCCGCTCAGGAAACACGTCACCGGCAACTTCAGCCGCTCCGACAACAACCGCCCCGTCGTGCCCGTGGCGCAGAGTTCGTGCTGCGCCAGCAGCGCGCGGTTGCGCTCCGCCCATGCCAGCAAGGTCGCCTTCTCGTGATCGTGCGCCACGAGCGCGATCCGCTTCTGCACGGGCAGCGGGGCGAGTTCACCTGAGGTTGAAGTCGTTGCCTGGGTCATGCCTCCAGCAACGCCACGATTTCCGGCGCGGGCAACATGGATTCGCGTCCCCGTCCGGCTTCCGGCTCGCATTTCGTCCGGCCGTTACGCTACATCTCCCTGATGACCGCATCCGTCACCTCCTCCCTTTCCGGCAAGCCCTGTCCCTGCGGCAGCGGCAAACCCTTCGACACCTGCTGCGCCCCCGTGATCGCGGGCACGCGCGTCGCCGCCACCGCCGAGGAGCTGATGCGCTCGCGCTTCACCGCCCATTACATCGCGGACTACGCCTACCTGCACCGCACCTACCTGCCGACGCACAACAAGCCCTACGTCGAGGAGCCCGTCGGCGAGCCGATCAAGTGGACGCGCCTCGCCATCCACTCGCACGAAACCGGCCCGAAGCCCGAAACCTCCACGGTGGATTTCTCCGCCTACTTCGACGAGCAGGGCGCCGAGCAAGCCCTCCACGAAAAATCCGAATTCCACCGCATCAACGGCCACTGGCTCTTCGCCCGCACGCTCCGCCAGGGTCCGGCTCCCGTCAAGTCTGCCGTCAAAGCCGGCCGCAACGACCCCTGCCCCTGCGGCAGCGGCAAGAAATACAAGCACTGCTGCCTCACCAAGGCGTGAAGACGCGGCGGCGTTCTTGACGCGCCGCCCGTTCCCTGCATTTTCCCAAAATCCTCATGAACGTCCGCTCCCTCAAGCCCGTCTCCAAAGTCGCCCACATTACCGTGGCCGCCTGGGTCCGCGCGCTTGTCGCCGGCACGCCGTGAGGGAACTGAACGTCTAACCCGCTTTCGCCCCCTCCGGTCTTTTTCCGGAGGGGGCTTTTTTTTAGCCCCGCCCGGACAGGAGTCGAAGGAGGCGTTTTACCAACGCATCGCCCATGAAACCCACCGAAACCGTCCCCGCCTTGTCCGCGGACGAACCTCCCTCAGCCGACCAAACCGTCTTCGCGGTTTTGCTGGCTCTCAGCCTGTCGCACTTGCTCAACGACACCATCCAGTCGTTGCTCCCGTCGATCTATCCGCTGCTGAAGGAGTCCTACCAACTCAGCTTCGCGCAGATCGGCCTGATCACGCTGGTTCTCCAGTGCACGGCCTCGCTGCTCCAGCCGATCGTGGGCACCTACACCGACCGCCGTCCGCAGCCTTACTCGCTGCCCGTCGGCATGGGCATGACTTTGATCGGACTGGTCTTGCTGGCCTACGCCAAAAATTTCCACGCGCTCCTCGGTGCCGCCGCCTTGGTCGGTATCGGCTCCTCGATTTTTCACCCGGAAGCCTCGCGTCTCGCCCGCCTCGCCTCGGGCGGCAAACACGGCTTCGCGCAGTCGCTCTTCCAAGTGGGCGGCAACCTCGGCAGTTCCCTGGGGCCGCTCGCCGCCGCGTGGATCGTCGCTCCGCACGGACAACGCCATGTGCTCTGGTTCACGCTGCTCGCGCTGGTCGGCATCGTCATCCTCTCGCGCGTCGGCGGCTGGTATCAGCGCCACCTCGTGCGCGCCCGCACCGCCAAACCGTCGGCCCGCGCCAAGCCCGCCGTCACGCTCACGAAAGGCCGAGTCGCCGCCGCCCTCGCGATCCTCGCCGCGCTGATCTTCTCAAAATACTTCTATCTGGCCTGCTTCACCAACTACTACACGTTTTACCTGATCGAGCGGTTCAACGTGACGGTGCCGCATGCCCAGGTGCTGCTCTTCGTGTTCCTCTTCGCGGTGGCCGCCGGCACGATCATCGGCGGACCGGTGGGCGACCGTTTCGGACGCCTCAAGGTGATCTGGATTTCCATCCTGGGCGTCGCCCCGTTCTCGCTCGTGCTCCCGCACGTCGGGCTCACCGGCACGGTCGCGCTCAGCATCGCCATCGGCCTGATCATGTCGTCCGCATTTTCCGCCATCCTGGTTTACGCGCAGGAACTCGTGCCCGGAAAAGTCGGCATGATCTCCGGCATCTTCTTCGGCCTCGCCTTCGGCATGGCGGGCATCGGCTCGGCGTTGCTAGGAAAACTCGCCGACCACACGAGCATCCCGTTCGTGTTTACGGTGTGCGGCTTCCTGCCGCTGCTCGGCCTGCTGATCGCCTTCCTGCCCAACCTGGATCACCCGAAGCCGAAAACCGTCGCCTAGCCTTGTGCGCCGGCCCTCCTGCTTAAAATTACAAAGTAACCTAATAGGTTACTCTGTAATCAGCGCGCTTGTCCAAATCACAGACGCACGAACGCAAGACCCAGCCTTGGCCGCCCGCGCGGGACCGCCCTGATAATCGGCCGTCTCCACCGTCAGTCCCGCGCGGCGGCACTCGCGGCAAAGTTTGTTGTTCGCGTCGGCGGCGACCGCCTCGACCGACACCAGCATGATCTTGTGACAAGGGTCGTGAAGGCAGTTGACGACGTTGCGCGTCGGCGCGCCGGTGTGTTCGCACCGGCCGACCGGCTCGCGCTCCGCCGAATCGCCGACCGGAATCATCATGCGTTCATCAAACACGAAACAGTCTCCCTCCCAGTGCGCCGAGCCGTGCCGCTCGCCGTAGGTCACGATGCCGCCTTCCAACTGAAACACGTTCTTAAACCCCGCCTCGCGAAAAAGCGCCGAGGCCTTCTCGCAGCGGATTCCGCCCGTGCAATACATCAGCACGGTCTTGTCCTTGAGCGCTTCGTATTGCGGTAGAATCGCCGGCAGCTCGCGAAAGTTTTCGATGGGCGGCATAATCGCGCCCTTGAATCGCCCGACCTCGGATTCGTAGCGGTTGCGCACATCAAATAGCACCACGTCATCCTCCTCGATCATGCGTTTCCACTCGTCCGGCGAAAGATGCGGCGCGCCACCCGCAACCGGCTCGATCCCCTCGCCCGCACCGAGCGTGACGATCTCCTTGCGCACCTTGATCTCAAGCCGGTGAAACGGCGGTGCATCCGCATAACTCACTTTGAAAATCACATCGCTGAACTCCGGCTGCGCCCGCAGCGCTTCCTGATAACGCGCGGCGGCTTCCGCGCTGCCCGCGACCGTGCCGTTGATCCCCTCGGTCGCCACCAGGATGCGTCCCTGCACGCCCAGCGAAACGCAAGTCTCGCGATGCGCGCGCACAAACGCCGCCGGATCTTCCAGGCGGACGTATTTGTAGTAGAGGAGAACGGTGAACGGAGCCGGCATGATGAGTCCGCCACCTTGGGCAAACCTGCGCACAGGACAAGCGTCCGTGCGCTCCAGCCTCAACTGTCCTCCAGCTTCACGTTCAGCCCGTTCAAAAACGGCACCAGCTCCGCCACGCCGAAATCGGCGAGAATCTTGCCGTGCCAGTCGAGCGTGGGGACCTTTTTCTGTCCGGATTTTTTGATCATCGCGGCAAGGGCGGCCGCATCCGTGACGACGTTTTGCTCACGGTAGCCGATCCCGTTTCCCTTGAGAAATTCGGCGACTTCCATGCACCACGGGCACCCGGGTTTAACGTAAAGGAGAGGCAGGTTTTCGGCGGTTTCAGGTTTCATGGCTCAAAGCATAATCCTCCTGACGATTTTCACAACCACGCGCCTACTCCGCGCCCGGCCAGCGTTCGAGAAACGCCATCTGCGCCTCGCGGTCGGGCACGTCCTCGTAGCCGGACCGCGTCAGAAACCGCAGCGGAAAGCCCGGCTCGATCGCGAGCACGTTGACCCTTTCCGTATCAACGCCAAACACCGCCCGCCACGCCCCGCAGCCGATGAACCGCGTTTGATCGTCACGGCGCGTGATCCGGCGGGTGCGATGCAGGGAAGGATCTCTCGAAAGCAACTCGATGAGCCGCGGTAGAAAATCGATTTCCCAATGTTCCCGCAGCCAACGCGCCTGCGTGTCCGCCAGCACCGAGAAATGGACCGTAAATCGCGACGGGCGGCTCAGCTCCGCGTCCACCTCGTCGATCCAGCCCGCCTTCGACCCGTGAAAAGCATCGTAGGCCGGCACGTAGGGCTTCACATCAAAGACCGGCGTGCCTTCGACCAGGTCGCACGGCCCGAGGATCAGGCTGCGCTTCTCTATCCCGATCAACCGCACCGGCGTCATGCCGAGCGGATTCGGACGGTGCGGGGAACGCGTTGCGAACACCCCGCGCCGCTTCGCCGGACCCCGCGGAGGCATCACGAGCGGGCGCCACGTCTCGTTGCGATGAAACCACCACAGCAACCACACGCGGTCGAAACCGGCGAGATCCTGGAGCGCCTGCTCGTAGTTGAAGCCCGGCGACAGCTCCAGCACGTTGCGCTCTTCATCCCCCTCGGCGGGCTGGTGGCGCGCCTGAAACTTCACCCGCTTGCCGGTGCGGATGAACCCGATGGGCGTGATCGTGAGGGAGTCGGACACGCCTTGAAAATGACCGTCTGGCACGACCGGCGCCATGCGTTTCTGCGGCTTGGCTGAACCTTCGTCAGGCACGTTTCAATTCGCCCTCGATGGCCGTCAGGATTTCCATGCGGCCGGTCTTCTTCGTCACCGAGGTGGCAAACACCGCCGGAAAGTTCGGCAGAAAATCCGCAACCGCCTTTTTGAAGGCGGCGATGGTCGCGGCGGTCGCGGACGCCGACTGCTTGTCCGTCTTCGTGAAGACCAGCGAGAACGCCACGCCCACGCCCGCCAGCCATTTCAGGAACTCGATGTCGATTTGCTGCGGCTCGAGGCGCGAGTCGATCAGCACGAAGAGATGACGCAGATTGTCGCGCTCCTCGATGTAGTCGGCCACCGCATGGTTGAACTCGGTGCGCTCCGTGCGAGCAACCTTGGCGTAGCCGTAGCCGGGCAGATCGACGAGGCACCACGAGCTGTTGAACCGAAACAGGTTGATGAGCTTCGTCTTGCCGGGCGTGACCGAGGCCTTGGCCAGCGCGTTGCGCTCCGCGAGCAGATTGATGAGCGAGGACTTGCCCACGTTGGACCGGCCGATGAAGGCAAACTCCGGCAACGCCCAGTTCGGGCACGACGCGCGCGTCGGAGCGCTGGTTTCAAAGACGGCTGATTTGATTTTCATACAGATACGGGTTTCACCCGCTCAATACGGGGAACCGCTGATGACTCGAATCCCCATCCGTGGCAAACTATCCTCGCTGCGCCCCCGCTTAACGATGGCATCAGAAATGCTTATCACGGGCATGAAGCTCGGCCGCCGCTGGCTCTATGTTCTCTGGATCGCCGCGACCGTGTTGTGGCATCAGGCGGGAGCATCGTCCCCGGCTTTCCATCTGACGACCACCCCTCAGTGGGATCTTGCCAAAAAGGAAACCCCGCCGCCCCCCGCTGGCTTTACCCTTCCGGGAACGGATAATCTCGAAGATCAATCCCTCACAAAGCGGCCCTCTGCATCGACCTCTTTTCTGGAAGATTTCACCGGGCTCAACGCCCGGGAGCTGATTGTAATCGGTTCTGCCCGCGGCGACCTGCCGGAATGCATTTCCTCGATAAAAACCACGTGGCATTCGACCCGTGGCCCGCCGGCCGGAGTCTGACACTGCCCGCGGCAGAAATGCCTGCTGCGTTTCGGGAGAAACCTTCGGTTTCGTTCCCTTCCACGTGCCCGTTCATCTCTTCGTCCAAACGCATCGTTCCCACCGTCATGTCTTTTCTTAACACACACCGTCTTCACTGGGGCTCTCATCACAAGATTTCCGGCAACCTCCACGAACACCTCGATCTCTTTATCCACCAGGAAACCGAGTCGGAAATGCCCGCAACCGAAGCCACCTCCTCCGCCTCTGCGGACACCCCCACGGAAATGCCCAGCCAGATCATCAACCCGCCCTCCTCCCAGCGGGAACTGGGCTCGTAGCCGGCACGCACGCGTTTTTTCGGGCAAGCAACAAAGGACTTCGCATGAGCCGGAAAGTGTCACCTAATGGGTGACTCTTTCCACGCCGCTCACTCGAAAATGTCCCGCCTCGCCTTCACGCTAGAAAAAACCGCCCCCGGCTCCAAAGCCCGCGCCGCCCGCTTCACGACGCTTCACGGCGAGGTGCAGACCCCCATCTTCATGCCCGTGGGCACGCAGGCCACGGTGAAGTCGCAGACCGCCGAAACCCTCCGCGCCGCCGGCTCCAACATCCTTCTCGCCAACACCTACCACCTCCTCCTCCGTCCCGGCCCCGAGGTGTTCAAGAAATTCGGCGGCATCCACCGCTTCATGAACTGGGACCGCCCTGTCCTCACCGACTCCGGCGGTTTCCAGATTTTTTCCCTTCCGAGCGAACGCCGGATGAACGAAGACGGCGCCCGTTTCAAAAGCTACGTGGACGGCACCACCCTCCTTCTCTCGCCCGAGGTCAGCATCGAGACGCAGAAAGCCATCGGCAGCGACATCATGATGGTGCTCGACCAGTGCATCCCCTCGACCGCTCCCCACGACGAAGCCGAGGCCGCCATGCAGCTCACCCACCGCTGGGCCAAACGCTCCCTCGCGGCGCGTGGCGATTCCCCCCAGGCGCTCTTCGGCATCGTGCAGGGCGCCTGCCATCACGACCTGCGCGAGCAGAGCGCCGAGTTCCTGCGCAAACTTCCCTTCGATGGACTCGCGATCGGCGGCCTCGCCGTCGGCGAAACCCACGCCGAACGCTACGAGTTCACCGGCTTCGTCACGGATCACCTGCCGGAAAACCTCCCCCGCTACCTCATGGGCGTAGGCACGCCGATCGACATCCTCGAGGCCGTGCATCGCGGCGTGGACATGTTCGACTGCATCATCCCCACGCAACTCGCGCAGCGCGGCACCGTGTTCACCTCCCACGGCCGGCTGCACATGCAGCGCGCCGTGTATAAGTTCCAGCAGGGCCCGCTCGACGCCCGCTGCGATTGCCACTGCTGCAAACACTACGAACGCGGTTATCTTCATCACCTCGCCAAGACCGGCGAATACCTCGGCTGGCATCTCCTCGGCATCCACAACATCGCGTTTTACCACCGCCTCATGCGCGAAATCCGCGCGCACATCCTGGCCGGCACGTTCCTCGAATACTACGAAAAGATGCGTCACGAACTCGTCCGCCAGGACGAGGACCACCCGCCCGTTCCTCCCAAAAAGACGCGCGAACGCACCCCGAAGGCCCTCGGCGATTACGACATCCTCACCTCCGCCCAGGGTTTCTCCAGCATCCGCCAGCTCAGCTCCGGCGAAGTCATGCACTCGGTGTCCGCCCCGAGCGACGAGGCCCAGCGGCTCTACATCGACCAGTCGCGCCTCGCCGCGCGATTGTTGAAAAACTCCGACGACGACACCGCCGAGCTCGTCATCTGGGACGTCGGCCTGGGCGCCGCGTCCAACGCCATGGCCGCGATCCAATGCTTCGAACGCGAACTCGCCGAACGCGGCGCGACCGTCCTGCGTCCGCTGCGCATCGTGAGTTTCGAATGCGATCTCGACCCGCTGAAACTCGCCTCGAAGCACGCCTCCCTCTTTCCGCACCTGCGCCACGGCGCGCCCTACAAGCTGCTCGAAACCGGCCGATGGACGCACGCCTCCGGCCTTCTGCAATGGGGACTGCACACCGGCGATTTCCTGAGCTTTCTCGAGACATCACCCGTGCCCGATCTCATCTACTACGACCCCTTCTCCGCCAAGACGGACACCGGCCTGTGGACGTCCGCCGTCTTTGCGCGCATCTTCAAACACTGCGCCCCCAAGTCCGCCGAGCTCTACACCTACTCGGCCGCGACCGCCGTGCGCGTGGCGTTGCTCTCCACCGGCTTCACCGTCGCCGCGGGCGTCGGCACCGGCCCGAAGGCCGACACCACCATCGCCTTCACCCAGGCCTCCGGCGCGACCGCGCATCCCGCCCACGCGCGAATCCTCGGACAAGAATGGCTCGCCCGCTGGAAACGCAGCGGCTCAAAATTCCCAACCACGCTGCCCGAAGACGAGAAAGCCGCCTTCGTGCAACGCTTCGAAGCTCTGCCCCAGTTTTCTCCCGGCGCCTGAGGTTGCGCCGATGGGGTCGAACCACCGCGCATTTATGGGGTCTGGTCGGTGATCATCACACCGATCCCATGAAAAAAACCTCCGAAAAAATCACCCGCGAGAAGATGATCCAGCTCCTCAACGAGGATCTCTCCCGCGAATATCAGGCGGTCATCGCCTACATCGTTTATAGCCAGACCATCAAGGGCGCGAAATACACCGCCATCGCCGCCGAGCTCGAACTGCACGCCTCCGAGGAGCTCAACCACGCGATCCAGATCGCCAAGCAGATCGACTATTTCAACGGCACGCCCGTGACGATGCCCAAGCCCGTGAAGTTGTCCGACAAAGCCGATGACATGCTCCGCTTCGACCTCGAAAACGAACGCGTCACCATCATCGCCTACCGCGAGCGCATCCGTCAGGCCGAGGCGATGGGCGAATTCGCGCTGAGCGAAACCCTTCGCAAAATCATCGCGCAAGAGCAGGAACACCTCACCGATCTCGCCGACGCCCTCGGCATCGAGACTCCGGCCATCGTGGAGTGAAATCCCCGGCGATCCCGGCGGTCCGATCAGCCATCCCCGCTCGATTTCCGATTTGAGACGCCCCCCTCGAACCATACCTGCCCAAACTCAAAGTAACCTAATAGGTTACTTTGAGTTTGGGCTTTTTGCGTAAAATTTTCGCCAGGTGGTCGTGGTGGTCGCGGAGAGGGAAGACCGGCGGACACACCCTCCTTGCCACGGCGGGGCGGAGCGCGTTGCCTTGCGGTTTCGCAATGCTCTCCAGCCTCGCCCGCACCGCCGCCATCCTGATCGCGTTCGCCCTCGGCGCGCTCATTCCGCAGGCCCATGCCGCCGCCGGCGCGATCCCGTGGCTGATCATGGGCATGCTCTTCCCCGTGTTCCTGTGCACCACGTGGACTCGCCAGAGCCTGCACCGCAGCCAGTTCGTCCTCCTCGGCGCCAACCTGCTCATGGCGTTCGCCGGTCTCGCGCTCGGCTGGCTCGTCGGCGGACGCACCGTCGGGCTCGCGGGTTTCTTCGCCGGCATCGCCCCCACCGCCGCCGCCGCGCCCGTTATCATCAGCTTCATGCGCCGCGACGTCACCTACGTGACCGCCGCCTTCCTGCTCACCAACGTCGTCATCTCCGCCCTGCTCCCCGTGCTGCTGCCCTGGGTCCTCGGCGACGTTGACGTCACGCTCTTCGGTCGCATCGCCGGCAGCGTCGCGCTGCTTATTTTCACGCCGATGGCGCTCGCCCTTCTCGTGCGCAGACTTCACCCGCCCGCCGTCGCCTGGCCCGCCCGCCTGCGCAACGTCTCCTTCGGCGCATGGATGGCCACGCTGTTCCTCGTCATGGCCAACGCCTCCCACTTCCTGCGCACGCAGGCCGACGTTTCGCACGTCGTCCTGTTTGAGATCGCCGCCGTCACGATCATCATCTGCGCCTCCAATTTCGCGCTCGGCCGCTGGATCGGCGGACGCGACTACCCCGCCGAGGCCAGCCAGTCGCTCGGCCAGAAAAACACCAGTTTCACCCTCTACCTCGCGTTGACCTACGCGAGCCCCCTCGTCGCCCTCGGGCCCACCTGCTACATCCTGTGGCACAATCTCTGGAACGCCTGGCAACTCCACCGCGTCCACCGTCCGGAAAAGCCCGGTCTTGCGGATTAGACTCTCCCCTTACGCCGTGCCCGGGACTTCACCCGCCGCTTCGTCCGGCTTCGGCGGCTCAACCGCCGCCGTCATCTTCAAATACGCGCGCAACACTTCGTAGAGCGGCCGGTCGCCGATCTGTTTTTTGATTTCCAGCCATTCGAAGACCGCCTGCTGCGGCGACACATCGTAGGGTTTCAGCGAACGGTTGAGTTCCGCCAGGCTCCCCATCCCCGCCGCCACGCTCGTCCCCAATTCCTTCGCGACGTTGACCGCCGCCACGTAGTCCTCGATCGACTCCCGAAACTTCAAACCGCGAGGCTGCAGCTTCAACGCCGCGAAGTGCACGTCCTTCGAGTTGATAAACGGAATGTGCATCCCGAACGGATTCACCGTCAACCCCTGCCCCGCCATCGCCGCAACCCGTATCCGCTCCTCGATCACGCCCATTTCCATCACCGCCTCGGCCTCCGTCGGGAAGCTTTTCTCATGCTCCGTCCCCACCTCTGTCCATTTCAACTTATAGGCAACGGTGCCACGATAGAGGATTTGGTGTATGGTGATGGGTGATTCGGATTCCATGTCGCAGGTGCATCGGCGCCCCACAAAGAGCGTTTTCGCAAACAGATAGCCAGCATCACCCGTGCCACTGGCATCAACCCTTGCGGCCTGACGTTGTCCGCATCGGCAGGCCGCAAACCCGTTCCGCGAGCCCCGCCTCAATGCCAAGCCATGCCTCCCCCTTCACTTCACAACTATAAATCCCTCAATCGCATGGCTAGCGAACCGATTAGGCGTCACGCCCGCCGCAGGCCGCGATATGCGTCGCGTTTGGCCAAAGCTGTTTCTAGGATGACCGAACCGCCGAAAACAAGGTCGCAAGCGGGCAACATATAAAATGCCGCCCGCCTGCCTCCCGTCGGCCCATTAATCCCATGAGAGACGACTATCTTAGAAACGCCCTGCTGGTCGTCGATGACCCCATGATCCTGGTCAACATCGTCTCGCGCCGCGTCAAGCAGCTCAGGCACGGCAGCCGCCCCTTGGTGGAATCCCTCGAAAAACTTTCCCCCGAAGACACCGCCCTGCGCGAAATCGCCGAGGGCAAGATCAGCTACACGCTGGCCACGCAGGAAGAGCTGGACCGCGAGTCGCCCCCGGCCCGCAGTCGCGCCTCCACCCATCTCGCTTACAAAAAAGCGGTGTAGGCTACGTCTCGTCACCGCATGAGCTGGGGCCGGCCTGGTTTCCGGCCGTCCCCACAATCTCTTTGCCAAGTCCGGCGGACTGCCGCTCATACAACGGCACGTCATGCGTCCCCATATTCTCGTCATTGATGACTCCAAAGCGGTGCGGATAATCGCCGAAAAAGCCTTGGCCCGCTTCGATTGCTCCGTGGACGAGGCCTCCAACGGCTACAACGGCCTGTTCGCCATGGAGCGAACCCTCCCCGATCTCCTGCTCCTCGACGTGAACATGCCCATCATGGACGGCTTGGAAATGCTCACCATGCTGAAGTCCCACGCGCAGCTCCGGCTCGTGCCAGTGATCATGCTGACATCCCCGACCGACCACAAGGTGCTCCCCGCGGTCATCGCCTTGGGCGTGAACGCCCAGTTGAGAAAACCCTTCGACGACGACACCCTCGTCGCCACGATCCGCACCGTGATCGAGCTCAAGCCCGTTTGACGCCGCGGCCGGCCTGCGCAGCCGTTTGGGAACGGTGGAAAATCGCCGCGCGCAATGCAGAGCTGGCTTCGCGCACCGCCGCCCTGCCGACGGAATGATTTTGGACATTGTCCATGAGGGAGCGGATAAGCAGGCTTCAGCCCCATGAAGACATATACCCCCTTTGTCTGCGTGTTGCTGGCGCTTGCCACGGGTTTGGTCGCCGGCGAGCCGGTGGAAAGTATCCAGGCCGCCAATGCGCGTCTGGGGCGGGGCATCAACCTGGCCAACGCCCTGGAGGCCCCCAAGGAAGGCGAATGGGGCGTGACCCTCCAGCCCGAGTATTTTAAAATCATTCGCGAGGCGGGGTTCTACACCGTTCGACTGCCCGTCCGCTGGTCCGCGCACGCCCTGAAGGAGCCGCCCTACACCATAGATCCCGCGTTCGCCGCCCGCGTCGACTGGGCGATTGATCAGGCCACCTCCAATCGGCTCAACATCGTCATCAACCTCCATAACTACGAGGAAATGGACAAAGATCCGGACGCGAATCAGGAACGTCTGGCGGCCCTGTGGACCCAAATCGCCGAACGCTACCGGAACCGTCCGGCATCGGTTTATTTCGAGTTCTACAACGAGCCCCACGGCAAGCTCACAAGCGAACGCTGGAACGCCGTCATCCCGGTTTTGCTCAAGGCCGTGCGCGCATCCAACCCTTACCGCCCGGTGATCATCGGCCCCGGCTCGTGGAACTCGATCAACTCGCTGGACGCGCTCCGGCTCCCCCCGGAAGAGCGCCGGGTGATCGTGACGGTTCACTTCTACGACCCCTTCGAATTCACGCATCAAGGCGCCTCCTGGGTCACCGACGCCGACAAATGGAAGGACCGCCACTGGACCGGCAGCGACGATGAGAAAACCACCCTGCGAACCTCCCTGGAGAAAGCGGCGCGCTGGGGACGGGTGCAGAACCGCCCGATCTTTCTTGGGGAGTTCGGCGCCTATTCCACCGGCGACATGGAATCGCGGGCACGCTGGACGCGCTTCGTGGCAGGCCAAGCGAACCGCCTGAGCTTAAGCTGGGCCTATTGGGAGTTTTGCTCCGGCTTTGGCGCCTACGACCCGCAGGCCAAGGCCTGGCGCGAGCCGCTCAAGGCCGCGCTGCTTGAGATGCGTTGAGGCGCCGACTTCAGCGTAACTGAGGCTGGAAACAATCGCCACGGCGGATCAGTCATCTGGTGGACGGCGATCTCCGAGCGCCGTCTGCACCGCCCGCCTGACAGAACGCGCTCGGAGATCGCGTTCCACCTCAATCCGAAAATGCTGCGGTTGCTTTTATTAGAGCGGTTTCAATAAAGTTGTGGCCGTAAAGGAGGACGGACCTCCAGGTCCGATCCGTGTGGACTCCCTCGAAAGATCATCATGACGGACCTGGAGGTCCGTCCTCCTCACGGCCGATCAGCGGCTATAGTTTTACTGAAACCGCTCTAAACCGCTCCAACGGCAACCCCCGATCAACCCATGGACGGGCTGGAGATCCCCGAATTCACGGGCGCCGCAGGTGCACCATCGGAAGCGGGCGCAGGAGTCGGTGCGGGTGCCGGAACGACGGGCGGAGGCGCGTTTTTGGGCGGAGGCGAATAGCTGCGCACGATGGCCGGATTGTCGGTCGGTGCTGCGGGCCCCGCTTCGTCCAAGGTGCCCGAGTAGGCCCTGAAATAATCTATCTCCATGCTGTTCGGCATGTCCTCGATGATCTGCGCCATCGTGGGATGTTTCTTGTCCGTGCTTTTACCCCAGCCGTTTCCCGTGATGGAGATGTTGAACAAAAAATAATGCGGCACGTCCGGCACGTGCTTGGGATCCTTGACGCGGAAGATCGGCTTGCCGTCCAGATAGAAGATCAGCCGTTCCGGCGACCAATAGAGCCCGTAGGTATGGAACTCGGTGTCCGCATTTTTATACGTCAGCTCTCCGGGCCCCCAACCGTCGTTGTCCTGCGCATAGGCTCCATAGCCATGCGGAGCCGGGTCTTTCTCGGTGACTTTTCCATAGCTCCAAATGCAGCCCACATGGATGGGATAACTGCCGTCCGTTTTTTTCCACCACGGCATGAACTCGAAAATATCAATCTCGATGCCCGTGCCGTAGCTCTTCGTCCGATAACCGCCGCGGATCTCAGGCGGATAATCTTTGCCGCGGTCGGGCAGCATCCAAAACGCGGGCCAGATGCCGGCTCCGCGCGGATGGGGCATCTTGACGCGCGCCTCGAAATAGCCGTAGACCGGCGTGAACTTGCCATAGCTGGTAAACGCCCCCGACGCGAATTTCTGCGTCTGTCCCTTGCGCCCGTTGCGGTCGGTGTTTTTGCATTCCCGCTGCTCGACCTTGATCGTGCAGATGCCGTTGGCCACGGTGATGTTTTCTGGCACGAAGCCCTGCATCTCGTTGTTGATCACATCCACGAACGTGTAGCCCGGCGCCCAGATGTCGGGGTTGAGTTTGTCCCCGTTGAAGTTGTCCTCCAGCACGAGCTTCCAATCGCCGGGCGGAGGTCCTGCGAAGGCAAAGGCCACGTCCTCGATGACGAGCGGCTGGCTTTCCGCCGCAGTGCCCTGCACCCGCACGGTCGCGGAAACGATGCCGTTGCCCGTCTTGTCGATCACGCCGACAAAGGTTTTCCCACCCCTGGCCATCACGCCGTTCGCAACGCCCGGGTTGCCGAGGTTGACCACGGAACCGTCGGCCAGCGTGTAGGACACCGGAGGATTTTTCCCGTCCGCATCCGCCTGCGCCAGCTTCACGTCCTGCGGAGAGCGATACGTAATGCCGAACGCCCAGACCGGTTTCTCAAACTTGATCGTCTGCTGCGCCCAGGCGCCCTTGCCGATATCGCCCAGTCCGCCGAGCACGGGATACGACAGGCCGTCTTCGCGCTTCAGGCTGGTCTGGACCAGCTTCGCATTGCCCGCGGCGTTCGCCGCCTGGATGGTCACGGTCTGGCCGACACTCCCCTTCCCCTTGAGATCGAAGGCGAACACGCCCGTGTTGGAGCCGAGGTCCTTGGTGTTCTTCGGCCACGTATCGAAGCGATAGACGTAGCGCTTGTTGGCCACGATGAACCGGAAGTCGTCGAGCGGAGCCAGTCCCGTCAAGACGGGCATCGGCGAGGGCGCGATGCTGTCGGGAGACTCAAAATCACAGCTGCTCCTCAGGTTGATGACGGCGGCCACCGCCGGCTTCGGCATGGTCACAAACGCCCATCCGTTCATGACGATGCTCTGCGCCTTGTTGCCGGCGAGTCCCTTGAGCGTGTAGCCGACCGAGACGATGCCGCGGCCGGACCGGTCGATCACGCCGAGAAACGACTTGGTGCCGCCCTTGATGAGCGCGCCGCGGAGTTCACGCTGCCCCAACTGAACAATCGTCCCGTCGGTCAGCGTGTAGGAAACGGGATAGCCGTTGAGATCCTTGGCGGCCTGCCAATAAAATTTCCTCAGATCAACGTCGCCGGACGAACTCAGGACGACTCCGAAGGCCAGCACAGGCTTGTCGAATTTAAAGGTATGCTGGGCCGTCCCGCTCCAATCGAGATTGCCCATGCCCTTGAGAAAATACTGCCCCGTGGCGGGATCCTTGGCGCGACCGAGATTGACGGTCGAACCCGCCCCGCCCCCCGAGGGAAGAAAGGCTATTTTTTGGCCGGTGACGCCCGTCTGTCCCAGATGAAAATTGAAAGCGTAGGATTTTTTCCCGAGCGAGTCCTTGTCCCCCGGCCAGACATCGAAGGCGTAAACATGCCGGTCCGCTTCCGGCAGCACGCGAAACTCCGCCAGCGAACACGTGCCCTGGAGTTGGGCGGCGACGTCGTCGTTGAGCATTTCCGGATCCGAGAAATCGCGTTTGCCGGGGATTTCGATGGGCGGCGTGAAGGCAAACAACGGCTCGGGTTTGGCCGGGGCTGCGGCTTGGGGAGCAGGCACCTGGGCTCCGGCGACCGGCGGCGAGGCCTCTCCGGCCGCCTGCGCCGGTTGGCAGAGCGAAAACGACAGCACGATCAACGGGGCCAGTTTCCTTGTCAGGGGATGCAAATTGCGGGGCATGTTTGGGGTGAGGGATATGAAATAGGGCGTCCGCCACGGATAAGAAACCCCACGCTTGCTTAACAGTTCATGTCAACCGCCGCCCAAACCTCAAATCGCGCCCGATTCGCTCACAAGTCAGCAGCTCCAAAAAGGATCGCCCGCCGGAATATAATGAACCGGCACGGAAGCCGGCAGCAGCCCGCGCACCCACACCGCGCCATGCGCCATCCCGGCTTCCTCGCTGTTGGCGTGGCCGAGCACGATCAGCCCCCGGGCCAGACCCGCGTCCAGGGCGTCGCGCACGTATTCGCAGGTTTCCCATTCCGGGCTTTCCCCGCAAATGATCACCTCGGCCCCGCCGAAGCACAGCACGTCGAGCTGCCGGCGACCGCCGCAGGCTCCGGGCAGGAGCCCGATGTTGGCGCACATCATGTCCGGATCGCCGACCACCCGCACGGGCCCGATCTTCAAACGCTCGCGGCAGTGTGCGGCCAGTTCTCTCAAGGACACGGGTTTGATGCGGCACAGGTTGGGGCGTTCGGGATCCGCAGGCATCTTCCACCCCAGGGCATCCACCATTCCCTGAAGGATTCCGTCCGGTCGAAGGTGGTGCAGTCCGTCGTGAAACCGCCAGAGAACCAGGCCGTGTTGATCGATGAATTTTTTCTTCGCGAGAAAGACCGGATCGTTCTTCAGCCATTCGGTTTCATCCGGGTGATTATAAAAAGTCGGCTCGTGGGTGATCACCAGATTGGCCCCGGTCTTCACCGCCTGCTTCAACACATCCAGGGTCGCCATAAACGTCACCACGACGCCCGTCACGGGCTTGTCGGGGTCGCCGCATTTGAAGGTATCAACCGTCTGGTGGTGTTTCGCGGCGGGAATTTTCGCCTCGATCAAGCCGACGATGTCGCGGATCAGAACGGGTTTATTGCTGGTCATGCGGGACTCCTGATTGGGGTTTCGAATCAATCCCTGCCCTGACGGTTCCGCGAATTCATGGAAAGCCCGAAACACAAACCCGCAGTTCCCGTCTTGCATCACGTGACTGTCAACCATCACGGCGCCTCGCCCGCATTGCCCGCCCACGAGAAAGCGCAAGGATCACGGCATGCCCCGCCCCGCCGTTCCCTTTGCCCTGCTGTTGAGCCTGCTTGCCGTTTCCCGGGTTGCCGCCGTTCCGCTCGAAGGCGACCGCCCCTTCGACCACGGCGACGATCCGAACGTGGGGCTGATGCAGTATGCCAAGCTCAAGCAGGTGCCGGAGCATCCGCCCGCGCGTTCACTAGCCCCGCTGGAGCTTCCCGACAAAATCTATCACGGCGTCCTGCTCAACACCGACACCCAGGCGGGCTTCGACAAACGCTACCGGCAATACGTGGGCGTCGCCGGAAAAAAGCCCTCGATGATCGGCTGTTTTGCCCCGATGTGGTCGAAGGGCGTCGAGCTTCCCCTGGAGTCGCTCCTGCAACGCCTGAAGGTGACCGACTCGGTGCCCGACGTCGTTCCGTTCATCAAACTCTACACGGGCGACTGGCAGCCGAGCGGCCCGTTCCTCAAGGCCGACGACATTCTTTCCGGCAAGGAGGACTGGCGCTTCATCAAGCTCGCCGAGTTGTCCAAACAGTTCGGAAAACCTTATCTCCTCAGCATCAACCACGAGATGAACGGCGACTGGTTTTACTTCTCGGAGCTGTTCAAGAAACAACCGACCGACTGGACCGCCGCAAAATTCAAGCGGGTCTGGCGCCGCATCCACAAAATCTTCCGCGACCAAGGGGCAGACAAGGTGGCGTTTGCCTGGTGTCCGGGCGCGATGGGCCGGAGTTTCGGCAAGTATGACTCCATAAACGGCTACAAGGCCTACTACCCCGGCGACGACGTCGTTGATTGGGTCGGGGCGTCCTTTTACAACGACGTGAACCACTACGCCCTCGACAACCTCGCCGCCACCTACCCCAACAAGCCCATCGTCCTCGCGGAATGGGGCACCGAGCCGCCGCGTGGCAAATGGTATCAGCCGAAGCCTTACCCCGGCGACGCGCGGCACATGGAGATGACCTTCGAGTTCTGCAAACGCTACCCCAACCTCAAGGCCGTCACCTATTTTTACTGGGGCAAGGACGTGGACATCGAGCGCGTCCCCGAGCAGATCGAAATCTACCGCAAAGGCATCGCCGACCCGATTTTCCTCAGCAACGACTGAGGTAAACTCCTAAACCCCGCCCCATCACGCCACCTCAGCCTGCCCGTGTAGGGCTGGCGCTTGCGCCATGCCTCGCGGGCCGGTCAACACCGAACCGGCACGGCTCAAGCGCCGGCCCTACAATCGTCATCTCGGACGGATTTTAGGAGTTCACTGACGGCTCACCGGCCTGCCGCCTGCCCCTCGGACAGGCACACCAGAAACGAAAAGCCGCCGCTGTTCTGGCCGTTTTCGAGCCGGTAGAGCAGCCGGTTTATGCCCTTTCTGAAGTGCACCTTCCTCAAGCCTTCGTTCGGCACCCAAGTTTTGTGGTAGTCGGCGCTTTTCCAGATCAACTGGTCGTTGATCCATACCTTGGACTGGTCGTCGCTGCCGATCGCCACCCAAAGATCCGCCGGCTCGTCAAACCACAGCTCGGTGTAAGCGTAATAGATTTCGTAATCCGCCAGCCCGGGCGGCATGATCATGGGGACCATCGGCGTCCGGTCCTTGCCGGTGACCTTCGACGGCATCTGGAAAAACTCCCAGCGGACGGGCATCGGAACATCGTTTTTGCGGCCGCCCTGATAGATCGCGTCAAGATTCACCACCGTCTCCGGCGGAAACTTTGTGTTGAGATTCTTTCTTCCGGGATTCGGCCAAGGACCGATGAGGTGCCACGTGTCCACATACATCCACGCGGGATTCCGGCCATGCTCGATGTCCACCATGCCCTGCCGCACGGTGCGGCCATGGATCGGCCTGTAGTCCTTGACCTCGACTGAGGCCACGCCCGCCCCGTTGCCGGACTGTCCTTGCGCACCGCCACCCGCCTGTTCGGCCGCCGGTCCAAGCAATGGCGCGGGGGCACCGCCACCCGAACCACCGTGAACGCCGCCGTGGTCGGCCGCGGCCATTTCACCGCTGAGATCCTTGGCCTTCGCGCCGGCATCCTCCATCGCGAGTTGCTCCATGCGTTCGTTGCGATCGCTTTGGGCCCGAATCTCGGCGATCGAAAGATCGGCTCCGGCGGCGGCGGCGAGTTCGCGCATGCGCTGCGCGAGCGCGACCATGGAGTCCATCTGCTCCGCCGCCGCGGTGATGATTTTCTCCTGCTCACGGACACCCTTAACGTCGGCGATGTCCTGCTTCAGGATCGCCGTGTCCAATTCGGGACGGTCGGGCTTGGCGACCTTCGTCATCTCCAGGGCCTCGGAAAGGGGAATTTTACGGATGGAGGCGAGTTCCGCCGCCCGCACGTTTTTGAAGGTTTCGGCAACCGCGACTTCCGCGTCCTGCGCCTGCTTGTAGAGGTCCGCAAGATTCTTGGCGCTTGCCGGATCGGCCGTGGGCAGCACCGAAGGCTGCGCGGCCGCCATGGCAGGCGTCGTGTTGTCCGCCTTGGACTCTGCGAGCGCCTTCGCGATGGCGGCGTTGGCGGCCTCTTGAAGAGCCAGCGAGTTCTGCTGCGCGGAGGTGGAGTCCTGCTGCTGGTTCACGGAATCGTTGACGGCCGCCGAGACCGTCGTGGTGACGGCTTCCTGGCGCTTCTGAAGGACGGCAAGCGCCTCGTCGGTTTTTTGCTGCTGCCTGGCCGCGGCGTCCTGGACGCGCTTCGCCACGATTTGCACCTGACGCAGGTCCTGCTCGGCCTTGGCCAGGGCGACCTGTTCTTTTTTCACGGTGGCGGCAGACTGCTTGGCCAGCTCCGCGAGCCGCTTTTTTTCTTCTTTGGTTGCCGCCTTCGCGGCCGCGGCGTTCGCGGCCGCCTCCGTGCGGGCGTTCTCAAAATTCTGTCGTGCGACGCCGAGGGCTTGCTGGCGCGGCGCGAGTCCGGCCTGGGCGGTGGCCATCTGGGTGTTCACCTGCCCCAGGGCGGTTCTCTGCCGGGCCGCCGCTTCCTCGGCGGCTGTCAACGCGCGTTTGACCTCGGCGATCTTCTTGATGGTCGCGACGGCGGTTCCCTGCGCTCCGGTGGCGTTGCCTTGCGCGGTTGCGGCCGTTTGATGCGCGGCGATGGCCTCGGGAGAGGTGTTCGTCAGCCGGAGCTGGGAGGCGATTTCCTCCTGGGCGACCTCGGCCTCGTGCTGCGCGTTCGAGGCGTTTTCCTGCGCGACAAGGGCGACCTTCATGGCTGCTTCGGCCGTGGCTTGCGCGATCTTGGCGTCCCAAGGAGTCGTGGAAGAGGCGGCTTTCTCATGCGAGGCCTTGAACTCAACGAGGGCTTTTTGGGCTGATTCCTGCGCGGCGAGCGCTTCTTTTTGGGCGGCCAGCACGCGGGCGGCGGCGGGGGTGAGTTTGTCGCGGGCGCGCACGCCCTCTTCCTTGATGATCTGGTTATACTGCGCGATTTTGTCGGCGTTGAGCTGGTCCAGCTCCTGTTTGATCTGCAGCAGGTCCTCCACCTTTTCCTTGAAGCGATCGGCCTCCTGGTCGCGGATTTCCTGCACCACCTCGCGCACGCGATCGGGGCTGATCTTCATCGCAAAGTCGGAAGAGGTGGAAACCTCCGCATCGGGCGGCGTCGCAACGTAAAAAACGCTCAGAAGCGCGACGTGAAACACGACCGAGAGAATCCACCAGGCACCGAAGCCGAGGGCCGAAAGGACGATGGCCCATCGGGACACCCGCCGACGCATGGTGCTTGGGGGCGTAGGGTTCACTTTCCGTTGGTGTCGCGCGTGTGCAGGCTGATGTTGCGCAGGCCCTCGAATTGGCAGAGCTCGATCACCTCGACGAGGTTTTCATACGAGGTCTTGCGGTCGGCATCGATGCGGATCATCTGGCTGGCGTTCGCGGCGGCCGCCTCGCGGATCCGCTCGTGCAGGGCGTCCGTCGTGACCTTCGCGGCATCGATGTATTTGGTCCCGGTCGCATCAATGCCGATGACCAGGAGTTTCTCCTGAACGCTGAGATCAACCGACGCGGCGGACTGCGGCAGCTCGATCGGCAGCGCTTTTTCAGCGTGCTTGATAGTGGTGGCGACCATGAAAAAGATCAGGAGGATCAACATGACGTCGATCATCGGGATCAGATTCAGCTCCATCTCGTCATCGTGCCTTTTGCGTCGCGCCATGGTCACCCTCCTTGTCGACGAACCACTCTATGACGAGATCGGCGACTTCGTCCTCGAGCAGGATCTCGAAGTTGCGCGTCTTGTTGCGGAAGTAATGGAAGCAGGCCAGGAACGGAATCGCCAGGCCGATGCCGAGGGCCGTGGTGGTCAGCGCCTCGGAGATGCCGGCGGCGAGCTGGGCCGGATTGCCGAGCGCGCCGGCGAGCGCGACCTTTTCAAAGCTGGCGATCATGCCGAGCACCATGCCCATCAGTCCGAGCAACGGCTCCAGCGTGGCGACCACGCCGACGGGATAGGCGCGTTGCAGGTGCGCGTCCATGTCGCGGCTGACCATGTCGCCGGCGATGGACGACATGTCGGCCGCCGAGCGGTCGCGACGCTTGGCGAGAAATGAGATGACCCGCGCGAGCGTGCTCGGCTGCTCTTCCGCGAGGCGTTCCAGCTCCTCAAATTTTCCTTCGCGCCACAGTTTCTTGGCGTGCTCGGCCAGACCGCGGGGAGCGATACTGGAGCGGCGCAGACGGGCGAACCGCTCTAAAATAAACGCGGCGCCGAAGACCGACAGGAGCAGCTGGACAATGCCGGTGGTGCCAGACTGGTGAAAACGATCCACCCAGATGTTGCCTCCCGAAGCGGCGTGGCTCGGGGCGTCAGCCGTGACGGCAGCCGCGGCGGGTGCGGATGGCTTTGCCGGGGGAGCGACCGCCGCCGGGGAAGGCGCGGGCGCGGACTGGGCAAAACCGGCGGGGGCCAAGGCGACCATGAAGAGGGCGCACACAAGCGATAGGGTAATTCGCATTACGCGCATCCGAAAGTCCTCTGGCTCTTTTTGCAAGCGTTCACCCTTATCACGATGGGAATTCGTTGGTGGCATGCGCTTGGGTCATCAAAAAAAAGATCCTGTTCCGCGTCATCCCCGCCAAAGCGGTGGACCCTGCGGCACGGATCGGCATCGAACCCTCTATCGACACGGAAAACCGTCTGCGTATAAGAAAGTCCGTGAATGGAAAAAATCGGCCCCGGTTTTTCACGGTTTGCACGGTGTTGCTCCTGATGGCGGGTTTCGCCTCCCGTGCATTTGCTGTCCCGCCCCCGGACACGGAGCTGATTGACACATGCGATTACCCGGACACTCGTTCGGCGCAGTCCGCTTGGACGCCGATGCAAGGCACGGCTCCGGTGGAAGCAGCCACGCTGGACGGACAAAAAGTCCTGAGGATGCCCTGCAATTTCAGCGGCACGAAGATCGTGCGGGCGTCATGGGATCTGAAAACCGATCTCGATCTCGCCGCTTTTCAGGGGATCCAATTCCAGATGCTTTGCCGCGATGCGACACCGGCACGTGAATTCACGGTCTACTTTGAAAGCGGCGAGGGTTGGTATCGGGGCGAGTTTTTCCCGGAGTCTTCGACCGGCTGGAGCACCATCACCATCGACAAGTCCCGGACGACCACCGAAGGAAAACCCGCCGGCTGGGGAAAAATCCGCATCATCCGCATCTCCGCCTGGCGAGATGGCGATTCGTCCACGGAGTTTTTCTTGCGCGACATCAAGAAGACCGGGGCGCTGAACGCCGACACCGACGTCATCATCATTCGCAACGACTCGGCCGGGCCCGAGGAGCAGCCGTCGGTGGAGCAATATTCCGAAGCGGTCGCAAAAACCCTCCGCGAGGCGGGCGTCGGTTGCGCGATGCTGGGCGATCAGGATGTCACCGCCGAACGGCTTAAATCATCCCGCGTCGTGGTTCTCCCCTACAACCCGAAGATGCCCGACCGGGTGGCCGACGAGTTGGTCAAATACTCCGCGAACGGCGGCAAGCTGCTGGCGTTTTATCTCGTGCCGGACAGGTTGCTCCCGCTCTTTCACGTGCGCGATGGCGGGCATGTGAAACCAGTGAAGCCCGGCTCCTTTTCTCAAATCCAGTTTGCGGACAAGGCGCTTCCCGGCGCCCCGGGCGTCGTTGGCCAGCGCTCCTGGAACATCCATGCGTTCCGGCCGGTTTCCGGAGCAAGCAAATCCCTGGCCGAGTGGCTTGACGACAAAGGAGGGCGATCCGGTTATGACGCCGTGATCGGTTCGTCCAATGGCATCGTGATGACGCATGTCCTGCTGCCCGATGATCCTGAAAACAAACGCCGGATGCTGATGGCGATGATCGGATTTCTGGCCCCGGAGATTTGGAAACGGGCCGCTGAAGTCGGCATCGCCGGAATCGGCACCGGCGCCGGCTACCGGAGTTTTGACGAAGCGGTGGGAAAAATTTCCCGAGGCAACAACGGCGGAAAACCTCCGGTGTCGGACGCGCTTGCATCCGCCCACGCCCTCCGCTCATCCGCCCTGAAATCCGTGGACCAGAAGCTCTATGGCGAGGCGATGGATCAAGCGAAGGCGGCCGACCGAAAGATCGTGGAGGCGTTCGCCCTGGCGCAGAGTCCGGTGGCCGGCGAATTCCGGGCGTTTTGGTGCCACAGCGCGTTTGGCGTGACGGGGTTGGAGTGGGACGAGGCCGTGCGGCGGCTGGCCGCAAACGGGTTCACGGCGATCCTGCCCAACATGAGCTGGGGCGGTCTGGCCTATTATGACAGCAAGGTTCTTCCCGTGGCGCCACAGATCGCGGAGCGTGGAGATCAAATCGCAAAATGTCTGGCCGCCGGAAAAAAACACGGCGTCGAGGTCCATGTCTGGAAAGTGAACTGGAACCTGGGATGGGAAGCCCCCAAGGCCTTCGTGGAAAAGATGAGGCGCGAGCACCGCTTGCAGACCGGTTTGGCGGGCGAGGAGAAACCCTGGCTTTGTCCCTCGAACCCGGAAAACCGGAAACTTGAAATCGACTCAATGGTCGAGATTGCCCGCAACTACGACGTGGCCGGAATCCACTTCGACTACATCCGCTACCCCGACGCCAACCAATGCTATTGCAGCGGATGCAAAGAGCGGTTCGAACAGGCGGTGGGCGAAAAGATTCCAGACCTGCCGAAAGCCGTGGCCGACGGCGGACCGCTCCGCCAGAAGTGGCTCGACTGGCGGCGCGGCAACATCACCGCGGTCGTCAAAGGGGTGAGCGAACAGGTGCGGGTTATTAAACCAAAACTCAAAATCTCCGCCGCGGTGTTCAACAACTGGGTGTCGGCCCGCGACCAGGAGGGACAGGACTGGAAGCTCTGGTGCGAGAAAGGTTACGTCGATTTCGTCTGCCCGATGGACTACACGCCCAACGATGGGAGATTTGAAAACATGATCCGCAAGCAAGTCCAATGGGCGGACAAGACACCGTGCTATCCGGGAATCGGCGTCAGTGTTTGGCGCGGGGGAGTGAACCGGGTCGTTGAGCAAGTCACCATCACGAGACGGTGCAAAACCGGCGGATTCGTCATTTTTGAGTATGGCGTTCAAGAGAGCAAAGAACTCCTGCCGCTGCTGGGGCTCGGAATCACCAAAAAGCCCTGAAGCCAACGTGAACAAACTCGTCCCATCCAAACCCGGTGTTTTTCGCCGATGGATTTCCGTCCTGCTATTGATCCTCCCTCTCGTTTCCGTTCATGCGGGATCGCTTGAGTTCCGGTCCGACGGGTTCTTCGCCTCGCCTGACGCCCAGGTGAAGTTCTTCCGCGAATCGTGGCGGACCGACGTCCATCTGGATGTGAACGATCAATTCGCAGTCAGCTTTGTCGGGCCCATTCTCCATCCGGGCTACCACACGCTTTCCGGCGCCGAGACCCGCACCGAAGTTGATCCCGCCCGCCGCCAGTTGACCGATTCCGGCGTGATAGGAAAATTGGCGACACCGTGCCGCCGTATCCTGAGTGAATACAAGGGCGGATTGCTGATGCGCCTCGAGTATGGCACGCCGCCCGCCGAAATCACCGAGGCGAAGGTCCGCCTCCTTTTCCCCGTCGAGATTTTCGCGAACCGTCGCGCCCAATGGTCTGGAGGCGAAACCGTTTTCCCTCTCTCCAAACCCGCGCCCGGCCGGTTCTTTTTCGTCAACGCTCCCAACGGCGAGGCCAACCAGTTCCGCTTCGATCTTGGCAACGGCACGGAACTGGGCGTGAAATTTCTTTCGCGCATCAAAAACCTCTCGCTCTCGGATTGCCGCGAGTGGAACGAAGCGAACTACCACCTCGCGGCCTCGTTCGAAGGACGCACGATGCTGGTCTTCCTGTGCGTGCTCAAACCGCAGGACCCGTTTCCCGAGGTTGCCGCGCCGCCGGAGCCGGCCGCCAAACCCGAGGCGCGCCCCGTCGCCCAAGGCGCAGTCTTCGCCGCGCTGAACGGAACAAGGGAAATCACCGTCACCAAATCCGGCCGGATTCAGGTGGGCAGGAACGGAGATGCCTCCTTCGCCATCGAGCCGCCCTATACGTTTTCCGAGCCGGTGAGCCTTGATGTGAAAAACAACCGGGTGGAGATCGTCACCCGTGTGAAGGACAAGCCGCTTCGCCTTCGCCAAACAGTGACGATGGAGGACGACGGATGGCTCGGTGTTTCGTCGGTGTTCGAGGGCGGCGGCGATGCGTAAAACCCTCAGATGGAATTGTCGCTGCCCGCAAAAACCTTCGCCGGCAAAACCATGCGGGCCGCCGAACGCTTCATCCCCCTTCCCCGCGAACCGTCAACGGCCGCGATGCTTTTTGACGACTGGGCGGGCAAAGTCCTCGACTACGAACTCCCGCAGGACGGACCGGATCGCGTGACGTTGATCTGCGACCTGAAGGCCAAAACGTTCCTGCAGGACCACCGGACCTGGGGGCAACCGAGTTTCAAAATCGGAATGGTCTCCAAAAACGGCACGCTGAACTATCGCCTGCATTTCTGGAAAGAGGAAGGTCCACGACCCACGCCCGTCCGAGGCAATCTCCTGCGGAATGGCGCCAGCTTTGAAACCGGCCCCGAGGGAGTGCGCCCGTTCTCCTGCTACAGCTGGACCGAAAAGATGGTCGAGCCCGGCATCCCGCCAGTGTTCGACGCCACGACCGCCGTTGACGGCTCGACCAGCCTGCGCTTGACCGCCGGCGACTCCGTGCAGAAAGGCAACGCGCGCGGCTTCGCCTTCGTAGGGACGGTGTTCAACCGCGTCGAACTGAAGCGCGACCGCAAATACACCGTGTCCGCCTGGATGAAGGCGGACCGCCCAGGAATAAAAGCCGCGCTCTTCTGCGGCGAGACGACCTGGTCCGGCGAGGATTGGGAGCCGTTCCCCGTCACCACGGAATGGAAGCGATATCATTTCTCCTTCCTCCCGTCCGATTTTAAGAAGAGCGGATTTTATCTGACTTGGGCGGGCCTGGCTTCGAGCTGCAAGGAGGGCTCGCTGTGGATTGATGCCGTGCAGTTGGAGGAAGGCGAACTGAGCGACTTCCAGCCGGCCGCCCCAGTGGAATACGGCGCCGAGGTGACCAGTCGGGAGAAACTTTTTGAAACCGGCCGGCCCTGCGGCGCCGTTCTGCGCGTGCGCAACAACAGCCGGACGCCGCTCGCCGTGAAGGTTCCCTATGTGATCAAGGATTACTGGGAGCAAGTGGTGCGCTCCGGCGCGATCTCCGTGAACGTGCCCGCGCAAGGCACCGCGGCCTATCCCGTGGAAATCGGCCAACTCCCCAACGGCTACTACCGCGGCGGCTTCACGCCTCCCGGCGACGACACGAAGGAAGTGATCTTCGGCGTCTATCAGCCGCAACCTCTCACCCCTCTGCCCGACGACTGGCCGCTGGCCTGCCACAACGACCCGACGCCGCTGGTCCGCAAGCTCGGCTTCGGCGCGGTGCGCGCCTTCGAGATGTTTGAGTTCTCCGAAATCGCGCCGGAACAGGGAAAATTCACGTTCGCCCGCGCCGACCGCATGGTGGAGCAGGCGCGCCAATGCGGGCTCACGATCATGCCGATTCTCGGCGAGTTCCGCTGGCCGTCGTATCGTCCGCAGCCACCGATTCCGCCTTACGCCCAGGCCTCCGTGGCCGACAACACGGCGGGAGGTGGCACGACGCGCCTGGCCTGGCCCACGATGACCGCATGGAAAGATTACGTCCGCGCCCTCACCAACCACTACAAGGGCAAAATCACCCACTGGGAGGTCTTGAACGAACCGAATCTGGCGATGACCCCGCAGCAATACGTGCCCTATCTTCAGGCGGCCTACGAGGCGGCGAAGGAAGGCGATCCCGACTGCAAGGTGGTCGGCGTCTGCGCCACCTCGGATTTTTCCGGCAAGCCCGGCTCCTTCAGCGAAGGCGTGTTTGCGCTCGGCGGCGCCAAGTTCTTCGACGTGCTTTCCGTTCATCTCTACGACAACAAACCGCCGGAGAAGACCCTCGGCGTCGGCTCGGACAAGCTGATCCGGCAGTGGCGGATAACCTTGAGCGAAAAATACGGCAAGGACGCACCGGTGTGGCACACGGAGAAAAGCTACTCCGCTCGCGAAACGGGATATTCCAAACAAAAGACCAACGCCCCCCTCGACTACTGCGACGAGCTGCAATTCCTCATCGATACGTTCAAGCACAAGGCGGAATACCAGATCCGCGAGACGCTGCTGAACGCCGTCAGCGGCGGCAGCGGGCGCTTCTTCTGGTTCGGCGTCTTCGACTACGAATCCAGTTTCATTTCGATACGCGCCTTTCAGCCCTACGGTCTGGACCATACCGAGTTCGATCAATCCCCCTGCCCCGAGCTTCTCGCCGCCAACGGCCTAGCCCGCGTGCTGGACGGGATGTCGCATCCATTCCGCCAACTCGCCCCTGGCGGCTCCACCTACGGCTGCGTGTTTGCCGGCGAAAAAGGCGCGGTCGCGGCACTGTGGGACTGGAAAAAGAAAAGCCGCATGGTCATCCCCGTAGGAAGCACGCCCTTCGTTCTGCGCAACTTTTTCGGCGAACCCATCGTGGCCACGCCCAATGCAAAGGGCGAACTCGTCGTGGAGCTGGACGGTGCGCCGAAATATTTGTCGCTGCCCCGTCGCACAGGCGAAGCCGCCTGCGACCTGATGGAGCGGGCGCGTCGCGAATAAGTTTAGCGTGCCGTGACCATTCCGTAGGAGAAGCCGGCGCCGGCGAAGCCCACATAGACTTTTCCAAAGACGTCCTTGTCGCCGTCCATCGCATCGATCCAATCGAAGATGCCGAGGGGATAGGTGCAGACCTTGTCCCAGGTTTTCCCCTCGTCGGTGGATCTGAAAATCCCCGTCTGTCCGCCCGCGATGCCCGCCACGAAGATGGTCGGATAGCCGCCTTCCTTCTGCGCCTTGCCCAGACCGACATTGAACGCCTGCTGGATTCCGGGAGCCGCCGCCCACGCGGCGCCGCCGTCGGTCGAATGCCATAATCCGCCGATCGTTCCTTCCGCGAACCAGAGGTCTCGCGCCCGTCCCGGCGTCGCCTTCATGATGATGCCCCAACGGTTGCCGACCGGGTTGCCGACCTTGGCAAAGTTCGCGCCTCCGTCGGTGGAGCGATAGACGCCGTCCTGCGGGCGATAGAAATAAAACGTGTCGGGCAGCACGCGGTCGGCGCACAGCGATTTCTGCGGCATGGGGTGCGAGTTGAACCCGGTCTCGGTCGGCCCGCCAAACAAGGATTGCCTCCACGTCGCGCCGCGATCCGTCGTGTAATACGGCAGCTTCTTGTGCGCGGGCGACCACACGATCTTGTCCGTGCTGTTGGCGGAAACCGCGATGATGCCGTATTCCAGATCCTTCGGGATCGTGGCGTTTGCCAAGGCGGGGAAGCGCGTCCACGTCTGCCCGCCGTCCGTCGAGTAACCGCTGGAATTTGCATTCTTCACAAAATCCAGATGACTCCGGAAAACGCCCGCGATGAACTTCGGATCGGCCGCGCACCAGTCGAGCGCCCACGCGGACATGAAGCCCGGCTGCGACCGCTTGGCCGTGTAAGCATCCACGTCGCCGAAATAAAAAGCCCCGAGGTCCCACATGGCGGCGACAGGCTTGCCTCCGGGAGGGGCGATCACGTCGTTGCCGCACGCCTCCTCGATGCCCTCGCTGGCGGAATGCCACTCGATTTGAAGCGGGGTCAGGTCCTTGGTCCACCAGACGCCGAATCCCTCCGCGAACCACAGCTTGCCGGGCTCAAAGGGATCGAATCTGATTTCACCCACGCTGAGCCAATAGTTCTCCTGCTTGCCCTGCCACTGCACATTCGGGCTCGTGAGACGAAAAACATGATAGGACCAGGTCGCGCCTTGGTCGGTTGAGATGAAACATTTTCCACCGCTGCGGATGACGACCACGCGCCGGGCGTCGGCCGGATCAATCGCCAGATCCCAATAGGACGCGCTGCCGCCTTCCTTTCCCGTCGGCGTGATGTCGGTCCACGCTCCGGCGGGTGAACATTTCCAGACGGAGCCGACCGCGCTCTTTTCGTTGTCGTAGGCGACGTAGTAGGTGCGGTCCGGCCCGATCTCGGCGTCGCGCGGCTTTCCGGCGCCGCCCGGACCGGAGTCGGAAATCCTCGTCCACGTCGCGCCGCCGTCCGCCGTCTTGTAAACGCCGGCCTCCTCGACCGTGACATAAATCACCTTGGTTCTCCCCTGGGTGACGCCGGAGCCTACATCGAAGACGACCGTGTTGACGCCGTGCGGATGAGTTCCCGCCGGAATGTTTTCGATCTTCGTCCACGAGGCGCCGCCGTCCCGCGTCGTCCACAGGCCGTTGGCCAGCGAGCCATAGTAAACGACGTCGCTGTTTTTAGGATCCACGGCCAGACGCTCGCCCTCCTGACGTCCATGCCCGTTGGGCTCCATCTTGACCTTGTTGACGAGAAAATTCGCTGGAACCCACGTGTCGCCCCGGTTGGTGCTCTTGAAAATCTGGCCGTCGGTCTCGCCGTAGGGCAGACCGGCGAACGCCATGTAGGCGATGTCGGGATCCTTCGGCGCGCTCACGAGGCTGTCCACCCCGGCGTATTTTCCATACGCCACGGAATTCGCGGGCATGCTGGCGGAGGTGACGACCTGCTTCCACGACGAGGTCGCGGCGTTCCAGCGATAGGCGCCAGAGACGTCGGTGCGCACATACATCAGGTTTTTTGTCGTCGGACTGACATCCATGCCCGTCACCCAGCCGCCGCCGCCGATCTTCATCGGCTTCCATGTATAAGTGGCGCTCAGGTCGGCGCCAGATGCCTGAGTGGAGAACAGCCCGCAAACAACAGCGGCCAGCACGGCGGTCCAATTTGCTTTGATTTTATTCATCGCGAGGGGAAAGGGGTTGAAACAAGGACAACGGGTTAGCCAGCCGGACGCGAGAAGACCATCCCCTTTCGACAAACGCATCCCGCACATTGGAACCGGTCGCCATAAGATGGGTCCTTCGCGGTCAACCCCGCACACACTCATGCATTCCCCCACCCACGAAGAAATTTCCCGCTGCGCAGAAACAATCTGGCAGGATCGCGGTCGTCCCGCCGGTCGCGACGACGAGATCTGGCTTGAAGCGGAACGACAGCTCGCCGCCAAGTCGTCGCATTCCCCCTCGCTCAAGACGGAGCATGCGGTCGTCTCGCCCACATTGGGCGAAGGCCACAGCGATCACGCCCTCGCCGAGAGGGCGTCGGAACAAAGAAAAGAAGCCATGGCCCCACAGTATCCGGCAAAGTCCGCTCCGAAGGCCCAGCCGCCCGAAACCGGCAAACCTCTCTGGAGCAAGCCGCACTCGCGGTAGACCTCCTCCGGCGCGCCGCGCTCAGTCCGCTTGCGCGGCGGCGGGACGAAACCGTTTCCACGCAAGCACGCCAAGGACGAAGAACAGCCCAAGGGCCGCCCCTTGGGCGATCGCAAAAGGCGGCTCCTTCTGCGTCGGCGCGAGCGCCTTCAACGCGGGCACTTTCAGGAAAAGCTGCACGATCAGGACGAAAAAATTCAGATAAAGCGCCAGCACGGCGTTGACCACGTAGGCCCCCCGCCAGACGCCGGCCAGACGCCGCCCGTAGAGTGCGAAAAGCGCGACCGCCAGCACGGCCATCGAAACGATTTCCGTCCCGAGCGCGGGCGTGAACCCGTGATACGGAAAGAGGAAACCCGTCACGCTGGTCGCAGGAACACGTCATGATCCGCCAATTGCACCGCAAATGATGCGGACGAGTATCCACGAAGAACGCCACACGCTCCTGTAAATTCCTCCCCAAAAAAAAGAGAGATCAGGCGAAAAGCCACCTCTTGAGCAGCTTCGTGTAGCGCGGCATCACCACATACGTCATCAGAAAAACGATCGCCCCCGTCGCCACCAAGGTCGTAAGCGCCCGCCATTCCGGCAAACCCGCGAACCGCAGCGCCGGCACCACCAGCAGCGGCATGACCAGCACCAGCGGATAGATCGCCGACCATGTCACCAGAAACTGCTTCCAACGCACCGGCAACTTCGCCTTCGCTCCCTCGGGCGTGAACCAAAAATCCAACCCGCTCCGGATGAAAAAATCGTCATCCTTCGCCAGCAATGGCTGCACCTCCTCGATGAGCCGCTTGCGATCATCCGAGTGCATCCACGCCTCCAGATGCTCGCGAGTGTCGAAGCGGATGACCACGGTATAGGTCTCCGTGAGTCCCTTGATCGGGCGGACGATGTGCCAGTCGAGATGCCCCGGATAGGCCTTGCATGCGGGGGCTATCCTATCGAGCCACTCCTCGTAGCCGTCGTGCCCTTCCTCGCGCACGCGATGCGTGATGACCACCGTCGCGCCCTGGTCACCGCCTGCCGCGGATGTCGTCTCGTTGTTCATGATGGGAAAAGCCAAAAGCCCCTTGGCAAGGCAGTCAAAGCCGGTCTCCGACGACGCCCGACGCGAGTCTTCGTTTCAAAACAGATCGCCCTTCTTCAATTGATCCATGATTCGCCCGTCTGGCATGCGAAACCGGAGCGGCAGCGTTTCGCGGACAAGCCCGTCGAGATTTCTGAAAACCGCGAAGTGCAAATGAGGCCCCGTGGAATAGCCGGTGTTGCCAGAATAACCGATCAACTGCCCGACTTTCACCTCGTCTCCCAGTGATACAGCGACGCCACCCTCGCGCAGATGATAATACTCCGCATAGGTCCCGTCATCATGCCGGATCATCACGTGGTTGCCGCGGATCTTGTAGGCGGTATCCGTCCCTCCCTGACTGTAATAAGCCACCGCAGCCACCACCACACCTGATCGGGCCGCCCTCACCACAGAACCCTCGGGCATCGCCCAATCCAACGCCTGCGCACTGTTGGACCCAAGCCCGTGACTGAACTCCCCGCCCGCACCTTGCATCAGCTTATACGCGCCCTTTGCGTCGAAAGGCAGGGCATACACCCAGGCGACGGGCTCACGGTTGGAACGACCGCCAATCAACCAATTATAGTGATAACTGAAAGAGGTGGGTAAACTTTCGTCGTTGGTCTTCAGCGTGGTCAGCACGGCCGCCTTCCCCCTGACATCGGCGGTGAACTCCAACGGCGTCGAAGCCCGCATGTTTTCCGGCTGAAGCGAAACGCTCATCGTCACATCAGAACAATGCCGCAGGCGGACGATCAGTCGAATACGCCCACCGATCTCCTCCTGATAAACCGAGACCTCCTCCTGCCCGTCCAACAACAGGCCCCTCAAGCCGCCTTCTTCCTCGAGCTTTACCCAGCTCAGCAACAAGAGAAGGCATACCCCGAAAGCAAAAAGCAGCTTATTGACCGTCAAACGCATGGATATTCGCAAAAGCGACAGCCCCTCTTGGATTACTCACGGGTTATGCGGCGCAAACAACCTATGCGCCTCGCCCCTTTCCGGCTTGGGCGCGCCATTATCCGGCCCCGGTTGCTTCTGCTGCGCGAGACGCGACTCGGCGAGGCGGACCTGCGGATCGACGGCGAAGACGGAGTTTTTCGCGAGGACGCAGCCGGGGCGGCCGCAGACGCATTCGTCATGCACGCGGTCGCACCAGTTGGTGGAGGGGTCGAAGTGCGGACAGGAAAAACTCATGTCAGTGGGGCGCGGGCCGGCGCCGCGCGGTTATTCGGCGGCGGTCGGCCTGAAGCGCTCCGCGATCCGGTCGACGCCTCCGCGCGGACCTTCGACAGGTTTGAAGCTGGAGGTGGCGGCATCCCAGGCCGTCTTGGTCGGATACGGGTAGAGCGGCATGTCCATCTCGGTCTTTCCCTCGACCATGCGCCGGCCACGCATCGTCTTCGGGTCCACGCCTTTTTCTCGCCAGTCGACCACCAGGCCCAACGCGCCCGGAAGGTTGTTGATACCCGGTCCCGGGCCGTGGCTCATGCCGGGAATAATGTAGAACTTGAAAAACGACTGGACCTTCTCAAGCGATCCGAAGTGCTCGGCCACCCGCTCGTAATAGTCGAGCGTCGCTGTATAGGGCACGCAGGAATCGGCCGAACCCGACATTGCGATCAGCTTGCCGCCGCGTTTTTCGAAGGCGCTCAAGTCGGCATTCTCCGCATTCAGATAAGGCGCAAGGGCCGCCGTGTAGGTGTCGATGTCCTTACCCCAATTGATTTCCTGAAGGTTCTTGTTCGCGCCGAAAACCCACTTGAAAAGATAGAGGTGCCCGTGCGAGATGGCGAAGGAACTGCCAAACGGAATGCCGCAGAAGATGCGTTCGCCGGTGACGGCATGACGCGGACCGTCGAAGAGCTTCCGGAGAGCGTCGGCGTGTTCCTTGGTGAGGGTCGGATCCTTTTGCATCGCGAGCGCAATGACCGCCTCGATGTCTTTGCCGTCGCAGCGCGGGTCGGAAACCATTTTGCCGGCGGCTGCAGGCGTTTCCCGCGAGGCCATGTATTCGTTTCCGGCGGCGACGATGTTCTTTTGCTGAGACTCCGTGAACTGACACTTGTGGAAGATCTGGTCGTTCCACAGGAAATATGCGTGAAGCGGGGTGCGGCAGTGAGCCGGGATGTTGGCCACGATCCCGTCATAATCCTCGGGATAGCGCTGCGCTTCCTGGAGCGCCTGCTGGCCGCCGGTGGAACCGCCGTTGAAATACGAATACTCCGGATCCTTGCCGTAGTAGGCTTTGACGACCTGCTTGGAGACGACGGTCATGAGGTGCGTGGCGCGGTAGCCGAAATCCTTCCAGACCTCCGGGTTTCCGATGCCGGAATCCGCGTTGGGCGCCGTGCCCATGTCCGTGGTGGCCACGGCGTATCCGCCCGAGAGCGGCCCGGTAAAACCTCCGGGACTGATATACCCGGCGGAGCCCCCGTTGCCGAGACCGAGGAAGCGTGCGTTCCACTTTCCGGCATCGGGCATCCAGAGTTCGACGTTGATGCGGGAGCCTTTGGCCGGAGTAAGCACCATCTTCACGACGGTCCGCGGCGGCAGGTTGTTGATCACGCGTCCGCCTGATATCGTCATGGTCGGCGAGACTTCGTGCTGCACCAACGTAATGGTGCCATCGGTGATCTTCAGGGCCTTGATCGCCGCCAGCGTGTCATTCTCCTGGGGCGGCTCGGCGAATGCCGTTGTCGTCGTCATCATTTGGAGAACCACACCCGCGAATAATCCGCGGATGGCGGCATGGACTCCCGCCCTTGGGAGTCCATTGAGGGAGCGAAGGAGATCTGTCCCGGGGGTATTTTTCATCATTTTACCTTTCGAGAAGATCACCTTTCTCCGGCTCAATTCAACACAACTAAGCCGCATCCATGCAGACGAGAGATGAAGCGTTCGGATTGGGGCGACCGCGACTTACACACTGGTTTTCACCGGCGTATCACCGGATGGGGAGCTGGAATGCACCTGCAGTGGCAAGGGAGTATTGACCGCCCCGGCCGGCTACCGGCCTGCGAAGATTTCCTTCAAGTTTTCCGGAACGACCTCGATCGACCTGCCCGGTGCGCCCATGGTATCCGGTGGCAGCATAACTTTGACGGGCAACACAACGAACCCTTCTGGCACCAACGGCGGGACCCTCTTATCGAGTGGTAGCACCTCGGCTGTCACGGTGCCGCCGGTCGATCTTACCAGCCCTCCCGCATCCTTCCAGCGTGGATGGCTGCTTGATGCTTACGGCGGGCAACATGTTCACTGGAGCCACTATCGTATTGTCGGGCGAGGGTTCCGGCAGCACCTTCTTCGTGGGCACCGGTTACCTCACGACGCCGAGCTCGGTGCAATTTATCGAGAGGCAGAGCATCCCGTCGAATTGAGGCGGCTGGTCTGTCGCGGCGGGCCAGACCCGTGCGCGCAGGAGGTTACTCGACGGCGAAATGGTAGCCGCCCGTGTTCACCTAAGCGTAACGATGCGGTGGAACTTGAGGTGGAACGCGATCTCCGAGCGCGTTCAGCAGGCGGACGGCTTCAACGGCGCTCGTAGATCGCCGTCCACCTTTTGTTTCGTCGGTCACAGGACGCCTAGTATCACTGCGTTAAGTTTCCCGTTCCGTTGGAGGCATTTTCAGAGGAAAAGTAACCTAATAGGTTACTCTGTTTGCAGGCCTAAAATTGAGAGAAAAGTGACAGAATAATGCTAGGTCCGATTCGTAAGCACTTCCCGTCACCTTCAAAGTCGCGCGGTTCACGGAGACATACTTGCAGGTAATCCGATGTCTAATACCCAAGCCTTCTCACTTTCCACGATTTTGAAAATCTGAATATGTGCCGATGCTTGTCGTTGGGCGATGTTGTCTGACAATCAAAATCTCCGTCAGCTATTGGACGATTATCTGCGGATGTATGCATCCCGCGATGACCGGCTGACCGGGCATTTCAGCGAAGACTTCACCGGTTTTACCGGCGGCGGAGCTTTTCTGGTCAAAGACCGGGCGCAATGGGTGGCAATTACCCGTCAGGACTTCGCCCAAATCAAAGACCCGATCCGGATCGAGCTCAAGGACGTCGCCATCCAGTCCTTGTCGGAGAAGATCGCCGTGGCGACCGGCTTCTTCACCATCCATCTTCCCATCAAGGATCACATCCTCTCGCGGGAAACAGCCCGCCTGGTCCTGATCTTCCGGCTGGAATCCGCGGGGTGGAAAATCTCGCACAGCAGCATTTCCATTCCCTACCACTTGGTGCGCGAGGGCGAAGTCTATCCGCTAAAGGAGCTGGTGGAACGCAATCAGGCCCTCGAAAAACTGATCGCCGAACGGACCCTTCAGTTGTCCGAAGCCAATGACCGGCTGCGTCAGAATAACGAAACCCTGGCGCAAGAGGTCTCCGAGCATAGACGAACCGAGGAATCCCTCCATAAAAGCGAGGAACGGTATCGCTCCATCCTCAACGCCACGCCGGACGACATCACGATCACGGATCTTGAGGGACGCATCCTCATGGTTTCGCCCGCCGCCTTCAAAATATTCGGCGGCCAAGGGAATGAGGACTATATCGGGAGTCACGTCACCGATTACCTCGTCGCCGAGGATCGATCACGGGCAATGGCCCACGTGGCTCTCCGACGCCAAGGCATCAACGCCGGCCCGAGGGAGTATCGCGGCTTGCGCCTCGATGGAACCACCTTCGACATCGAGGTGAACAGCGAGTTTATCCGGGATGCCGGAGGCGCCCCCACGGGAATCGTCATCATCGTCCGCGACATCACCGAACGCAAACAGGCGGAGGCGGTGAAACAGAAACTGGAAACCATGAACAGGCAGCTGCAAAAAGCCGACAGCCTGGGGCGCATGGCCGGAGCCATCGCCCACCACTTCAACAACCAACTCCAATCCGTGTTGATGAACCTGGAGGTGGCGATGTTTGAACGGCCAGGAACGGTAGGTTCCGGGGAAAGCTTGTCCGCCGCCATGCAGTCCGCCCGAAAAGCGGCAGAGATGAGCCGGCTCATGCAGACATACCTCGGCCAGACCATGGCCAAACGTAAACGCTTGGATTTCTCCAAAGATTGCCTCCAGCGCTTGTCGCAACTGCGCCCCATCATTCCTCCGCAGGTGACGGTGGAATCCCGCTTTCCTGCGCCCGGCCCGGCCATTCACGCCGACGCGCCCCAACTCCGGCAGATCCTGACGAACCTGGTCACCAATGCCTGGGAGGCTTGCGGTGATACAGGAGGGAGCGTTTGCCTGACGATCACCCGGGTATCCGTTGCGGACATCCCCGTTGAACACCGTTTTCCCGTGGGCGTGGATCTGCATGACCCGGTCTATGCCTGCTTGGAAGTGGCGGATACCGGCGGTGGAATTTTCCCCGATGATTTTGAGAAAATCTTCGATCCGTTTTTTTCCAGCAAGTTTCCCGGACGCGGCATGGGACTGGCCGTGGCCCTTGGAATCGCCCGGGCTCACGACGGAGCCATCACCGTGGAAAGCGAATTAGGCCGGGGAAGCACCTTCCGGGTCTTTTTGCCGGTATTGGAAGAATATTAGGGAAAGGGTCATAGACGAAAGAGGGAACTCAAACCGACAAACAGCGGACCATACCCTTTGGCCTGGCTGCGGCAACTTCCGGGTTGCCACCGGCATCCTTCCGCCGGAATTTTGCTGGCCGATTCCATTCAGATATATCCCATAATTCATCGCCCTATCATGACCAAAGCTACCCTTCGCGTTCTTCTGCTCAGCACATCCATGCTCACCGCCGGCCTTTGGGCCGCGGACACCGTAACTTTCCCCGGCTCCACTTCCACCGCCGCCCCAGCCCCCGCCCCGAAGCAACAAAAGCTCCTCAAGGTTTGCTCGCTGAACACGGCTCAGAGTTTCCAGGAATTTCAGGCCAACGTGCAGGTCGTCCAGACACAGCGTCAATTGGCGATCGAAGCCAACACCGCCTACGAAAAAGAGACCAATGCGACCAAGAAAAAGGAATTGAAGGCAAAGGTTGACGAGCTGCTCGCGAAGCTCAACGAGAACAACCAGACGATGATCAAAACCTACGGGTTTTCTCTCGAGCGCTCCTACACCGTCGCGGTCGAAAAAGCCGACGTCTACATGCTCGTCACCGACGAGGAAGCCGCGAAGATCGAAAAAAACCAGGCCGCCGCCGCGAAAAAATAAGCGCGCCCTCTCGAAGCAGCTCCCCCATTTAAGGGAAAAGGCCGCGGATTAACTCCGCGGCCTTTTTGCGGGCTAAATCAGATTAAGTCCTTATTTGGAGATCTGCTTTTTGGGCGGTTCGCAATGGCGAGGACCAGAACGCCCAGACCGGCAATCCACGCGCAGGTCGATGGCTCCGGGATTTGCACGATCTGGAGACCGTTGAATTCCGCTTCGCCGCTCGTCGGGGTGTAGAAGCTCCCGGCCAGACTCGTGCCGGTCGGCGTCACGGTGAACTCAAGGTAGTTGTCTCCCAGGACAAACAAACTGTAAAGGGCGCTGCCACCCGTGACGGAAGAGTAGCCGTTCACGTTTTGAGAAACACCGTCGAGAGTAAAGACCGCCTGACGATCCCGGACGCTGTTGTTGCCCCCCACCGCGGAATAGAAATAAAACTGGTAGGTCTCGCCGGCCGTCAGCCCTCCGATGGAAAAAAGCACCGGGCTGGATCCGTTGTTGTAGGTGTAGAGATAGTCCTGCATCAGGCTGGATGCGAGCGGACCGGGGTCGCCGCCACCGCTGAAATCGAAGGCATCGGGATATCCGGAAATGGAAACGGTGATCCCCGTGTCGGTGCTGCCGTCGGACGCCTTGAGCACGGGCGGGAAATCCACGTTCAAATAATGGATCGAATTCCAGAAATTGTTGCCCGGATCGGAATAGGCACCCTGCCCGGAGTAGGTCCCCGAACCGTTGGTCGCATAGTCAAAATCGACATTCACGACGAGGGCTTGAGCTGAGGAAGCCAGGGCGAAAACCGCGGCCGCGAGGACGATGGGCCGACCTTTGAATGGAAGCATCAAATGACTTGAATGTGGCCCTCGATTGCCCTGTCAACCGGTAACACGCCCTCTCTCCCTTCCCGCCTCAATCCCGCACCGTCTTCAGCCCGAGGCGCGTGATGCGGTCGATCAACTGTGGGAAACTCAGCCCCGCCTTCAGCGCCGACTGGGCAAAATCTTCGTCCGGCGCCAGCATCGGATTCGGGTTCGCCTCGATCACATAGACTTCGTTCTTCGCGGTCAGTCGCAGGTCCAGCCGCGCGTAGCCATCGATCGTCAGCAGATGATAGACGCGTTTGCAGACCGCCTCGATGTTCCTCACCACCGCCGGCTCCAATCCCTCGGCAAAGCGGTTTTCCAGGCCCCAGCGCGCGCGGTAAGCCTCGTCCCACTTCGCCTTGTAGGTGGCAATCTTCGGCTCGTCCGGCGGCACCTCCCGGAAGACAAGCTCGCGGATCGGGAACACTTGCAACCGGTGGTTGCCGATCACGCCCACATACAACTCGCGCCCTTCGATGTATTCCTCGGCGATGACATCGTTGTCCGTCTTCTCGTGGATGAACTGGACGCGCTCCTGAAATTGCTCGTCGGTCTCCACGAAGGACGCCTGCGAGATGCCGTAGGACGCCTCTTCCTTGAGCGGTTTTATGAGAATGGGAAACCGCAGGCGCTTCGGGCGCACGACGCGCTTGCCACGCGGGATGATCACGAAGTCCGCCGTGTGGATGCGGTGGTAGCTGAGGATTTTTTTGGAAATGCCCTTGTTCTTGCAGAGCGTCAGTCCCGTGGAGCCGCAACCGGTGAAGGGAATGCCGGTCATCGCGAGAAACGACACGATGTGCTGGTCATACGAGCGGTTGTTCCGGAACTGGTCGGCCAGATTGAAGATCACGTCCGGGCTGAAGGTCTGGAGCTTCTGGCGCAGGAGATCGAGATCGTCGAAGATCGCCTGGTGCTCGGTCGGATACCCGAGTTCCTTCAGGGCCGCGAGCACGCCGGCCTCGGTTTTCCAGTCGGCCGTCTTCAGTTCGGCGCTCATGTCCTGGTTGAGTTCCGTGGGCCGCACGGCGTCGAAGAGGGCGAGCACTTTGAGTTTTTTGGCCATGGTCAGGTCACTTGGTGCGTTTGAATTTCCCCGTAAAAAGATAGTTCATCACCAGTGTCGTGATGTAGGCCGCCACCGGCAGGTCCGGGGCCGGCGTGCCGGGCGCGAGGTGCAGGTCGAGCTGGTCGCACCGTTCGATCAGCCGGGAGAGCAGCTTGTTGACGCGGTATCGCTTTTCGTTCGTCGCGTCGCACACCGCGTCCATCAACTCGCGCTTTCGCGAGCGGAGGTAACGCGACGCTTTCAACGCGGGGCCGGCGTCCGGCGCACCGGCGAAAAGCTGGCGGAGATCGCGGTCGTAGAAATCGGGATAGGTATCCTCAAACTGTTTCTTTTTCCGCGCGTAGTAGGTCTTCAGCTTGATGTTGAGAAAATTGAAGTCCCGCTCCCGATACCCCGGCTGGTAGGGCGGCGTCTGGCCCTTGAGGGAGCCCATCAGCTCATCCACGTATTCGAGCTTCTGCAGCGCCTTCCATCCCTTGAAGCGGTTGCGCCAGTCGAGCCCGGGTGTGAGCCACACCGCGAAGGTCTCGGCGAAATCCTCGTCCGGGTGGCTCTGGGCATACCAGTCGTCGAGGTGCACGACAAAGGAGTGGCTGTAGGGCCGTGGACGGTAGAAATCCGGCGTCGTGTCGGCGGACGTCCGCCCGAACAGCCGCTGCCACTTCCGCTTCTTCGTGAGTTGATAGGCGTAGGCGTAGGCATGGGCCGCCTCATGCCGCATCAACCGCATGAACCACTCCGGACTCTCGCCCTCCACCTCGAGCATCATCGTCTTCTCCAGCTTGCGCAGACGCTCGTGCGTGAGGAAAAACGGCACAAAAATCGCCGGGATGCCCACGGGCACGAACCATTCGTCGCCCACATGGCAGGGCGGATGAAACACCAGTCCCTTGGCTGAAAGTTCGTCATAGAGCTGTTGCACCAGAGCTTTCAGCGGCGTCTCCGCCAAGCTCAGGCCAAGCTGGGAGATCTTTTTTTCGAGCAACGCCTCGTCGCTCAGATCAGCCCATGGCGTGATTTCCATGGGCGACAGGTTGGAGTGTGTCTGGGAAAGAAGCCAGCCCATCGCTGGCGCTCTGCGAGTGAAACGGGAAAGGACGCTGGGCCGGTTTATTTTGAAGACAGCGCCTAACACTACTCGGCTAGGTTTCTTGGAGGACCCGACGTCGTCGGGTCTCCAAGTCGGTCAGTAAATCAAGCGCGCCGACGGCGGGAGCAGGCGGCCCAGCTCAACACAACCAAACCCACCAAGGCCGCATAGGTCGAGGGCTCGGGGACCTCGGTCACGCTGAGGTTATTGATATAGAGGTTGTTTTGTGGTGCCCCGCCTGCATCGGTTCCGCTGACGTAGAAAGAGAAGCCGGAGAGGTCATCGGTGAGGTCGGATACGTTGCCGCCGAAGAGGGTTCCTTGGAATCCTTGGCTGGAGGTGCGGCTGATATCGTAGGCGAACTGGGAGGCCGAGGTGACGGAGATGGTGACAGTGAGGACCGCGTCATTGCCGCCGTAGTTGTAGCCAGCACCGGATCCGGGGCTCAATGTTGCATTGGCGGACGAGACCGAGGCGCCCGTGCCGACGTTGAAATTGAAGACTTCGCCTTGGGAACCGGCGTAGAGGTTGAAGCCCTTGTTGCCGTTGTCTGCGTTGAGAGCCAGTTGGAAGGTGAAAACATCGCCACTGGTGAGGGCGAGAGCGAAGCCGCGGTCGGCACTCACGAAGCTAGTGGCGGGATTGGCGTAAAGACCGAACGAAACACCCGATGTATTGATATTTCCCGCACCGGCCGTGGAGTCGCCAAGGAAGTTGCCGGCGAAGAGTGTCACCCCATTGTTGTTATTGGAGATGCTCCATGCGAGGAAGCCGGTGCCGCCGTTGGAGCCGTTGGTCCATGAGCCGCCGTAGTTCGACGCATTATCCGAGGCGATTTGAGCTTGGGCGCAGATCCCGCCGAACAGCGCGAGGGCAACGGTGAGAGTAAGGCGTTTCATAATTAGAATTACATTACGGGTTGCGAAAATTTCCCTATGCTTCCGTCAATCAAAAGGCGGAAAAGCGAATTTAATCAATTCTTATGTATGCGGCTAAGTGTTGGCCGGGCACCGTTATACAGATCGATAATGGGAGCGTAGTCAAGGTTGCCGCTACAGGACTTCGTTCACGCGATTTGGTGCCGCATCATATAATATATGTTTAAGAACCGCGCTTGCTGCGGCCCCCCGAGCCGTCATGCCGGTAGTTAGCCACCGGATATCCGTCGCGATAGACAAAACGATAATAGGACGGAACTCCTTCCGGCCATAGGCCAACGGTGTCCGGTGCTTATGCGGACCCGATGCTGGATTTCGGCAAGGCCAATCAGGGTGTAGGCGCGGGCGTTGCCGGAACGGACGCAGGATTGGCGGTGGTGGTTTTATATAAAATCGGCTAAAAACGATCCGGTCTTTAAGGTTCTATTCTTGTAGATTTTATAAGAAAATAAGCCCCGGCAACCAGAAGGCCATTCCGCAGATACAACCAGCCAAAGGCGGTCGTCTGCATCTTGTCGGATGCGCCAAAACAACCGCACGCCACATTCAGCCCCCGCCACTGGGCGCTCGCCAGCAGGACCGTGAACGCGATCAGCAGTAACAACGCGACATAAGCGGCCGCCTTCCGCCAGCGCGTGAAGAGCAGTCCGACAGCCACCACAATCTCCAACCACGGCACGTAATAGGCCAAAACCCCGGCCGCCGCTCCCTCCACCAGCCGGAAGTTCTCGATCGCCTTGGTAAAAGCATGGGGATCGGCCGCCTTGACTACTCCCGCCCAGCCCAGCACCACGGCAATCACCCAAGCGACCCCTTGCGGCAGTCGAACTGCCAACCATGCCACCACCGGTGAATCCGAAAACTTCATGGCGATGAACGTTTCTCTATTTGCTCGTGCAGCCTGATTGCCGCGCTCTCCCCGCCCGCGATCACCGTGATCCGCTCAATGCCTGTCTCACGACGCAGCCTCTCGGCAACCTGGGCACTTCGATTGCACTGCCCGCCATCATCGCAAAAGACCATGAGCTGGACCTCCGGCATCCATGCATTCAACACCCCCGGCAAATCCTCTTCCCAAGTTTCCTCCGCCAGCCGTTTTGCCCACGGCAGGGGATTTCGTCCACTAGCCTCCTCACTGCGTGCATCTAAAAACATAACCACGCCTTTGATCGAGATTCGCTGAACCGGTAGGTCCAGAGCTCCCTTGTCATGAGCGTGAAGCCACACAGAAACGCTCGCGGGGAAAACCGGCACGACAAGCAACAGCACTACCCTCCATACTCCGGATCTGTTTCGCATGGCTGCCATATGTCGCCAGGGTGCGTTTACGAAATACACCCTAGCGGGCCAGCATAAAAACCTTGGAGGCCAATACTCCGCTCTTTTCCGTTTTGGCTTTGATCGCACAGGTTGAGCGCAACGGCTCCTGGGTGTCTCTGGTGATGGTCAGTTTCCATACATTCGGGTCTTCGGTTGCCTTCACTTGGGCCGAGAAGCCGGGTTGGCTTGCCGCAACCTCGATGGCTGCCACCTTCCCCGCGTCTTCAAAGCGGATCAGCACCTCCTTGGCCGCAGCCGCGCCCTGCTCCCACACCAGAAACCGTGAGCCGAGGGTCATGTGCTCGTAAATTTCCACGACCAACTCCAGTTTCACCGGAGCAGGATCGCCATCCGTCCTCACGGTAAGAATGCTCACTTGTCGTCCGCGTTTGTTGCCCACTTGAAACCGGGCGCTCACCTCTCCGGATTCGCCGGCGGCATATACGTCCTTCTCCAGCTTTCCCACCGTGCAACCACAGCTGGAGGTAACGCCCAGGATATGCACGGGCTTGTCCGATGTGTTCTTGAACTTGAACACCCCCTCCGTCCCCGGAGAACTGAAGGCCACCCGGCGCTCCACCTTCTTGCTTTCCCACTCCAAACCCGGCTTGTCGGGAGGAGCCGATAGGCCAAACGGCAGTGCGTTTAGCACGATGCAAGCGATGACGTAAAACCGGGATCGGGTGAAGAGAGACATCTCCCCTGCACGTCAGCATTCCCCCCGTTCCTTCGCAAGATATTGATCAGGCCAACGCACTTGCCTTGCGGCTCTGGAAAGATCCATCATCGCACCCATCTTTTCAACCGTATGAACCCCTTCATTCGCCATTCGCTCGGTGCCTTGTTTTTCGTCATGGTGTCGGTCGTCCGGGCCGACACCCCGCCCGCGACAACGACCAAACCCGATGACGCCATCATCAAGGAATATCGCGCCCTGATGGACGAATCCCGGTCGGTTGAAGCGGCTTGGAAGGATGCGCCCAAGGCGGAACACGACGAAGCCCTGAAAGCCTGGCAGGAAACCCACGGGGCCAGACTCGCCGAGTTACGGCAAAAAATTCACCCGCGCGAGTTTGGACCGGGACTACGGAAGCCGTTCAATCACCCTATCCCCGACGGCACCCCGCCCGCACAGCGCGCCTATATGCAAGCGATGCGAGACTATTGGCTGTCCGGGCAGGCGGATCGCGCTCAAGGCGGCAACATGGATATTGCAACGCTGGCCAAACGGGCGGAAGAGCGGGCCCATTTGAAAAAACTGGCGGATGCCGCCTTGGCCGAACGCGATGAGTTGGAAAAGAAACTTCCCGAGGAAGAACGCAAGAAACTCGAATTACGCAGGGCTGAACGGGAGAAGGAAAGGGTCGCCCGCTCCGAGTTCTTCAAGGGCTTGGCCAAGCTGCCATTCCAAGAGCGTCAGGCTGCGATCAAAAAATGGACCGAAGAACACAAGGCCACGCCCACTTCTTCAGGCGTTATTGAATAACCTCCCACGCCTTAATCGTGTTTTGCTTATGGTCCGATCGATCGAAGGGGCGAGTTTTGTCATTTTATCGGCGATGGAGGCTTAAATAATTACGTGCGGTCGCTGGTGTGCCGAGGTGCAGCGCTTGAGCCAGCCACGTCGCCGAAGCGCCCTCTTGGTCGCGGAGCTGCAAGGCGATGTCCAGTTTCCACTTCTGGTTCTTACGCCCCTCGTCAACAGGTCGTGCGCCATGCTCTTGAAGCAACTGATTCAGTCGTAGCTCCCAGCGCGCTTCCTTGAGTTCACGTGCCTGCACCCGATCAATCCCCACGGTAAGTTTCAGGTGTGTCTGGTCCTTGGCCGTTGCCTTCTTCCACCCAGCGGTTCCCAGCAACCATCCTTTGCACATCGCCTCGAAGCCAAGCCGCTTTTGCTCGGCCTCGTCTTCGGCCAAACCGCGCAGATGATCGGTGTAACTCTTCCAGTCACTCGGCCCATCTTTCCAACCATGTTGCCCCAGCCAATAGTCCGCCTCCAGTCCCTTAAACCTCCTGCCTTGGACAAAACCCGCGAGGCTACTCCATCGAAACGACGCGACCTGATCCGCCGCAACGCAGTGAGCGCGCACCGGATTTAAGTGAATGTAGGCCACCACGTGAGAGAGGATTTCCCGATTTTCTATCAATAGCGCCTGATAGCGTCCCTGGAAAAGATGCCCTCGTTCTGCGCGAAGCCGGTTGAATCGGATCGCCAAGGTGCTTTGTAACCAATGCATGCCGTCGCTTAAATTGGGCTGCGGAGTCTCCACCGCCAGATGGTAGTGATTTCTCATCACCACGTAGGCGTAAACCTTCCAACCGTATCTCTGCGCCGTTTCCGTCAACACAGTCACAAACGCTTCCGCCGCCCCGTCGGTTTCAAATACATCCCGTCGATAATTTCCCCGGTTGATGACGTGGTAGAGCGCTCCTGCATATTCGACACGTAAGCTCCTTGGCATTGCCTGAGACAGCCCCACCTCATCTATCAGCACAAGTCAGAAATGATAAAACTCGCCTCGACCCCTTCGGCTCGTCGGCTCGTCTACCCCTTCGGCTCGTCTTCGGCTGTCAATATATTATTAATCAATATCTTAAGATATTTTCAGCACCGACTAATTCGCTTATTTTTTACTTTTCACAAACAATGCACACGCTAGCGCGATCATTGATATAAACATTACATAACAACACGCCGTTAGCACCCAATGGAGCAAGTAGACATGATGCTCTATCTTCTCCGATAGCACGTAGTCACTGATTAATAGAGCATTAAAATCAAAAAATAATTTTAATGCATAACTTGCCAAAAAAGTTGAAAGCAAAGTGCCCCCCAAAGCCAATATAATAAATAATTTTGGTTTCATAGCTGCCATTGAGTTGGAAATAGAACGCCCGTGTCTGGATTAAATCTCCTCAGTTGCCCAGATGCTGCGGCTCGCCTACATCCCTCAGTGCAATCGCCTCCGGCATTTGCAGTGGCCTCACCAATGCGATTATTCCAAAGATCCATCGCACCAGCAGGCGTTGAAGCGTCCTCATTATTTCTTAATTTTCTGCGAATCAATGACTTCGGACAGCAACTCGCCTCCTTAAAGAGACGGCACGTAATGACACAATGCTGCATGGCATCAGCCAGACTATGCTCAACATGCACCCCGTGCACAGCACTATCGTATCTATTAAAGTTACTGGCCATATACGCATCCAAATCTCGATTTGTTGACGCCTGAATGCCATAAGCTTGTGCCCAGCATGCTGCGCCCCAAACAAAGCCACCGCCTGCTACTACAACCCCACCTCCAATAATAATCCCGGGATTTATCATCAATCCATTTATATCATAATGGTTTGAAGAATCATTCCCGCAAAACTGGTATTCCCACCTATTCCGAAGGTGGCTGAAGCGTTTTTTGAAGTCTGAGCTTACCTGTAAATCCCAAACAGCCTGTTCGTTGGCGGGATCCCTGCTTGGCCAACGCCCCGTATTTGGGTTATAGTATCTGAAGCCGTAATAAAGCAGTCCCGACTCAAAATCCTGATATTTCGTGGAGAAACCGAAGGTCTGGGTTGCGGCAACGCCCGTTGCGAGCACGGGCTCGCCGAAGGCACCATAGTCCAACTCGCCCGCCAAAGCCCCATTCGACGAATCAACCCAGGCGACCACATTGCCGTTGGCATCGTAGCCGGGAATATGCGTCGCAGAGCCCTTGGTCACCCACAAGAGCCCGCCCACGCCGCCGGCTCCTTGCGAGCCCCCGCTTATATCCAAGCCCCAGACAAGCAGCTGCACGGGAGCATGGCCTGCGGCAGCTGCGTATTCCCCGACCAGATTCCAGCCATCGTAAAGAAAACGGACATCGCTCTGGGTCTGCCACGCAGTGGTCCATGTCTTGACGGTCTTGGCGATGCGCCGCCCCTGACCGTCGTAGGCAAACTCAAGCCGGCGCTTCAGGGTCGGCAAGGCCGTCGCCACCGAGGACAGGGTTTCCATCGCGACCAACCGGTTTTCACCGTCCCACGTGTAGGACCAGCGACCGTCGGCCGTGAGATTGCCGTCATCGTCGTAAGCAAACACCTCGGGAGTCTTGGCCACGAACGCGGTGCGGTTCTCGGTCGCAACCTGTTCCGGCGGCCCGACGTTCACCGCCTGGATCTTGATGGCCGCATTCACCGGAGCCGACGTGTTGACCACGGGCACCGCCTTGTAGAAATCAGCCACCGTGCGTGTGGTCGCTTCATCGTTCACCAGCACCGCGACACCGGCGGACGCGCTCCCGCGCACATCGACCGCACCCGTCACCACCCGCTCGGAGTATTGGTTGAGATTATCGGGCGTGTAGAGGGCGGAACGATCATTGATCGTCGTGCTCTTGCGATTCCCGATGTCGTCAAAATTGTAGGCAAACTGATAGCCGGGCAGAACCGTTGTGTCATCCGCAAGGCGCTTCTCGGCGGTAGTCACCTGACCCAAGGCGTCGTAACCATAGGCCCAGCGACGGGCGTCGGCATGCTCAACACGAACCCGCTGATTGGCATCGTTGTAGGTGTAGTCTCGGCGGGCGTGCAACGTCGAACCATTGCCCAGCGTATCCATCCGCCCGATCCGCCCGAGATTGTCGGTCGTGCGTTCCTGCCTGAACTTCTCGACGTCGGACACCTTGACCGTGACGTCTTTCACGGTTCCGACATCCGGTTTGTAGTCCAAGGTCGCCACCATCACGCCTTGGGTAATCGTGTGCAGGCGGGAGGCATCGTCATAACCATACCCGATAGCGGTCGCGCCGGTGGAGGTCAACGACGACAAGCGGTCGAAATCCCCATACCCCCGGTCCAGCGAAAAATCCTTCAGGAGCGCAAAACCGAAGACGTCCATACCTTTGACTTTTGACTGATGCGGTTGCGGAGGGTGGTTTTGTCAAGAGTCAAGGTATGACGTCTTCGGATCGTCCAGCGTATCCATCCGCCCGATCCGCCCGAGATTGTCGGTCGTGCGTTCCTGCCTGAACTTCTCGACGTCGGACACCTTGACCGTGACGTCTTTCACGGTTCCGACATCCGGTTTGTAGTCCAAGGTCGCCACCATCACGCCTTGGGTAATCGTGTGCAGGCGGGAGGCATCGTCATAACCATACCCGATAGCGGTCGCGCCGGTGGAGGTCAACGACGACAAGCGGTCGAAATCCCCATACCCCCGGTCCAGCGAAAAATCCTTCAGGAGCGCAAAACCGAAGACGTCCATACCTTTGACTTTTGACTGATGCGGTTGCGGAGGGTGGTTTTGTTAAGAGTCAAGGTATGACGTCTTCGGATCGTCTTTAATGGGTAAAGTGGATTGTGAAAATGATAAAACTCGCCTCGACCCCTTCGGCTCGGAGGAACTGCATATTCGACACGTAAGCTCCTTGGCATTGCCGGAGACAGCCCCACCTCGTCCTTCAGCACAAGTCAGAAATGACAAAACTCGCCCTGACCCCTTCGGCTCGTCGTGCCTAATATGGCGTTTTTCAGCACCGACTAGCTAATTACTTCCAGCTTTTTTTATGCATCCATATTTGCAGACTGTTCGCGCGTCCCGAAATTGAAGCGGCTTCCGCCTCGGTAATAATCCGAACCTTCTTATTTGATAAACTGATATATCTATATGAATAAGGTCTCGATATCTGCGACTGCACCAAAAATTCGCCCGGACTGATTCGTAATACCAATATATCTCGTTTCGTCATTTTTTTTCCAAGATTAAGATCATACTGATGCGCCTCGGCAAAGGCAGTAAGATCATCGATACTTAGATCCACCTTTTGGCCGGCCATGGAAAATTCATATAAATCAACTGATAATTCTGAAGCATATGCGCTTCCTGGATTAATATCAGGTGATATAACTTTATTTAAAGAAATTATTATTGCGACAATGACCATCGATAAAATGATCACGCGTTTTACAGTCATGCGCTTATTGTAATGATGATTCATGAATTATTTGCCCCCAGAAACAGGGAGCTCGTCCCAACCGGTAAATAATGGAAGAATATAATCTTCCGTTATCGCTATCTTACCATTCTCCGAAATGAAATCCCTCCATCCGACGCTCCCTGATACTCCGGGATTTGGGTTGAGCTTGGCTCCTGCATAACAGACATACATTATGACCTCCGCCAATTTATGATGAGGTTTTTCAAGTAAATTTGGTAAAACATATTGATCGTTTGAATCGTAAAATCCGCCAGGCACTTTCCGGTCTCCGTGCGCAGTAATAAACCAAATGGCAGCATCTTCCTTACCTAAGTATCCTATAATATCGGCACTTGAGGCCGACGGATTGCCTACAACCTTATAGCCTAGACCCGTAGCCGTCTTTTTATAGTCGTTTGCACGCATTAAAATATAAATGACCCCAAAGCCATCGACATTACCCACCGTAACATATGCAACGTTAGGAACCTTAGAAACGCAGCCCCCACGGATTGCTTTATTTACGTCCTTATAAGATTTTCCATTGCGATCACGTAACCATTTTTCAGCTTCACTGGCGGAAAGGCCTATCTTCCGAGCCAAGCTTTCAATAGTATCTTCCTTTTCTGCAATTACAGTCGCCCACGTCTCTGTTGGCTTACGCTCAATTTTCCAAAGCCCCAAGTAATCCGATAATTTAACTGTATCGTTTCCAACTATCACATAAGGATTTAAACCTCCACGTTCTTCAATGGGGTCTCGACTAAGCCACCTGCCGGAATTGGGATTGTAATATCTGAAGCCGTAATAAAGCAGTCCCGACTCTAAATCCTGATATTTCGTGGAGAACCCAAATGTCTGGGTTGCGGCAACGCCTGTCGCGAGCACGGGTTCGCCGAAGGCGCCATAGTCCAACTCGCCCGCCAAGGCCCCATTCGACGCATCAACCCAGGCGACCACATTGCCGTTGGCATCGTAACCGGGAATATGCGTCGCGGAGCCCTTGGTCACCCAAAGGAGCCCGCCCACCCCACCGGCTCCTTGCGAGCCTCCGCTTAAATCCAAACCCCAGACAAGCAGCTGCACGGGTGCATGGCCTGCGGCGGCGGCGTATTCCCCGACCAGATTCCAGCCGTCGTAGAGGAACCGGACATCGCTCTGGGTCTGCCACGCAGTGTTCCATGTCTTGACGGTCTTGGCGATGCGCCGCCCCTGACCGTCGTAGGCAAACTCAAGCCGGCGCTTCAGGGTCGGCAAGGCCGTCGCCACCGAGGACAGGGTTTCCATCGCGACCAACCGGTTTTC
>JBAZSJ010000019.1:0-80089 GCA_041662485.1 Opitutaceae bacterium | reverse complement strand
TTGGAACTGGATTTTTCCGGCCACCGATTGGTGAACCGGGCTTCCGCTCTCCGATTGTTTAGGTTTCATTCACCATCAATCAGTTCCCAATCGGCGGCTCTTTTCCACTGCATGGTTACGGCTAAGTAAGGTATTCGACGGCGGACACGGCGGTCCGCCCTCCAGTTATGCCTCATCCGGGTGTTTTCCAGAGGTTCCTTAAGCAGGAGGCGGCCGGCCACCGTTTGACATTAGCGGAAATCTCCGACCAATCCGCGCATGCCCAAGCGCGCCGTCCTTCTCGTCAACCTCGGTTCCCCTGATTCCACGTCTGTTCCCGATGTCCGCCGTTACCTCCGGGAATTCCTTGGCGACGAACGCGTCCTCGACCTGCCGGCCGCGTTCCGCTGGCTGCTGCTCGAAGGCATCATCCTGCGCACCCGCCCGAAGAAGTCCGCCCACGCCTATGAGCAGATTTGGACCCCCGAAGGATCTCCGCTTATAGTCACCTCAAAGAAGGTTCGCGACAAACTCGCCACCGAACTCGGAGCCGGGACTCCCGTGTATCTGGCGATGCGTTACGGCTCGCTATCCATCGCCTCCGTCCTCGCCCAAATCGCCGCCGACGGCGTCGAGGAAATCCTGCTGTTCCCTCAATACCCCCACTACGCGATGTCTTCGTGGGAAACCGTCGTCGTCAAAGTTTACGAAGACGCCGCCAAGGTCGCCCCCTCCCTCAAGATCACCAGCGTTCAGCCTTTTTATCAGGACGCCGACTACATCGAGGCGCTTTACCAAGTCACCGCGCCTTACCTCGCGCAGCCCCACGACCTCGTCCTCTTTTCCTACCACGGCATCCCCGTGCGCCACTTGCGCAAGGCCGATTCCTCCAAGGCGCACTGCACGCTCGTCGCGGACTGCTGCAACACGTGCAGCTCCGCGCACGGCACCTGTTACAAGGCCCAGGTCACCAAGACCACGCAGGCCCTCGTCAAACGCGCGGGCATCACGCCTGAAAAACACGCGCTCTCATTCCAGTCGCGCCTCGCCGGAGAACCCTGGCTCACTCCCTACACCGACTACGAACTCAAACGCCTTCCGCAGAATGGCAAAAAGCGCATCCTCGTGATGACGCCCGCATTTGTCGCCGACTGTCTGGAGACCCTCGAGGAAATCGCCGGCGAGGGCAAAGAGACGTTCATGCATGCGGGTGGAGAAATGTTCCAGCACGTGCCCTGCCTCAACGACCAGCCGCCCTACATCACCTTCCTCGCCGGCCGCGTGCACGCCTGGCTCGGCGGACAAACGCCAACTGCAACTCTCATGGAACAAAGCGCCCGCACGCTCGCCGGATCGAAATAAGATTGGCGCGCCGCCTGCAATCAGGACAAGTTCACGAAGGAAGTCTGCTGACTTTCGATACGCGTCCGCCGTCGCTCCCCTCGACTGTGCGTGCCGTTACCACTCCCTCATGTGAATTTTACAGAATCAACCTCGTCTCCATCCTCAAAGGACAACGGAAGCCCGTCGCGGCCGATTTCGGCGCTGCTGACGCTTGACGCCTCGGGCCGTGTCAGGACGGCGAACGATGACGCCGTATCCCTCTGGCAAACCGACCCCGCGAGCCTGGCCGGCATTCCCATAGTCAATCTTTTCGCCTTTGAGATCACGTCGAGCGAGGTCGGCTGGCAGGAAGCCCAGTGGGAGGCCCTGCTCGCCACCGCCGTCACGACGGCCGTGCCGATCCAGGCCCGGACTTTCGCCTCCAGCGTCGTTGAGGTGCTGCTGAGAATCCATCCCGCGCACGGCGACCAAACCGCCTACTTCGCCGAGCTTCGTCCGGCGCCGCTTCCCTCGCCCGCGAACAGCTCGCCTTCCGTCGTTGCCACCGCCACCAACGAAAGCGGCCCCGACATCCTGGCCGCCCGCAGCACGCTCGGCTTCTTTGACGTCGATTTCAAAACCGGCCGGGCGGACTACTCCCCGGGATGGAAACGCCTGCTCGGCGACGACGCCTCGGACCTCGCCAACACCTACGACGACTGGCTCCGGCTGATCCACCCCGAGGATACCGCCGCCGCCCCCGACCGCGCGGGCAAGCATGCCGGCGCCGGCAGCCATAATTTTTCCGTCGAGTTCCGCATGCGCCACCAACTCGGCCACTACGTGTGGATCCAGTGCATCGGCACGCGCCTGATCGGCTCCACCGGCGGCCTGGAACGCGTGCTTGGCGTCACCCTCGACATCACCGAACGCAAGGAACTCGAGGAGCAAAGCTTCGCCAACGAGGACCGGCTGCAACGCCTTTCCGAGGATGGAAAGCTGGCCCTGTTCGATCTCGATTTCTCCACGCAGGTCCATTGGTTTTCGCCGTCATGCGGTCCTCTCTTGGGCGGCGAAGCGGATGATCTTTCCGTCAAGACCCTGCTGCAGGCCCTGCCCGAATCTGTCTCCGACGAGGGCATCGACGCATTCTTCTCCACCCCTGCGCCCGACGAGTCGTTTTTCTCGCAGGTGCTCAAGCTTCGCACCCCGGACGGCGAAGAAACCCCGGTCGTGCTTGGCGCGCACCGCCAGTGGTCGCGCCGCCGCGAACTTGTGCGCGTGGTCGGCTTTATCGTTCCCCTTCCTCCCGGCGGTGAAGGCGGCCCCATGCCCGCAGGCATGATGTCCTCCGTGTTGGGCGCCATCGGCGAAGGCGTCATCGTCACCGATGCCCGCTCCCGCATCGTTTATCTCAACGCCAAGGCCGAGCAGCTCACCGGTTGGTCCCTTGCCGACGCCTGCAAATTCAAGCTCGGCGACGTCTTCAGGCTCGTCCGCCAGGAAGACGGCAAGGCGGACGACACCGCGGTGGACCTCATCCTCGCCACCGAGGAAAAGCCCCGTCTCTACGCCGACCACGCCCTGGTTTCCGCCACCGGAAAAGTGCCCGCCGGAATCATCTGGACCGCCCGCCAAGGCTGGGATCAGCAGGGCAAGCCCACCGGCATCGTCGTGATCTTCCGCAATCCTCAGGAGATGTCGCTGAGCCCCGAGGAAATCGTGCGGGCCAACCGCTTCGAGTCCCTCGGCCAGCTCGCCGGCGGCATCGCCCACGATTTCAACAACCTCCTCACCACGATCCTCGGCGGCGTCTCGCAGGCCAAGGACAACCACGACTACTCCAAGCTCGAGGACGCCGAAAGCGCGTGCTCCGCCGCCAAGTCCCTCACGCGCCAGCTTCTCACGTTTTCCAAAGGTTCGTCGGCCAACGCCGTCCAGCAGGTCGTCGGAACGGCGGAGATCCTTCAGGACAGCGTGCGCATCGCCGCCGCCGGCAGCACCGCCGTGGTCTCGGTCGAGGTCAAGGAGGGCACTTCGCCCATCGAGGTTGACCGCGGCCAGATCCTCCAGGTTTTCCAAAACCTCATCATCAACGCCGTGCAGGCCATGCCCGCCCAAAGCGCGGGCAAGGTGACGCTGCGCGCGACCAACGTCGTCGTGGCCGAGGGCGACGTCCCTCCCCTCCCCGCCGGCCCCTACGTGCAAATCGAGGTGCAGGACAACGGAGCCGGCATCCCCGCAGAAAATCTGGAGAAAATATTCGAGCCATTTTTCACCACCAAGAAACAGGGCACCGGCCTCGGTCTCGCCACCGTGCTTGCGATCGTGCGCAAGCACGGCGGCCAGATCGGCGTCGATTCCACGGTCGGCACCGGGACCACCTTCACGTTGTTTTTTCCCCAGGCGAGCAAGCCCGTCGCGGCGCCCGTCCGCCGCGCGCCCGCCCTGCGCTTCGGCACCGGCCGGGTGCTGTTCATGGATGACGACGCCAAAATTTGCGACCTCACCGCCGGCATGCTCGCCGGCCTGGACTATACCTACGACATCGCGAAAAACGGCGCCGACGCCATCGCCTTCTACAAGCGATACCTCAACATCGGCCGCCCCTACGACGCCGTCATCCTCGACCTGAACATCATCGGCGGAATGGGCGGCGAGGAATGCTTCAAGGCCCTGCGCGACCTGCACCCCGATGTCCGCGCCATCGTGAGCAGCGGCTACGACAGCGAGGAGATGGCCCGGCGCTACTACGACATGGGTTTCGTCGGCTACCTGTCCAAGCCCTACCGCGCCACCGAGCTCGGCAAGGCGATCAAGTCAGCGCTGGGCTCCGGCTCATAGCCTGTCCCCGCGTCGTTCTTTTCCTCCAGCCGTCCGAGCAGCCGCAGCAGTCCGTCCAGGATCGTCAGCGGATGGGGCGGACAACCGGGGATGTAGAGATCGACCGGCACAACGGACGCCGCCCCGCCCAGGTGTTCGGCATGTCCCACGAAAGGCCCTCCGGCGATCGCGCACGCGCCGACCGCGATCACGATCTTCGGCTCCGGCACGGCGTCCCACGTCTTCTTCAGAGCCAGCTCCATGTTTTTGGTGACGGGCCCCGTGATCAGCAGTCCGTCCGCATGACGCGGCGAGGCCACGAACTGGATGCCGAAGCGTCCCAGGTCCCAGCCGATGGTGCCCAGCACGTTGGTGTCGGCCTCGCAGGCGGCGCAACCGCCCGCGCTCACCTGCCGCAGGCGCAGCGAACGTCCGAAGAGACTCCTCAATTTCTCGTCGAGCGCCGCGCCGAGGCGCACCTCCTCGGCCCCCGGATTGCCAAGCAGAAGATCCTCCCTCCGCCGCACCGCCATGCGATGGTCCCCCGTCTGCGTGATCGCCCTGGTCGGACAGACCGCGACGCACTCCGCGCAAAAAATGCAGCGCCCGAGGTCGAGCGCGACCGGCGCGCCGGCCGTCCGCGTGATCGCCTCGGTCGGGCAGACCGGCACGCAAGCGTTGCATCCGTCGGCGCACCTGACGGCGTCCACCCGGAGGGCGCCGCCGTGACGGTCGGGCAGCGCCGGGGCCGGGCCGTTCGGATAGGCCATGGTCTCGCAGCCGCGTTTCAAACGATGGGCCAGGGTGTCGAAGACGAACATGGGAGGGAAGGCGGCGCTACAGGTCGAAGCCGCAGTAGGACAGGTTGAAGCTCTTGTTGCAGATCGGAAAATCAGAGATGGCCGTGCCGCGCAGCGCGAGCGCGAGCCCCGTCCAGTTGTGAAAGGACGGATCGACTATCTTATAACGGCGGAAGCGGCCGTCCGCGCCGGTCAGCGCGACGTGGCAGACCTCGCCGCGCCAGCCTTCGACAAGCGAAACCGCCAGCGTGTCGGGCGCGGACGCCGCCGGGTCCAAGGGCGGCTCGGCATCGGGAGGCGCGGCCAGCTGTTCGATGAGAAACGCCCCCGAACGCTGGATCTCCAGCGAACGCACGCGGGCCCGCGCGAAAATGTCGCCGCCCGGCCAGACCACGACGGGCACCTGCGCGAAGCGATGCCAGCCAGCCGGATGATCGTAGCGCACGTCGCGCACCAGCCCGCAGGCGCGGGCCGCCGGGCCGACCAGACCGATCTCCGCGGCCTGCGAGGGAAACACCGTGCCGACATCCTCAAACCGGCTGCGGACGGACGCCGCGTCCCAAAGCCAGGCGACGGCCCGCTCGGTATCCGCAAGCGTGATCCGCAGCAGCCGGGCCAGCCGCGCGGCGCGCTCCGGTTCGAGATCGTGACGTCCGCCTCCGGGCCGCACAAGACCCCGGCCGAAACGATTGCCGCAGATCAGCGCCGTGAGATTGAGAAAATCGCCCCGGATTTTTCCGCAGGCCGACGAGGTGGGCAAAAACGCGACGTCGTTGGCCAGCGCGCCAAGGTCTCCGGTGTGGTTGGCGAGACGTTCAAGTTCGAGCGCGATCGCCCGCAACCATTGGGCGCGAAGCGGCGCCTCGGTCCCGGCGAGCGATTCCATGATCGTCGCATGGGCCGTGGCGTGCGCAATGGTGGCGTCGCCCGCCACGGTTTCCATCTGGGCGAGGGTGGCGCGGTGCGGTCCGCCGGTAAGCGCCTCCTCCACGCCTCGGTGCTGATAGCCGAGGGCGATCTCCAGGTGCAGCACCTCCTCCCCCGCGCATTGAAAGCGAAAGTGTCCCGGCTCGATGATCCCGGCATGCACGGGCCCGACCGCCACCTCGTGAATCTCGCGGCCATCGACACGGAAAAATTTCCCGTTGGCCGGCGCATCGCCCGCCGTGCGTCGCACGGGCTTTAGCCAGGGATGCCCTTCCGGAGTGAGACCGTGTTGCTCCCATACCTCGCGCTCAAACAGATGCGCCTGAGGATGCGCCGGAGTCAGCGAGGGATAGGTCCCGCTGAAAGGCCGGCTGCGGGCGACCGCCAGGGTGTTGTCGGCGTCGAAGGCCAGCACGGCGACAAGCCGCACCGCGCCGTCCTCGGGCACGCCGAACCAAGCGCACAGGCGCGCGCCGCGGGCCAGCTCCGTGGCGGTGGCCCGGACAAATTCACCGACCGGCCACTCGGGCACCTCCGCCCAGGGGAGACCGGAGGCGTTGGCCATCAGGGCGAATGGAGTGGAGGCGCTCATGGGGCGGGATGAAGCTGTTGCACGGCGGCCTCCCAGACCTCCCGCAGCAACGGCGGGGTGAAAAGGCCGAGCCAAAGCGAGAAGCCCAGCAACGCGAGCGGCGGCAGGATCACGCCGGCGGTTTCAACAAAACGTTTTCCACCTGTTCTCATCGCGGGCCGCGGCCGGCCATCCACGATGCCAAAGACCACGCGACTGATCCCGAAAAAGGCAAAGAGCAGGCAACCGAGCAGCATCGCGGTCACGAAGACATGCCCGGAACCAAATCCTGCCCGCACCAACGCGAGTTCGCTGAAGAACGGCCCGAAAGGCGGACAAGCGGTAACCGCGAACATGCCCGCGACAAAGATCGCCGCCGAGCGCGGCGTGATCATGGCCATGCCACGCACCTCGTCCATCGAGGCCGAGCCGGCGGCGCGGCGGATGTTGCCCGCGCTCAGGAACAGCGCGCCCTTGGTCAGGCTGTTGCTCCAGACGTGGAACAGCGCCGCCCACAGACCGGCGCCGCCCAGGGCCGCGCCGATGCTCAGGATGCCCATGTGCTCGACGCTCGAATAGGCGAGCATGCGCTTGAAATCGCGCGTCCCGAGAAGGAACAACGCGGCCACCACCATCGAAAAAAGTCCGATCGCCAGCAGCGTGCGGTCCGCCAGCACGCCCTCCCCGGCCGCGCCGACCACGGCCCGCACCCGCAGGATCGCGGTGAACGCCACGGTGGTCACCCCGCCCGCCAGAATCGCCCCCACGATGCCCGGCGCCTCGCCGTAGGCGTCCGGCTTCCAGGTGTGCATCGGCGCCAGCCCCATCTTCGTGCCGTATCCGACGAGCAACAACACCCACGCGATCAAAACCCACGGGCGCGACAGCCCCGCCCCCTGCTCCATCAGGCTCGCGAAGGTCAGGTCGCCGCTGCCGCCGCCGTGCAACGAGGCGTAGCCAAGGCAGAACGAGCCCAGCAGGGAAAGCGCGATTCCCGTGCCGCCCACCAGCAGGTATTTCCACGTGGCTTCGAAGGCCCGCGGCGTGCCGTTAAAATGGAGCAGCGGCACCGCCGCGAGCGTGACCGCCTCGGTCGCGATCCAAAGCAGCCCGAGATGCCGGGCCTGGTGCCCCGCGCTCAGCAGCCCCAGCACCGCCAGCAAAGCGGCGACAAACACCCGGTTGGGCCGCTCCGCGCGCACCGCAAGGTAGGAGACCCCGTAGCAGGCGCAGACGAGGAACAGCAGCGACACCGCCGGCAACACCGCACGCGCCAGCGGATCGAAACCCATCCATGCGTCCGGAGCGACCTCCGGAGGCGCCACCAAAAGCCAAAAGCAAAGGACGACATGCACCAACGCGACGGCCGGCAAAAACCAGGGCCGGGTGCGATTGTCGGGCCAGGCGGCCGCCAACGCCGCCCCCGCAAGGGGCATGAAGATGAGGAGCAGGGAGATCATTCGCGAAGCACGGTGAGTTTGCGGGTGTCGAGGGAGTCGAAGGCGCGCTGGATGCGGTCCACGATGATGCCGATGACGAACACGCCCACTGTGACGTCGAGGAGGACGCCGGCCTCCACCATCAGCGGTGTCGAGTTGATGAGCAGGAGGCCAAACAGATAGATGCCGTTTTCAAGGATCAGATAACCGCAGACCTGCGAAATGGCCTTGGCGCGTCCGATGAGCAGGACGAAGCCGGTCAGAACCGAGGCCATCGCTCCGGGCACCAGCAGCAGGCCGGCGTGTTCCGGCAGCAGGGGCAACGACTGCGACAGGGCCACCGCCGCGATCGTGCCGCCCGCGCCCAGCAGAAGCGACGGCACGAAGCCGATCAGCGGGTCCACCTCGCGCTCGATGTTGGCCGCACGCATCGCCCGGCGCAGCAGGCCGGGAATCACCAGTCCCTTGCCGCCGACGGTCGCCACCACCACCGCCAGCAACATCCAGCTCCACTCATGTTCCAGCAGCAACGGCATCACCCCCAGCAGCATGCCCTGCGCGGAAACGACCTGGATCAGTGAGGGCAGCCGGCTGCTGCCCAAGGCGATCAGGTTCAGCCCCATCGCCAGCCCGATCAGCAAATTGAGATGGGTGTTCATGCCGCCCCTCCCTTCCATGCGACCAGCAGTGCAAACAAACACAGCAACACGGCCGTCGTGAGCAAAAGGGGCACGCGCCTGAAGGCGAACCGCGCCAGCAACGACTCGACCAGACCGACTCCAACGGTGACGGTCAGCACGCCTCCCAGCAACACGCCCGTCGCCGCAAAGGGAGACAGGTCGCCCATCGGCAGCACCGCCTCGGTCAGCAGCACGGAGAAAAGCAGCAGCTTCATCGAAGCCCCGTGCAGGATCACGGCAAGCGGCGGACCGCTATGGTCGAGGATCATCGCCTCGTGGATCATGGTCAGTTCCAAATGGGTATTGGGGTCGTCGAACGGCACCCGGCAGTTTTCCGCCAGCAGCACGGTGAAAAGCCCCGCCGCGAGCAGCACCGCCCCCGCTCCGGCCGACGGTGCCAGCATCGTCGCCAGCGAAATGCTCCCGGTCTGCACGCAGAGCGAAAGCATCGCCGCCACCATGGCGGCTTCCGCGAGGACCGCATAGCTCACCTCGCGCGCCGATCCCATCCCCTCGAAGGCCGAGCCCGTTTCCATCGCCGCCCACGCCGTGCAAAACCGCGCCAGCGCCAAAAGATAAAGCATCAGCAGCACATCGCCCCAGAAACTCAACGCCGCCCCGGCGGGACCAAGCGGCACGAGAATCACCGCGCCCAGCAGCGCCACCCACGCCACCGCCGGACCGATTATAAAACCGGGCGACGCCAGCGTGCTCATCACCACGCTCTTCCGCCACAGACGCGCCAGATCATAGTAAAGCTGCAAGACGGGCGGACCGCGGCGGCCGGCCACCCAGGCCTTCACCTTGTTGATGATGCCCGGCAGCAGCGGTGCGAGGATGAGCCACCACGCCAGACGGAAAATCAAATCCAGCACCGTGTTCATGGTTTCCCTCCAAACAACACCAGGCCGCCGAGGGCTGCAATCCCCGCGACAACGTAAAGAATGTAGGCCTGCAACCGGCCGTGTTGCAGGCGACGGACCGCGGACGAAACCCTGATGACACCCTCGCCCACCGGCGTGATCACCCGTTCCAGCACGGTTTCTGGAATGCGCTCCTGGTGGAATGCGCCCGCCGGCAACGCGCCTCGCAGTCGGCGCAGGCTGCGCTCGGGTTGGAGAATCCACGAAAACCAGCCGACGCCGATGTCGGCAAAAGAGCCGCCGGTATATTGCATCCGTGCCGTGGGTGTTGCGTATCCACAGTCCCAAGTCAGGCCGCGCCGCACGCCGTTGATCCGCGACTTCCACCACAAACCCGCCGCCGCGCCCGCCACCGCAAGCGCCAGCGCGACATGCACCAGCCCCAAGGTCGCCAGCGGCGCCGGTGACTCCGCCGACGCCCACGCCGGATGCCAGCACCCGGCCGCCCGCGCCAGCGCCGGCCAGACCAACGCCGGCACAAGCCCGATCACCGCGCAAACGGCCGCCAATCCGATCATGGGCCCGATCATCCATCTCCCGCCTTCATGCGCCCGCGCGGCCGTCTGCGTGCGGGGAGCGCCGAGGAAGATCATCGCCCCCGCCTTGGCAAAACTCGCAAGCGCCAGAGCGCCCGCCAACGCCAGCAGGATGACGGCGGGAATCGCCGCCCACGCCGCCGGCGCCTTGCCGGTGATGGACCCGAGAAGCCCGAGATACACCAGCCACTCGCTCACAAAACCATTCAGCGGCGGCAGCCCCGACACCGCCAGCGCGCCGAGCGCGAAGAGCCCGGCGGTCCATGGCATGGCGCGCCACAACCCGCCGAGACGGCTCATTTCCCGCGTGCCCGTCGCATGCAGCACCGAACCGGCGCTGAAAAACAACAGCGATTTGAACGCCCCGTGATTCCACACGTGCAGCAACGCACCCGCCAACGCCAGCCGTCCCCAAGGCGCGTCCCCCTGCGTGACCGCGAGCAGCGCGCCGCCGACGCCGATCAAAATGATTCCGATGTTTTCAACCGAGCAATACGCGAGCAGCCGCTTGAAATCATTCTGCGCGAAGGCAAAGGCGATGCCGAGCAGCGCGCCCAGCGCGCCGAGGCCAATCACCACCCAGCCGGCGGACGGCGGAACGGGCAGCCAGCCGCTGAAACGCATGATCCCATAAACGCCCATCTTGAGGGCCACGCCCGACAGCATCGCGGAAACGTGGCTCGGCGCGTTGGCGTGCGCCGAGGGCAGCCACACATGAAGCGGAAACACGCCGGCCTTCACGCCAAAGCCAAACAGCGCCAGCCAGAACAGCGGCGCCAGCCCCGCCTGCTCCCGCATGGCGGGGCCAAGGTCCCAATTGCCGTTGTGCGACGCCAGCGCGGCAAAAAAGGCGAAGAGCACGAGCGTGCCGACATGCGATGCCGCCAGATAGAGCCAGCCGGCCGCGCGCACCGCCGGCCGTTTGTTTTCAAGGGTGATGAGAAAATAGGCGCTGAGCGTAAACAGCTCCCAGGCGATGAGAAAATGCAGCCCGTTGGAAAGCGTCAGCACCAGTCCCATGCACAGGATCAGCGAACTCCACCACGCGCGGCCACGCGGCGCCGAGCGCGGATAATGCCGGTCCGACCAATACTCATGGGCATACAGGGCGCCGGTCGCGCCCACCACGCACAGCAGCGCAAGGAACAGGGCGCTCAACGCATCGAGGCGCAGATGCAGCCGTTCGCCACCCACGGTTATGTCGCTCAGCCACTCCCAGTCGGCGGAGCCAAATAGAACCCAAAGCGAGGCTCCCAACGCGGCGGTCGCGCCGGTCACGGTCAGCGCAAGCCAAGTCCTCGGACGGCGGTATCCGCCGGCAATTCCGGCCACGAAACAACCTGCGGAGACCATCAAGAACACGCCGGGACTCACGTGGCAGCCTCCGGTTTAGAACCGCCTGCGGACGTCGCATCCGCACCCGCCACCGCCTGGAACAGCTCCGCATCCGAAGCCCCCCGTGTCACGAGTTCGCGAAACGGCCCGCGGGTAAGCAACCGGCTGAGCCGCCCGAGAAGGTCCAGATGCGCCCGGGGCGAGGGCGCGATGAAAAACATGAGCCGGGAAACCGGCACATCATCCACCCGCGGTTCGATCGAAGCCAAAGGCTCGCGCAGAAGAATCAGGGCGACCGTGCCGGCCTCGCGACCGAGCGCGATGCGCTTGGCGGGATGAGGCAGGGCGAAACCGCCGCCCACGGGAGCCATCGTCACGCCGCCATTCGCGCGCAGACGCTGCCCGAGCATCTGGCGCACCGGCGGCGGGGTTCCCGGAAGCGCGTTCACGATCCGCCCCAGCAGGTCGGTCAGGCCGGCCGGCGGCACGTCGCGCCAGATGCCGCCCGCGCGCAGCAGGGGTTCCAGCCTCCAGCCGGAAACCATCGCCGTGTTCTCCGGCGCCAGGAAACCGGCCTGCGTGGCGAGCCCGCGCTCGGCCGCCCATTGCGCCACCTGCGCCCGGTCAAACAACAACCGGCCCCGGTCGGGGGTGTGCGGGAGACCTTCGTTGCGTATCCAGTCATCGACGACTTTCTCCGAGACTCCAAAAGATTCCGCCAGTTGGACAAGGTTCAGATACATGGGGATTGTTGAAAATTGAAGGGCGCTTGAAATTCAGTCACCCACAATATGACCGGCGGCGTGCGTGCGATTCGCGGATTCATGGCCTGCCTCCCGTCAATATGATGCCGGCCAGCGCCGCGAGCCCGATCACCACATAGAACACATAGGCCTGCACGCGTCCGTGCTGGAGACGGCGCGTGGCCGTCGAGAGTCGCATGGCCACGTCCCCGGCCGGCGCGATGACATGCTCCAGCACCGTTTCGGGGGTGTGCTCCGCGTAACTCGATCGAGAGGGGAAAAGATCAACCGGACGCCCGTCATGCCGCGCAGGTCGCAGTATCCAGGCGAACCATTCGGTGATGATGCCGGCAAAGGAGCCCGCCGTGTATTGCATGCGGGCGGTGGGCGCCTTGTAGCCGCAATCCCAGGTCAACACCCGCGTGAGAGCGGTCCGGTTTGCCCGGCGCCACAGCCACCAGGCCGCCAGTCCCGCCACGACCGCCAGCGCCAGATGAAAACACCCCAGCGCGAACAGCGGCGCGGGCGCGACCGCGCCTCCCCAGGACGGCCTCCAGACTCCAATCACCCGGTCAAGCGCCGGCCAGAAAACCACCGGCGCAAGTCCGATCGCCACGCAGCCGCCTGCCAGCAGCAGCATGGAACCGCGCATCGCGGGCCCGGACTCGTGGGCGCGTGACGCCGCCGACGAACGCGGCGCCCCGAGAAACACGACGCCGCAGACCTTGACGAAACACGCCAGCGCCAGCGCGCCGGTCACGCCCAGCAAAATCGCCGCCGGGATGGCGGCCCACGCCGTGGGTCCGTGCGTCACGGTCGCGTCAAACAGACCGAGGAAAACCAGCCATTCGCTGACAAACCCGTTGAGCGGAGGCAGGCCGGAAATCGCCGCCGCGCCCAGGGCGAACAACCCCGCGGTCCACGGCATCGTGCGCCACAGCCCGCCCAGTTGGCTCATCTCGCGGGTGCCCGTGGCGTGCAGCACGGAGCCGGCGCCGAGGAACAGCAGCGCCTTGAACAATCCGTGGTTCCACACATGCAGAAGCCCGCCGGCGAATGCCAACCGGCCCCAGACCGTGTCGCCCTGCTCCACCGCCACGAGCGCAAACCCGAGCCCGATGAGAATGATGCCGATGTTCTCGACGCTGTGATAGGCCAGCAGTCGCTTGAGGTCATGCTGCCCCAGTGCAAAGGCCACGCCCAGCACCGCGCTCACGACGCCCAGCACCGCCACCACCCAGCCTGCGCCAACCGGGACGGGCAGCCAGCCGCTGAAGCGCACGAGCCCGTAGATGCCGATCTTGAGCGTCACCCCCGAAAGCATGGCGGAGACATGGCTGGGCGCGCTGGCGTGCGCGGACGGCAGCCAGACATGGAGCGGAAACACGCCGGCCTTCAGACTGAAGCCGAAGAGCGCCAACCAGAACAACGGGGCCAGATCCGTCCTCTCGCGCATCGGCCCCAGTTCCCAACTTCCGGTGCGCGCCGCCAGCAGGGTAAAAAACGCGAACAAGGCCAGGACGGCCGCGTGCGAAGCCGCAAGATACAGCCACCCCGCCGCACGCGCCTCTTGTCGCGGACGATCCAGCGTCACCAGAAAATACGCGCTGAGGGTGAACAGTTCCCACGCGATGAGAAAATGGAGCCCGTTGGAGACGAGCAGCACCAGCCCGAGGCTGGTTACCAATGCGCTCCACCACCCGCGTCCGATGCCGGCGGAGCGCGGGTGGGCGCGATCCGTCCAGTATTCCCGCGAATACACGGTCGCCGCCCCGCCCACCACGCAGAGCAGGACGAGAAAAAATGCGCCGAGTCCATCGAGCCGCAGATGCAGACACTCGCCGCCCACATGAAAGGCGCTCCTCCATTCCCATCCCTCCCCGCCGGCCAGCACGGAGACGGCGGCCGCGAGCGCCGCTCCCTGTCCCGTCAGCATCGCCGCCAGCCAGAGCCTCGGCGCAATCCGCCCGCTCAGCATGCCCGTTAACATGCTGCCGGCGGCAACGAGCATGAGGGCGACGATCATGGCTTCCGAGTTGGAACCTCTTCGGGCGGGCGGTCGAGTGTCTTCAGGATGCGCTGCGCCCGGTCGAGCGCCTCGGTGAGTTCCTTGCGCGCGGCCTCGACGGCCTGGCGTTCGCTGAAGAGCTGCTCATGCGGCTCGGGGCTCTCCTGCACCGGAGGCAACTTGAGAATTTCCCGCGCCCGTGAAAGGGCCGCGGTGATGTGCGGACAGACATTTTCCTCGCCCAGACGGTCGATGAAACCCGAGTTGATCATGACCGAAAGCGGCTGCGTGTGGGGCGCGCTGAGAACGAGGTGCTTCCCCTTCGACTGGAGTTTGACGCGCAGATCCTCGAGCGCCTGCAGGCCCGTGGCGTCCATCGCCAGAACCTTGCGCACACGAAGGATGAGGATGACGGGCTCGCGCTTGGCCCGCTTCAACTCGTCGTCGAGTTTGTCCACCACCCCGAAGAAAAACGCCCCGAACACCCGGAAAATAAGCACGCCCTCCGGCACCGCCTTCCCCACCAGCGAATGTTGGGAGCCCTCGGTTTCGGTGGACTCGTCCACCGCGGTGATCTGGGAGGTCTCGGAGATGCGCTTGACCATCAGCAACGCCGCCAGGACCACGCCCACCTCGACCGCCAGGGTCAGGTTGGTCAGCACCGTGAGCGCAAAGGTCGCGAGAAAAACCGACGAGTCGCTGAACGGCCATTTTGTCAGCCGGGCGAATTGTTTCCACGACACCATGCGGTAGGCCGCGACCACCAGGACGGCGCTGAGCGTCGCGAGCGGGATAAACTGGATCAGAGGCGCCGCCGTGAGCAGCAGAACGAGAATGAGCGCCGCATGCGTGAAACCGGCCACCGGCGTGCGTGCGCCCGAGCGCACGTTGAGCACCGAGCGCGCCACCGCCCCCGTCACGGGAAGGCAGCCGAACAGCGGCCCCACCATGTTGGCCACGCCCTGCCCGATCAGTTCCTGGTTTGAGTCGTGCCGGTCGTCGAGCAGTCCGTCCGTCACCACGGCCGCCAGCAGCGCCTGCATCGCGACGAGCATCGCGATGGTGAACGCGGGTTGGATCAGTTCGTGCATCGTTCCCCACTCCACCGACGGCAATTGCAGCACGGGCAGGCCGCCCGCCAGCGGACCGTAAGCCGAGCCGATGGTCGCCACCCCCCACTGGTCGTGCAGCCCCAAAATGCCTGCGACCACGGTGGCGATGATCAGGCCGGCCATCGATCCGGGGACGTAGCGCGAAAGCCGGGCCGGCCACAGCCCGATCAGGGCCACTGAAACAACCGCCAGCCCGACGGTGGGCCAGTGGACCGCGTCCAGGTTCGCCGCCAGCATCCGGATCTTCCCCACAAAATCCACCGGCAGTTTCTCCACGTTCAGGCCGAAAAAACTCTTGAGCTGAGAACTCATGATCAGCACGGCGATGCCCTTGGTGAAGGCGCGCGAAACCGGATAGGGAATGAACCGGATGATCGAACCCAGCTTGGCAAAACCCATCACGCACAGCATCGCCCCCGCCATGATCGTGCAGAGGAACAGTCCGTTGTAGCCATAGCCCTGCACGATGCCGTAGCTGATGATGACAAACGCTCCGGTCGGCCCGCCGATCTGCACGCGCGAGCCGCCCAGAAGCGCGATGATCCCGCCGCCGATGATGGCCGTGTAGAGGCCCATCTCCGGCGTGACGCCCGAGGCGATGGCGAAGGCCATCGACAGAGGGAAGGCCAGGATCATCACGTTCAGCCCGGCTCCCAAATCGGCGCGGCACTGTGTCTTCGTATAGCCGCGTAGCGCCTCGATTATCTTTGGTCGGAAGGGGATCGTGATATTCATCGCTCGGATGCCAAGATTCGCGGGGGCAGGCCCGGCGCGGACGCATGCCCGGCAACCAGGGCGGATGTCATCGGATGGAATCGAAAATTTTGCATGGTTGAATCGGATGAAATCGTTGCGGATGCCCGGGAGGAATCGTGCGGCACGGTCGCCCCCTCCGGAGCCGCCGGTCTACAGCCCGGCCTTCCCCTTGGATCGCCGCGCCGGTTTTTGAACCGGTGTTGCGACAGGTTGCACGTCGGCCCAGAGAAACACCCCGCAGTGGGGGCACACGCCGAAACGCCCTGGCGCAGCCAGTTCGCCGCACAGTCCGCGCGGCAGCTTCAAATGGCAGGCGCTGCAACTTTCGCCGTTGACCTTGACCGCGCTGGGCAGGCCTCGGGCCGCGAACCGGTCGTGATAATCCAGAATCGAGTTGGGCAACCGCGCCCTCAAGCCCTCGATCTGTTTTTTCAGCAGGATCGATTCCGGGTTTTCCCGCGGCATGCTGCGTATCTCCTGATTCAGGTGATTGAGAGAACGCAACTGGCTCAAGACTTCGGCGGAATACATGCCATCCCTTATGCATCGCATCGGCCAAGCCGCCCCCTCGTTCCGTAACCTCTTCACTCGCCGTCTCCTAAAAATATCGGCGCCATCATCGCCCTGTTTATCCGGCCCCGGAATTTCAACGATTGCGCAATTCGTGCAGACACCATGCGCATAATATGCACGCTATCCCTGAATGAACCCGGCCAAAATCACCATCGTCGTCCTTGATCAAAACGCCGGCGACCTCGCCTTGCTGACCGGCGCGTTGACCGCCGCGGGTTATCACGTCCTGCCGGCCTCGACGGAGGCGCAGGTGCTGCGCCACGTCCGGCAGGAACCCGTCAATCTGGTCGTCAAGGGCTTCGAGGCGGGCCGGGTTGACGTGATCGCGCTGATGAGAAAGGTGCGCGCCCTGTCCCGCGACACCGAGTTCGTGCTCTGCGGCCGGGGCGGCACCATCGCCATCGCGGTGGACGCCGTTCACCAAGGCGCCTGCGATTACCTCGTCAAACCGGTCGATCCCGTCGCGCTCCGTGGCGCGGTGCAGAAGGCGCTAGAAAGGCAGGCCTTGGTCGCCGAAGATCCGAAACTCCGGCAAAGCCTGAAACGCCGCGCGAACCCCGATGTCTTTGTGGGCACCAGCGCGGCCATGCGCGCCGTCGCCGAAACCCTCGCCGAGGTCGCCACCACCGACGTGCCGGTGCTCGTCACCGGCGAAAGCGGCACCGGCAAGGAACTGGTCGCGCGGGCGCTCCACGACCGCAGCCGCCGACAGGCCGGTCCCTTCGTCGCCATCAACTGCGCGGGCCTCACGGACTCGCTCCTCGAATCGGAGCTCTTCGGCCATGTGCGCGGCGCCTTCACCGGCGCGGTCAACGACCGGCCCGGCGCCTTCAAGCTGGCCGGCGCCGGCACGTTGTTTCTCGACGAGATCGGCGACCTTCCGCCCAAGGGCCAGGGCGACCTGCTGCGCATCCTGGAGGACGGCGTTTACCGTCCCGTGGGCAGTCCCGAATCCGTGCGGGCCGACGTGCGCATCGTCGCCGCGACCAACCGCGATCTCGCCCGACTGGCCAACGAAGGCCGCTTCCGCTCCGATCTGCTCTACCGCCTCAACATCGTGGAACTGTTTCTGCCGCCGCTCCGCGCCCGGGTGGAGGACATCCCCGCCCTGATCAGTTCCTTCAACACCCACTTCTGCGCCCGGCATGACCGGCGTCCGAAGACGTTCACCCCCGAGTTCCTCGCGCAGGTCGCCCGTCATCCCTGGCCCGGCAACATCCGGCAGCTGCGCAACCTGATCGAACGTCTCGTCGTCACCGTTCGCTCCTCGTCGATCGACATCGGGCATGCGCCGCCACTCCCTGCGCCGGAGGTTTCGCCGGCGGCCGAATCCCTCCTGGTCGTGCGGTCCGGCATGACCGTCACCGAGGTCGAATCCCTGATGATCCGGCGCACGCTGGAAAAAGTGACCTCCCAACGCGGCGAGGCCGCCCGCCTGCTCGGACTCAGCCGCCGGGCGCTCCACTACAAGCTCAAGGCGCTCAAGCTCGACTGAGGCGTAACGATGCAGTTGAACTCGAGGTGGAACGCGATCTCCGAGCGCGTTCAGCAGACGGACGACTTCAACGGCGCTCGGAGATCGCCGTCCACCTTTTGGTTTCGTCAGCCACGGGGCTCTTCATCTCTAGGCTGCATGGATGCGGCTGAGCCGGCGCCCGTTCACTCCCGCCAGGTGAACGCGTGGCACAACGCCACGCCCGCCGCATCCGCCTCGTCCAGCGCCAGCGTTCGGCCGTGACCAAGCAAGGCCATGACCGTGCGCGCCATCTGCTCTTTGCTGGCCCGTCCCGCGCCGACGACCGCCTGCTTCACGCGCAGCGGCGCATATTCAAAAACGTCCTTCCCGCCGATCGCCGCCGCCGAGATCGCCGCGCCGCGCGCCGCGCCGAGGATCTGCGCCGTCTGGAAATTCTGCACGAAGATCGTCTGCTCCAGCGCCACGTGCCGCACGTCGAAATCCACCAGGAATTTCGCCACCGCCCGGTGAATTTCGCCCAACGCGTAGGACATCGGCCGGCTCGCCGGAATCTTCAACGTCTGGCAGCGCAGCAGCACCGGCTGGCGCGCCGGCGCAAACTCGATCAACGCCAGACCCGTCCCGCGCAACGACGGATCTATCCCCAGCACCCGTCCCTGAAACGGCGGACGCTGCAGCGTAAACCCCGTCTGCATACCCGCCGCGACCGTCCGCGCGGGCAGCCCCTTCGGCGCGGGCATCGCCCCGCCCGCCAGCTTCGCCGCCCACATCTGCCTGACGTTCATGCGTGCCATGGTTATCGTTCTCTTTCCTCTTAATCTTTCTCTTTCTCCGGCTTGGAAAACGCCCTCATACCGCCCTGACGAAGGATAAAGATAAAGAGGAAAGAGAAAGAAGGGGCGACATCTTCGCCTTCCCTTAAAACAGTAACCTCACCCCCGCCACCGCGCTCAGGCCAAGCGCGAGGTTTTCAAACAGCTTCTGGTTGATCTTCGGCAGCAGCTTCCGCCCCAGCATCGCGCCGAGAAAAACCGCCGGCGCCAGCATCAGATTGAAGCCGAAGCTGTCCGTCGTGATCAGCCCGAGATCCACCATGAACGGCACCTTGAAACAGTTGAGCAGCAGGAAAAACACCGCGCCCGTGCCCACGTATTCCATCTTGGGCAGCCGCATCGCCAGCAGGTAGATCGCCATGAGCGGACCCGCCGCGTTCGCCACCAGCGTGGTGAACCCCGCCAGCACGCCGATCGTCGGCGCAAACCACGCCCCCGCCTCCTCGACCTCGCCCGGTTTCAACCGCGACCGCCGCCACAACTGCACCGCCACCATCACCAGGATGATCGCGCCGATCAGCACGCGCGCCTGCCGGTCGTCGATTTCATCCATCGCAAAATATCCGATCACCACGCCGGCCGCCGTCCACGGCATCAATCGCCACACATGCGCCCATTTCGCGTGCGCGCGATACGACCACACCGCGACCACGTCTCCGAAGATCAGCAGCGGCAGCACAAACCCGCTCGACTGCTTCGCCGGGATCACATTCGCAAACATCACCACGAACAGCATCCCCAGCCCGGCGATGCCAGTCTTGGAAACACCCACGAGCAGCGCGCCCAAAAACGCCAGCGCCAGTTGCCACGGTTCGAGGTTCATGGGGTTTGAAGTGGGAGCGAGCTTGCTCGCGATTCCGTTTCCTTCGCAAACGTGCCGCCCGCCACGCGAAACACCTCCCACGCGCCCAGCTCCACATCGGGCAGGCTCGTGCCCGTGGCGATCACCTGACGAACCTCGCCCAGCGTCGCCCAGAACCGCCGCCGCCGCTCCGGGTCAAGCTCGCCCAACACATCGTCCGCCAGCAGCAGCGGCTCCACGCCCGCGCGCGCACGAAAAAAACTCACCTGCGCCAGCCTCAACGCCAGCACGAGGCTGCGCTGCTGCCCTTCCGAGCCAAAGTCGCGCGCCGTCCGGTCATCCAGCGTGAACCCGAGGTCGTCGCGGTGCGGTCCGGCCAGCGTCGTGCGAAACTGCTGGTCGCGCCCGCGTCCGCGCTCAAACACCCCGAGCCACGCATGCGCGTTCTCCGCCGTGATGTCGGGCGCGTAACGCAGCCCCGCGCGCTCCGCTCCGTCGGCGATCCGCGCGTAGGCCGCCGCCACGTGCTCCGCCAATTCGGCCACGCCCGCCTCGCGCTTCACCTGCAACTCCGCCGCCGCCGTCGCCAGCGGACGCTCGAACGCCCCGAGTTCCCCCGCCCCTCCATTGCGTTTCAGCAACGCGTTCCGCTCGGCCAGCGCCTTGTGGTAACTTTGCAACGCGCGCAGATAGCCCATGTCCATCGCCGCGAGCGTAAAATCAAGCCACCGTCTCCTCAGCCCCGGCGACCCACGCACGAGCTGCTGGTCCTGCGAGGAAAACACCACGGTCGGAAAACGCCCGAGATAATCGCCCAGCCGCGTGACCTTCTCGCCGTCGCACCAGACTTCCTTGCCACCGGGACGCAGCTTGATGACGAGCTTCGTCACCCCGAGCTTTTCATGGTCAAACTCGCACGCCAGCGCCGCCTCCGGCTGGTCGTGAGCGATCAGCATGCGGGTGTCCGCCGTGCGAAACGACCGCAGCGCGCTCACAAAACCCGCCGCCTCCAGCAGGTTGGTTTTCCCCTGACCGTTGTCGCCGACGAAAAACTGCTGCCGTCCGTCGAACGCGAGTTCGGCGAAGGGAATGTTGCGGAAATGCTGCAGCGTGATCCGGCGGAGGCGCATGAAGAAGGAAACGCGCATTAGGCCGACAACCCGCCGCCACCGGAATCAAAATCCGACAATAATCACGCGGCGCATCCCCGCACTCCGCTCCCGTGAAACGCAGTCGCCCCCGTCGTCCCGGTCATTGTCGGCCCCCGTCCCCTTATGCTTTTACGGCATAAGCCTCCGTCGTCCTTGGCATTTCCTGCTCCGGATGCCGACGGCTATACTCTTGCCACCCTCTCATGTCCGGCGCGCCTCCATCGACCACCTGTCTCTCCGCCCTGCCCTTGAAGATGCTGGTTCGCATCTCCCGGCACAGTCGCATCGGCGAGCCCGAGGGTTGTGCGGCCATGCTCGCCTTGCTGGAAACCGGGCGGCGGTTGCGTGTCCAGTTGCACGCCGTTCTCTCGCACCAGCACCTGTCCGACGCCAAATTCGCGGCGCTCATCAGTCTCTACGCCCTCGAGCCCACGCCCGCCACCCCGTCCGAGCTCGCCATGGAAGCGCAGGTGAGCCGGGCCACCATGACCGCCACGCTCGAATCCATGCGGGAGGAGGGCTGGGTCACGCGCGAATGCGCTCCCGCCGACCGTCGCATGCGACACGTTCAACTCACCGATTCGGGCCGTCTCCTCACCGAGGAAACGGTCCTGCCGTTCCTCGCCGCCATGACTGACCACGGCAAAGCCCTGACAACCTCCCAATGCAGGACCCTGCACCAATTGTGCGCAACCCTCTGCGAACAATTGCCGGCCGTCTCCTCCTGACTCCGTCCCCTTACTTATATGCCGATGAAACCCGTTCTCCTGCCCGCAACCCTGATCGCCGCCCTCCTGCTCGCGGGCTGCCACAAGAAACCTGCCGCCCCCGTTCCGGCACCGGTGGAAGTCGACGTGGTCGCCGTCTCCACCGCTCCGGTCTCCCACGCCCGCGAACTCCCCGGACGCACCTCCGCCTATCGCATCGCCGAGGTCCGGGCCCGTGTCAGCGGCATCGTCCTCAAACGCCTTTTCACCGAGGGCAATAACGTCGCCGCGGGCCAGCTCCTCTACCAAATCGATCCGGCCCCCTACCAGGCCTCCCTGGACAGCGCCAAGGCAAGCCTTGCGCGTGCCGAGGCCGCCGCCGTCTCCGCCCGCCTGCACGAACAACGCTTCAAGCAACTCGTCGATTCCCGGGCCATCAGCCGGCAGGACTATGACGACGCCCTCGCCGCCCTCCGGTCCGGCGAGGCCGATGTCGCCGCCGGCAAGGCCGCGGTCCTCGCCGCCGATATCAACCTCGGCTACACCAAGGTCACCTCCCCCATCGACGGACGCATCGGCCTGGCCGAAGTCACCGAGGGCGCCTATGTGCAGGCGGCCCAGGCCACGCTTCTGGCCACCGTTCAGCAAACCGACCCCATCTACGTCAACCTCGTCCAGCCCAGCTCCGAGGTCGCCCGCCTGAAGCGCGAACTCGAAAGCGGACTCATGACCAGGGACGGCGACGGCCGGCCTCTCATCACCCTCGTCCTCGAAGACGGCACCCCGTATTCCCTCCCCGGCCGCCTCGAATTCTCCGACATCACGGTCAACCGCGGCACCGGTTCCGTCACCCTCCGGGCCCTTTTTCCCAACCCCAAGGGGGATCTCCTCCCCGGAACGTTCGTCCGCGCCCGCTACGATGCGGGCGTCAACCCGCAGGCCCTGCTTGCCCCGCAGCAAGGCGTCAGCCGCAACTACCGCGGCGATCCGATCGCCTACGTGGTCGCCGCCGACGGCACCGCCGAACTGCGCGTCCTCAAGACCGGCCGCACCTACCTCGACCAGTGGGTGGTCGATTCCGGTCTCAAGGCCGGCGACCAGGTCATCGTCACCAATCTCCAGCGCATCCGCCCGGGCGCGCCGGTGAAGCCCGTTCCCTTCCGGCCCAAGGCCGCCGCCACGCCCGCCCCCGCCGCCCGCTAATCCGCACGCATCATTCCGCCCCGCTTCAGCCGCGGGCGGACCCGCGCCTCACCTTACTCCCTTTTTCTCATGGCCAGATTTTTCATCGACCGCCCGGTTTTCGCTTGGGTTCTCTCCATCCTTCTCATGGTGGCGGGACTCCTTTCGATCCGCTCCCTTCCCGTCTCGCAGTATCCCAACATCGCCTCCCCGCAGGTCGCGATCTCCGCCTCCTACCCCGGCGCCTCGGCCGAAACCGTCGAGAACACCGTCGCCCAGGTCATCGAGCAAAACCTCACCGGCATCGACAACGTGCTCTACATGCAGACCACGAGCGATTCCTCGGGCAACGTCACCATCACCATCACCTTTCGCTCCGGCACCGACCCCGACATCGCCCAGGTTCAGGTGCAGAACAAGCTCCAGCTCGCCACGTCGCTGCTGCCGCAGGAGGTCCAGGACCTCGGCGTCAAGGTGCAGAAATCCGTCCGCAACTTCCTGATCGTTTACGCCTTCTACTCCGACAGCCCCGCCGTCAGCCGCGACGACATCGCCGACTTCATCAACTCCAACCTGAAGGAACCCATCAGCCGCATACCGGGCGTCGGCGAGGCCGTCGTCTTCGGCAGCCAGTATGCCATGCGCATCTGGCTCAACGCCGACCAAATGACGAACTACGGCATCACCGTCTCCGATATCACCTCCGCCCTGTCCGCGCAAAACGCCCAGGTCTCCGCCGGCCAGTTCGGCGGCACCCCCGCCCTCCCCGGCCAGCGCCTCAACGCCACCATCACCGCGCGCAGCCGTCTCCAGACCCCCGAGGACTTCGCCCGCGTCCTCCTCCGCACCACCGCCGACGGCGCCGCCGTCCGCCTCGGCGACGTCGCCCGCCTTGAGCTCGCCGGCGAGAGCTCCGCCATCGACGCCTTCTACAACAACCAGACTTCCTCCGGCCTCGCCATCCGCCCGTCCATCGGCGCCAACGCCCTCGCCACGGTGCGGCAGCTCGACGACTTCCTCGCCAGCCAGCAACCCTTCCTCCCCGCCGGCATGAAGTATGCCCGCGCCTTCGACACCACCCCCTTCGTCCGTCTCTCGATCGAGGAGGTCGTCAAGACCCTCGCCGAGGCCATCGTCCTCGTGTTCCTGGTGATGTGGCTCTTCCTCCAGAACATCCGGGCCACCCTCATCCCCTCGATCGCCGTCCCCGTCGTGCTCCTCGGCACCTTTGCCGCCATGTCGGCCTTCGGCTTCACGATCAACACCCTCACCATGTTCGGCCTCGTGCTCGCCATCGGCCTGCTCGTGGACGACGCCATCGTCGTGGTCGAGAACGTCGAGCGCGTCATGGCCGAGGAGGGGCTCCCCCCCAAGGAGGCGACGCAAAAATCGATGGACCAGATCACCGGCGCCCTCGTCGGCATCGGCCTCGTCCTCGCCGCGGTGTTCACTCCCATGGCCTTCTTCGGCGGCGCCACCGGCATCATCTACCGCCAGTTCTCCATCACCATCGTCTCGGCCATGGCCCTGTCGGTCTTCGTCGCGCTCACCCTCACCCCCGCCCTCTGCGCCACCTTGCTCAAGCCCGTCCCCAAGGACCGCCACGAGGAAAAACGCGGCTTCTTCGGATGGTTCAACCGCGGCTTCAACCGCGGCGCCGACACCTACGTCTCCGGCGTCGGCTCCTCCGTCCGCAACTGGCGCCGCTCCCTCGCCGTCTACGCCGCCATCCTCGTCGCCCTCGGCGTCGTCTACATGCGCATCCCCGGCTCCTTCCTTCCCGACGAGGACCAGGGCATGATGATCCTGCAGGCGCAGCTCCCCGCCGGCTCCACCCAGGAGCAGACCGTCGCCTTGCTCCGCGAGGTCAACGACTACTTCCTCACCGAGGAAAAGGACGTCGTCGAATCCGTCATGGTCGTCGCCGGCTTCAGCTTCGGCGGACGCGGCCAGAACGCCGGCCTCGGCTTCGTCAAACTCAAGGAATGGGACCGGCGCACCGGCAACCGGTCCAAGGTCGGCGCCATCGCCGGCCGCGCCATGGCGCACTTCGCCCGCGTCAGGGAAGGCATGGTCTTCGCCTTCCCCCCTCCCGCCATCATCGAGCTCGGCACCGCCAACGGCTTCGAATACCAGCTCATCGACCGCTCCGCCCAGGGCCACGAGGCCCTCATGCAGGCCCGCGGCCAGCTCCTCGGCCTCTCCAACGCCGACTATCGCATCGCCAACACCCGCCCCAGCGGCTTCGACGACGTCCCCCAATACAAACTCGACATCGACGACGCCAAGGCCAGCGCCCTCGGCGTCCCTCTCGGCCTCGTCAACCAGACCCTCTCCGCCACCTGGGGCTCCGCCTATATCGGCGATTTCAGCCACCGGGGCCGCGTTAAAAAAATCTACATGCAGGGCGACGCCACGTTCCGCATGAACCCCGAGGACCTCGCCCGCTGGTATGTCCCCAACACGTCCGGCGAAAGCGTGCCGCTCGACACCTTCGTCACCGGACACTGGACCTTCGGCTCCCCTCTCCTCGAACGCTTCAACGGCCTCCCTTCCATCGCCCTCCAAGGCCAGTCCCGGCCCGGCCACAGTTCAGGCGAAGCCATCCTCGCCATGGAGGAGCTCACCCAAAAACTGCCCGCCGGCTTCGACTACGCCTGGACCGGCCTTTCCTACGAGGAAAAGCTTTCCGGCTCTCAGGCTCCCGCGCTCTACGCCGTCTCGCTGCTGATCGTCTTCCTCTGTCTCGCCGCCCTCTACGAGAGCTGGGCCGTGCCCTTCTCCGTCATGCTCGTGGTTCCCCTCGGCATCCTCGGGGCCGTCGTCGCCGTCTGGCTCCGCGGGCTCACCAACGACGTCTACTTCCAGGTCGGCCTGCTCACCACCGTCGGCCTCTCCGCGAAGAACGCCATCCTCATCGTCGAGTTCGCCCGCGAGAACTTCAACCGCGGCATGGATCTCGTCGAGGGCACCCTCCTCGCCTGCCGTCAACGCCTGCGGCCCATCCTCATGACGTCGCTCGCCTTCGGTCTCGGCGTCGTCCCCCTGGCCACCGCCCACGGCGCCGGCTCCGGCAGCCAGAACTCGATCGGCACCGGCGTGCTCGGCGGCGTCGTCGCCGCCACCTTCCTCGCCATCTTCCTGATCCCCGTCTTCTACGTGGTCGTCACCCGCCTCTTCAAGGTCAAGCCGCTCGGCGGCAAAACGGACACAAACGATCAGACCAAATAAGATGCCTCACCTGCCGCCCATGCGTCCCATTCTCGCGTCATCCCTGGCCGCCTTCCTCCTGGCCGGCTGCTCCCTCGCGCCGACATACCGCCGCCCTGCCGCGCCCGTCCCCGCCGCCTATCCCGAGCCGGCCTCCCAAGAGGACATCGGCACCCCCGCGGCCGACCTCGCCTGGCGGCGGTTTTTCGGCGACGCCCGGCTCCGGCGCCTCATCCGGCTTGCCTTGGACAACAACCGCGATTTCCGCGTGGCCGCCCTGAACGTCGAACGCGTCCGCGCGCTCTACGACATCCAGCGCACCGCCCTCATCCCGAGCCTCGACGCCACCGCGGACGGCACGCGCAGCCGCACGCCCGCCGATCTCGGCTCCTCGGGACGGCCCGTCACCGGCTCCACCTACCGCGTCGGCGGCAGCGTCCCCTCCTACGAAATCGACTTCTTCGGCCGCGTCCGCAGCCTGCGCGACCAGGTGCTGCAACAATACCTCGCCACCGACGAGGCGCGGCTCAGCGCGCAACTCGGCCTGGTCTCCGCCGTCGCCCGCCAATACCTCGCGCTCCTCGCCGCCGACGAACAGCTCGCCCTGGCCCGCCGCATTTCCGACGCCGCCGAACGCTCCTACGAGTTGAACCAAAAAACGTTCGAGGCGGGCGTCTCCTCCGAACTCGACCTGTCGTCCTCCGAAGCCCAGCGCGAAACCTATCGCGCCAACGTCGCCTCGTTCGAGCAGCAGCGCGCCCGGGCCGAAAACGCCCTCGTGCTCCTCGTCGGCGCGCCGCTGCCTTCCGACCTGCCGCCCGCCGGTTCGCTCGCCGCCCAGGGCCTGATCGAGGATCTGCCCGCCGGGCTTCCCTCCGAATTGCTCTCCCGCCGTCCCGACATCCGCGCCGCCGAACACACCCTCCGGGCGGCCAACGCCAACATCGGCGTCGCCCGCGCCGCGTTCTTCCCCTCCGTCACCCTCACCGCCTTCGCCGGCACCGCCAGCGCGGAACTGTCGGGACTTTTCAAGGACGGCTCGGGCGCGTGGAGCTTCTCGCCGTCGGTCACCGTCCCCATCTTCGCCGCGGGCCGCAACAAGGCGCAGCTCAAGGTCGCCCGCGTCGAACAGCGCATCGGGATCGCCAACTACGAAAAGGCCGTCCAATCGGCCTTCCGGGATGTGGCCGACGCCCTCGCCGTGCGCGCCTCGGTCAACGCCCAGATCGCCGCGCAGGAAGCCCGCGTCGCCGCCGCGCAACGCCGCCATGACCTGACCGACCAACGTTACCAAGGGGGAATCGACAGCTTTCTCGCCCTGCTGCTCGCCCGGCAGGAGCTGTTCGGCGCCCAACAGTCGCTGCTCGACGCGCGTCTTCTGCGCCTGACGAACCTTGTCTCGCTCTACGCCGCCCTCGGCGGCGGCTGGAAGGACGACGCGTCCGGGCCGTCCCGGGCCGTCCGCCCTCCCGCCACTCCCTGAACCGCCTTCAAACTCCCTCGCGCCCATGACCACCCCGTCCCCCCGGTTCCTCCAATCCCTCCGCGAAAGCCAGGCCCGCTCCGCCAACGAACAGATCCTGTTCTCCGACCGCGACTGGCTGCTCGTCGCCGCCTTTGTCCAGTTTCTCACGGCGCTGAGCCCCATCCATCACTACCTCATGGCCCTCAGGTTGTCGCTGCCCCCCGGTTTCGCCGCCCATGCCCCTTGGCTTATCGGCGGCCTTCTCGGCCTCGCCGGCTCGCTCATGCTCCTCTGGTGGTGGGCCCTCTACGCCCCCTACCGCGCGGCCTTGACCGCCTTGCTGGCCTACATCGCCGTTCACTCGGCCATCGCCCTGCTCCAACCGCAGGCCGTCCTCGACAACATCGCCTCGAAAATCCTTGTGCTGACCGGCCTCGTGTTGGCGGTTCGCACCGGATGGCTTCGCCGTCGTCCCCAATGACATATCCCCCTCAACCCGATCACCTCCATGTCTTCCGTCGTTCTTCGACCCACTCCGCCTGATGCCACTCCCGACGCCGGCCCGAGGCGCAACGGCGGCGCCCTTGTTTTCATCGCCGCCATCATGGCCTCGCTCACCGCGGTCTTTGCCGCCGGTATCTGCCTGCAGCTCGACCGCCCCGCCCTCGTCGCCCCGGCGCTCATCCTCTTCGGTCTGCCCGCCCTCTGGTGGGGCGGCTGCGTCTGGGTCGCCGCCCGCGCGTATCCCTCCCTTCCTCGTTCCCATTCCGTTCTCAATGGCGCGCTGGGCTTCGACATCCGTTGCACCTGCCACGGCGTGGCGTCCACCGTTTTTTTCCATCCGGACGGCGTCGCCGCCGATGGCCGGCTGGATCTGCTGGTATTTCTGGAAAACTACACCTCGCGCCAGCGCGTCGCGGAAATCCGCATCGGCCCCCATCGCGGTCTGGGTCTTGATGCTCCCTCCCTCGTGCGACTGCATCTCGCCGCCGGCCAGGCCGCCGTCTACGTTCTGCCCCTGGCCGTCGCGCCCGGTCTCGCCGCCGGCGATCATGATCTGCCCGTCATGCTGAAGGTGTCGCTGCCCGCCGGCGCGGGCCTGCGCCTGCCCGGCGCCCGGCGCCACCTCCACGACCTCTGGTGCCCCCGGTTTGCCGTCCCCTTCACCCTCTCGTCCGCCCCCTTGAAAAACTCCGCCGATCTGCCGCCGCCGGTCTATCGCTCTCTCGCCTCCGTCGGCGAACCCGGTCCGCGTCTGGACGCGCTGCAGACCGTGGCCGACCTCCGCTGAAATCCCATGCTCCGGCCGGCGGCCCCTTGCAGCCGCCTGTTGTTGCCAGTGCCGCCTTTCCGGCTAAGGTCGCGGTCCCCTTCATGGAACTCCGCCACCTTCGCTATTTTCAATCCGTCGCGGAAAACCTGAGCTTCAGCCGCGCCGCGGAGCGCCTGGGCATCGCCCAGCCCGCCATCAGCCGCCAGATCACCGCCCTCGAGCAGGAAATCGGCGTCAAGCTCTTCGTCCGCACCACCACTCGCGTCCGCCTGACCGACGCCGGACGGCGCTTCCATCAGGACATCGACCGCCTGCTCTCGCAACTCGCCATCGCCGTCACCGGCGCCCAACGGATCTCCGGAGGCAGCAACGGCGAACTCAACCTCGGCAGCGACTGGCGCGTCCTCTTCCCGCAGATTCCCGAGGCCGTGATGCGCTACCGCGCCGCCCACCCGCACGTCACGGTCAATTTCATCGAGCTCCAAGTCCATGCGCAGATTCAGGCGCTGCGCGACGGGCTCATTCACATCGGCTTCGTCCACAAGCTTCTCCTCTCCAGCCATCCCGACCTCGCCTCCCTGTTTCTCTTCATGGCCGACTTCAAGGTGATCGTCGGCGCCAACCATCCCCTGGCCGGCGCCGGCTCCGTCGCGATGCGCGAGCTGAAAAAAGAAACCTGGGTGAAACTCGACGAGAAAAACAATCCGGGCTACCGCGCGATCATGCTCCAGCTGTGCCACCCGGCGCTGTTCACGCCCCGGTTCGGTCGCGGCGCCAGCTCCATCGAGGGCATGCTGGCCCTCGTCACCATGGGCGACGGCATCTGCATCCTCCCCTCCTCGCTCCTTTCTCATCCTCACCCCGGCCTGTGCTTGCTAGACACCGACTGCCCTCCTCTGGAATTTTACGCGATCTGGCTGAAGGACAATCCATCCCGCCACCTCGGAGATTTCATCCCTCTGCTGAAAAAAACCCTCGCTCCCCCCTCTTCCACGCCAAAAAAGGCGAAGAAGGAACCGGCGCGCCTCTCAATTTGATCGGCATCCCAAGGTCCGCCCCGGCGGGAAACTTCCGCCGCCTCATGTGCACCTAGACACTTGCACTGTCGTCGCACGTCACGGCATCGTGATCCCCCCCTATGATGCTGCACACGTTTTCCACCTTGGGATGCGCCGAGATGACCCTCGACGAGGTCGCCGCCTTGGCCCGCCGCCATGACATGAACACCGTCGAGGTGCGCGCGCTCGCCGGCACCACCGATCTGCCGGCCTGGCTGGCCTCCCGCTTCAAAACGCCCGCCGCGTGGAGCAAACAGCTTCAGGACCTGAGGCTCGGCGTCTGCGCCTTTGGCACTTCTTTTCGGCTGATCGGCGGCAAGGCCGAAGACCGTGCCGCCCTGCTCGCCTACGTTCCCTGGGCGGAGGCCTCGGGCGTGCCGTGGCTGCGCATCTTCGACGGCGGCACGACCGGCGACGCCGCCGAGATCGCCCGCGCGGCGGAAGTATTTGCCTGGTGGCGCGAACTCCGGCGCACCAACGGCTGGAAGGTAAACCTGATGGTTGAAACGCACGACGCGCTCATCACCACGCCGCGCCTGCTGGCCTTTTTCGCGGCGGTGCCGGACGCGGCCCTCCTGTGGGATTCCCATCACACCTGGAAAAAAGGCGGCGAGGATCCGGTCGCCACATGGAAGGCCGTCGGCGCACGCACCGTGCACATCCATGTGAAAGACAGCATCAGTCGGCCGCAGCCCAAACACCCATACACCTACGTGCTCCCTGGCGAAGGCGAGTTTCCGATGTCCCCGCTTCTGGCGGAACTCAAAAACTCGGATTACCGCGGCCTGCTCAGTCTCGAATGGGAACGTCTCTGGCACCCTTATCTGCCTCCGCTGGAAGACGCCCTCAACGCCGCCAGCAAACACCAGTGGTGGTGACTGAAAATCCATGGGCTAAACGAAGAATTGCACGGGTCGCGTGCAAATTCCCCGATTCTCGCTAGGGTCTTCGATTCCGTTTCACAAAACGGCCCGTTTTTCATTTCACCATGTCGCTTAATCACGTCCTCTCCGCCGCCGTGCTTCTGGCCGCTCTTGTCCTGAGCGGTTGCAGCAAGAAAAATTCCGCACCTGCGGCTGCCGCGCCCATCGAGGCGGGCGTCATCACCATTGCAGCCCAGCCCCTGACCCTCGCCCGCGAACTCCCCGGCCGCACCTCCGCCTATCGCATCGCCGAAGTCCGCGCCCGCGTCAGCGGGATTGTTTTGAAACAACTCTTCACCGAGGGTCGCGACGTCAAGGAAGGGCAATCGCTCTATCAGATCGACCCCGCCCCTTATCAGGCGGCCCTTGACAGCGCCAAGGCCAGTCTCGCCCGCGCCCAAGCCTCCGCCACCTCGGCCCGCCTTCAAGAGGAACGCTTCAAGCATCTCCTCGCGGAAACCGCCATCAGCCAGCAGGACTATGACAACGCCCTGGCCGCCTTCCAGTCCGCCGAAGCCGATGTCGCCGCCGGAAATGCCGCCGTGCAAACCGCATCGATCAACCTCGGTTACACCAACGTCACCTCGCCCATCTCCGGCCGCATCGGCCTTTCCTCGGTCACCGAAGGCGCCTACGTCCAGGCCGGCTCCGCCACCCTTCTCGCCACCGTGCAGCAGCTCGATCCGCTCTATGTGGACCTGACGCAATCCAGCACGGACGTCTTCAACCTCCGCCGCGCCCTCGCCGCCGGTCGCCTGGAAAACACCTCCACGGACAACGCCAGGGTGAAGCTCATCCTCGACGACGGCAGCGCATACTCCGAGGACGGCACGATGCAGTTTTCCGACATCACCGTCGATCCCACCTCCAACTCGATCACGCTCCGCGCCCTCTTCCCCAATCCCAAGACCGAACTGTTCCCCGGCCTGTTCGTGCGCGCGCGCATCTCCGAGGGAACCGCGCCCGCCGCCATCCTCGTCCCGCAGCTCGGCGTCGGTCGCAACACCAAAGGCGAAGCCACCGCGCTCGTCGTCGGCGCCGAAGGCAAGGCCGAACTTCGCATCCTCAAAATCGACCGGGCCGTGGGCAACCAGTGGCTGGTGTCCGACGGGCTCAAACCCGGCGACCGGCTCATCGTTCAAAACCTCCAGCGCGTCCGTCCCGGATCCGTCGTGAAGCCCGTTCCTGCGACCAATCTTCCCGCAAACTAAAATGTCCCGCTTTTTCATCGATCGGCCCATCTTCGCCTGGGTCATCGCCATCGTCATCATGGTGGCCGGCGTGCTCTCCATCGTCGGCCTGCCCATTTCCCAATACCCGAGCATCGCCCCGCCCGCCATCACCATCGCCGCCATCTATCCCGGCGCCTCGGCCAAGACCCTTGAAGACACGGTCACCCAGGTCATCGAGCAAAAGCTCAACGGCATCGACAACCTCCGCTACATGGAGTCCACCAGCGACTCCGCCGGCAACGTCGCCATCACCCTCACGTTCAACGGCGGCGCCAACCCCGACACCGCCCAGGTGCAGGTGCAGAACAAGCTCGCCCTCGCCATGCCCCTGCTCCCGCAGGAAGTGCAGCAGCAGGGCGTGCGCGTCACCAAGTCGGTCCGCAATTTCCTCATGGCCGTCGGCTTCGTCTCCACCGACGGAAAACTTTCCGCCGCCGATCTCGGCGACTTCGTCGTCGGCACCATCCAGGATCCGCTCAGCCGCGTCGCGGGCGTCGGCGACATCCAGGTCTTCGGCACCCAATACGCGATGCGCATCTGGCTCGATCCCGACAAGCTGAACAACTTCAAGCTCGCCACTACCGAGGTCAGCGCCGCCATCCAGGCCCAGAACGCCCAGGTCTCCGCCGGACAGCTCGGCGGCCTGCCCTCCGTCAAGGGCCAGCTGCTCAACGCCACCATCGTCGCCCAGACCCGCCTCGAAACACCGGAGCAGTTCGGCCGCATTCTCCTGCGCGTGAATTCCGACGGCTCCCGCGTCCTCCTGAAGGACGTCGCCCGCATCGAGCTCGGCAGCGAGAACTACGCCACCAACGCCCGTTTCAGCGGACAACCCGCGTCCGGCATGGCCATCCGTCCCGCCACCGGCGCCAACGCCCTCGAAACCGTCGCCGGCGTCCGCAAGAAAATCAGCGAGCTGGAGCCGTTCTTTCCGGCCGGCGTGAAGGTCGTCTATCCGCTGGACACGACTCCCTTCGTCCGGCTTTCGCTCAAGGAAGTCATCAAGACGCTCGGCGAGGCCGTCGTCCTGGTTTTCCTGGTGATGTATCTTTTCCTGCAAAACTTCCGCGCCACCCTCATCCCCACCATCGCGGTGCCCGTCGTGTTGCTCGGCACGTTCGCCGTCATGTCGATCGCCGGGTTCTCCATTAACACCCTCACGCTCTTCGGCGTCGTCCTCGCCATCGGCCTGCTGGTGGACGATGCGATCGTCGTGGTTGAAAACGTCGAGCGCATCATGACCGAGGAAGGCCTGTCGCCCATAGAGGCGACGCGGAAGTCCATGGATCAGATCACGGGCGCGCTGGTCGGCATCGGCCTCGTGCTCGCGGCTGTGTTCGTCCCCATGGCGTTCTTCAGCGGTTCCACGGGTGTCATCTACCGCCAGTTCTCCATCACGATCGTGGCGGCCATGGCCCTGTCCGTCTTCGTCGCCATCGTGCTCACGCCCGCCCTCTGCGCGACCATCCTTCCTCCCGTGGCCAAGGGGCAGCACCATGGCAAACGCGGCTTCTTCGGCTGGTTCAACAAGGTCTTTGATCGCAGTGCCGACCGCTATGCCGTCGGGGTCGGTGGTCTTATCAAACGCAAGGGCCGCTCGCTCCTCGTCTACGGTCTGATCCTCGGAGTTCTTGCTTTTCTGTTTCTTCGCATCCCCTCCGGTTTCCTCCCGGCGGAGGATCAGGGCATCATGTATACCCAGGCGCAGCTCCCGCCCGGTTCGACCAGCGAGCAGTCGCTCGAGGTCCTCAAAAAAATCGAACGCCACTTCCTCGTCGATGAAAAGGAAAACGTCGAGGGCATGTTCGGCGTCACCGGCTTCAGTTTCAGCGGGGCGGGCCAGAATCAGGTCTTCGGCTTCGTCCGCTTCAAAGACTGGGACGAGCGCAGGCGCAACAGCCAGAAGGTCGCCGCCATCCAAAAGCGCGCCATGGGCAGTTTTTCGCAGATCAAGGAAGCATTCGCATTCGCCTTCGTTCCGCCCGCCGTCTTCGAGCTCGGCAACGCCACGGGCTTTGACTTCCGCCTCACCGACAACGCCGGACTCGGACACGACGCGCTCATTGCCGCGCGCAACCAACTCCTCGGCCTCGCCGCCAAGAACCCCAAGCTCGCCAGCGTGCGCCCCAACGGCCTCGACGACACGCCCCAGTATCGCATCGAGATCGACCAGGAAAAAGCCGGCGCGCTCGGACTGTCGCTTTCCGACATCAACCGCACGCTTTCCACCGCCTGGGGCTCCTCCTACGTCAACGACTTCATCGACAAGGGACGCGTGAAGAAAGTTTATCTTCAGGCCGACGCTCCCGCCCGCATGTTGCCCGAGGATCTCAACCGCTGGTATGTGCGAAACGCCAAGGGACAAATGGTGCCTTTCTCCGCCTTCTCCACCGCCCGTTGGACGGTGGGCTCACCCCGTCTCGAACGTTTCAACGGCGTCCCCTCCATCGCCATTCTGGGCGAACCCGCGCCCGGCACCACTTCCGGCGAAGCGATGGAAATCATGGTCGAACTCACCAGGCAACTGCCCGCCGGCATCGGCTACCAATGGGCGGGGCTCTCCTACGAGGAGCGTCTCTCCGGCTCGCAGGCTCCCGCGCTCTACACGATCTCGCTGCTCATCGTGTTCCTCTGTCTCGCCGCCCTCTACGAGAGCTGGTCCATCCCCGCCGCCGTTGTCATGATCGTGCCGCTCGGTGTCCTGGGCGTTGTCTTGGGCGCGTTGGTCCGCGGAATGCCAAACGACATCTACTTCCAGGTCGCGCTGCTCACCATCGCCGGACTCTCCGCCAAAAACGCCATCCTGATCGTCGAATTCGCCAAGGAAGGATATGATCAGGGCATGAGTCTGATTGACGCGGCCGTTCACGCCGCCCGCCAGCGCCTGCGCCCCATTTTGATGACCTCGTTCGCCTTCGGTCTCGGCGTGCTCCCGCTCGCAATCGCCAGTGGAGCCGGATCGGGAAGTCAAAACGCCATCGGCACCGGAGTATTCAGCGGCACGATCACCGCCACCCTTCTGGGTATCTTCCTCGTCCCGGTCTTCTTCGTCGGCGTGCTCAGCCTCTTCAAAGTGAAGCCCGTCGCCCCGAAACAACCTGCGGTTTAGGCGCGGTTGCAGAAAAGATGTGGCCGCGAGCGCCAGCGAGTGGACGTTCCACCACTCGCTGGCGCTCGCGGCTACGACATTTTCAAACTGCGCCAACGACACTTGCCGCGTCGCCGCGCAGCTCAGAAGCGACTTCCCCCAGCGCCGCCGCCAGAGCCCGCCAGTCGGCCTCCGTCGTCCCCCAGCCCGCGCTTACCCGCACGACGCGCCGCGACTCCTCCGGCGCGTAGCCCATGGCCGCCAGCACATGCGAAGGCCCGTCCTTGCCCGTCGCGCACGCCGAACCGGTGGACACCTGAAACCCGCGCTTGTCGAGCCGCGCCACCCACCGCGTGTTGTCGGCGAAGGGCATCACTAACGAAACCGTATTCCAAAGTCGGTCGGCACCCGCCGCCACCACCCGCACGCCCGGCACCGCGAGGGCCACCGCCCGCTCGAAATCCGCGCGCCAGCGCAGCCGTTCGGTTTCCTGAAAAACCTTTTTTTGCTCCGCCTCGGCCAACGCCGCCGCCATCGCCGCGATGCCGGGAAAATCTTCCGTGCCTCCGCGGTGACCGTGCTCCTGTCCGCCGCCCAGCTGACCGCGCAGTCCTTCCGCCTGACTGCCGAGCTTCAGAAACCCCGTGCCTTTCGGCCCGCCAAACTTATGCGCCGAGCCGATCACGAATCCAACGTCGCCCAATCCGCCCGCAGGCAGTTTCCCGAGCCACTGGGAGGCGTCGCACAAATACGGCACGCCCGCCTCGGCGCATGCCTTCGCGATCTCCGCCCACGGCTGAACCACCCCGGTCTCGTTGTTCGCCGCCATGACCACCACCGCGCCGACGCCCTGAACAATGTCACCTAATAGGTGACATTGTTCAGGATCTTTCTCCGCTCCATTGCCCTCGGGTGCACCAGCCTGTTTGTCACTTAATAAGTGACAAACAGGCTGGGGTGGTTTTGCGGTTTTCAGGCTCACCACGCCGTCGCGCGATACGTCCAGCCAGCGGATGCGGTCGCCAAAATAATGGATCGCCGTCTCGCGGATGCACGGATGCTCCGTGGGATTCACCGCGATGATCGCGTCCGGCGGCAACACGCGCGCCCAATGCGCCAGCACGAGATTCGCCGCCTCGGTCGCGCCCGACGTGAACACATAATCCTCCGCACGCCCCCCGAGCAGGATCGCGATTTTTTCGCGGGCGGCGTCCAAACGGATTTTAACCTGGGCGGCGGCGCGGTAGGGACTCGACGGATTTTGCCAGGCTTCGTCCTGGGCCCGGAGCCACGCCTCGCGCGCGACCGGCCAGAGCGGCGTGGTGGCGTTGTGGTCGAAGAAGGGCACGCCCCGAGGGAAAATCCCAAACGCCCAAAGGCCAAACCCCAAATGGAAGGCTTGCACCCGTCCCGAGGCGGCGGCTTGCTGGAGGTTTTCCCATGAGCACACCCATCGAACAAGCCATCATCAAGACAGCCTACGGCGAGATGACCGTCGCCTTCTGGTCCGACGTCGCCCCCAAGACCGTCGAAAACTTCAAGAAACTCGCCAACGATAAATTCTACGACGGCACCGCGTTTCACCGCATCATCAAGGGCTTCATGATCCAGGGCGGCTGCCCCAACACCAAGAAGGGCGCGCGCGGCCAGCCCGGCACCGGCGACCCCGGCTACAAGATCAAGGCCGAGTTCAACGCCAAGGCCCACGTCAAAGGCGTCCTCTCGATGGCCCGCGCCGCCAGCCCCGACTCCGCCGGCTGCCAGTTCTTCATCTGCCACGGCGACGCCCGTTTCCTCGACAAGCAATACACCGCGTTCGGCCAGGTGATCGCCGGCGAGGACGTGCTGGAAAAGATCGCCAACCTTCCGACCACCCACGGCGGCGGCGGCGAGAAGAGCACGCCCATCGACCGCGTCGAGGTCGAAAGCATCCGCATCGTGACGGCCGCCTGAGCTGCCTTCCTCGGTTTCATCAAACCGGCCTTCGCCTCGCGGCGGAGCCGGTTTTTTAGTGTTTGCTGGAGAGCAACGCGGGCAGCGTCGCCTCAAAGGCCTTCAGCTGACTGGGCGTCACGCCCGGCTGATGCCGAAGGATGGACAGGATGTGCGACTTGGACTGCTCCATATCAAACGAGTCCTTTTCGCCGATACGGTGCACGCTGCCCACCAGTCCCAGCGCGTTGTCACGCTTGTCACAGATGAGAAACTTGATCGCGGTGGAGTAAAATTTTTGACCGGTTGAATCGACCGACTCCTGAAGCCTGATCACCGGCACCTGCGTCTCAAACAGGTGGGTCTCGGCGGCGTAAAAGGCCTCGGCGAGATGGGCCGGAAACAAGTCGAAATCGGTTTTTCCAAGCACCTCAGATTCCTTGCGTCCGAGATGCGCCAGATGCGCGCGATTGCAGAAAAGGAACCGTCCCTCCTCGTCCTTGATGAAAACAAAATCACGCACTTCATCGAGAATCGCGAGCAGGGGACCATCCCGTTGCGACTTCACGTAAGCCGCCAGATCGTGGCTATCGATTTTTAGCACAGAGTTTAGCACAAGGGTATGGGGTTGAAGCTGAGTAAACCAATATAAGCGCACCGTCACAGTGCCAAGAACGAACCCGTCCGGCCGAAGCTTATTTGGCGGGTGCGAGCGGCTCGGCGGCGGCCGTGGCGGAAGATGCAGCCGGCGCCTCGGTCACAGGCGCGGGCGCGAGCTGGTCCATGATCATGCCGGTCACGCGGCCTACCCCCACCCGGGCAAGCTGGCTGGCGGGATAAAGGTCCTGCGCGGACAGATAACTCGTGAGACTGGCCGCATAGTTTTTGCCATCCTCGTAGCGCCTTGCCTGGTCAAGCCGGCCGATGAATTCGGCGACGCGCGGCGCCAGCCGGGCCATGCGCTGGTTGAGCTCGACGTCGTCGGAGGCGAAGGCCTTGGCCCCCACGAGCGCCTCCCAGGCGGCGAAGGCGTTGTTTTGGGCAAGAAGCTCCTCCTCCTGCGCCAGGTAAATCTCAACGCGCGCCATGCGGTCGATCACACCCTTGAGCTGCGGTCCGCGCATCTGGTCGCTCAAAAACGCCACCGCAAGCTCGGCGCGTTTTTCGTAGATGCGGCGATAGTCGTTGCGCTTGAAGGCCTCGTCGAAAAACAGCGCGGCCTGCGTGCCCATGTTGGCCTGCGAGGCCATGTTGTCGGTGTAGGCCTTGATCGCGGGATTGAGCGGCCAGAGCTGGGCGGCCTTTTCCACGAACTCCTGCGCCTTGGGATAGTCGCCGTTGGCGGCGCACTGCTGCGCAGCGCTGAGGGCGAGCGAGCTCATGCGCTGGGCGGAGCGCACGGCGGCGTTCACCTCGCCCCCGCGGAAATCGCTGGTGAGGGCGGTGATCTCGTCGTTCAAACGGACGACCGCGTCGTAGTCGCGCAGGTCGGCCAGCTTGCGGGCCTCGTCGACCTTGCGATAAAGCAGGAGCAGCGACTCCTTGCGGCTGGTCTCGAACTGCGTGACGGAGGGCAGGTATTCGCCGAGGAAAAACGTTTCTTGCAGGCGCTCCAGCGCGGCGACCTTGCGGTTGTCGTCGTAGCTGGCCCGGACCGACGCCATGCCGCTGTTCACGTCGTTCATCGCCTCGCGGGCGAGGAACTCGATGGTCTCGACCGTGAAGGCCAAATCGCTCGACGGCAGGAAGGAGGCCAGTTCCTTCTTCCCCACTTCGAGGTTCTGGTGGGAGCCCTTGAAAATAAACCGGTAGAAACTCGCCGCGATGAGGCAGTGCTGGAAGCGGCGCTGGAGAAACAGGCTCATGATCTGGCTCTGAAACTGGAGCTTTGCCTGGGTGACGGAGAGAAGACCGGCGACGGAGAGCGCCTGGATCTTGGCCTCGGTTTCCGCGAGTTCGCGGGCGCGGAAAAGCTGTCCGGTCGGCCCCATCGAATTGCCATTGCCCACCTGTCCGGTCCTGGGCCGCTGGCCGCCGGTGTTGCCAGCGTTGCCCGTGTTGTTCCGGTTGCCGGTGTTTCCTCCGGTATTGCCCGTGTTGTTCGTGTTCGAGTTGGTGTTGTTCGAATTGGTGCCGGACGAGGTGTTGGAATTCGTCGCGTTGCCCGTGCTCAAGTTGCCGAGAAGGGCCGCGGAAGAAACCGCGTCCGTCATCGTCTGGCCGGTCTCGGCGGCGATGGCGTCGGCCCCGTAGACCACGCTTCCCTGCTGCTGCTTGCGGATGCGCTCGAGCTCGTTCTGGGCGACGGAGAGCGCCTGTTTTTCGTCGCGGATGCGCCAGGCGTTGAAGACCTGGTTCGCCACGCCGAGACTGTTGCCGCCGTCGGCGTCGTAGTCGGATGCGCGGTAAAGGAGTTTCCACGCCTCCATCACGTTGCCGGCGGCGCCGTCGCCGTTGCGGGTGGAGAGAAGCTCGGTGATCTGGTTCAGGGTCTCGGCATACGCCGACTCGTCCTTTGTCGGAGGCAGCGAGAGATAGCGTTCGAAACGGCCGCGGAAAACGCGAAACTGGCCGATGTCGTAGCTGTGCCCTTTCCAGCTGAACGTGCCGTTCTCGGGGTCGATGGAGTCGGAATTGGTGTCGAAGGCCTGGTTGATGATCTTCAGCAGCGTGCCGCTCTCAAGGTTGTTGATGTTGAGCGCACGGGTCATGGAGTCCGCGGACGACGGCTTCGCGTCGGCGGCGTTCGCCATTCCTGCGGCGTTGCTGCCCGCGCTGACGGCCGTGGCGGGCGCCGCGGACGCCCCAAAGGGAGACGCGGGTTGCGCACCGGCGCGGTGCGACACGATCAACCCGGCCCCGACGATGGCAAAAAGTGGAAGTAGGCGGCGCATGGTCAGAGTTTTTCGAGTTGCTCGACGTAGAGGAGGCCGCCCTTGCGGACGGTGATGATGAAACGATAGCGCTGGGCGACCAGAAGGTTGGCCTTGAGCGAATCGGCGATGAACACGGGCAGGCGCGCATCCTCCTTCAACGGACGCACCGCTATGATGCGGCCCACGCCCTCGCGCCAGTTGAGCTGGGCGTCGATCTCGGCGTCGAGACGGTAGCGGTTGCCCTGCAAGTTGTCGGGGGCCGCCAGAAACGCGCGGACGGGGAAAGGCTCTCCGGAACGTCCGCAGCCCGCCAGCAGCGCGAGCGCGCCAAGCACGAGGGTCAGCAACAACGAACGGGGCACGAAACGCGAAAACGGTGTCGCCATAAAGGGGTTACTCATGGCTAGGGCCAGCGTTTCCTCTGGCAACCCCAAAACAGGAGGGCAGCCCCCACCGCGAGATGCGCCCCGAGCACCGCCACGGCACCCGCCGGCGGCGACAACCAGCCTTTGTCGAGCATGACCACCGCGTCGTAAAAACGCGACTCGGTCATGGCCATCAAGTAGCCCGCCCATCCCCAGTATGTTGCGATAAACGGACGCACCGTCCACACCAGCGCCGGCGGCAGCGCCAGCACCACGCCGGAAAGCGGCAGTTGAAAACCGACCAGATAAATCGAAAGCAGCGAGGCCTTGTCCGGTGATTGCAGCACCGCCGACAATCCGAGGCAGACCACGCTCATCGACGCGCCCACCGCGCTGAGCACCACCAGTTGAGGCGCCCATTCACCGGGAAACTGGCAAAGGAGCTTCACGAAAATCGTCATCCACGCCCCCTGCCCCGCGCCCAGCAGCGCCACGTAGATCAACTTCGACCACGCATAGGCCGACGGACGCAGACCGGACATGCGCTCTTTTTCGTAGAGCCCGCGCTCGGCGGCGATCTCTCGCGCGCCGTTGTTGCTGCCCATCAGGCAAAGCAGGATCACCTGAAAAATAATCAGGCCGGAAACCAGCGTGGCCGTCTCCGCCGCCGACTGCCGGTAGGACGCCCTCGCCTGCAACGTCTCCAAAAATCCTCCCGCCTGGTCCAGCGCCAGTCCCTTCATCTGTGGCAGTCCGCCCAACGCGAAAATCACCACGAGACACGGAAACCCGAACGTGATCGCCAGAGTGAGCGCCACGTAGCCGCGATCCCGAAGCATAAGCCGTAGACGCCGTTTCAGCAACGTGCCCAGCTGCGACATCGCCGAGGGGCGGCGGCGTGCCTTCGGCGGCGGCGGCAGTGGTTCATCGGCCTCCGCCTGCAGCAAAATCCGTTCGGATTCCGCCCAGCGCTCCTGCCAATGCTCCCGCGACTGTTCGCTCAAGCGGTCGTAGAGTTCCAACGCATCCGTGATGCCGAAGTGCGCCAGCATGGCCGGCAGCGCCCCCTGGAAAACCACCGAACCTTCCGAAACCACCGTGACGGTGTCGAACAGGGAAAGCTTCGCGAGATTGTGGATCACGCACACGACCGTCTTCCCGCGCTCCGCGACGAGCGCGCGCAACACCGCGAGAATCTGGTCCTCCGAACGCGGGTCCAGTCCGCTCGTCACCTCGTCGCACAACAGGCACGTCGGATCCGTCGTGAGTTCCAACGCCAGCCCGAGCCGGCGCAGCTGCCCGCCGCTGAGTTTTTCCACCAGCGTGCCGCCGCGTTCCGAAAGTCCGACCAGCTTCAACAACTCGCCGATGCGCGCCTCCACCGTCGCGTCATCCACCGTCTGGTAAAGCCGGAGCGCGCAGGCCACCGACTCGGCGACCGTGAGTTTCCCGTGCGCGATGCTGAACTGCGGCGCGAACGCCACCTCGCGCAGCAACGCGTCGCGCGACACCAACGGACGCCCGTGCAGGAGGATTTCCCCCTCGGAGGGAAGGATGTCCAGGATGCCCTTGAGCAACGTGGTCTTGCCGCAGCCCGACGGACCGATGAGCGCGTGCAGGCCGCCCGTGCCAAAACTGGCGCTGGCCCCGTGAACCAAAGATGCGGCGCCGAGGCGGGGACGGACCGTGAGATTGCGACAGGCGAGCATGGGGAAGCAGGTAAGACGTTATGACCGCGGCCTCGGCAACGGGCCAAGCTTCATTTGACAGCAATCGCCGACTTCTACGCACTCGACTTCAACCCCGAGCCAAAACCAGCGCCATGATCGATGCCCCCCCGTTCGTTCCCATCGCCTGCTCGCTGGTCGTTCCCGTGGCCGCGTGCCTGTGGGCCAGCCTGCGCCTTCGCCGCAAGCAACGGCTGTTGCACGACCTCCCCACCTCCAAGGTCCGCGGCGCCTTCATCGGTCTCGTCGAGCTCAAGGGCTCCGTCGAAAGCGAAAGCCCCTTCACCAGCTATCTGGCCGAAACCGCCTGCGCGCTCTACAACTGGCGGGTCGAGGAACGCTGGTCGCGCACCGTCACCGAGACTTATACCGACAGCAAAGGACGCACCCAAACCCGCACCCGCCACGAAAGCGGCTGGCGCAACGTCGCCGAGGGCGGTGAGGCGGCACCCTTCTATCTTCAGGACGACACCGGAGCCCTGCTGGTCCGTCCGGCAGGCGCGAAGATCGAGCCGCGCACGCTGTTTTCCAAACAGGTCTCGCGCGGCGATCCGCTCTACTACGGCAAGGGTCCCGACACCTCCGTGTCCAACTCCGACCATGTGCGCCGCTTTGTCGAAACCGGCCTGCCCCTCCATGCGCCGGTCTTCGTCGTGGGTCCCGCCCGCGAACGCGCCGACATGGTGGCCCCAGAAATCGCCGCGCAACGCGACGCCCCCGAATTCCTCATCTCCACCCGCGCCGAGGAAAAAATCCAATCGGGCCTTTCGGGCTGGTCCTGGTTCTGGTGGATCGCCGGCCTGCTCGTCGCCAGCGGCCCCCTGATCTTCCTCGTCGCGTCGGCCCAAAAACAAACTTTCCCCTCCAGCTATCCCGGCTACGCATCGCTGTTCCCCATCGGTTATCTCGCAGCGACGGGCACGGGCTGGATTTGGATGGCCTACAACAGCCTCGTCAGCCTGCGCCAGCGCGTGCGCCAGGGCTGGTCGCTCATCGACGTGCAACTCAAACGCCGCCACGACCTCCTGCCCGCGCTCGCCACCACCGTCGGCGCGTTGAGCGACCACGAGAGCAACGTCCAGAAAACCGTCGCCGCCCTGCGCGCCCAAGCGACGGCGACTCCGCCCGGGGTAAGCGGCCCCGACTTTGAAGGCCTCTCGGCGCAACTCCGCGTCGTTATCGAACGCTATCCGCAGCTCACCGCCCAGCCCGCGTTCGCCGCGCTGCACCGGCAGCTCGTGGAAACCGAGCAGCGCATCGCCCTCGCCCGGACCTACTACAACGACATCGCCACCCACTACGCCACCCGCTTGGAAATCATCCCCGACCGCTGGGTCGCCGGTCTCGGCGCGATGAAACCGGAACCGCTGCTCGCTGCAGCCAGCTTCGAACGAGCGCCCGTGCCGGTGTCTTTCGCACGTTAAAATTGATCTCAATCCAAGTGCCCAAGCCTCTCCACCTCATCGTCGCCTGCTCCGAAAACCGCGTGATCGGCCGCGGCGGACGCCTCCCGTGGTCCATTCCCGAGGACACCGCTTTCTTCCAAACTCAAACCATGGGTCAGACCGTCATCATGGGCGCGCGCTCGTTCGGCGAATGGCCGAGCTGCACGCAGGGCCGCGACGTGGTCATCGTCTCTCACGATCCGTCCACCCTGCCCTCGTCGGTCCACGCCGCCGCCAGCCTGACCGAGGCCATCGCCAAGGCCCAAACGCTGCGCGGAGACGTTTACCTCTGCGGAGGCCAGCGCATCTACGAGGAAGGTCTGCCGCTCGCCGACCGTCTGCATCTCACGCTCGTCCACACCGAGATTCCGGACGGCGACACGTTTTTTCCCGAGTGGCGCACGCGCTTCACCCGCGAGATCGCGCGCCGCGAAAGCCGCGACGCCCGCTGGCGCTACACGTTTCTCACGCTGGAACGCTAGCGGCTAGTTTCTAGTGGCTAGGTGCTAGCCCAGCGCCGCGTGCGCCTTGGCGACTTCGACATATTTGGCGGCCATCTTGGCCAGCCCTTGTTGCTCCGCCTCGGAAAGAGGACGCACGACCTTCGCGGGCGAACCGAAAACAAGCGAACCGGGCGGACACACGAAGCCCTGCGGCACCAGCGAATTCGCCCCCACCAGGCTGCGCGCGCCGATGCGCGCCTTGTCGAGCACGGTCGCGCCCATGCCGATCAGACAGCCCTCCTCGATCGTGCAGGCGTGGACGATCGCCCCGTGGCCGATCGTGCAGTCGTCCCCCACGACGACCCCGGCGTCGTCGGACAGGTGGACCACCGCGTTGTCCTGCACGTTGGAACGCGCGCCGATGACGATGGTGTTGATGTCACCACGAAGCACCGCTCCGTAGAAAACACTGCTGTTCGGCCCCAGCTTCACGTCGCCGACCACCGTGGCGCCGGCCGCCACGAAGGCCGCCCCGCTCACGTCGGGAGTCTTGCCGAGAAATTGCGCGAGTCGTTCTTGGACGTTCATTTTTTAAACCATTCGCCGTTTTCACGCTGGAGCCAGACGCCCTTGGCGCTGCCGGCCGCGATCTGCCGGGCGCGGGCCTTGCCCACGGCGTCGGCGGTCGCGCCCGTTTTTTGGGCGAGCGCGGCATAGACGGCGGCGCGGTCCACGTTCTCGGCGGCGGCGATTCCGCCGTCGTTGCCGGAGCGGACCGCGAGAAAGCCGCGGTTGTCCTCGCCCAGCACGCCGGAGGTCTTGAGCGCGTCGATTTTCGAAACGCGTTGCTCCATGCGACCGCGCACGGCGCCGAGATCCTCGGCGCGAACGGCCGATGCGGCAAACAGCAGGGCCGACACAAACAGGAGACGGAAGAACAGGGTTTTCATGATGATCAGGGTTCTGCGGTCGGGTTGATGGTCGTGGATTTCTTGTCGATGTCGCCGAAGAAGTCGTCGAGCGCCTTGTCCACCTTCACGTTGATGTCGACGGTGGCATGGACCTCGATCGGATCCAATTTGACGTGAATGCAGCCTGCGAAGAGGAGCACGAGGCCGAGCGGGATTAGGCAACGGATCATGGGGTAAGGTGTTATCATTGGACGGGTGCTGGCAACGAAAGTTTCCTAACGAGCGCCAAAAGAAATGCGGTCGCTCATGCCGACCTTCAATACCTGCGAAAGCGGCCCGGCGACGTTGATGGTGAAAACCACTTCCTTCACCGGGCATTTTCCTTTCGCGGTTTCCGCCTGCTCGGGGTGCGCGATCACCGTCACACTGGCGGTGCGCCCCAATTCGTCGCCATCCGGGGTAAGGCGGACCTTGAGCGAGTCCACCCGCAGGGGCAGCTTCCCCAATTCAATATCGGTGAGGGTCGCGTAGGCCGGATTGACCGGGGCGAACCAGTTGGAAAACAGCTTCGGCAGATTGGGGACCAACACGAAGCGGGCGGGGACTCGCGCCGTCAGAAACCCCGGCTTGGGCGCGAGCCGAAGCGACGTGAACTCGATTTCATCCAAGTCCAAGGTGCCTTTGCCCACATGAAGCCCGTCCGCCTCGCTCCAGCTCAGGCCCAGCGCACCGTTGATGCGACCGCGCGCATCGGAAAGCATGGTGGGCACAAGAGCCACGACGTCCTGCAGGCCGACCCGCTTCATATGAATCTGCACATTCAAGGACGGAGGCGATAAAGGCACCGTAAACGGATCGGTTTCCACCGTCCCTCCGGCGATTTCAATCCCCGCGGATTTGACGGCGATCTCGCGCGTGCCATTGAGAACCGCCGCCACCGCCAGATTGCGCGCGCCGAAACGCGCCGTGCTGATCGTGCGCACCGCGAGCGCCACCGGAATCGCTCCGTCCGGCAACGAAGCCACCTCGATCTCGGCCCTGATCGCGATGCCCTCCAGCGTCCAGCCCTGGCCGGCATGCTTTACCACGCCGTCGCTCCATGAAATCTTCACGCTGCCCGATGGCCGGCCCTGACGAACGAGTCCCTCGCCCGTTATCATCACGGCACCCTCGCCGGAAAGACCGGCCATGTCCTTACCCAAACCCGGCGCAAGGGCCGCCAGCCACGGCCCGACCTCGATGCGTCCCTCCTCTATCTTCCAACTGCCATCGCCCGTGGCGGCATCCAACGTGGCTGTCGCCCGGAAGTGCGTGGCCGCATCCTCGACGCGAAAGGAAAGCATGCGTTCTCCCGTGGAGGTCGTGGCCGGCGTAAACGTCCATGCAAGCTGCGGACCGCCTTCGCCCAGCGGCAGCAGTTTGCCGTGCAGTTCGCCGCCCCAGGCCGGCAGCTTCCAGTCGGCGGCATGCACCGTCGGCAAAGCCAGCGCCAGAAGCAGGAGGGCCATCCGGCCCGATCGTTGCACAAACAGTCGCGACACGCGCAAGGACATGGGCGAAACGCGCCCGCGTGGCTAGCCCAATGCTTGGGTTTGCTTTCGCCAGTGTTGACCTTGGCGACCTGAAGGTGATGGCTTTGCGCGTTCTCCATCTTCATGCGAAAGCCCACCATCGTTTTTCTTAAAGAGCACATCCTTCCTTCCCTCGCTTGCATCGGCTTCGCACTGGCGCTGAACACCACGTTGTGGTGGCAAGGACTCGAATCAGGGGCGCTTGATCAACTCACCCGCCTGCGCACCCATTTCCAGCCGCCGCCCGACCCGCGCATCGTGACCGTGGGCATCGACGACGACGGTATCGCCGCCTTTGGCCGCTGGCCATGGTCCCGCGACGTGCATGGCCAGTTCATGGCCTCGATTTCCTTCGGCAAGCCAGCGGTAGTCGCTTGGGATATACTATTCCCCGAACCTTCGGATGATGATGCTTTTTTCATCAAGGGCGCCACGGAGCTAAAAGATCACGTCATCTTCGGAGCTTACACCACCGATGAAAACCCCAAGCAGCCGGTCCCGAACAACGATCTAACCGTTCCCATCACGCGCATCGAAGGGGACCTGGAAAATATTCCCACGACGAAATTTGCCCTGCTGCCCATCGCACCGTTGAGGGAAATCGGGTTGAGCGCCTTTTGCGACACGCTGCCGGGACCGGACGGCGTCATCCGCAGCGTGCCCATGCTGCAACGGACCGGCGGCCATGTCCTTCCGAGTCTTTCACTTCAAAGTCTGCTGGTTTATTGGAGCCTAAAACCCGAGCAGGTTCATGTCGTGCTCGGTGAGGCCATCTACCTTGACGGGCCGGACATTCATCGTCGCATCCCGATCGATTCGAGCGGACGATATTTCATCAATTTCCGATTCGGTTACGCCGAGTGCAACAAACTCGGGCTAAGCAAGCTTCTGATCGGCTACACCAAACATTTTCTGCAGGACGTCCCCCAGCCGGATTTGCCCAGCGTCGAAGGCAAAATCCTCATGGTCGGCCAGATGACAACCGGATTGACCGATAACGGTCCCACTCCCTTCGGCACGGTGACCCCGCTTGTCCTTGTCCATGCCAACACGATCGAGAACGTGCTGCGCGAGGACTACGCGCGCCGGGTTCCCACATGGCCCGTGTTGATCATCCTGCTTGCGGCAGGCGTCACGGGGCTGGCGTTTTTCTCCAAGCGAACGCTGGCGCAACAAACCTTCTTCGCCTTGAGCGTAGCGGCGGCTTATCTTGGCTTGGCGGCGGTGACGTGGATCAAATTCAGCATCGCGCTTCCCTTGCTGTGGCCGGGCCTTGGCTTCTGCTTGCTGCAGGTGTTCATGATCGCCCGTCAGCTCGTAAGGGAGCAGCGCGCCAAGCAGCAGATCAAGGGAATGTTCGGCACCTACCTCTCGCCCACCCTCGTCAACCGCATGATCGAGTCCGGCCAGTCGCCCCAGCTGGGCGGCCACAAGGAGGACATCACCGCCTACTTCTCCGACATCCAGGCGTTCTCGACGTTCTCCGAGATCATCCCGCCCGACCAGCTGGTCGATCTGATGAACGACTACCTCTCCGCCTGCACCGACATCCTGCAGGAGGAGTTCGGCACGCTCGACAAATACATCGGCGACGCGATCGTCACCATTTTCGGCGCTCCGCTCTCTCTGCCCGATCATGCCCTGCGCGCCTGCGTCGCCAGCCAGCGCATCCAGCTCAAGCTCGGCGAACTGCGCGAGAAGTGGAAATCCGAGGGCTCGAAGTGGCCGGAGATCGTCTGGAAGATGCAGTCGCGCATCGGCCTGAACAGCGGCGAGACCATCGTGGGCAACATCGGCAGCCGCACCCGTTTCAACTACACGATGATGGGCGACAACGTGAACCTCGCCGCCCGCATGGAATCCGGCGCGAAGAGCTGGGGCGTCTACACCATGTGCTCCGGCGCCACCAAGGACGCCTGCGAAAAATCCGACGCCAACCGCGTGATCTTCCGTCCGCTCGGCCGCATCGTCGTCAAGGGACGCAGCTCCGCCGTGTCCATCTATGAGATCGTATGCCTGAGGGAAAACGCGACGCCGCAGATCCACGAGTGCATCCGCCTCTTTGCGGAGGGCCTGGAAAAATTCTATGCCCGCGACTGGGATGGGGCCACCGCCTTGTTCAAGCAGAGCCTGCCCCTGGAACCCAACCAGCCCGGCGTCACGCCCGGGGTGTCCAGCAATCCCTCGCTCGTCTACATGGACATCATCAACCATTACAAGGCCGAGCCTCCTCCCGAAAACTGGGATGGCGTCTACGTGATGAAGGAAAAGTGACCGATCGCTTGGCGTAGGAGCGCATTTATGCGCGATGGCTCGACCGTGGGAGCGAGCTTGCTCGCGATGATCGGAATCGCGGCGTAAAGCCGCTCTACATTTTCGATCCCACCAGGGTTTTCACCCCTCACGCCACGGCCGCACGCCCGGCGATGATCGCGAGGTTGCGATCAACCGCCTCCACGTAGGGATTGCTCCCGTCCGGCATCGCGAGGCTTCGGTAGACGGCTTCATATTCGCGCTCCAATTTGGGCAGAGCGAAATTCGTCCAGAACCCGGAGGTCTTCGCCATGAGATCCTTGACCGACTTGAACGGGCGCTGATCGGGCGGGACGGCGTTGAAATCGCACGACTCCTCGAATTCCGCGAAAAGCCCGGCCAGCTTGTCCGGGTAATGAGGATCCGCCATCTGCCCGAGATAATCGGCCGTCGCGACCATGCACCCCGTCAACCGCTCGACGTCGGTGCGAAACACGATCTGGTCTATCTTGCTCGTCAGCCCCGTGCAGCGGATGGCGTTCATGACCCCTTCTATTTCCGCGGGGCTGCAGCCGATTTCCGGCAAAAAAACCTCCGCCATGGCGCAACTGCGCACGACGTGCGTCGTCGTGTATTTCGCGCCGGTGCCGCCCAGGTCGTCGCGCGTCCTCAGGTAGCCGATGTCGTGCAGCATGATCGCCACGTAACCCAGCGTAAACTCCCGCGAACCAAACGCCGGGGAATGGCCGTGCTCCATCCTGCCATTGGACAAATCAATGAAGCACTGTGTCGCGAGCAGGGTATGTTCGAGGTTATGATACTTGAGGTCGGCCTTTTGATAATCGGCATGGCGGCCGGAAAACAACGTCTCCACCAAGGTGGTGACTTCGTCGATCATCAGGGACGATGCATCCGGTGCGATCAGACGTAGGTGCTTTCGGGCCCGGTCCGCTGTCATCTGCGCGGTTAAAAACGGTGAAAGCATGTGGGAAGAAGGCTGGAATCAATTGCTCAATAATTCGCCATCGGGGATACCGGCCAAGGCAAACGCTTGTGGATGCTTCCGCAAGCCGAATCCCCTGCCGGTAAGCCAGATAAATGCAAAGATCCACGGCACACGCCCGGCGTATTGCCGGCGTAGCGGCGAGCGCCAGCGAGCCGACAAACCTCCACTCGCTGGCGCTCGCGGCCACGACCGCAAGCCAAAGCAGGCTTTTGTGCTATCCGCCTCGGTGCGAATAAAGCAAAGCCCGGCTGGTCAAGGCCGGGCTTGCGCACTGACAAGGGCATTGAACCTTGGTCAGGGCACGGAGACGGAAGGCAAGCTCCAGATTTGGTCCGCATACTCGCGGATGGTCCGGTCGCTGGAGAACTTGCCCACGCGGGCGGTGTTGAGGATGGCCATCTTCGCCCAGCGGGCCGGGTCGCGGTAGGCGGCATCCACCCTCTCGTGCGCCTGCACGTAGCCCCGGTAGTCGGCGAGAACCTTGAAGGGATCTCCGCCGGCCAGCAGACTGTGATGCAGCGCCCCGAACGGATGGTCCTCGCCCGGCACGAAGTAGTTGGAGCCGAGCCAGTCGATGACGGCGCGCAGTTCCTCGTCGGCCTCGTAGTAGCCCCACGGGTTGTAGCCCTTGGCGTCGAGGGCTTCGACGTCGGGCACCTTGAGGCCGAAGATGAAGATGTTGTCGTCGCCGACCTCCTCGCCGATCTCGACGTTGGCGCCGTCGAGCGTGCCGATGGTGAGCGCGCCGTTGAGGGCGAGCTTCATGTTGCCCGTGCCGGAAGCCTCCTTGCCGGCGGTGGAAATCTGCTCCGAGAGATCGGCGGCGGGCACGATGCGCTCGGCCAGCGACACGCGGTAGTTGGGCAGGAAGGCGACCTTCAACTTGCCGCCGATGCGGGCGTCGTTGTTGATGCGTTCGCCGATGACGTTGATCGCGCGGATGATGTTCTTGGCGAGATCGTAGCCGGGGGCCGCCTTGGCGCCGAAGACAAACACGCGCGGCACGATGTCGAGCGACGGATTCTGGAGCACGCGACGGTAGAGCGTGAGGATGTGGAGCAGGTTCAGATGCTGGCGCTTGTATTCATGGAGGCGCTTGATCTGGACGTCGAAGAGGGCGTCGGGTGAAACCTCCACGCCGCACTCGGCCTTGATGACGGCGGCGAGATCGACCTTGTTGGCGCGCTTGATCGCCATGAATTCCTTCTGGAAGTCCTTTTTGTCGGCGAACTTTTCGAGACCGCGCAGCACGTCGAGATCGCGGGCCCAGACGACGGGCGAGCCGAGCTTCTCGGTGATGAGCTTGGCGAGGCGCGGATTGCAATCGAGCAGCCAGCGGCGCGGCGTGATGCCGTTGGTCTTGTTTTGGAATTTGCCCGGATAAAGCGAGTCGAACTCGGGGAAGAGATCCTTCTTCAGGAGCTCGGTGTGGAGCGCGGCGACGCCGTTGACGGCGTGCGAGCCGACGACCGCGAGGTTGGCCATGCGGAAGGCCTTCGCGCCACCTTCCTCGACGAGGGAGCATACGCTTTTCTTGTGGTTGTCGCCCGGCCACTTGGCCTCGATCTTGTCCATGAGCCGGCGGTTGACCTCATAGATGAGCTGGGCGTGGCGCGGCAGCACGCGGGAGAAAAGGGGAACGCCCCATTTTTCGAGCGCCTCGGGCAGCAGCGTGTGGTTGGTGTAGCCGAAGGTCGCGACGACGATTTCCCAGGCGCGATCCCAATTGAAATTGGCCTCGTCGAGGAGGATGCGGAGCAGCTCCACGACGGAGACGGCCGGATGCGTGTCGTTGAGCTGGACGGCGACCTTGGAGGAGAAGTTGTCCCAGGTGTTGCCGGGGGTGCGGAAGTGGCGGCGGATGATGTCGCGCAGCGAGCAGGACACGAAGAAGTATTGCTGCACGAGGCGCAGCTCCTTGCCGTTCTCGGTCTTGTCGTTCGGGTAGAGAACCTTCGAAACGGTCTCGCCGATGGCCTTCTCGCGGACGGCGTCCACGTAGCCGCCGCTGTTGAACGCCACGAGATCGAACTCCTCGGTCGAGCGGGAGGCCCAGAGACGGAGGAGGTTGACGGTCTTGGTGCCGTAGCCGGCGATGGGAATGTCGTAGGGGACGCCGAGGATCGTCTTGGTGCCGACCCAGGCGGCGCGATAGTTGCCGTTGTCGTCGAAGACGTTTTCCACGCGGCCGTAGATATTCACGTCCGTGGTGTATTCGGGTCGGACGATTTCCCAAGGCGTGCCGAAGATCATCCAGTTGTCGGGATGCTCGATCTGGACGCCGTTGACGAACTCCTGCTTGAAGAGGCCGAACTCGTAATGGATGCCGTAGCCGATGGCCGGCAGGTCGAGCGTGGCGAGCGAATCGAGGAAGCACGCGGCGAGGCGGCCGAGGCCGCCGTTGCCGAGGCCCATGTCGACCTCGCTCTCGCGGACGATCTCCCAGTCAACCCCGAGTTCCTTGATGGCGGCGCGCGCATCGTCGTAGAGACCGGTGTTGTAGAGGTTGTTCTCGAAAAGCCGGCCCATGAGGTATTCCAGCGAAAGGTAGTAAAGGCGGCGGACATTGTCCTTGTTGTGCACGGCCTGGGTGTCGATCAGGCGGGCGAGAATCTGCTCGCGCACGGCCATCGAGGTGGCGATCCACCAGTCGCGGGGCTTCGCGCTGCCGGTGTCGCGGGCGAGCGTGTAGGTGAGGTTGCGCAGGATGGCCTGTTTGAGCGCGGCGACCGGATCGTCGGTGGCTCGACGATGCGGCTCGGCGGGAGCGGCGGCAGGCTTGGCGGCTGGGCTTTTCTTGGACTTGGATGGAAGCGAAGGCATCATGCGTTGGGAGAGTTGAACTTGTGACAACAGGAACCATGCCAGCCGGTGAAACGGAGGAAGGTTCTTATGTTTTGGCTAAATTATTAAAATGATGGAGTTAAAAATGAATCTTGATCGGTTTTATTTCTGAAACCGACGTGCAAGTTCCCCATGGCTGAGTTCGATGTGCGTGGGGCGTCCGCCCGGGCTGGTCAGCGGGGCGCGGCAGGCGAAAAGCTGCTTCACCAGCGCCTGGATCTCCCCTTCCCCGACCGCGTCGCCCAAACGCACGGCTTTGGCGGCGGCCAGACGGGCGAACTGCTCGCGGGCGGTGTCCACGTCACGATCCTGCAACCGTCCGTCGCGCAACGCGCCCAGCAACTCGCGCACAAACGGCTCCGCGTCCGCCGGCTCCATCCAGGCGGGCAGGCCCTCGATCCGGAAAAAATTGCGCCCGAATTCCACGACCTCGAAGCCGTGCCCGTTGAGAAACTCCAGCCGGGCGAGCAGCAGCGCGCTGGCGACCGGATCGAGCTCCATCGGCACCGGCAGGAGCAGGCGCTGGCTGGGCACGGTCCCGCTGCGAAACTGATCCTGCAACCGCTCGAACCAGATGCGTTCGTGCGCCGCCCGCCGGTCAAGCAGCACGAGACCCGACGCGGTCTCAAACAGCGCGTAGCTGCCGTGCGCGAGGCCGAGCCAGCGCCAGGCCGCCGTCGCGGCGACGGAATGACCAATGACCAATGACCGATGACCAATGGCCGCAGGTGATGACGCAGGTGCAGGGTTCGCAAGGTGGGGCGCGTTGTCCCCAACGCGCCGTTCGACTCTCGCCGGCGCAACCGCCGCCAACCGAGGAATGGCCACCGCCGTCTCCTCGGGTTTCAGGCCTCCGTCCTCCGCCCTCCGTCCTCCGTCCTCCGGCTTCCGGCTTCCGTCCTCCGGCGCCCCCGCCAGTTCCCTCAGCCGCGCCAGCACGCTGCGGATCACAAACCCGCGCACCGCCGTCTCGCTGCGAAACCTCACCTCCCTCTTGGCTGGATGCACGTTCACGTCGACCGCCGCCGGATCGATCTCGAAAAACACAAACGCCAACGGATACCGCCCCTTCGGCAACGACTCGTGGTAGCTCTCGATCAACGCGTAGTTGATCGCCTTGGTGTCCACCGGCCGCTGGTTGATGAACGTGATCATCTCATGCCGCGTCGCCCTCCCCGTGCCCGGACGCCCGATCAATCCGCTCAACCGCATCCTGTTTTCGGCCGCCTCGATGGGCACGAGTCCCTCGGCCAGTTGCTTGCCAAAAATCTCCGCCACGCGCTCCAACAGCCCCGTGCACTCCGGCGAACGAAAGATGATCCGTCCGTCCTCGATCAGCGTGAACGCCACCTGCGGAAACGCCAGTGCGTAGAGTCGCACCCCCGCGATGATGTGCGCCGCCTCCGTCTGGTCGGTCTTGAGAAACTTCCGCCGCGCCGGCACCGAGTTGAAAAGCTGCGCCACTTCGATCCGCGTCCCCACCGGACGACCGCAATCGCGCACGTGCCCCATCCGACCGCCGTTGACGAGGACCTCAGTCCCGACATCCGACGCCGCCTCGCGGGTCTGGATCGTGAAACGTGAAACGCTCGCGATGGACGGCAACGCCTCGCCGCGAAAACCGAAGCTGGCCAGCCGGTTGAGGTCGTCCGCCTCGGAAATCTTGCTGGTCGCGTGGCGTTCGAGGGCGAGCAACACGTCGTCGCGCGACATGCCGGAGCCGTTGTCCTCGATCCGCATCAATGAACGTCCGCCGTGGCGGAACTCCACCTCGATCCGCGTCGCCCCGGCGTCGAGGGAGTTCTCGACGAGCTCCTTCACCACGGCCGCCGGACGCTCGATCACCTCGCCCGCGGCGATCTGATTGGCGACCCGGTCGGACAGGATGCGGACTTTGGACATGGGGATGTTTTCCTGGGAGGGACGACCTCCGTGTCGTCCTGATCGGGCGGTCCACACGGAGGTGGACCCTCCCTTTTTCAGCCCAGCAGTTTCTTCCAGCGGGCGAATTGCTTTTTCACCTGCGCAGGACCGGGCATGCCGGTGCCCTTGCGCATGGCCATGGCGCGCTTGAGATCGAACACCACCGCCCAATCGTCGCCGTAGCCGGCATGGATTTTCTTCACCTCGGCGGCGGGCAGTTTGTCGAGCGGAAGCTTGAGCGCCTCCGCCAGCTTCACGACCGAGCCGACCGCGTGGTGCGCCTCGCGGAAAGGCACGCCGCGCGCCACGAGATAATCCGCAAGATCGGTCGCGAGCAGCGCCGGATCGACCACCGCCTCGGCGCAGCGCGCCCGGAAAACCGTCAGCCCGCCGATCGTGCCGGCGAGAACGTCGGCGCAGATCGCCGTCTGGTCGAAGCTGTCGAACACCGGCGGCTTGTCCTCCTGAAGATCGCGATTGTAGGTCAGCGGCAGACCCTTCACGAGCGTGAGAAGCGTGTGCAGGTTGCCCTGAAGCCGCGCCGACTTTCCGCGCAGCAGCTCGCAGGAATCGGGATTCTTCTTCTGCGGCATGAGCGACGAGCCCGTGCAAAACGTGTCGGGCAGGTCGATGAACTTGAACTCCACGCTCGACCAGATGATCAGGTCCTCGGCGATGCGCGACATGTGCACGCCGAAGAGCGCGCAGGCGGAGGCAAACTCGATGTAGAGATCGCGGTCGGCCACCGTATCCATCGAGTTCTGCGTGACCCTCGGACGTCCCTTGGCATCCACGAAACCCAGCTGCGTCGCGGTGAACTCGCGGTTGATCGGCAGCGTCGTGCCGGCGATCGCGCCCGAGCCGAGCGGACACCAGTTCGCATGATCCGCCACCACCGCGAAACGCTCGCGGTCGCGCTCCAGCATTTCCAGATACGCGAAAAGATGATGCGCCAGAAACACCGGCTGCGCCCGCTGCAAGTGCGTGTAGCCGGGGATCAGCACGTCGCCGTCCTTGGCGGCCACGGCCAGCAGCGCCTTTTGCGCGCCGAGGATCTTGGCCGCGATCACCGCGCAGGCGTGCTTGAAGAACAGCCGCATGTCGGTCGCGACCTGGTCGTTCCGGCTGCGCGCGGTGTGAAGCTTGGCGGCGGCGGGCACGCTCTTGGTGAGCGCCTGCTCGATGTTCATGTGGACGTCCTCGAGCTGCGTGCTCCAGGTGAACTTGCCCGCCGTGATGTCGGCGAGGACGGCGTCGAGCCCCGCATGGATGGCGTCGCGCTCCTTGGCGGTCAGGATGCCCACATGGGCGAGCATGGCGGAGTGGGCCTTGCTGCCGACGATGTCGAACGGAGCCAGCCGCCGGTCGAACGACACGGACTCGCTGAACTGGAGCATCAAATCGGCGGGGCCGGCGGAGAACCGCCCGCCCCAAGTCGCTTGGGATTTCTTCGCCATAAGGATGACACAGCACAACGCGCCCCACCCGCCCTGCGCAATGCGAAAGACTGGCCCGCCCGGATGTAGGCCCGACCGGTGGTCGGGCGGCTTGGCGGATGCGTGTTTTGCAGAAGCCAGACCAGCGGTCTGGCCTACAATTCGAAACCCTCCCTCAGCCCGGCTGCGCGCACACCCGCTTCACTTCGTCCACCGCCTCGGGCACGGCGAAAGGCTTCTGGAGAAAACCGCACGCGCCTCCCTTGATGATCTTGGCCTTCAGGTTCGCCTCCAGGTGCCCGCTCATGACGACAACTTTTATCGCAGGCGAGTGCTCCTTGATCTTTTGGAACGCCTCCCACCCGCTCATGCGCGGCAGGCCCAGATCGATCAGCACGAGCGATATGGTCGCCGCATTCGCCGCAAACACCGTCACCGCCTCCAACCCGTCCCGCGCCTCGATCACCCGGAAGCCGTTGCGTTCAAGCGCGGCCCGGAGCGTCTGCAAAATGGTTTCCTCGTCGTCCACCAGCAAGACCGTGAAATCGCCCGGTGAAATCTCCGGCACGGGCCGGGGCGGCGACGGTTCCGGAGCCGGTTCGGTCAACGCCGGCAGATAAAGCCGGAAAACAAGCGCCAGTCCTGACCGTGCGTCGACCTCGAGATGCCCGCGATGGCCGGCCATGATGCCATGCACCACCAGCACGGAAAGATCACGCCGGCGCTCGGCAAACCACACCGCCTCCTCCCACAAATCCTGATTCTCCTGCTCGGCCAGCTTGACCGCCGCCGGTTCGGCCCGCAGCGCCAGCATCACGTAATCATCTTCATGCGCATCCGGAAACTTGGCCCTCAGCGTATCGCCCGCCACCGCCCGCACGTCCACCGCCATGCGTCCGCCCGTCCCGATCATGTCCCGCGCCTTCTGGCCCAGATTGGCCAGCGCGTGGTGAAAGTGCTGCGTATCGATCAAAATCGCCGGAACGTCTTCCTCGATATCGAGGGAAAATTCGATCCCGGACGTCAGCGTCTCCCCGGTCATCCGGTAAAACTCGCGCACGAAATACCCCGGCTCCATCCGCTGGAAGGCCAGTTCGTCCCGCCGCGAAAGATGCAGCGTCTGCCGGATCAGGTTGGCGGCGCGACGCACCGCATGCTCGATGCCCTCGACCGCGGTGTTGAACCGGGTTGAATCCCGACCCGAGTCCTGCAAAAACGCCGTGTAGCCCAGGATGATCGAGAGGAGATTGTTGAAGTCGTTGCTGATGTCGGCCGCCAGCGCGGAAAAATTCTCGGCCCGCTGATGCTGCCGCAACGGCCCCACTCCCTGCACCTGCCCCGCCAGATCCACCAGCGACGTGAGCCGGAACACCCGGCCGTCCGGCAGACGCACGCGCGTATCCGTGACATGCGTGAAGAGCGGACGTCCGCTCTTGTGCACGTAAACCGTCCCCGCCATCGCCGCATCGTCGCCGTTGATGAACGCGGTGTGCGACAGCGAGCCCTGCACCGATGCCTCGGCGGCGATCAACGTCAGCGACGACGCCCCTATCAACTCGTCCGTCAACCTGCCCACCGCGGTGCAAAACGCCGCGTTTACCGCCACGATGGAACCGTCCGCATCCGTCAGGCACAGTCCCATGGAACCACGCGACCAAAACTCGGCCAGCAGGCCGCCGAACTCGGACGGCAGGTCGCCCACTTTAGAAGGCGAGCCAGGCAAAGTGTCCGCCTGGTCGCTCATTGGACCCAGTGAAACACCACCGGCTTGTCGATCTGCGGATGCAGGCTTTGATGCACCGGGCAGTGGTGCGCGGCGTGTTCGAGCAGCTTGGCCATTTCATCGGTTTTCGCGATGGGCAGCCAAAGCTGCGTCGCCAGCCGCACGATACGGCGCGGCGCGTCGGCGGACATCTCCTTGGTCACTTCAAACTTCAGGCCGTTCAACTCCACGCCATGCCGGCGGGCGACGATGGCCATGGTCGTGGCGATGCAGGTGGCCAGCGACGTGGCGGTGAGATCGGTCGGAGAAAACGCCCCGCCCCGCCCCTGGTTGTCCTTGGGCGCGTCGGTCGCCAGGCGGTTGTCCGAAGGCTCGTGAACAGCCAGACAGTGGAGATCGCCTTGGTATTCGCCGGTGATTTTGACCATGCGGGGTAAGCTCAAATTTTTTGCGACTCTAGCAACAGCCAAAATAAACAATCCGTGAAAAGTGGCGCGCCCGGCGGGATTCGAACGCATCAGAATTAGGAAACGAAGGGGTTGCCCCGGATAAAGTCACAAAAGCGGTAAAAGTCACCGCTATAGCGATACGCTCACTTCTGAGCGATGGAGGGAAAAGCTAATGTCCTCCAGTTCCATGCTTTCCGGCAAGGCCGTCGCCGCGCCCGCGCGGGCGCGCAATTACTGCCCTAAGGATTTTTCCGCCGCTCTGGAATCCTGCGGAGTGTTCCGGTCGGCAAAATGGGTCCGCGAGCAATGCCGCACAGGTGGGCTTAAAACCAACCCGAATTTCAGCGATTACTTCATCCCTGAAAGCGAACTGTTCCGCCTTTTGGGGATAAAGGAGGCGCAATCGTGAACGATTATTTCAGGCCGAAATTCAAACGCAGGAATCGTTCTAGCGCAACGATTAATGTCCGTTTAATCGCTTACCTTTCTGCCGTTTTCGCAAAGGGGACTCGGGTTTTTATTGTCGATTTCGACGCCCTAGCCCGCTCGTTTAAATGCACGCGCAGGACCGTTGAAATGGCCGTTAAAAAGGTCCGTGAAGCGGGCCGGTTCGTGTTTCGCACAGTCCGCGCCGGACGCTCTTACGTTGTCCAAGTTTCAGACCGAAATCCCTGTATTAAGGGGGTTTTTCTTCTGACGAAGAAAAAAGAAATACAAAATAACACAGCGCGCCCAGCCGCGCTGGATTTGAAAAAATCTTCCTCTTGGATTTCCAAACCAGCCCCGAGGCCGATTCAAGCCCTCGCCGGCTGGCTCGCCCGAAACGTCCTAGCCCGCGAGCACCGCGCCGCAAGCCGGACCATGTTCCGTTTCGGCCATGCCTACAATTTCGCCGTGGACGCCCTGCATGCCGGCCACGCCAAAGCCGATTTGATCGACGCTTGGCGCTACGCCCTGCGCAACGTGGATTCGGACCTCTCAAATCTGCCCGCTTCTATTCGCTGGGAGCCGTCCAGCCTCGTTTCTTTGGCACGCCGCCGCCTAGCTGACGGCCTTTCCGCCGCTTGCCGTGTCGCGCAGCGTCGAAAGGCGTTGATCGCCCAAAATGGGCCTGCAAAGGCCGTTTTCACCGTTTTCCCCAAGGTCAAATCAACCGCCGATTTCGTTGCGGAATTCGATGCCCTTTGCGCCGTATGAAATCGAATTACGAAATCGCGAATTTGAACCGCGCCGCCCTCGTCGCCGTTAAGGAATGGGGAATTAACGACCCAAGGACGAAAGCGATTCGTTCACGAATCGAAACGCTAAGGGCCAACCGTTCCGCCGTTTCTGAAACGGGAAACGGCGCTCCGGTTGTCGGATTCACCCTCGTTTCATCTGCCCTTTCGACCTCTTCTTTATGATTCCTGAAATCGAAAACGAATTGAACGAGATGCTCGCCGAGCTGGAGTCGAATCAACTCCTGATCGTTCTCACGCCCGCGCCGCGTCCGATGCATCACGGGCACATGATCCGCGCTCGTGCTGGTCAAAATCCGCGTTGGTATCGCGAACTGTGCGCACGCTTCCCCTCGTCCAGACTACGGAACCGCAGCCTTCCGGACACGCGAATTCGCCGACGTGACACTCTCGCGACGCTCCGTGCCATGATCGGCGGCGGAAGCCGCAGCGATTATGCGCTCGAAATCCTCCGCATCGCGACCCGTCGCCTGCAAACCGCCCGTCGCGCCGCATGAAAACTGAACCCGAATTCAGCGAGGACGAAGAGAAAATACGCGTCCTTTTCGTGCTTCTCGCCCTCGTCGTATTAGGCGCGGGCATCGTGCTTCTTTCGCTATGACCTGCAAAAAATTTACCGCTGCGCCCGAAGCCCAATGCGAGACGTGCGCCCGTTTTTTCGATGGCTCCGGCCAAGTCTGCCCAGAGTGCTCTGAAACCAAAGGGGAACGCCCCGAATAAACCACCATGCCCGACCTAGCCGACACTATCACCGCGCCGCCCGCTGGGGCGTCTCCTATCGCTCCCGGCACGCTAGATCGCGCCGGAATTCCTTTCGACGACGCCCGCCATATCGCGAAACAGCATCCGAAGACGGGCCGATGGATGCCACGCGGCGGGCGCAAGCCGAAGCCTGTCTCGCAATCTTCATCCTCCACCTCGTCCACGCCGGACACCACGGAACAGGCGACGCCTACGGCCTCCGCTCGCTCCCAAACCGCTTCCCCCGCGTCGTCAGTTGACCCAACGGAAAATCTAGGCGCAGAAATGGCCGAAACCATGCCGCCCGTCAGTGGCGAACACGTTGCCAAACCAAAGGCCGGCGAACCCGCCGCGCCGCAAAGCGTAGTCGCGCCCGATTCCGTTTTGCCCGCGTTGCCGAAACCGGAAGCTCTGGCCGGCGCGCCCGCTGATGAGGATGCGACCATGTCACCGGAAGCAGTCGGCGACGTCGGATGCAAAACGCTCTACGTTTTGACCGGCGCTGTCATCGGCGACTACAAGGCCGCGACCGCTACCGGCGCGGAACATGCCGCCTTGTCGAAGACGCTCGCCGCCTATGCAAAACACCGTGGCATCCTTTTCCGTGGCACGCTCGCGCTCATTGGAATGTTCGTGGCGTATGCCGTCGCCGAAGATCGGCGCGGCCTGATCGTCGGCAAAATCAAAGGTTGGCTTGGCTGGAAAAAGGCCGAGCCGCGCAAGGTTGAACCCGTCGCGCCCGTCGTGGACGTCACGCCCGCTCCCAGCACACCGCCCATCGTAAAAGACCCTTTCGCGTAACCCATGAACACCATTAAAAAAATTGTCGTTTTTATCGTTCCGCCGCTCCCGCTTTGGGTCCGCGCTTTCTGCCTGATGGGGCATCTGTTGAGGCGCACGCTGGCCGTTGTGATTCTTGCCGCCGCGTTCGTCCTCGCGCCCGCCGCCGTCGCTGTCGTCGTTGCGTTGCTCATGCTGGCGGCGCTCGGCCTATACCTGTTCACGCGCCGCGCATGAGTTACCACGGTTGTTTTTTCGGTCGGACGGGCACGGGCAAGAGCTACAAAGCCCGAGTCCTGGCTGCGTCCATTCGTGCCGGTCGGATACCGATTTTGACGCTTGCACCCAAAAATCAAATACCGGACTGGAAACCCGTTTCCGATTGGATAACCGATGACGTGGGGCGCTACTGCGCAAAGGCAAACGCCTCCCGTCGCTGCGCCCTTTTCATGGAGCTGTCCGACGCCAAGGCGGAAAAGTTCGATGATCGAATTGCGGACCTTTTCACCTCGGGGCGTCACCTCGGGCACCGTTGTTTTTTCATCGCCCAGCGTTTCTCGCAGGTTCAGCCGACGATTCGCGAACAGTGTTCTTACCTCTGGCTTTTCAAAACCGGACCGAAAGCGGCGGCGTATCTCGCGGAGGAATTCGCCGATTTGACCCTGATGAAATCGGCCAATCTGCCGGACCGTTGTTTCCTTTTTAAGGAGGGAAACGCACCGGCCCGCCGGGTGGATTGCGCGTGAAAACGACATGACCGGACGCAATCGGACATAAACGGACGTCGGCGGACATTGGGCCGCTTTCAATGGGAGGCGGCGGGGGTGATAGGTGGAGCCTGAAGTAAGTTCACAACTCAACACCTCCACCAATGCTCAAGAAAATCTCGGACTGGTTCTCCAAGTCCCCCCTCATCGCCCTCGTGGTGATTCTCCTCATCGGCGCGGTTCTCGCCATCGCGTTCCGCCGCTTCATCCCCAAGCCCGTCGTCTCCGCCGCCAACGCTCTGCCTGGCAGCGATGCCAAGACCGTAGCCTAACGCGCGTCGCAACCTGAACCCAAAAGGAACGAACAGCCATGGCAACGCCTCGCTTTAACGACCAAGTCTCCGGCATCTCCGGCGTCGCCGCTGGCGGCATCGCCCTTTTGCCGATTCCCACCGAACTGCGCCTGATTTCGACGCAGCTTTGCCCGTCCGGCACTTTCGTTGTCGGCGGAGTGCCCACGGCGGTTGCCCGCCCCAGTCGCGCCCAGCTCGCCGCGCTCATCGATCTTATCCAGGTTGAAGTGAACAGCGACACCATCCGCGAGATGACTGTCGATGAACTCATCGACGAAAACGAGGCCAACGGCATCCCGTTTCAGGCCGGTTTCCTTCAGGTGTTCATGATGGAGCCCAAACGCGCCACTGTTTCCGGCGAAGAGGCGCTGGCCTGGCCGCTCTATCGCAACCCGTGGGGCGTCAATTCCTGCCGCATCAAGGTCAAGTTCAACGCCGCCGCCGCCGCGCCCGCTCTCACGGCCAGCTACGAATACGACCTTGACCCGCAGGTCAACAGCAAGGGCTCGGCTTACGCCAACATCACGTTCTGGAAGCGTCACACCGTGCAGGTCGCGGGCGCTGGCACCATCGACAAAAACGACTTGGACGTGGACGGCCAAATCCAGCGCATCACGGTGCGTTCCGCCAACGTAACCAAGATCGTGGCGAAGGTCGGCAGTCGCACCATCCACGACAGGGTTCTCGACGAAAACGCCGCGAGTCTGAAGCCCTACGAAGTCACGCAGCAGGCCAACACCTACGCGCTTTACTTCGACAAGTCCCAGATCGTGGACAACGGCGTGGACACCGGCGGGCGTCCGCTGTTGCTCAAACTGACCTACTCCGGCGCGGGTGACCACATCGCGCTTCAGCAGATCATCAAGCCGAAGTTCTTCTAAGAGCCCGGCAAACCCTCGAAACTAAACACCCTGTGCGCGGAAATGCGCACGGGGTTTTTTCAAATGCAACTTACCACCATGGGGCCGGAATCGCTCACCAACGCCGTCAATTCTGTGACCGCGCCCGCCGCGTCGACGCCCAACATCTGGGACAAGCTCCTAGGCACGGTCAGCACGGTTGCGACTGCCGCCGCGCCCGCCATCATCAACGGCTTCACGAAACAGGATGAACTCGAAACCGAGGTCGCCTATCTGAAGGCCAACGGCCAGGCTTATCCGGTCACCGGCAAGAACGCCAAAGCCGCCGCCTCCAGCTACGCGACGCCCGCCCCCTCCACCGGCATCAAGCCGGTTGTTCTCTACGTCATCGGCGGCATCCTTGTTGCCGTTCTCGTCTTCGCCCTGATTTTCAAACGTCGGAAGGGATAACCCCCCGCCATGTTTGGCATCGACACACTCATAAGCGCGGGCGCGAGCCTTGGCGGGCTCGGAGGCTCTGACTCCGCGCCCGCCGCCGCTCCCGTCTCCGGCACTTACGGCGCGCGCTATTACGCGCCGATAAACGGCAACCAAGGCACGGCCTCCAATGGCATCAATTGGATGTATGTCCTCATCGTCGCGGGCGTTCTCGTCGTCATCGGCCTGATCGCCTGGGCGTTTAAGTCCAAAAAGAAGAACTAAAAATGTCTTCCTCGCTCGCACAGGCCAACGACAACAGCGCCAACACGCAACAGGGACCGGCAACCACGGTTTCCGGCAACAACTCTGCTTACGTCGAATCCGGCGGGCTGTTCATGCGCGGTCAAAACCAGTTCGTCGGAGACGGCGGAATTGGACTGAAGGGAAACAACAACAGCCTCGTTTTCCAATCTCTCGACGGGGACGTCGCGAAAGCCTCCATTGATGCAGTCAAGGGAATCGCCGCGTCATCCCTTAAAATGGGCTATGACTCGATAGATTCCGCCCTGACGAAGGGGTATGATGCGATTGGGGACGGATACATGCTGGCCAATAAGGTTGTGGACACCGCAACCCTGTTCGCGGACCGCGCCGTAAAAACCCAAAACGACGTCATCTCCGCCGAGACTGCCGCGACGAAAGCCGCCTATGATTTCGCCGCGTCGCAGGCGCAGCCAGGCAACGCGATGACGTCCACGGCCATCAAATACATCCTCTGGAGTGTGGTCGGTTTCGGCCTGCTCATGATTCTTCTGCTCCGTCCCCGAAAACCCGCCAAAGCATGAGCCTGAAACTCAAATCTCCCAAGTTCCTCGAACTCGTTCTACTCGCGAACGAAGTCCGCCCGATTCCGATTGAGGGGAATTATCTCTACATGTCGGAGGCCGATTACGAAATTCATTGCTCACTGGATAACGACGAGTTTTTCCCCATGGAGCTCGCCAACGGAATCGAAGGGTTCAACGGCGGAATTTTTCAGAGTGTAAAACTGAAAAACATGGCGGCGGTCGCGAATAAATTCCGCCTCATCTACGCGACGAATTGCCGATACATCGACAAGCGCCAAAACGTCATCGAACGCCGCAACGGTTCCGCCGCGTCGTTTGTGCCGGGCGGATTGATCGAAGTCCCGCCGCTCCTCATGGACGGCACGCCACAGATGCTTGTGGATTACGACGCCAACCACGCCGAACGCTGGCTTTGGACTGACGGGCTCGCCTACTGGGGGCCGGACAACACTGTTTCCGCCGCTCCGTTTTGTCAGATTGGCGCGAGCCTGGACGGCTTCACGAAGATTCCGACCAAGGCTCCAATCTGGGTCATTGGCGATCCCGGCGTAAACGTCGGCGCTCGCGTCATTTCCTTTTAAGCCATGATTTCAAAAGCAAACGCGAACCGTGTGGGCCTCGCCTCCGTTGAGGATTTGGCGGACGTCGGAACGGCGCTCGCGAACGCGAATTCCGCGCTGACAATCGCGAACGCTGCGGCGGTTTCCGCAGATGTGAAAACACTGCGCCGGCTGCTTTCGGAAGCCGTGGTTCTCAACGACCTCACCGCCACCTTTACCCGTGCCAGCTCCGCCTACGACCCTGAAAAAGGCGTCGTTGTCGGCAACAACGTGCGCCGCCGGAAAAATCTTTCGCCCTTCGCCGGCCTCGTCATCAACGCCGACCTTATTGAGCACTCGCAGACGAACCGCATCCTTTATTCGGACGATCTGACGAATGCCGCGTGGGTTTCTACCGGCATCACTGTCACGGCCAACGCCTACCCGGCGCCCAGTCCCGGCGGTCAGCTTGTCGCCTCGCGCCTCACTGCCACGGCTGCCAATGCCACGCTCATTCAGGCGGTGACAAATGGCGACCAACCCCGGCGCATCTCCGTATGGATGCGCCGCGTCACCGGCGTCGGAGCGGTGAGCATCAACATCGGGGGAACTCTTCAGGCCGTTGCCCTGACGTCCGACTGGAAGCAGTTTCAAACCGGCGCATGGTGGGGCGCGGGCGCAAACCTCTCGTTTGGCTTCAAGATCGCGACCAGCGGCGATGTGGTGGACGTGTGGGCACCGAACTATAACGAGTATAATTACAGCACGGATTCAGATGCTGGCATTACCAGCTATCTGCCGACGACCTCGGCGGCTGTGAGTCGCAACGCCGACGTGCTCGATGTGAGTCTCTCATCTCTGCCGGGCGGCGGTTTGAACCGCCGCGAAGGCACCTTGCTTGCTCTCTATGAGAACGGGGCATTCGTGCATAACAATCTGTTTTTCGCCGATACTGTCGGAGGAGCGGCCAACCGTTGGACACTGTATTACACGGGCGGTTTCTTCGCCGCGCATCCATACGCGGCGGGAGCGAGTCAGAACCAGCGCGCCATTTCCAGCACGGGCAACATGCGTTCCCCGTGGGGCCGCAACTATATCCTCGATTCTTGGAACGTGGGGAACGTCTCGACCGCCGCCGGGCAGGCCGCAACCTCGCGTTACGGCGTCACCTACGCCGCTGGAAACGCCGCCTCTTCTGTGCAGGCGGGAGCGCCCACTGAGTTTTACGACGCCCTGACGAGCGTTCGCGTCGGTTCAAAATACGACGGAAACCAGGCACTCGACGGATACGTTGCCCTGCTTTACTGGCCCCGCGCCTTGTCCGCGACGGAGTTTGATACTCTTCGCCTCAACCTGTTTTAAACCATGAACCGCATCATCATCACAGCCAACCTTCTCCACTGGCAGCACGCGCTGCCTGTCACGCTGTCTGATGGACGCTTCGCCGCATGGTGCGCAGGCGAACCGCTGTCATCGCTCATGCTGCCGGTCGATCTCGCCGCCGGTCCGGATTCGCCCGTTCATGAAGTGCCCGCCGCTCCCTTCGAGGCGTTCCCCACGCTCGCCGCTGCGCAGGCTGCATATCCGGAGCTGACGGTCTTGGAAGGGTTCGCGTCTGCGCACGTCACCGCCCCCGTCGTCAGTATCATGACCCCTCTCGCCCTCATGGAGCGGCTGACTGATGCGGAAAAACTCGCGATCTTCACGAGCACAGACGCAGGCGTCGTCATCTTCCGGAACATGGCGGTTGCCGCTCAGGAAATCCGCAGCGATGACGAGCGCACCGTTGACGGCCTCGCCTACCTCGAACACGTCGGCGTCCTCGCGCCTGGCCGCTCGGCTGAACTTCTCACCCTGTAATGGCCACAGCACAACAGACCGCCAACCTGAAGACCGCCCAGCGCATCGCCGCCGGAAAGGTCGGCGCGCTCGGCCCCAATGGGGAGTTGATGACGCTGGACCTCTCCTATTCCAACCGCGTTTCATACGAGAAGACGCTGGCCGGAATCATCCTGAAATATCCCGAACGATTCGCGCCGGAAGAGGTTTCGATTGCCCAAGGCGTCGCCAATTCAAACCTGCCGTCCGACCTCGAAACCTACACGATTGCCGAGGCCGCATCCGACTTCGTGGACGAAGCGGGAAACCAGGCTCTCGAAATCGGCAAGAGCGTCGCGGCGGTTGGCGAAGGCGTTAAAAACACCCTGAACCTTTCCACCTGGCTTATCCCCGTGGCCGTTGTTGTCGGCGTGGTGATTCTTCTTTTCGCCTTCGCGCGTCGAACCGGAGCCAAAGCATGAACGATCAACACCGCACACTCACTGCCGTTCTTGCAGCCTTTGGAGCGGTGAGCCTCGACACCATCTCCACCGTTTGCGCCATCGCCGCGTCCATCGTCGCGATGCTGGCCGGTTGGCCTGCCGCCGTCCGAACCGTGCGCGGCTTCATCGCTTTTTTCAGGAAATCCCCCACGGCATGAAAACGTTTTTCCTCCTCTTCTTTATCGCCCTGATTTTGGTCGGCATGTTGTCCGGCTGTCAGTCGGGACGCGCCCGCGCCGGTTCGACCTCCGTCAAGCAGACCGGCCCCGCCCAAACGCCTGCCCGTGCCGAGGCCAAAGACGCCGCTGCCACCTTCACCGCCCCTGCCGGCTCAAAAGTCGAATTTAACGAGAAGCTCGGCACCTACACCGTCACCCTGTCCGGTCCGGCCGTCATCGCCATGACTGCGCACACCGAAACCGCGACGGCTCCGCAAGCGTTCACCCCGCCGCCGCCCCCTACCCCATCCGACCAGGCGAACGGCCGCGCCATGTGGTTTTATCGCATCGCGCTCTTTGGCGGACTCGCCGCCGGGCTCTTTGGTTTGGTGCGCGGATGGGATTTCGTCATGTATGGCGGAGGAGCCATTGCAGCCGCTGCCCTCATCGGCCTGTTCATCGCCTCAAACCCCGTCCTTTTCGCCATCATCGGCGGCGGCGTCGCTTTGGCCGGCGCTGGCGTGGCAATCTGGCATTTCAAGCTTAAGCACCTCCCCGCCGCCGCCTGACCATGTGCAAGGCGCTCAAAAATAACGAGCGGAAGGGAACCGGTCCCACGCCAAAGAACAACAACGACATGCGCCGCGCCGGTCCGCCCATGCGCGCCTACGGTTTCGGCCTCGCCGACGTGCCGCCGCCGAATAACTGGCGGAGTCACAACCCAGTTCAGCCGCGCCCGAACAACGACAATATCTGCAAGGCCAAGCCCGTGCCCGACGCCACAGAGGGGCCGTGGGGCGTTGATCCGCTGCCGTTCCCCGCGCCTGATGGGTTGGCCCTCGTCATCCTGACCGTATCGAATTCCAACAACGTCCAAGACGACTCATGGGATTTCTACATCAACGGTGAATTCGTCTGCAACTACGACGGCGGCGGGGCCACCTCCATCAGCTTCTACGCGTATCGTCCGACCGGAGGAACGCACGAACTCACCGCCTCCGACATTCAGGACAATATGACCGGCAATTATTTTCAGGTGGATGTTACCGTGGACGGCGTGAACGTCCTTAGCACCGATGCCGTCAACGGCGTCGTGGGCGACACGGTGCCAGTCGGCACGTTCGACACCTGACCCCTTTCGGCGAAGCTCTCGCCGATTCTAAGCCCACACCCGCCCGCTCTGGCTTCATGCCGGAGCGGGCGGATTCATTTACGTAACTCGAAACACGAAGGTGACTGCTCCAAACCCTACTTTTCGACCTTTTCGGAAAATAAAGTTTTCCTGAAAATGTAACTTAATAATAATTAATCTGATGCGTTGATAATAGTTTAAAGTGGGGCCGTAAAACGACCGTTATTTAAACGAGTTACGTAATTTACGTATGACATGACCCCTTTTCGAGGGGGGTGCTGGTTTGAATTTAAATAGCCCATTTCTTGACAGACCCGCCGCACGCACAGAATCGAACGCATATCAACTTATGAGATCATCAATTCAAGCACCTGAGGAAGTCCGCGCATCCTCGGCGTGCTGAAAGAAAACCCCCTACCGGGTGCAACCGGCAGGGGGAACAGAGCGAGTCCCGGCCTACGCCCCCGGGAGGGAGACAGAATGACGGGAGGGTCTGGCAAGCCGACTGTCGAACTGTCAGGAAGGGGGGCTCAAGTTTAAATTTTGGAACACCGCCTATGCACAATTGTAAAAAGTGCGGCGGGAGAATCATTATCCGCAGGAGTTTCATCCACTATCGCACAGGCCAAAAGTGTGTCCCCACATGCTCCAAGGCCTTCGCGATTCATCTGGATGGATGCTGCGGGCAAATGCTCTTCCCCTTTGCTGCTTAACGACTCCGCCCGCTCTGGCTTTCATGCTGGGGCGGGCGGAACCATTTTAAAACGGGAGCTTACCTCGATAACGTGTCTTTGCTTCCTCGATACCAGCGACCTCTTCGGGGGTTAGAATCGCTTTATGAATCTCCATCAATTGGAGAACTATGTCGAATTTGGCGTCTATCTCGTGGAACTGTTCTTCCGTGTGGAAATGGTCCTGATTCACCAGATCGTAGAGCGCCGCCAGTGACTTTGCTAGACGGTCCTTTGTCTCCTTTGTTATGTCGGCGCGGGCCGTCACTTTTTGAGCGACTTCTACTAGTTGGAGCACGCCAGAGAGGCGGTAGGGGATTTCAAGATCGGAGCGCATTTTTCGAGATCGTAGGCGGGAAGACTTTACTGAGCGGTTTCAGGAAGATCCGCAAACCAAGGAGGTGTTATCGTGTCATCCCAGAGAAAAACTTCACCGCACTTTTTAATAACCCTGCTATCGGGGTAAACAAACCGATGAAGCTCCACTAGTTCGCGTTGATTCCGGGTAAGATTTTCCTCTGAAAAAGCCTCCTCTTTCGCATCAATGATGCGTTGATGCCGCGCCTCCTGCTGTGGATCGGCGGGGTCAAGGCTGGCATAAAGAGAGCGGGTTGATTGCCCTCCCGATTGCCCGAAGTTGCCACCGCCTTTTTTCCTCTTTTTCAGGCTCATTTTTTCCCTTTTTTTGCGATCTGCATTAAACGGTCAGATTCACTCACATGCGGGCAACCCTGCGCTCGCCAAAGCTCAAGAACTTCAAGGGTAAATTTTGCACGTGACCATCCAAGCGGTTCGCGTCGTTCATCAATGATTTTACCGAGCACTTTCGGCGCACTCGCGCCCAGAAACACCCGGTCTTTTCCTATTTTTCCCACACCTCTTTGGACAGCGGTTACTGTGAAGGGGCTACAAAAAGCTTGAAGTCCTATTTAGGGCTATATAGCAAAACGCGCATGGGCAAAAACACTGTGGAACTGGAAAACCAGATTGGTGCATTAACCATGGGAGCGTTCAAACCGTGGCAATTGCTGGTGATCGTCATAGTCACCGCCTTGGCGTGCGGCTTTTTTTTAGTGAACGGCGTCTTATGGGCGGCGCTTTTCTTTGGCGCTCAATCCGCGCAAGCCGGCCTTTTTATTCGCTGCGCCGCCAAAATTTCCCGCCAACACACCTTTCAGCCGCCTGCCCAGTCTCATGAATCGCGAGCGAGTTTGCCCACTCCGCCTGAGGCTCAAGACCCGTTGCCCAACCTCGGGCAGGCGGCTGAAAATGACTCTTCCGACCTCGGAAAAATCGGTCTGGCCTACGTCGGATACGTTCAATCACAGGCGGAGGCGATGGACAAACTGGGAGAGGCGCAAAAGCGCGCCGATGCTTACATTCAAAAACTGAAGGAGGCCCAATGAGCACCGCCACCGAAACACCCATCGGAGAACAGGTGATTGAGGCCATCACCCAGCTTAAACGCAGCGAGCGCGGACGCGCCGCCGCCGTCGCCTTCCGTGCCCTGATCGCCAACGGCGGCGGCGGACTCGACACCATGAACTGGGAAGCCTTGGAGACGCTTTGCCGCGCCGCCCGTTTGTGCGGCGGCTCTGCGGCATACGCCATCAAAGACGCCCTGCCGAAAAGCTAATGACCGAATACGTCTTCCGCCCCCTCCGCTCCGGCGTCCGCTCACGCCTGTTCTCTGGCCGTTACACGCTCACGAGAGGCGAAACACCGCGCACCGTCGCGCTGGGGACACCTGACAAGCTCGTGGCCGTAAAACGCCTCCGCGACATCATCGTTCAAAAACAGCGCGAGGAAGAGGGGCTGGTTACCCCCGCGCCCCTGCGAGAGGCGGCGGCGGCTCAACTCACTACCCTCCTCGCCGAGTTCGTTGCCGATTTGAATGGCCGTAAACGCTCACCAAAGCACGCCCGCGACACCGCCACGCGCTGCGGTCGCATCCTGCGGGAAACGGGCTGGAATCGCCTGCGGGACATACGCGCTGACGAGTTCGTGAAATGGCGCTCCACCCTCGCCCTGTCCGCCAAGACAACCCGTGAGTATCAGGCCGCTTTCAATTCGTTCCTCAACTGGCTCGTGCGTCTCGACCGCCTCATGGTCAACCCGCTCGGCAAACTCGACGCCGTCGCGATTCGCGGCAAGCAGGTGCGGCTTTCCCGTTCGTTCTCCATGGCGGAGCTGGTCCGGCTCTACGGCGTCGCCCCTGCCGAGCGCCGCCTCGTGTATCAAACGCTTACTTACACCGGCCAACGCATGTCGGAGGTTCGCGCCCTCGTCTGGGGTGATTTGTTTCTGGGTGACGTCCGCCCGCATGTCCTCTTCCGCCCCGAAACGATGAAAGACGCCGACAAGCGCGCCCTTCCCCTGCATCCGGGCCTCGCTGCCGAGCTGCGCGCCGCCAAGCCGGAAGGCGTCCGGGATGACGCTCCGGTTTTCAAATCGTTCCCCGACCTCAAGACGCTCAAGCGTGACCTCGCGAAGGCCGGCATTGATCGCATGGACGCCACAGGACGGCGTGTCCACTTTCACAGCTTCCGGAAAACCTTCCAGACGCTAGGCGCAACGCACGGAATCAACCAACGCGCCGCACAGGAAATGCTGGGTCATTCCGATGCGAATTTGACCGCCAAGGTCTATACGGACGTTGCCGCGCTTGGCTTACATGCTGAGATTGTTAAACTTCCGTGGTTAACCGCCGAAAGTGGAGACGCACTAATACACTCACTTTCTAGCGATCTTCCTAGGAGGGAAACACGATTTAAAACTTTGTGCCTCGAATTACTATCATTCTCACAAAGTCTTAAATTTGAGGATGTAACAGAGCTAGAATCCTCATTTAAATGGCGCGCCCGGCGGGATTCGAACCCACGACCACCAGCTTAGAAGGCAGGTGCTCTATCCAGCTGAGCTACGGGCGCCCTTGCGGGACGCCCCGAGCGTTAGCGGCGCGGACCTCCTCCGACAAGGGCAAAGGCGGCGCCAAGGATTGACCCTCCCTGCGAGAGACGTCAGCAACGCAGCCCGATGAGCATCCCGCTGCCTCCCTGCCCCCACCTGCCCGCGCCCCGTCCGCAGATGGACTGGCGGGTGTTTGACGCGCACGGGGATGATCGCGGAGCCGGCTTCTACCACACCGCCCTCGAATACGGACACTACCTCTGGCAGCACGGCCACGCGGCCCGCGCCGTCCTGTGCCTTGACCGCGCGATGGGCGCCGACCTGCGCGGCGACGAGCCGGTCCTCGCGCTCTGCCCCGTGCCCTACGCGGCGATGGCGTGGTTTCTCTCGCACACGCCCGAGGGCGTTTTCATGGGGAACCCGCGCGTGCATTTCCAGCATTACGCCGACCGGATGAACGAGCCCCGCCGCGAACTGCGCCGCGCCCGCGCCTGGGCTTGCTGGGCGATCACCCGCCGTCTGCTGCCCGCGTTGCCCGCCGATCCCAAACACGCGGTCGTCGAGCCCTCGGAAACCGAAATCGCCGCCGAGCTCACCACGTTGGGATTGAAAGGCGAAACGGATGTCTGGAGGCGTGTTTTGGACGGCTGCACACCCGTTCGATTGGCTTAATAAAAAATCGCGAAGATTTGCGTCGAAACGACGCTTGACAGTGGGTCCGCGGATTCTACGTTCGCCCTCTTTCCTCATTTCCGGGGTGATAGCTCAGCTGGTTAGAGCGTCTGCCTGTCACGCAGAAGGTCGCGGGTTCGAGTCCCGTTCATCCCGCCAGTTTTAAAGGCCTCAATCGCAAGATTGGGGCCTTTTTTATGTTCGTTTGCCAACGTCAACGTCCCCCTTCGTCGCAGTCGTTGCTCTTCTCCGAAACAGCCCGACCGGCGGTCGGGCCTACATCATTCATCCCGTCCAGGTTCCAAAACGGGCTTTTGCTTGGCGAAACCGTTTTATTCGCACCAACTTTCCTCCCCATGTCCTCCGCTTCACGCAAAATCGTGGTTCACGCCCTCCGCGGCTGGCGCTACCTGGCGCTCTGGCCTGTCGGCATGCTGCTGCGTGCGTGGACGTTGACCCTGAAAATAGAGTTTTCCGTCCTCAGCCGACATCAACTGGGCGACATCCCCCAATCCGTGATTTTTGTGCTGTGGCACAACCGGCTTTTCACCGCCGGCGAGATGTTCAGGCGGCACCGCCGGAAGCGGGCCGTCTACGCCCTGATCAGCACCAGCCGCGACGGGGCCTGGCTGGAAGCGTTTTTTTCACTGGTGGGACTCCAATCCGTGCGCGGTTCCAGCCATAAGCGGGGACGCGAAGCCGCCCTCGGGCTGGTCGAGGTGCTCCGGGCGGGTCACGATGTGGGCATCACGCCGGACGGACCGCGGGGCCCGATTTACCAATTCAAGCCCGGCGGGGTCGTAATCGCCCGCCGCACCGGCTCCCCGATGGTGCTGGTGGGAAGCACTTACGAGGCGGCGTGGCAGATCCCGAGTTGGGACCGGTTTTACCTGCCGCATCCGTTTTCCCGGATGCGGGTGGCCTACGACGTGGTCACGAACGAGGAGATCGCCGCCGAGGGCTTCGGCGTCGAACAACTGGAGCAAAAGCTGCGCACGCTCAACCCCGACGGCCCGGTGCTGTCACCGAAGCCGGTCGTGGTGTGAGCAGCCTCAGAACGTCGGCTTGATCGCCGTCTTCTTGCCGGATTCGGCCAGATAATCGGGACCGGCGGACCAGGTAAGATCGTTGATGAGAAACTTGTAGACGATCGGCTTCGAGGTTTCCGGCAGCGTGATGCTCCAGTTGTCACCCTTCGCGCCGCACTCCATGGGCGCGCCGGCATCCCAGCTCAGGCCGGCGCCTTCGCCACGGATGTAGAGCGCGTTGCCAAAACCGATGTCGATGGTCGCCGTGATGACCGTGACGACCGACTTGGACGGACCGGACTTTACGACGGGGGCCGGGGCGCTTTTCTTGCGCGGCGCGGCGGTTTTCTTGACGGTTTTCTTCACCGCGGCCTTGGGGGCCGATGCGGATGACTTGGCAGCTTTGATCGTGTTCTTTTTCATGGCTAAAATGACTTCGGATAATTGTAAGGCTTCGGGCATTGTTGGCCCTGAGCTTTTTGCTTCAATAGCAAATAAGGGACCAAGTCACGGACTCCGGCATTGTTTACCTGTTCGCCACAAAAAAACAGCGAGAAAAACTCCGCTTCTTAAGCCCGCCTTAAACCGCCCTACTACCCACGCCGCCCGGTTCTCGGGCGCAGCATTCGCCTTTTTCGGCCTGACCTGAGGCCGCCTTTGCGAATTAGTCGAAGCTCCATGAGCCGCATCCTTGGTCTGGCCGCACTTCTTTTGCTTATCACCGTGGACGCCCAAGCCGTGTCTTCCCGGCTGGACGGCGTGGTCAAGGCCCGCATGGACAAAAGCTACGCCGTGGTGGTTTTCGCCGACGGGACCCGCGCCATGCTGCCGCTCGCCTCGTTGACCGAGGAGGACCGCGCTTGGCTCGCCAACCTCAGCGCCGAGAGCCCGGTGGCGCACGGCAACTCGGTCGTCACGGTCGTCAAGACGACCGTCACCGCCAAGCAAACCATCGTGACCTCGGCGGTCGCCGGCCCGCAGGAAACCGTCCAGCTCTGCCCGCCCAACGTCTCCCGCGACCAGATCGGCGGCACCTGCATGCTCTACGGACGCGTTCACTGGCTGGACATCGCCGGCTACTACGTCGACACCCCCGCGATCTATAAAATCTCGAACAACGTCGACAAGGACCACCCCTGGAAGGACCCGCGTTTTCATCAGGGAATCGCCAGCCTGATCTCCGGTTTCACGCCCTCCCCCGTCGTTCACAGCCCGCCGGCCCAGGTGGACGATCCTTTTGAATGGGCCCGTGCGGAGCTGCGCAAAGGCCGCCCCATCCTGGCGGCGTTCCCCCGCGAAATCTGGCAGGCCCTGCCGCCGGGTTTCATCGCCGCCCATCCGTGGGGCGGAGGCAGCGTCGGCCACCAGATCGTCATCAACGGATTCACTTGGAACAAGGAAACCCGGAAGGGAACCTTCCACATCATCAATTCGTGGCAGGAACTGCCTGAGTTTGACCTGCAAACCGACGCCGCCAAGGGCGGCGCACTCGTCATCGAGCAAAGCATGTCTCCCAAGGGCGAGGTCCAGGCCGCCTCGACCAAGGAAGTCGTTCAGACGATCACGTTCCTGCGCGCCGTTGGAAAAACCAACCTCTACGAAGTGAAGACGAACCTCGGCACCAAAAAGATCGCCGCCGTCAGCGAGGAAGCCGCCCGGTCGCTGATCGAGGACGCGAAGTAGCAAACGGGCGTGTGGCCCGAGGACCTTTCAAGAAATGTCGGAGCGGCTTTACGCCACGATGGTTCGACGTGGTGGGAGCGAGCTTGCTCGCGATGATCGGAATCGCGGCGTAAAGCCGCTCCTGCGCTGCAAAGTGTGGCCGACGTCCCCGCCGGCCAGGTGGAGATAATCGCCGGTCAATAAATCACGTTATGATCGCCTTCGGGTGCTGTCCGCTCGTCGGCGGGGACGCCGGCGCCACTTTTTCCGGCTTCGCCGGCTTAGGTTATTCCAATTCGCGCTCAAGATGAGACTAACGGAGCGGACGGCCCAGCGGTCCGTCCCTACCCAAGGCAGGATCATCTTGAACGCGAATTGGAATTAATGCCCATGGGGCAGCGACCCCGGCTACATCAACAAAACCGCCCTATCGTTTGCCCGGCTTGCGGCCGACAGGGGGCCGAGCCTCGTCCGCCGCCGGCTTGTCGCCCACGTAGATCACGTAGGCGCTGCGCTTGGCGGTCGGGAACAACCTGGCGGGAATCGCCTGCGCGACAAAACCCGCCGCGCGCAGACGTTTTTCAAAGGTATGGTCGGGACTCGCCGACCAGATCGCGAGCCGGCCGCCCGGACGCAGTTTGGATTTTAGCGTCTCCAGTCCGCGCGGACCGTAGAGCCGGACATTGCCGGTGTGCACCATCGGCACGGGGCCGTTGTCCACATCGAGCAGGATGGCGTCGTAGGAGTTCGGACGCGCCGCCTGAATCGTCACGACCACGTCGCCCAACTTCACCTGCACGCGCGGATCGTCGAGGAGGTGGCCGTTGAGCCTGGCCATGAACGTGCGGTTCCAGTCGATCACCTCGGACATGAGTTCGCCGACCTCGACCACCGCCTTCGGACCGGCCTTGGCCAGCACCGCCTTGAGCGTATAGCCGAGCCCCATGCCGCCGATGAGCGTGCGCGTCGGCGCCTTGGTATCGATGAGCGCGTGGGCCAGCTCGCCCAGCAGCACCTCGGACGCGCTCGTGGACGAGTGCATGAGGTCCTGGCCGTTGAGACGCACGCAGTAGCTGCCGTCGTGCTCGTGCAGCGAAAGGCGGGCGCCGTCGGGAGTCTTGGTTTCGGCCAGATTGTGGTGGGGTTTCATCGGAAGTGCGGCCCGACGATGGTGGCGCGAGGCCCGCTGGCAAGGTCCGCGCAACCGGCGGACTCGTAAAATAAGTTGGCCGGTCGCCTACCCCTAAGCGACCGGCCATTTGCTTTCTAGGTTACCCCAAAATGTCCCCGCTAGGCGGGAACGAGAGAAGTAATAGCCTTGGTCGTGCCAACGTCAACAGGCCAACCCATTTTTCCCGAAGAAATTTTCAGCTAAAAGCTTAAGTCGTTACCCACTAGATAAGTGCGTCCAAAACAGTTTCGACATCCACTTCGATATCCACCCGCCCGGCGCGCACATCATAGGCCAGCGGCTGCGGCAAAGCGCCCACCACCGGCCGATAATCCAGCCCCCGGAGCGCCGCCAACCGCCAAAAACACGGATTCACATAGGCTCGGTGGAAAAATTCGACCACGCGCGTCTCCGGTCGGCAAAAGACAAGATTGGCCAGCCCGGCCCCATGGGGAGCCACGATGACCTTCGCATGGTGGAAGGCGTTGATCTGCTCCCGCCAAGTGAGGTCTTCCAGATGCACCCGTTTAAAACCATGCGACTCAAGTCGCGCCCACAAGGCGTCCTCGTTGGACACCCGACGGCGCCGGGCTTTCCCGCGGGAGACATAAAGGCGTTCCCCAAAGGCGGAGGACGATGCGTGCAACGGCGCGGTGAACTCCGCGAGCAGGCGGACCGCGCAGGGCGAAGGTTGCCCTGGTTCACCCGGCAAGCCGGGGACGACCAGTTGTTCGCAGGCGAAGTGAGTTTCCCTGCCCGGCTCGATCACCCGCCCCGAAAAGCCGTGGAGACCAAGCGCCTCCCGACTGAAAGCAGCGGCTCCGTGCGCGATGATCGTGGTGGCGGCATCCGGAGGCAGCAGAAGCAACCGTGGCAGTTCCTCGAGCAGCCAGTGACTGTAACCCTTCCCCAACGTCGTCGCGACCACCGCGACCGCTCCGTCCAACGGAACGGGCGGACGCATTCTTTTGAACGAAAGCAGCCAGTGATCCGAAAACGATTTTCCAAAATCCGGCGACACATCGCGCGCGATGCAAAGCCCGTCGGGCGAGAGCACGTTGCCCGAACCGAACACCCGTCCGCCGGGCAGTCGCGCCACAAACCCGGGTGACGGTTCAACCACGGAAAACGGTTGCAAAAAATCGCGCACCTCATCGGCGGCGTGCGCGGGCAACGCATAAACCAACCGCGAATCGCCGGGCATCACCTCCAACGAACCGCCGAAGCGGGGCAGAATCTGCGCCAACTTCTCGCACGTCACGGGAGATGGTATGAACTGAGCTGTAGACACGTGCTCTCAAAAAAGTCCGCCCGCCCTCTCCATGCAAGATTCGTCTCCCTCAGAACCGCCTCGGAGCAACAATCCGCCCGACCAGCCCCCCTCCACGCGCCCGTCGCAAAATTCAATTTTTGATTCCCAAAAATGAACGTTGGAAATTAATCAAACCTTCACCTAGTGAAGACTATCGTTTCGGACGTTCCTACCATCTGACATCATGCCTCCCCGCACTTTCGCCGACTATTTCTGCGCCCAGCACCAGATTCCGCTGGATCAGTATGAATCGGAGGTCTTCAAGCGGGTGCTTTATCGGCGGGCCCGGTTCCTCGTGTGGCTCCTCACGATTTTGAACCGGAACCACTTCACCGCCGACCACGATCTGATCAAGGCCGTCGCCCACCTCACCCGTCTGCGCGCCTTCGCCGTCGAGGCGGAACGGTTCCGAGACCATCCCTACAATCGCGGCATACTCCGATGGACGTTATGCATGCGGATATCGACGACCCGCCTCCGGACCTTGATCAAAATGACCTTTCTCGCGGCCGGCGTCCTGCCCGAGACCGCGCCCGACGGAGGCAGCCGCCCGGCTGTTTGACAAACGTCGGCGCCCCCGCGTTCACTGGGCCATGAAATTCCTTCCCCTGTTCGCCATCTTGCTCGCGGGCGTCTTCTCCACCACGGCCAAGGCCGCCGATCTTCTGGACATCCCGCTCAAGGACATCGACGGCAAGGAAACCACGCTCGCATCTTATCGCGGCAAGGTGCTGCTGATCGTCAACGTGGCCTCCGCCTGCGGCTTCACCAAACAATACGCGGGACTGGAAACCATTTTTGAAAAGTATCAGGCTCAGGGTCTCGTCGTGCTAGGCTTTCCCTGCAACCAATTCGGCCATCAGGAATCCGGCACCAACGAGCAGATCAAAGCCTTCTGTTCGTCGAAATTCCACGTGACGTTCCCGATGTTCGACAAGATCGAGGTCAACGGCGAGAACCAGCATCCGCTCTACGCCCTGCTCACCGGCAAGGACTCGCCGTTCCCCGGAAAGATCGGCTGGAACTTCAACAAGTTCCTCATAGGCCGCGACGGCAAGATCCTCAAGCGCTTCGACTCCAAGGTCGCCCCCGAATCCCCCGAGCTGATCGCGGCGGTCGAGGCCGCGCTCGCCGCAAAGTAATATCGGGTCCAAATGTTTTCGGACTCCGAAAAGGACCGCCGGGCCGTCCGATTGGAAGTGGGAGCGAGCTTGCTCGCGAGGGTCGAACATCGCGAGCCAGCTCGCTCCCACGTTGCAATCCATCGCGGCGGGCCCAGCGGTCCCGCCCTACCGCAAAGCTCCGAGCTGTGCGGAAGCATCTCAGTTTCAAAACTCCTCCCATGAGCCGCGAGACGTGCTACCGTTGTTTCTGGCCCAAGCCCTTGTGCTGGTGCCCGTCCATCACGCCGATGGAGACGCGCACGCGTTTCGTGTTTCTGATGCACCCGAAGGAGTTCAAGCAGGAGAAGGCCGGCACCGGACGGCTCACCCACCTCTGCCTGAAACACAGCGAGATCCACATGGGCGTAGGCTTCGACGACCACGAGGAAGTGCAGGCGCTCATCCACGATCCGCGCAATTTTGCCGTCCTCCTCTACCCCGGCGAAACCGCACGCAACCTCTCCAACGGCGACCTGCGCGCGGATGAACTCGGCGGACGCACCCTGGTGGTTTTCCTCCTCGACGCCACCTGGGCCTGCGCCCGCAAAATGCTCCGCCTCAGCCCGAGCCTGCAACGCCTGCCGCGCATCATGTTCACGCCGTCGGCCCCGAGCCGTTACGTGATCAAACAACAGCCGCAGGACGGCTGCCTCTCGACGCTTGAAGCCACCCACGAATTGTTGCTCGCGATGGAACGCAGCGGCCTCGACCGCTATCCGCTGCCGGAGCAATTACTCGGGCTCTTCGCCCGCATGCAGGACTTCCAGATCAAATGCGCGCGCGATCCGTCACGACCAGGTTATCGCCGCCAGCCCTACAGCGAGTCAGGCGAACGCACCGCGCTCCATGGCCGCAGCGGCGACCGCCGCAGCCGTTTTTTCCGGACGGCGGAGGATCAGCCGACACCAAGCAGCTCGACCTCGAACACGAGCGTCGAATCGGGCGGAATCGCGCCGGGATAGCCGGCGGCCCCGTAGGCAAGCTCGGGCGGAAGCGTGAGCTTCACCTTGTCGCCGACCTTCATCGTGGCCACGCCCATATCCCAGCCGGCGATGACCTGCCTCGCGCCAAGGACGAAGGCGAACGGCTCGTCGCGATCCACCGAGCTGTCGAATTTTTCGCCCGTGGTGAACCAGCCGGTGTAGTGAACGGTCACGAGCTGCCCCTTGCGCGGAGAGGCCCCGTTGCCGGAGACGATTTTTTCGATCTGGAGTCCGTTGGTTGCCATAAAATGAGCCCGGTCAGTCGACCTGCACCACGATGGTCTCTTCGCCAAAAGTCACCTTGTCGCCGCCCATGACTTTTTTGCGTTTCTGGGTTTCAACGACACCGTTAAGCAGCACCTGCCCCTCGCTGATCAGGTGTTTCGCCGCGCCGCCGGTCTCGGCCAGTCCGCTGAACTTCAGCAACTGGCACAGCTCGATGGGCTGGGCTTTGATGATCACGATACGGGCGGAGGGAGCGCTCATGGACGAGGGGTTTGACGGGCCGCCTAGGCGGAGTCGATGCG
>JBAZSJ010000018.1:0-94525 GCA_041662485.1 Opitutaceae bacterium | reverse complement strand
GCATATCCTCCCCCCGGCAGGGGCGCGCTGCGCTTCGCCGGGGGCTCCGCGCGCCCCTCCGGTTTTATCAGAACTCGGTTCACGTTGGGGCTTACACAAGCGGCTTTACGCCGCGATTCCGATCATCGCGAGCAAGTGGCGGACTGTCGCTTGCGCTCGAAACGCTCCCACGTCGAACCATCGTTGAACCGCCCTTAAGCGGAGCGACGGCTGATGCCGCCGTGGACGGAATCTGCGCCCATCTGTGATCTGCGGTTTCAAACGCGTTTTTCAGGATGAATGCATCCCTGAGCTCACGCTCAAGGCTACGCCATACAAAGCTTCTGAACGTGTCGGGCACAAAAAAGGGTGGCATCCCCCATGGATGCCACCCTCAAGCCGAGCCGGCCTTCCGGAACTCAGTTCTCGACGAGCCGGGCGCGTCCCCACGCGCCGCGGTCTCCGGAATTCTTGCCCGTGCCGCTCCAGACGAGCTGCTGAAGGCGGAAATCGCCATCGTCACTGTTGTCGATCACGACGTCGAAGAGGAGTTCCATGCCGGTGTGGCGGTTCACACGGCAGGCCGTCTTCTCCCAACCCGCGCATGGCTCTTGATCCCACGACACAGACTGAACTCTTCAACCGTGCTACTGGGAATCCGTCCGGAAGGAGAAGGCGGGCAGGCCGTCGGCATTGAACAGGTTTGCCCAGGCAAGAGGCCACGTCCACGCATAGCGCGCCGCCACGGGCCGGGGGACCTGTGGGCTCGAAAGAACCACGGTTTTCCCGTCGATCCTGGCGTCCGCCCAGTGGAATTTCTTGTCCTCGCCGGCGATGAGAAAGCCTTGAAGCGGCTGGCCGGCGGGTGTGGTCAGCCCCTTGCCCGTGTGGGTGAAGCTGATGCGGAGGGTGCCGCCCTCCTGTTTTGCCGACTCATAGACGGGGCCGTAGTATTCGACCGCTTTGCCATACACGGCTCCCATGGCGACCAGGCAATCGCGGGTGCCGTAACCCGATTTGTTTGCCGGATGCACGCCGCCGGCCAGATCCGTCGTGGTCACCAGAAAGGTGTTCGGGTTTTGGGCGATGCGGTAGCTCTCCTGGTGTTTGCCGGCGAAATAATCCGTCGCGGGCGGCGTTTTTGGAAGAGACTCGAAGGGCTTCGCGCCGCGGTTGACCGGGTTGTCGGGATTCAGCGCGCAGCCGCCTCCGCTGGGTTTTTTCACATAGAGCCAGGGAAAGTCCCCCTGTCCCCAGTTTTTCCGCCAGGCGCGGATCAGTCCGGACATCAGCGAGACTTGATCGATTCCGCCCGTGCTGCCGCCTTCTCCCTGATCCCAGAGAACGCCGCGGATCGCGAAGGGCATGACCGGACGGACAAACTGGTCGTAAAAATCTCCCGTGGCCTGTTGTCCGTAGGGGCCGGGCTTGGAGGGAGCCTTGGGCCATTGGCTTTCCGGTGTGCCCGCCGCCTTGGCCGCGGCGGTTTTCTCCTGCCATTGCTTCAGCGCGGCTTCGTAGCCCTTCATCCGGGATTCCAGAGGCTCCTTCGCGTTGCTGAGGGCGGCGGCTTTCTGGATGACGGGGTCCGACCTGAAGGAATCCGCGTCAATCCAATGTCCCGAGGGCGAGCCCGCGACGGCCGCCTGGATCAGTCCCACGGGAACGCCGAGTTCTTCCTGCAGTTTCAGCCCGTAATAGAACAACTGCGCGGAGAACGAGCGGGTCCGCTTGGGGTCCCACCGGCTCCATTTCAAACTGCTCTTTCCGCTGCGGAAGACGCGCACATCGGGATGGGTTTTGGCGGCGGCCTCCTTGAGGACGGGGTCGTCCTTTTCATACATCTGAATGGGGCTGTCCAGGTTGGATTGGCCGGATCCCACCCAGACCTCGCCGACGACGACATCCTTGAGCGTGATCGTGTTTTTTCCGGTCACCGTCAGCTCGCCGGGTTCGCCGGGTTGAAGAGGGTCGAGCTTGACCATCCATTTGCCGGTGTCGGCGGCGGCGGTGGTTTTGGTCTGCCCGCGGAAGGATACGGAGACGGTTTCGCCGGGCTCGGCCGTGCCCCAGACGGGGACGGGCATGCCGCGTTGCAGCACCATGTGGCTGTCCAAAACCGGGGGCAGCTCCACCTTGGCGGAGGCGTCCGACACGGCGAAAAGGGGAAAGAGCAAAAGCCAGCCGGAGAGGGCCGCGAGTCTTCGTGGAGAGGGGGACAGGTGGCTCATGGTGGTCACATCGCGGGGGCGGTTGGTGCGGGTGCCGGTGCGGGTGCAGCCGCCGAAGGAAGGCTGGCGTCTATTTTAAGGGAATAATCGATCTCGGGAACGTGCTTTTTACCGGGGAAGTAGAGGATGTGCCCCAAAGAGAAGGACGACTTCCCATACACGCGATTATCCAAAAACATGGTGAAGGTTTTTCGATGATCGATATAGGTGAGGGTAAAGCCCGCCGTGCCTTTTTGAAAAACGAAGCTGGAGGGATTCGCCAACTGGATTGCGGCTTTTTTGCCCTTTTCCGCCGGGAAGGGTTTGGCGGGCTGTCCGTCGAAGGACCAGCGGGCGCCTTCCTCGATGACGCTGAGCGGCAGGGGGACGCTGAAGGCGAACTTGACGCGATCCGGGGGGATTTCAGTGAAGTGAAACAACCAGCCGCCGTCGGCCTGTTTGCTGATGACCAGTTTTCCGGAGGGCGAATACGTCATGGTGACGCCGCCGCCGTCCTCCTTGAGCGTGATGTTTTCCGGCTTCAGGCCGCCGTCGTTCGGGTTCAGGAGCTTGGGGTAGCTCAAGGTGTGGATGCCGGCCGTGCCGGCGTCGATGGCGAAGCCTGTTGGAGTCAGTTTCACATCCCCGGCCCGGACCGGGTTAAAGATGCAGACGAGGATCGCGAGAAGAGACAATAAGCGGGGAGGCATGATAGGTTGGTCTACGAAGGGGCGTTGGAGGGGAAGGGGCGGGGCGCTACCATTGGCCCGGAGAGGCGGAGCCGCTAGCCTTCAGGAGGTTGACAGTCCAACGGACGGTTGCGGAGCAGGGCTCCGGCCACTGGACTGTCAAACGGATGCCATCTTGCCGCCCCGCGCGAGGTGTGCGACGTGAATACCCGATGATTCACTCCCGCCGTGATTTTTTGCATCGGACGCTGTGGGGAGGGGTCGTTGTCGCGCTTGCCGGACGAGATTTACTGGCCACGGGAGACGGGGTGTCCACGGTCATGCCGGCGCCCGGAACCGCGACTCACCCCACGATGAATATGCTGACCACCGCCCAAGCCTGGCAGGCGTTCCGCACGTCGCTTTCGACCAGCCCCGAGGACGGGCAGCTGCTGAAAACCAAGGCCGACGCCGCCCTGAAAATCGCCCGCCTGACCATCGTCGACAAAAAGGCGCCGCCTCACGGGCGCACGCCCAACGACTATGCGAGCCAGGCGCCTTATTGGTGGCCCGATCCCGCGACCAAAAACGGGCTCCCCTACGTCCGGCGAGACGGCGAGGTGAACCCGGAGTATTACGAGGGCGACCGAAAGACGCTCGAAGCCCTGTGCGGGCATTTTTCGGCTCTGGTTCTGCAGGCATATGCCACCGGGGACGCCGCCCCGGCCCGCCGCGCGGGACGCCTGTTGCGCGGGTGGTTCATCGATGCGGAAACCAGGATGAACCCGCACCTGCGTTACGCCCAGGGCATTCCGGGAATTTGCGACGGCAGGGGGATCGGAATCATAGATACGGCAACCCTGTGCTTCCTGATCGACGAGATCGGACGCCTGGAGTTCAACCCGGACTGGACGCCGGCGCATCTTGAGCAGGTCAAGGGCTGGTTTTCCGCCTATCTCGACTGGCTGCTGGAGAGCGACCATGGACGCGCCGAGTCGGGAGAAGCCAACAACCACGGCACCTGGTATGACGCGCAGGTGGCGTGTTTCGCGGTGTTCTGCGGCCGTGACGACGTCGCGCGCCGGCAGATCGAGCGGTTTTCCAAGGGGCGGATCGGAAGCCAGATCGCACCCGACGGCAGTCAGCCGCACGAACTGGCGCGCACGTTGTCCCGGAGTTATTGCACCTTCAATCTCCTCGGGTTCGCCGTGCTCGCACAAACGGGGCGGCACCTGGGGCTGGAGCTTTGGAATTGGAGACCGGACAAGGGTGCCGCCGTGGCGGAGGCGGTCCGCTGGATGCTGCCTTACTATCTGGGCGAACGCCCCTGGACCCGGTCGCAAATAGGCCCGTTCAACGATGCGACGGCGGCGTTGCTCTTAAGCCTGGCCGCCCAAGGGACGGGAGATTCCGTCTTTACGGAGGGCTCGGGTCGATTGGCTCGGCATGTCTGGGAAAAAGTCTCTTTCATGAGCGCCGGTGTCCGAAAAAAGAAGGAGTGACGGCGATGTCGATTTGGGCGCAGGGAAGTGAAGAGACCTCTGCCGCCGCCGGCTGAAAATAACGTCGTTCCAGTAAAGGTATCGCCGGGTAAAGGAAACCGGTAGGGAGGACCATCCTCCGCGCAGCCAATCAGGAACTACGGTTCTACCTTACTGAGTCTAGCGTAATAGGGTGACAGGTAGGGACGGACCGCTGGGCCGTCCGTTGCGCGGTGCCCAGTGGTAAATCGCGGCGGGCCCAGCGGTCCCGCCCTACCTGGAAATCGGCACTCTATTATGCAAGGCTCAGTAATGCGCCAGGTTCATCGGTGCCGCTGTTTTGGGGATTCACGCAAAAAAGGGTGGCATCCCCCATGGATGCCACCCTCAAGCCGAGCCGGACTTTCCGGAACTCAGTTTTCGACGAGTCGGGCGCGTCCCCACGCGCCGCGGTCTCCGGAATTCTTGCCCGTGCCGCTCCAGACGAGCTGCTGAAGGCGGAAATCGCCGTCGTCACTGTTGTCGATCGCCACGTCGAAGAGGAGTTCCATGCCGGTCTTGGGCGTGAGGCCAAGGACCGACCAGGGCATGCGCACCTGCAACGTGTAGCCGTCGCCGGACACGTCCTTGACGACGACCACGGAGCACTCCTTGCCGGCCTCGGGATGTTCGACGACGAACACGCCGGGCGTCGCGCCCGCGCCGATGAGGATCTGGCGGTCGCTGAACTGGAGGGTGCCGCCTTCGTTGAGGTTTTTTGAGCCGATGAACAGTTCGATGCCGTCGGCCGACCAGTAGGACTTGGGCTCCTTGTTGCTCTTCCCCGGCGTGGGGTCCTTGACCTGAATCAGGAAGTGAAGGGCCTGCGCGTCCCAGCAGAGACGGAAGTCGCCGCCGAGTTTCGGGTTGGGATTGCCGATCATGACGCGGCTGGCCGCGATGGGTTCGGCGGGGCGTCCGGGCCAGTTGGTGGTGGAGCCGTTGAGCTGGAGGCCGGGCAGGGCGGGCGGGATCGCGACGATCTTGGCGGGACCGGCGCCCTTGCCGGAGAAGCGGGAGTCATCGTAGGCGAAGGCCTTTTCCTTGCCGAGGATGACGTCGTAGATGCGCGCGTGGGTGACGCGGGCGGCGTTGACGAGCGGGGTGTAGGGACGGTCAACCACGTCCACGAGGCCGGTGTTGTTGCCCTCGCCGTTGAAGCCCTCGAAGAAGCGGCCGGTGATGGACTGGTCGGAGTAGATGAACCACTGCGAGCCGACGACGTAGCCGGTGGCGGCGGACTGCTCGATGTAGTTGCGGTAGCCCTGGCCGCGCTCGGACTGGTCCTTCACTTCCTTGCCGCCGCCGAGGCCGTGCTCGGTCGAGCTGTAATACCACTCGCTGAAGATCATGGGGCGGCCGCCGCTCCAGTCGTAGACCTTCTTGAGGAAGTCCTTTTCGATGCCGTAGGTGTAGTAGTTGATGCTGACAACATCGAGGTATTTTCCGCCGATGCGGACGACATCCTCGTTGTTGGCGGTGTGCGGGGTCCAGCGGCTGCCGATGAGGAGGTGGTTCTGGTCGTATTTTTTAAACACGCGCCGGAGCATGCCGTAGTAGGTGTCCAGGTAGAGCTGGTAGAACTTGCGCATGTCGGCCGCAGAGGCGTCGGTCTGGATGAAGAGAGGGGCCTCTCCGAGCTCGTCGAAGCTCGTGAACGGCTTCGCGGGTTTCCACGCGGCGTTGAATTTGGCGATGTCGCCGTATTGCGCGGCGAGCGTGGCGACGAGCTTGGCCTTGGCGGCGACCTTGCTGGCCTTGTAGGAAGGGATAAGCTTCGGGAGAAGCTCGAAGTGCTGCTCGTTGCCGGAGAAGTAGCCGATGAGGAGCGGGTCGTCGGCGTTCTTGGCGAGGGGGCCGGCGAAGGACTTGTCGAGGGCTTCCTCCACGCCGGGGGCGAACGGGTCCATCAGCTCGGCGGCGCCGACTCGGTCGGGCAGGTAGGCGACGCCGTCTTTTTTGCCGCCGGGGAGGAAGGAGACATAGGGGAAGTTGAGGGAGTGGAAGGTGGGGACATGGCCCCCGAAGGCGCCGGCGCTGTTGAAGCCCCACGCGCGGAGGCGCTCGACGGTCTGGCCGGTCCATTCCTCGAAGGAGTAGGGCTTGCCGAATTTGCGGATCCAGTTGGCGATCTGGAAGGAGAACGCGCCCCACGCGGGCTTTTGTTCGCGCCAGGCGGTGAGCCAGGCCGGATCGTTCGTGGCGGGAACCCACTCGTAGGTTTTCTCGCGGCCCTGGACCTTGGTGTAGTCGTCGGTGTTGGCGATGCCGCAGACACCGAGCTGGAAGAAAGCGTTGCCCTCGGGCGTGACGAGGACGTGGCGGTCCTTTCCGATCAGGGCGGTGTGGAAGAAGCCGGTTTTCTTGAGGCCGAGTTTTTCACCGCTGCCGGCGAGGCCGCCGAAGCGGTCGAGGGCGGGGCCCTGGTAGGAGCCGATCTCGGCCTTCTGCTTTTCGATGTCGGCCTTGAGCTCGTCGTCGCTCGTCACCTTGCCGGGGTAGTCCTTGCGCACGGACTGGCCGTAGCGGTCTACAAGGAACTTGCGCGGGGCGGGAGCGCCGTCGGCGGCGACCGCGGCGGGCTCGGGCGCGACGGGCGTGATTTTGAAGCTGATGATTTTCTTGCCGGAGTGGCGCTTCAGGTCGTAGCGGTAGACCCAGGCGAAGACGTTCCACCCCCACTTGCGGTTGTCCTGGAGCTGTTGATACGCGGCGGGCATGCTGAAGCGGATGCCTTCGCCGAGAGGATGGATGATGTCGAGATGGTCGGTGTCGCCCTGCGCGACGAACTGGCCGCCCAGCGTCGCGGGAAACTCCCCGGTCGCTTTGCCGAGGGCGAACTTGCCGCCCTGGTTCAGGTTGATCGGGAACATCGTGATGAACTTGAGAATGGCTCCGTTTTCGGGGGGCGCGTCGAAGCTGTAGGTGACGGTCTTGGCGGTGTTGGAGACGGCGATCTTGAGGACAAAGCCGTTGGAGTAGGTCGCCTGGGCGCCGCCGGCGCCGTCGAGGGCGTAGGTGGGCTTGAGTTCCTTCTTGTCGACGGTGTCCACGGTGGGCGGCGGCAGGGAGTAGCTGCCGAGCGCGCCGGCGGTGACGACCGCGCCCTTGTCGGAGAGCGATAGTTTGATGTCCTGCGCGGAGAGCGGCAGGGCGGCGCAGAGGCCGAGGAGGAGTGGTAGCAGGCGGAGTTTCATGGGAGTAAAGGGAGCTAGTGGCTAGCAGCTAGCGACTAGTAGCTAGGTTCGGAGGGGTGATCAGCGGTTGATGAAATCGAGGACGGCGGCGCCGGCGGGGTCGTCGCCTTCGAGGAAGCGGGAGAGGATGGTGCCGTGGTTGCGGTCTTTCACGACGACGAGGGGGACGGGAGGATTCTTGGCGACGCGGTGGAGGGCGGCGGCTAGAAACTGGTTTTCCTCGAGGCGGGCGGGCCAGTCTTTGTCGCCGATCAGGAGAAGGATGCGCGGGGCGTTGGCGCGCACGTGGCCGAGCGGGGCGGCGTCATTCACGAGCACGTTGTCCTTCGGGAGGCCGGCCTCGCCACGCACGGTGAAGTGGGTGGTCATCTGGCCGCTCATGCAGACGAAGCCGGCGATGTTGATGGCACCGGCGTCGCGGAGGAAATGCTCGTCGAGGGCGAGCATGGCGGTGATGTATCCGCCGGCGGAATATCCGCCGACGTAGACTTTTTTGGGATCGGCGCCGAACGAGGCGGCGTGGTCGGCGATCCAGCGGACGGCGGAGGCGGAGTCCTCAAGGTAGGCGGGAAACTTTACCTTGGGGGAGAGGCGGTAGTTGACCGAGGCGACCGCGATGCCGCGGGCCGCGAGGCGGCGGGCGGCGGCCTGCTCGGGCGCGGCGGCCTTGTCGCCGCCGGAGAGTCCGCCGCCGTGGAACCAGACGAGAATCGGGAAATCCTTGGCAGGAGCGGCGGGCAGGTAGAGGTCGAGTTTGCAGCGCTCGATGAGGGTGGCATCGGCGGGCGCGGCGGTTTCGCGGTAAGAAATGTCGGTCCGTTCGGTGACGACCGCAGGCGGGGCGTCGGCGAAAACCGGGGCGGCGGAGGCCAGGACGAGGCCGAAAAAGAGTGAGAAAAGACGGGACATCGACGGATTTGGGCGGAAAAAAGGGAACGCGGCGAAGACGTCGCGTTCCCGTAAATGAATGGAGGGATGGTTATTTCTTGGCCGGGACGGGCTTCAGCAGGGCGGCCTTGATGGTGAAGCCGGTGGCTTCCGGATAGCGGAGGAAATCGTAATGGTAGATCCAGGCGAAGGACTGGGTTCCCCATACGCGGTTGTCCTGAAGCTGCTGGTAGGATTCGGGCATCTGGAGGGAGAAGCCGGCGCCGGAGCCGTTGCGAATATCGAGTTGGGTGAAGGCGCCCTGGGCGAAGAGCTGCTTGTCTTTTTCGGCAGGGAAGAGCTTGGGCTCGCCGCCGTTGACGGCGTAAGTGCCGCCCTCGTTGTAGTAGAGATCCAGCGGCGTGGTGATGACCAGGGATTTGGCGCCGACCGGCGGGTGATCAAAGCTATAGATGGCCTCTCCGTCTTTTTGCGAGAAGGTGATCTTGATGGTGAAACCGTCGGCATAGACGGCGGTGGCGGAGGCGCCGTCGGCGGCGGGAGTCAAGACGGGCGTGCGGCTTTTGCCGTCGGAACCGGTGATGACGGGGGCGGAGAGCACCAGCAGACCGGTGGTGCCGCCGTCGATGGCGACGCCTTTGGCGGTGGCGCTGAGCGTGAGGGTCTGGGCCGGGAGGACCGGGACGAGAGCGAGGGCGAGGATAACGAGGAGTTTTTTCATGGGTAGGAAAGGGGATTAAAAGATCATCCCCCCGAACGGGCCAGCCCGGGGCTGCTTAACGGTTAACGTGAGCGAGGGGACGCGCGGCGGCGCCAGACGGTTACGACGAGCGCGAGCGCGCCGAAGAGGGCCGCGTAGGTGGACGGCTCGGGGATGGCGGTAATGGCCAAGCTAAGAGAGGTGCCGTCGAGCGTGAGGGCGCCGGAAAGACCCGAACCGAGGTTGGCGATGGTGAAGTCGCTCTGGCCGGCGAAGCTGGTGCCGGTGAAGCTCACGAGATTGTAGGTGCCGGCCTGGCCGGAGCCGGAGAAATCGAGGGTGAAGGTGCCGGAGCCGCTCTTGGTGAAGCTGGTGGTGAGGGCGAGGAGTGCGGTTACGTTGCCAGGCGTGCCGAGGTCAAACATGAGGGCGCTGCCGGCGGCGAAGGTCAGTGAGGCGGCCGAAGTGCTGAACGTCTGCAGGTCGACCGTGCCGGCGGTGAGGGTGATGGCGCTGCCGGGGGAGAATGCGTTGTTGGCACCGAGGGCGAGGGTGCCGCCGTCCACCGTGGTGGCACCGGTGTAGGTGTTGGCTCCGCTCAATTCCAAAACGCCCGGTCCCGCTTTTGTGAGGCTTCCGGTTCCACTGCTGACGGTGCCGGAGAGGGTGAGTTTGCCGGTGCCGTATTGGTTGACGATGAGTTCGGTGTTGTTGGCGCCGACCTGTCCGTTGCCGACGGTGTAGTTATTGGAACCGGTCATCAGCAAACCGCCGCTGGTGATGGTCAGAACATCGCTGGCTCCGCCAAGATTGAGACTGCCTGCACCGGAACTCGAATCCAAGGCCAGTGAGTTGACCGACCGATTGGCGGTGGTCGTCGTAAGATTGCCGGAGGTGACGAAGTTGGTGGCCGAGGCGTTGGAACCCGTGGTCATCGTCGTGGCCGCCGTGTATCGAATGATCGGGTTGGTCACGTTTGCCGCGACGTCGGCGTAGGTGGCAAAGCCGGTTCCGGTCGAATCGGTGATAGTGAGCCAGCCGCCGACGATGCCGTTGGTGTTTGAAACGGTTTGGGATTGAAGCACGTTGCCCGATGACGACGAGAGGTCGAAATTGACCGCGGCTCCTGCGGTGCGCGTCCAAGTGTTGTTGATCGTCAGGGTGGTGCCGGAGCCGCCGTTGTTATTGACCACCACGCTCGAGCCCCCCGTAAGCACCGCCAAGCCGCCCAGGGTCTGGCTGGAAGCGCCGGTGCTCTTGCCTTGGACGTTCAGCGTGCCGCCGCCCAGCAAGAGGGCCGAGCCCGAATTGACCACCCCGGTCGTGTTGGTGGAAAGATCCAGCAGCAAAGTGCCTTTGTTGACCGTGGTGTCGCCGGTGTAGGCGTTGAGACCGGACAGCGTGAGCGTGCCGGTTCCCGTCTTGGTCAACCCGCCGGTGCCGCTGGCGATGTTGCCGGTCAACGTCACATTGTTCCCGTTGGTATCAATCGTGCCGCCTGCGCCCACCAAGGTGACGGTGCGGGCGGTGATGTCGCTCGTGTTGCCCGAGGCATACTTGAGCGTGCCGCCGTTAAGGGTGAGCGCTCCCGTGCCAAGATTTGAGAGGGAAGCGAACTGTGTGGTGGCGCCGTTCAACCAAGTGCCGCCGCTGTAGGTATTGGTGCCGGTGACGTTGACGGTGCCGGTTCCGTCAATCACGACCGTGCCGGTGCCTCCTCCGAGGGTGGAGTTCAGGGTAAGCGTTCCCGATCCCATCCGGTGGACGATCAACTCCGCGTTATTCGCGCCGAGTTGGCCATTGTTGATGGCATAATTGCCGGAGCCGCTGGCCAGCAGCCCGCCGCTCGTCAGGGTCACGACATTGGCGCTTCCGCCCAAATCGAGGGAGCCGGCGGTGGAGGCGTCGATGGAAAGGGAATTGAGGGCGCGGCTGGCGTTGCCGAGGGCAAGCGCTCCGGACGTGCTGAAATTGGCGGTGGCATCGTCGCTGCCCGAGGCCAGCGTCGATGCGCCGGTGTAGCGGACGACGTTGCCGCCGCTGACCGTGGCGAAGCCGGTTCCGGTGCTGTCTTTGACCGTGGCGTAGGAAATGACGCCATTGGTCAGCGAGGCGGAAGGATTGGAGGTGAGGGTGGCGCCGCTTCCCGATGAAAGATCAATCCCCAGGGTGGATCCGGAGCCGCGGGTCCACGTATTGCCCAAGGTGAGTGTGGTGCCGGTTCCGTCGTTCTGATCGATCACGATACCGCTGGCGCCTCCATTGGCGCCGAGGGTGAGATTGCCCAGGGTCTGGCTGGAAGCGCCCGAGGCCGCGCCTTTGACGGAGAGCGTTCCGCCACCGAGGCTCAAGGCGCTCGTGGAGGCCAGCACGCCGGTGGTATTGGTGGAAAGATCCAGCGACAGCGTTCCGTTTTGGACGGTCGTGCTACCTCCATAGGTGTTAAGTCCGCTCAGCGTCTGTGTGTTGACGCCTTTTTTGACCAGGGAGAGGCCCGTGGACAGTCCGGTGTTTTTAATGACGCCGATGTAGGAGCCATCCCCCGCCACGGCGGTGTTGATCGTCAGGGTGCGTGCGCCCGCGCCGGTGTTGTCCACGATCTGCGTGGCCGCATTGCTGTTGCCCGAATTTAAGGAACCGATGGTTTCGCTGAAATTATTCAGGTTCAACGTGGCCGTGACCGTAGTGCCCGTGGCCAGGCCGGTGAGGGTCACCATGCCGGTGTCGGAAAGCGCGTTCCCTCCTGAAAGCCTGAGATTGCCGGCGCTGGTGCCGAAGGCGGTGGTCACGGTGGTGCCGCCCGCATAGGTGTTGGTTCCGGAGAGGGTCTGATTGTTGGCGCCGCCGCCGGTCAGGATCAGCCCTTTGCCGCCGGTGATGGAACCGCTGAAAACATAATTGGAGCCGGCCCCCGTCGAAATATTGTTGTTGGTCAGTTTGATGGTGCCCGAGCCGCTTGTGCTGCTCAATCCGGTCGTGGTCACCGTGTTGCCGGTGCTTCCATTCAGATCTATGATGGTGCCCGGACCCATGGTCAGGATTGCGGCGCCAACGCCACCACTGCCGAGGTAATTCAAGAGGCTGCCGCCGAACACGGACAGGGAATAGGCGTTGCCGCTCAGATTGCTCTGAAACACGGAACTGCTGTTGTAAACGACGGTGCCGCCGCCGGTGATGGTGGTGGCAGCTCCGGAACTGGTGGGACCGGTTTCCGAAAAACCACCGGTGAGCGTCAGGGTTGATCCGCTTCCGACCATGTAGGTGACGGCCCTGGCCCCGGTCGCGCTGGCGAGCACCATCGGGGAGCTGATGGAGGTGTTGAGGCCGCCGCCGTTAACGATGATGATTCCTTCTGTGTTCGTGAAAGACAAAGCTGTTCCGCCGGAGATGGAGTTGCTTGAAGTAAACAGGATGCCGCCGCTGGCGTTGCTCATCGTGCCGCTGCTGATGGTCAGATTTCCCCCGGAAATAACCAGGGAATTGATGGCGGCACCTGCCGCCGAGGTGTTGGAGGTAATGCGAATGTTATTACCCGCCGTGATAGCGTTGTTGGTGTATTCGTTCGTCAAATCAAGCGGACGAAGACCTGTTCCGGCGTTGTAGGTAAGGAAGGTGTTGGGCGTTCCCGTGGCCGTTCCGCCGGTGGTTCCGAACTCGCCGATGAGATAAGGGACTATCCCGAGGCTCTTGGTCGTTCCGGCGGCGGTTCCGCCGTCCGTCGTGCTGCCGACAAAAGCCGGTGCGGTGGTGAAGATGACGCGTCCGATGTTTGACGTGCCGGAATTGTTCAGGCCCAGATTGGTCCCGTTGAAGAAGCCGATCGAGCCGGCGTTGCGCGTGAGGCTTGCGGCGCTCAGTTGCGCCGTCGTGGCGCCGTCCGGGGTCACCGTAACGGTATTGTAGGTGTTGGCACCCATGGCCAATGCGCCCGTGATCACGTCATTGGTGGCGCCGTCGCTTGTGCCCGCAACGGTGACCGTGCCGCCGCTGGTGGCGAGGGACGCGGCGCGAGTCACCGAGGCCGCCGGGGTTACGGAGGCGCTGTCTATCGCCAAGGTCGCGCCAGAGGCCACGGTGAAGGCTGAACTGGCCGAGGATCCCGCGCCGGACAGCTTGAGCGTGCCTGCGCTGACCGTTGTCGCATTGGAGTATGTGTTGGTGTTGGTGAGAGTCCAGGTTCCCGTGCCGGTTTTCGTGACCCCCAAGTTGGCGACCCCCCCATTGGCGAGAATGCCAGACACAAGATTGTCGCCGGTGTTCGCACCTGAAAGGCCCAGGGTGGCGGTTGCATTGGCGACTACAGCCCCGATATTAAACACGTTGCTCGAATCGGCGCTGTTGTTGGCAAAGGTGACCGTGCCTCCGACGAGTGTTATCGGGGCGGAAAAGGTTTCGGTTTTCCCGGTGCCGGTCAAAGTAGAGGCAATCTGCACGATGCCGCCGGAGGTGAGCCATAATTGCCCGCCGGTGCTGGTGACGGAGAAGGAGCCGGCATTGGTGTCGAAGGTGATGAACTTGAGATTGCGAAGTCCCGAAGAACCCAGGCTGACACTTACGCCGGTGCCGGTATTGAATGTTGCCGTATCGGTGTTTGTTCCGCCGCTGGTGCCACCTGGGACGATGCCGCCCGCCCAACTGCCCGTGGTGCCCCATGATGTGCCGGTCGTGCTGGTCCACGTTCCGTCTGCTGCATAAAGCTGCCCGTGGTCGAAGGAGACGATTGCCAACAAGCCTGCGACCAAACTGGCGCGGCGGAAACAGGCGGAGGAAAGAAGCGAAGACGTTTTCATGGGCTGGGATAGGCTGGGGAATGTCGTTTAGGGTGGAAACGAGCGGGGTAGAACGGGAGAAGCTGGGGTGAATTTTGCCTTTTCCAGGGGCTTCGCGAGGTTCTTCGCGTTTGACAGTCAACCCAGGGGCAAAAAAGCCGGCATCGGAACGGACCTCGTGCCGGCTTTGACGATGAAGGAATGTTGAATCGGGCCGTGAAAAGGAGATCGGACCTCCCGGTCCGATCCCGGTGGAATGCCTCGAACGATCATCAGGACGGACCTGGAGGTCCGTCCTCCGCGCAGCCGATCAGCGGCTATTGTTTCACTGAAACCTATATCACAATGACTGGCGGCTTTCTAAGCGGGCGCCGGGGATTATTTTTGCGCGGGAGCGGCGGCTTTCAGCGTGGAGACCTTGATGGTGAAGCTCGTCTTCCCGTTGTAGCGTGCGAAGTCGTAGTAGTAGATCCAGCTGATGAACGCGTGGCCCCATTTGCGGGTGTCCTGCAACTGCTGGTAGGTGCCGGGGACCTTGAAGGAGAGGCCTTCGCCGGTGCTGCCGACAAAGTCCAGCTGGGTGAAGGCGCCCTGGGCGATCAGCTGTTTGTCCGGTGTGGCCGGGAAGAGCTTGGCCTCGCCGCCGTTGGTCGCGTAGGTGCCGCCGTTGTAGGAGGCCGGCAGCGCGCTGTTGATCTTCAGGGCAAAGGACCCTTCGGGGACATCGGAGTAGCTGTAGGTGATCGTGCCGGCTTCCGAGGAGAGGGCGACTTGGACGGTGAAGCCATTGGGATAGGCGATGGTGGCGGAGGCGCCGTCGGCGGCGGGCGTGAAGACTCCCTTGATGTCTTTTTTGTCGGCTCCGTTGAAGGCGGGTGCGGCGAGCACGAGACGACCGGAGGTGCCGCCGTCAACGACGATCCCGCTGGTCTCGGCGGAGAGCTTGGGCGTTTGCGCGGAGAGCGGGGAAACGAGTGAGAGGACGAGGAGGGTGAGGAGGGTTTTCATGGGCTATAGGCAAAACAGGGACGATGACGGAATCATCGTCCCCAAGTGGTGAGGTGAACTAAGCTGAGATTGGTGATCAGCGCGCGCGGGCGGCGGCGCCAGACGGTGCCGACCAAGACCAGCGTCCCGAGGATCGCCGCGTAGGTGGAGGGCTCGGGGACGGTGGTGACGGTGAGGACGATGTCCTGGTTGCCGTTGGCGAACGAGAGGACCGCGTTGAAGCCGCCGAGGGTGCCGGTGAGATTGGAGCCGAACGAACCGACGATGGAGGTGCTGGTGTCGAAGAGAGTGTAGGTGCCCACGCCGAAACCGCCAAGGGTGGTGAAGCTGAAATCGTTGAGATCGAGGGCGCCGGTGCCGATGGAGAGCGCGCCGGAGGAAAGCGTGATCTTGTCGCTGGCGGCGGTGGTATCGAGGTCGAAGAGCAGGCCGGCGGTGCCGCCGGCGAGGCCGGAGATGTCGAGCGTGCCGCCGAAGGTGAGGTTGCCGGTGACGCCTGCGTCGGAGCCGGGGGAGAGGAAGGAGCCGGAGGCTGCGGTGGTCGCGCCGGAAACGATACCGGAGCCGCCGAAGGTGGCGGTGTTGCTGACGGTGACCGCGCCGGTGCCGGTGCCGCTGCCGGAAGTGTTGGTGACGAGAAGCGTGCCGGACGAGACGGTGGTGCCGCCGTCGTAGTTCATGCCGGCGGGGCGGGTGAACTTGACGATGCCGGCGCCGGTTTTGGTCACGCCGATGGTTTCGGTGCTGTCGTCGATCAGGCCGCTGAAGACGGTGGTGCCGCCCGAAGCGGAGGTGACCTGGGTGGCCACGCTGCCGCCGCTGCGCATGTCGAGGTTGCCGGAAAAAGTGGCGGTGCCGGTGGTGATGGTGCTGCCCACGACGCGGATGTCGGTGATGGAGTTGGCGTTGTTGGTGAACGCGATGGTTTTGGAGAGGGTGATGCCGGAGGTTCCAATGAGCAGGGTTTGGGTCTCCGCGCCCGTGACGGTTCCGGTGAAGGTAAACGAGCCCGAGCCGAGGGCGCCGGCATTGTTCACGACCACGATGCCCTTGTTGACCGTGACGTTGCTGATGCCGGTGTTGCTGCCGTTCAGGTTGTAGGTGGCAAGGGAGCTGCCGGTGGCGCCGCCGAAGGTCAGAAGAGCGTTGGTGCCGCCGGACTTGGTGAGCGCACCGATGTTCGTATCGTTGTCGGCTTGGCCGAAAAACAGCAGGGTCTTGGCGCTGGCGGCGGTGAAGTTCATGCCGCCGTTGATATTGAGCGCGGTGCCTGCGGTGGTGATGTTCACGCGGACCGAGGTGGAGAAATCGATGGCGTTGCCGATCGTGGTGGTGCCTTCGCTGGCGACGATGCCGTTCGTGTTGTCGGCGGTGAGTAGGGTGATCTTGCCGCCGCCCAGCGAATAGGAGGTCGAGCCGGTGGTGAACGATCCGGCGCTGACGCCAAAGCTGATCGCGGTCGCGCTGATGCCGCCGGCGTCAACGGTCACGGTGCCGGTCGTGCCGCGCAGGAAGGTGGCGTTGTCGGCGGTGTTCCAGACGTTGTCGGTGCCGGTGCCGTCGGCGGCGCCGCCCCAGTTGGCGGTGGAGGTGTTCCAAGTGCCGGTGCCGCCGTAGGTGCCGTTGACGGTGGCATCGGCGTCCCAGTAGGCGGATGCGGCGGAAACCAAGGAGCAGGGCAGGACGGCCAGAAGGCCGAGGGCAAGGCGGGCGGTCCGAATTTTGTTGGTGGGGGATTTCATGGGCATGACGGCGGATTGCACGGTTGCGCCGATAGGCACGCGCGCCTGCGGCTATAGTTTTTTTTGATATCGGGTAACAGCCCCGGCGCCTGATCAGGGCGACGTTCTGGTTGGGTGACATGAGAAAAGGGCTTTTCTTGCCATCCGACGAGCCGCACTCCATTGGACAGTCAAATGGCCGATGCCCCTGTCCCCACCATTCGTCAGCTGGCGACGCTCACCGGCGTGTCGCGCACCACGGTTTCCCTCGCGCTGCGCAACCATCCCAGCCTGCCCGCCGATACCCGCACGCGCATCCAGAAGATCGCCGCGGCGCACGGCTACAAGCAGGACCCGGTGGTCTCGTCCCTCATGGCGCAACTGCGCACGTCTCGGGCGCATCGCGCCGTCGAGCGCATCGCCTATTTCACCACGTGGGATACGCGCGACGGCTGGCGGAGGTCGGGCAACGAGAACAATTATTTTCTCGGTGCCTGTGAGCGGGCCGCCAAACTTGGCTATGAAGTCGAGCACATCTGGGCGCGCGAGCCGGGAGTCACCACCGCGCGCCTGAGCAAAATTCTCTACACGCGGGCCATCCGCGGCATCGTGCTGGCGCCGTTTGCGAATCCCCGCAGCCACATCACGATGGATTGGAAACATTTTGCGACCGCCGCGATCAGCTACACGCTGGTGCGTCCGCTCGTGCATCGCGCCTCGCATGGGCATTACAACGGCATGTTTCTCGCGCTGCGTAACCTGCGGCATCACGGATATCGGCGCATCGGCTTCGCGACGCGGTTGGAACAGAGCGAGCGCGTGGCCAGCAGTTGGCTGGCGGCGTTGCTGGTGTATCAGCAATCCATCCCCGAGGCCCAGCGCGTGCCGGCGCTGTTGTCGCCGGTTTCCGTCCACGTGGGCATGGATGCCGTCGCCTTCAAGAAGTGGTATCGCCAGCACAAGCCGGATGCCGTGATCAGCAACCTGAGCAATCCGCTCGACATGCTGAAGGCGATGGGGCTGCGCGTGCCGGAGGATGTTGGCTATGCGTCGCTGGATCTCCTGCACAAGGACACTCCTTGGTCCGGCATCGACCAGCAGGCGGCCGAGGTCGGTGCCGCCGCCGTGGACCAGGTGGTGACGCAGTTGCAGAACAACGAATTCGGCCTGCCCAAATACCCCAAGACTGTTTCCCTGGACGGGCTCTGGCGCGACGGGAACACGTTGTTGCCCCATCGTCTCGCGGCGGCGCGGTGAGGCGGGGGAATTTTTGAATGGGGGTCGTAGCGGGGAGCGTGAGCGACCCGGGTTCGGAACGGGTCGCTCACGATCCCCGCTACGTTTGACTGTCCGGCGGCGGCGGCGTTGCGCGGTCTCGATGCGCGTGCGCATGTTTCCATCCATGAGCCCCCCCCTTTCATCGTGTGCCTGCTTGTTGCCCTGGCCACCGGTTCGGTCCGCGGCGCCGAAGGAGAGAAGGCGATTCCTGTGAACGACAACCAGCGCGCGCCGTTTCTATCGGCCTATCGCTGGGATGTGGGCGGGCTGGCGAAGGGCGAGCACGATGCATTTGCCGCCTGGCTCAATCGCTCATCGGTGTGGCCGGAATCGCACCAGCCCAAGGATACCTGGAACAACATCGAGGGCGCCACGTGGCAGCTCAAGCCGTGGAGCGAGTGGATGCGCGCGCATCCGGGCAACCGGTTTATCTTGAGCGTCTCGCTGCTCGCGGGTCCGTGGGACGGCTCGGGGCCGAAGACCGGAATCGACGCCGGCATCCCCGTGTCTCTCGAGGAGGGCGCGAAGGGAACCTACAACGGGCATTTCAAAAAACTCGCCGAAAACCTCGTGCGCTACGGACTGGGCGACGCGATCCTGCGGCCGGGCTGGGAGTTCAACGGCGGCTGGATGCCGTGGCGTGTGACTGACGCGAAAAAGGCGGAGGCGTTCGCCGCTTACTGGGGCAGATCGTGACGACGATGCGCGCGGTGCCGGGCGCGGAGAAACTTCATTTTAATTTCAATCCCAACATCGGCCAGCTCGCGTATCCGCCCGACAAATCCTGGCCGGGCGACGAGTATGTGGACTCGATCGGGCTCGATTACTACGACGACGGTTACCTGCCCAACACCTACCCGTGGCCGGCGGACGCGACCGAGGACGAGATCGCCGCGCGTCGGAAGAAGGTTTGGGACTATTATCTCAACAGCCAATACGGCCTGCTGTGGTGGAAGAAATTCGCCGCCGCGCACGGGAAGCCGCTCTCGTTGCCCGAGTGGGGCGTGAACCGGAAGCCCGACGGGCACGGCGGCATGGACAGCGTCTATTATGTCGAGCAGATGCACGCTTTCATCACCGATCCGGCGAACAACGTGCTTTTTCACTGCTACTTCGACGTGAACGCGGGCGACGGACACCATCAGCTCTCGCCGGGAGTGGGGAACAAGGAAACGCAGTTCCCCAAGGCGGCGGCGCGCTTCAAGGAACTGTTCGGCCTGACGAAGGCGCCGTAGCGGGTGGCGCTCAGGGCTTGGGCGTGACCGGCGGCGTCTGCCAGCTCAGTTCCGTGCGCAGGCCGTCGTCCTCGAATTGCATGCTGACCGTGGCGTCGGTGATGCCGTCGAAAATGCCGAACTTGGCCTTGGGATCGTAGGCGGGCAGGCGCGGCTCCGTCACACTGCCGAAAACAGAATGCTCCAGTGCGGGACCTTTCCATGAGAGTTCGCCAGCGGGCAGCGTCGGAGCAAAGCCGAGGACACGTGCGTGATGGTCGGCGGCATTTCCGAAATTGCCGTCGAAGGTGAGCATCCACGGATACACATGACCCATGCCGATGAAAGCGCGTTGCTGTTCAGCGCGCATGGCCGAGGTAAAATCGGCTGAGATACCGGTCGTGCGGTTTTTCGGGTTGAAAGTAAGCGACGCGGCTCCCGCCCTTGCGGGACGAACACCGGCCACCCGCAGCGGTTCTCCCGCCGGGTTGTTGGAGATGAGCAGATAGCGTCCTTCGATGCGAAGTGAGAAATCGATGGATGCGATGTCGAGCGGGCGAACGCTGAGCAGCCACGCATTGGAATTTCCGTGACGGTGAAATTGAACCGAAAAAAAGCGGTTAAACTGGGATAGCTTTCCAGATTGGACGCGGGCGCTGTCCAACAAACGGGCGGCGAGGATTGGATCTGTTAGTTCGATCGCCATATGCGTGGGACGAGTGAAGAAGTGCACAAAAGCGGAATGGAGTAACATTGAGCCGAAGAAGTCGGATCTACGTTTTCCCGGAGGAATGAGATTCGCCGCTTCGGCGTTATCGAGACGAACGACGGAGTCGCTGCTTTCAAAAGCGATGTGGAACGCCGGACCAAGCAGGTCGTAAAATTGGGGATCCAGAGTCAGGTAGTCTTTTGATAGTTCTCCGGCACCGCGTGCGACTGATCGCCACGTGTCTTCGGTGAGACGGAGATTCAATTGAGCTACTGTCGCTCGGTTGAAAGCGGGAGTCGTGTCATTGGGGCCTGTCGGTGTGGCGGCATCCAGCCATTCGCGAAGATCGTTATAGGCGGTGTTCTCAACGAGCGGGAGAATGAAGGTGGTGAGAGAGTGATGTTCGTCGGAAGTTGTATTCAGACGTAGCGCGATGGGATCGAAGTAGCGGCTCCAGAAGCGGGCGTAGGTTTCTAGATAACGTTTGTAGGCGGCGGCTTCCTCCGCGGTGACCTGCGTGATCGAGGCTGCTTGGGCGGACAGTGGTTTCATGCGCGCCAAGGATCCGAAGACGACGGAACTGACGGAGCAATCGGTGTTGAGCGTGGTGTCCGCCGGAAGATCGGACGACTTGAAGTAACCGAGGCGCGCAAGCTCCTCCACGGTGGCCGAGACTCCTGGGGCGTCGAGTCGCCGCAGGAGGGCGGCAGCGACGAGTTGTTCCATTGCAAGGCGGGCTTTTATGCGACGCGTCTGCGCGATCTTTACTTCAGGGCCAACGAGTCGACGGATGAAGGCGTCCGAGAAATACGTGTAGGCGCGGGTGTCGGCGGTCGGCGGCAGTTTGTGCAGCATGTAGCGAAACTCATCGCTGTGCCCAAGACTGCCGGCACCGTTTTTCGCGGCGAAAGAAAGTGCGGAGATGAGTTCTCCCTCATGGGTCGAGAGGAGCCATACGTCATCGGCGAACTTCCAATAGGCGGAGCCGGTTGCGGTGGGAACGGTATAAATACCTTTGTTTGTGGATAACGGCGAGAGGAGGGGCGCTAGGAGCTTGCCAAGAAGGGAGCCGGAGCGCACCCGGGCGATGACGGTGACGTCGGTCCCGTCGGCGAAGAAAACATCAGGGGTGAAGATCGCGCATTCGGTGATCAGGCCGCTGTCGAGGAGCGTGTCGATTAGTTCGGAAGTGATGCCGAGTTCGGCGGAGTAGCGCTCACGCAGTCGGAAATTGATGCCGGGACCAGAGAACGCCGCGACGTGTCGAACAAAGGCGGAGTCAGGGTTGAAGAACCGATTCAGTGCGGCGGGTTTTGCGGCATAGAAAAAAGCGCGGTCGGGAGGGACGAAATTTGCGAGCGGAAGAGAAGGAAGGGATTTCCCGCGTGCCATCTCGGCGAACGGGTGCGAGCGCACGTCGATCCCTGTCAGTTCTGAGAGAGCAACGGGAACGAGGGAGGGTGCCGCGGGTGTGGTGGTGGTGCGAGACTCGAGGGTTTGCAGCTGAAAGGTTTCCTGAACGGCGGCACGTCCGCCGAAGAGTGCAAAGAAGGACAGCGATGTTTCTTGATCGAACCACGATGAAGTGTCGGCGGTGTCAGGGATCTCGGCGCCGTAGAGTGTAGGAACGAGTTTGAGCCACGCGTTGAGTATCGGGGCTTCGCCCGTGGTGGTGAGAGGCTTCCATTCGGAGGCGCGCAAGCCCGCCCAAGTGGAAAGTTGTGCGCGTGTGCCGGCAGCGGCATTCGCCCAATCCCAAGTCACGGTGATGGTGCGCTGGGACATGGCGTCGGAGAAGATAAGGCGGGCAGGTCCGCGAGCCGATGGGGTGAGGCGCGCGTGGACTTGGATGATCTGCTCGGCGGGACGCTGATTGATGGTGTTGTTGATGACGTCCTTTTTGGAGATCGTGAGGCCAAGTTTTTTTAGGAGCTCGGTGTCGATGGTGACGCGCTCAGTGGTATCGTCGGTGTAGAGCACCCAGTGCCGGCCGTCATCCAGGGCGGGGGTGAGTTCGATGAGGAGTGGAGAGGCCGGACTGGAAGGGCCGCGGCGGTTTCCCCCGAAAGGATCTTTATAAGGGATGATGGCAGCATCGGGAATCAGACCAATGTCGGCCGTCTTTTTACGAAATTCCGTGAGCAAGCGGATTTGGTCGTCAGCGGGTAAGGGCTTTTCATCCGATTTTCGCAGGCGGCCATGATAGGAGACGAGTTCCAGGAGCGCAGGGTCGTCGAAGCGGACTGGACCTCGGTCGCCGTTTTGTTCGGCGTAGTTGCGAAGCAATGTATTGTGTTCGGTGAGGAGCCAGCGGTCGTCATGGAGCCGATCATCTATGCGGTTGGCGAGGGTGCGGGCGCCGTCGCTATGCAACGCCTCCCAGTTGGTGACCTGATAAAACACCTGGCGCAGGCCGCTGCCGGCGTCGGGCCGGGCGAGGACCCAGCTGCCGTCGGCGGGGAGGCGGGCTTCGCCCGAAAGGATGGTCAGGCCGAGCTTGTCGTCTTGGTAGCGCGTGGTGGAGGCGACTTCGACCGCGGCGAACACCGGGGAAACGCAGACGAGCAGAAGGAGGGCAACGAACGAACGGGGCATGGGTTGCATAGGGGGATGCAGATGCAAGAACGAGGCGGGACCGGGCGCGATGCCAATTTGCCACAAGAAGGCGAAGTGGACGCGTGGTATCCGGACGCTAGTATAATGTAACATCAAAAGATTCGTATCTTTCGCCGGGATTTTAGGTAGGGACGGACCGCTGGGCCGTCCGCTTCAGCTCATGTAAGTCGGATGACTTCGCGGCGGGCCCAGCGGTCCCGCCCTACCGACGATCCGAAATAAAACGTGATACGGCATACTAGTGTAGTGGCGCACAAATAACTATACGCATAAATGGAGCGGCGGCGTCCCCGCCGCCGGGAGCGCGTGAGCGCGGCTCTTTGTCATTCCGTTGTCGGCGGAACGGGTGTTCCGTCCGGCGACGGGGACGTCGCCGCTCCTGTTGCTCGGCCTTCAGAGGTTGTTTTTACGTATGGTTATTTGTGCGACAGAACACTAGAGCCTTTCAAATAAAGTCGTAGCCATCCAATGATCAGCAAGAAGGACGGACCTCTAGGTCCGTCACGATTGGAGCGCAGGAAATCCCCGATGATCGGACCGGGAGGTCCGACCTCCTTTGAGCCCGCAACTCTATTTGAAATGCTCTAATAAGCCGCCCTCGGCGGAAGGGCGGCTTGGGGCAACGCGTGGTTGCTGCGCGTTTGGAATCAGGTCTTCGTTTGGCTGCGACCGGCCTTCCGGCTTGCCGTTAGGTGTCGGTTGTGCACACATAGGGCATGGTTAAGTCCAACGCCTCCGAACTCGCACGCCGCCTTCCCAGGAACTCCAGGCTGGTTGCGCGTATTTCACGTGAGGACAAGGATGTGATCGCCCGTGCGGCTGCCTTCAAGGGCGAGTCGGTGGCCAATTTTGTCATCGGTGAGGCGCGGGCGGCTGCGGTGAAACTGCTGGGGGAGCAGAACGAAATCCGGCTCAACGCCGAGGAATCCCGCCGGCTGGTTGCCGCGTTGCTTGCGCCCGCGCGTCCGCCGACTCGTGCGTTCAAGGAAGCCTTGAAAGTTTTTCGCGGCACCGTGGCCAGTGACGTCAATCCGAAGGCAGCCAGGCCATGATTTCGGCGGTGGGCAGAAACATGCGTTCGTCGTTCAGGCGTCGGAAGCCATACCGCGCATAGAACGCCTCGGCTGCGGTGTCATTCGGGTCCACCAGCACGACGACGCAGGGCACGGGATTCAGCGCGCAGCGGTGCAAGGCGTCCAGCAGGAGCAGGCGTCCGAGGTTTTGCCCTTGGTGCGCCTTGTGAACGGCGAGCCGGCCGATCAGATAAGCGCCCAGACGCGGGTAACGGGGGAACTTCTTGGCGGCCTCCGGGGGCAGGTTCGCAAGCAATTCGGAGGAGAGGGCGGATTCCGGGGAGAGGGTATAGTAACCCAGGATGGTTTTGGGCTGAGCGGCATCAACAAGCACCCAGCAGCCGGCCGCCAGCCGTTTGACGTCGAGGCGGGCTTGCTCTTGCAGGTAGCGGTTCAGCGGTTCCACGCCGCAATCGAAGGCGGCACGCGCATGGGTCTTCGGATCAAGCGCCTCAATTTTATAATTTGAAGGGGCGTTGATCACGTGGAGGCATGGTTAGGATTTTGGTTTCACGGGCAGCATGAAACCAAAACGCCGCACGTGTTGAGCATATTTCCGGCTCTTCGCGATTTTCGGCGGGTGGATTGATCGAGTCGTAGCGGGAAGCGTGAGCGACCCGTTTTCGATCACGGGTCGCTCACGCTCCCCGCTACGGGAGGAGGGCTCATGCTTTATCATCTCTGCCAGAGCCACTCGCTGGCGCTCGCAGCCACCGAAAACGGCGGAGGGTCTATTTCTTTTCGGCGGCGGCGGGGATGCCGCCGGGGAGGCAGGCGCCGCAGCCTTGGGCGAAGAAGTCGTTGCCCTTGTTGTCCACCAGGATGAACGCGGGGAAATCAACGACCTCGATCTTCCACACGGCTTCCATGCCGAGCTCGGGGTATTCGAGGACTTCGACTTTCTTGATGTTTTCCTTCGCAAGGATCGCGGCGGGGCCGCCGATGCTGCCGAGGTAGAAACCGCCGTATTTTTTGCAGGCGTCGGTCACCTGTTTGGAGCGGTTGCCTTTCGCGAGCATCACCATCGAACCGCCGAGCGACTGGAAGAGGTCGACGTAGCTGTCCATGCGTCCGGCCGTAGTCGGGCCGAAACTACCGGAGGCGTAGCCTTTGGGCGTCTTGGCGGGGCCGGCGTAGTAGACGGGATGGTTTTTGAAGTAGTCGGGCAGGCCTTGGCCGGCATCGACGCGCTCCTTGAGCTTGGCGTGGGCGATGTCGCGGGCGACGACGAGCGGGCCGGTGAGGAGCACGCGGGTGGTCACGGGGTGCTTCGACAGCTCGGCGAGGATGGCGGGCATCGGCTGGTTGAGGTCGATGCGGACAACCTTGTCGTCCTTGAGGGTGCGCTGGCTCGCGGGGATGAAGCGGCCGGGGTTGGTCTCCATCTTTTCGAGCCAGATGCCGTCCTTGTTGATCTTCGCCTTGATGTTGCGGTCGGCGGAGCAGGAGACGCCGAGGCCGACGGGGCAGCTGGCGCCGTGGCGGGGCATGCGGATGACGCGGACGTCGAGGGCGAAATACTTGCCGCCGAACTGCGCACCGATGCCGCTGTTCTGGGCGATCTTGAGGACGAGTTTTTCGGTCTCGAGGCAGCGGAAGGCGCGGCCCTCGTTGTTGCCCGTCGTCGGGAGGTGGTCGAGGTATTTGGCGGAGGCGAGCTTGACCGTCTTCATGCAGGCCTCGGCGCTGGTGCCGCCGATGACGAGCGCGAGGTGGTAGGGCGGGCACGCGGAGGTGCCGAGGTAGGAGAGCTTGTCGGTGACGAACTTTTCGAGGCCCTTGGGGTTGAGGAGCGCCTTGGTTTCCTGGAAGAGGAACGTCTTGTTGGCGGAGCCGCCGCCCTTGGCGACGAAGAGGAATTTGTATTCGGAGCCCTCGGTGGCGTAGAGGTCGATCTGCGCGGGCAGGTTGGTGCCGGTGTTGACCTCGTTGAACATGTCGAGCGGGGCGGTCTGCGAGTAGCGGAGGTTTTCCTTGGTGTAGGTCTCGTAGATGCCCTTCGAGATGAACTCAGCGTCGTTGGCGCCGGTCCAGACCTGCTGGCCCTTCTTGGCGACGACGGTGGCGGTGCCGGTGTCCTGACAGAAAGGGAGGATACCCTCGGCGGAGATCTCGGCGTTCTTGAGGAGGGTGGTGGCGACGTAGCGGTCGTTGGCGGAGGCCTCGGGGTCGTCGAGGATGGCGGCGACCTGCGCGAGGTGCTTCGGGCGAAGCAGGAAAGAGGTGTCGCGCATGGCCTGCTGGGCGACGAAGGCGAGGACCTCGGGGTCGACCTTGAGGATTTCGCGGCCTTCGAAGGTCGTGGTCGAGACGCCTTCTTTGGAAAGGAGGCGATACTCGGTGTCATCGGGTCCGAGAGGGAAGGTGTCCTGATAGGAAAACGGGGGCGTGGCCATGCCGACAACTTAGCCACAATTCCCGCCCGACGGACGACGAAAAACGCCGGGACGCGTAAAAATTAGCAAGATTTGCGCGGGGTAGTAGGACAAGTAGACGCGGCGTCTCGCCGCGTGTGAAATCAACCCGAACCAATCCCAACGCGGCAAGATGCCGCGTCTACTTTCAGACGATCTTCAGCTTGGGCAGATCCTGGCCGTCCACGAGGCCCACGGGTTTGCCCTTGGCGTCGATCACGATCAGGTCGTCGATCTTGTGCGCTTCGAAGAGATTCAGGGCGTCCACGCCCAGCGCGTCCTCGGACACGACCTTCGGCGAACGGGTCATGTAGGTGGCCACGGGTTTTTCCAGAAAGCCCGCGCCGGTGAGCGCGCTGCGGCGGAAATCGCCGTCGGTAAAGATGCCGGTGAGTTTGCCCGATTTCGGGTGAACGATCGCGATGCTGCCGCTGCGCGCCTTGGTCATGGCGAGGATGGCCGCCTGCGTGGTGGCGGTCTCGGGGGCGATGGGCAACCGGTTGCCGCTGCGCATGATGTCCTTCACCTTGAGCAGCAGGACGCGGCCGAGGTTTCCGCCGGGGTGATACTTGGCGAAGTCGTTGCGGGTGAGGCCGCGGGCGGCGAGGAGAACCATCGCGAGGGCGTCGCCGAGGGCGAGGGCGGCGGTGGTGCTGGCGGTGGGGGCGAGTTTGAGCGGGCAGGCTTCGCGTGGAACGCGGTAAATGAGCTTCAGGTTGGCGTTTTTGGCCAAGTCGGACGCCGGGTTGCTCGTGAAGGCCACGATGCCGACGCCAAAGCGCTTCAGGACGGGGATGAGACGGAGAACTTCGTCCGTCTGGCCGCTGTTGCTCAGGAGGAAGGCGAGGTCGCCCTTGCCCACGAGGCCGAAATCGCCGTGCAACGCCTGGGTGGCGTCGAGAAAGCAGGCCGAGAGGCCGATGCTGTTGAAGGTGCCGACGAGTTTTTCGGCGATGTGGGCGGACTTGCCCACGCCGCTGAAGATGATCTTGCCGCCTGCGCCGGCGGACGCCTCGACGCCCCGGGCGACGTCGACGAAGCCCTGGTCGAGGCCCTTTGCGGTGGCGGCGAGCGCCTCCGCTTCGATTTTTATGCAGGCACGGGCGCGGCCGAGGGTGGTTTTAGGGTCGAGGGACATTTAGAGTTTGAGTCGAAAGTCGGACTGCGAGACTTAGGAGCAACTTTTTTCCGTTCAATCCCATTTCCCGCCGTCGATGAGGCTTCGTTTTTCCGTCCTTTGTTTTTTTGCGTTCGCCACGATGTTCTTTGTCGCGGGCTGCGAGCGCTCCGCCGACTCGCCTCTCTCGGCCGAGATCTACGATTCCGACTATTCTCGTGGCAAGGAGCTCCAGCGCCAAGGGCGCAACCAGGAGGCGCTCGTGGCTTTCCAGAAGGTGATCGAAAAACGCGGCGACAACGCGCCCGAATCGCATCTCGAGCTCGGCATCCTCTACCAGCAGCACATCAAGGATCCGATCGCGGCGATCTACCACTACCGGAAGTTTCGCGCGCTGAGCCCCAACTCCCCCAAGGCCGACCTCGTGCGCCAGCGCATCGACGCGGCGACGCGCGAATTCGCCCGCACGCTGCCCGCCCAGCCGCTGGACAACCAGATGGAGCGCCTCGACCTTCTGGAGAAACTCGACCAGCTCCAGCGCGAGAACATCCAGCTCAAGGACCAGCTCATCGCCTCCCGCACGCAGGCCGTCAACACGCCGCGCCAGTCCGTTCCGGTGTCGCCCGTTTCGCCCGACACCTCCGCGCCGCTCGCGGTTGACCCGAACGATTCACCCATCGTGCGCGCGCCCGATCCGGTTCCGGATCCCGTGCCACAGCCTCAGCCTTCTATCCCCACAGTTGGACTCAATCGTCCGAGTGTGCAGACGCCGACACCCGCTCCGCGTCCCGTCGCCCCCGTCTCCGTCGCGGGCGGACGCAAGCATACGGTCTCGAAGGGCGACACGCTGTTCAGCCTCGCGCAGCGTTACTACAGCAACAAGTCGCGCTGGAAGGACATCTACGCCGCGAACCGCGACGTGATGAAAAGCCAGAACGACCTGCGGATCGGGATGGAGCTGCGCATTCCGCAGTAGCGGAATGCGAATGACCAATGACCAATGACCAATGACCAATGACCAATGACCAATGACTAATGTCCAATGACCAATGACTCGAAAAAGGGTGGTTGATTCCTTGTTGTCACAAATTTTCTACTGATGCCGCGCACCTCCCGCCGCACGTCGGTTTTCACCGAGTCGCTCATCCGCGAGATGTCGCGCGTCGCCGCGCAGCATGGCGCGATCAACCTCTCGCAGGGCTTCCCCGACGGCGATCCGCCCGCCGCGCTCGTGCAGGCGGCGAAGGACGCGATGGACGCCGGCCGTCATCAATACGCCGTCACATGGGGTTCCCCCGAGCTGCGCGACGCGCTGGCCGCCAAGCTCACGCGTTTCACCGGCCTGCCCGTCGATCCGCTGCGCGAACTCGTTGTCACCTGTGGCGCGACCGAGGCGATGCTCGCGGCCGTGATGACGGTGTGCGATCCGGGCGACCGCATCGGGATGTTTTCGCCGTTCTACGAGAACTACAACGCCGACGCGATTCTCAGCGGGGCGACGGCGGTGCATGTGCCGTTGCATCCGCCCGCCTACCGCTTCGATCCGGCGGAGCTGCGAACGGCGTTTGCGACCGGCGGAGGGTTGAAGGCGTTCATCCTCTGCAATCCGTCGAATCCGTGCGGGCGCGTGTTCACGCGGGGGGAGTTGCTGCAGATCGCCGCGCTGGCCGAGGAGTTCGACACGTTTGTCATCACCGACGAAGTGTATGAACACCTCGTGTTCGACGGGCGGAAGCACGTGTATTTCTCCACGTTGCCGGGGATGGCGAGGCGCACGCTGAGCGTGTCGTCGCTGTCGAAGACGTTTTCGATCACCGGCTGGCGGCTCGGCTACTTGCACGCGGCGCCGGAGATCGTCGCGCAGGCGCGGAAGGTTCATGATTTTCTTACGGTGGGCGCGGCTGCGCCGTTGCAGCATGCGGTGGTCACGGCGCTGGGGTGGGGCGCGGATTACTACGCGGGGCTGTGCGCCGAGTATCAGGCGCAGCGCGATGTGCTGCTGGGCTATCTCGACCAGACGGGGCTGAGCTATACGCGGCCCGAGGGCGCGTATTTCGTGATGCTCGACATCTCGCCGTTTGGTTTCGCGAGCGACGTGGAGTTTGCGCACTGGATGGCGAAGGAGATCGGCGTCGCGCCGGTGCCGGGCTCGAGTTTCTTCGCCAACGGCGAGAATCGCTACGTGCGCCTCAACTTCGCGAAGAAGCCGGCGACGTTGCACGCGGCGGGCGAGCGGTTGCTGAAGTTGAAACGCGGGTGAGTGGTGTAGCCCCGACCGGTGGTCGGGGTGTTTTCGCCGCGCAGTCGGATCACAGGTCACCCGACCGGCGGTCGGGTCTACACCAAGCCTACACCAGCACGAGCTCGATGCCGAGCGCCTCGATCTGCGTGCGCGCCTCGGCGGGGAGATCGGAGTCGGTGATGATCGTGTCGATTTCGGCGAGCGGGCAGACCTTGGTCAGGCTGGTCGTGCCCCATTTGCTGGAGTCGGTCACGAGGATGACCTGGCGCGCGGAGCGGATCATGGCGCGCTTGGCCTGGGCGATTTCCATGGTCGAGTCGCTGAGGCCGTCGGCGTCCATCGCTTGCGTGCCGAGGAAAAGTTTTTGGACGGAAAGCTCGGCGAGGCATTGTTCGGTGAGCGCGCCCACGGTGCTGGCCGATTCGCGGTTGAACGTGCCGCCGAGCAGGATCAGACGCTGGCCGGGGGCGGCGCCGAGCTCGAGGGCGACGTTGAGGGCGTTGGTCACGACGGTGAGGGGCGTGGTGTTCACGAGCTGCCGGGCGATTTCGACCGCCGTCGTGCCCGCGTCGAGGATGATGGCGTCGCCGGGCAAAACGCGTTGCGCCGCCGCGGTGCCGATGCGGCGTTTTTTGTCGAGGTGGAGAGAGGCACGTTGGTCCACTCCGAGCAGCGACGTGACGAAGTGATGGTTGCCCTTGGCGATCGCGCCGCCGCGGTCGCGCAGCAGGCGGCCTTCGCGCTCGAGGATCACCAGGTCGCTGCGAATCGTGACTTCGGATACGTCGAAACGCACCGCCAACTCGCCCACGCGGACCGAGCCTTCGCGTTGGACCTGCTCGACGATGCGCTCGCGGCGATGGCGCGTCATCAAGGTCTTGTCGTCGGGGGTGTCGGTAGAGGCGGGGGAGGGCATGGGGCGAAGGGAATCGAAAGCTGTCTCACCTAAAATCATCAAAATGAAAGCTTGTGAAAGCATAATATCGTTATCCTGAGCTTATTTTTGGCTTAAAGGCAAAAATGTGAAACCTTTTGCTTGACCTTTTTTAAAATAAATGAAGCCTATCGAAAGTTAACGAAACCTCTTTTACCCCATGAAACAGATTGTCGCTCTTACGGCGTCCCCTGCTGGAACCGCCCATGCCCGTCTCGCCGCCGAAGCTCTTCGCGCGGTCGCCACCCAAGCCGGACACGGCTTCAAAGTGGAAGTCTCCGATCCCGCCGGCCCGATCGGCGCGCTGACCGCCGCCGACATCGCCGCCGCCGATGTGATCCTGCTCGCGGTCGATGCGGCCGTGGACACGGCTCGTTTTTCGGGGAAAAACGTTTACGAAACCCGCACCAGCGCGGCCATCCGCCATCCGCAGGCGATTCTCGATGCGGCGCTCGCTCGTGTGTCGCCGGTCGTCGCCCAGGCTGCGCCAGCCGCTTCCGTCGCGCCGGTCGTGGCACGCAAGCGCCTTGTCGGCATCACCTCGTGCCCCACGGGGATCGCCCACACGTTCATGGCGGCCGAGGCGCTCAAGAAAGCCGCCGCCGCGCTCGGTCACGACATCCGTGTCGAGACGCAGGGTTCGGTCGGAGCGAAGAACCAACTCACGCCCGAGGAAATTGCCGCGGCCGACGCCGTGGTGATCGCCGCCGACACCAACGTCGATCTCGCCCGCTTCGGCGGCAAGGCCCTCGCCCGCGTCTCCACCAAGGAGGCGATGCACCACGGCCAGAAGGTCATCACCGACGCCCTCGCGTTGCCCGTGCCCGTGGCCGGTTCCGCCGGCCTCGCGCAAAGCGTCGAGCAACTCAAAGCCGGCCGCAGCAGCGCGCGTTCCGGCGCCTACAAGCACCTCATGACGGGCGTCTCGCACATGTTGCCCATCGTGATCGCGGGCGGCCTCGCCATCGCGCTGGCCTTCGCCATCGGCGGCATTTACGCGGGCAACGAGAAGGGCACCTTCGCCGCCGCGCTCAGCCAGATCGGTGGCGGCGCGGCCTTTCAGCTCATGGTTGCGGTGCTCTCAGGCTACATTGCGTTTTCCATCGCGGACCGTCCCGGCCTTGCGCCCGGCTTGGTTGGTGGTCTGCTCGCGCAACAACTCGGCGCCGGTTTTCTCGGCGGCATCGTGTCGGGCTTTCTCGCCGGATATCTGACGCTGTTTCTCGCACGAAAAATCAAGCTCCCCGACAACCTCGAAGGCCTGAAGCCCGTCCTCATCCTGCCGTTTCTTTCCACGCTCACGGTGGGCCTGGCGATGATCTTCGTGATCGCCCCGCCGGTGCAGGCGATTCTCTCGACCATGACCGAATGGCTCAATTCCATGCGGGGCGCGAACGCCCTCCTCCTCGGCGTGATCCTCGGCTCGATGATGGCCTTCGACATGGGCGGTCCCGTCAACAAGGCCGCCTACACCTTCGGCGTCGGCCTGCTCGGCAGCCAGGTTTACACGCCCATGGCCGCCATCATGGCCGCCGGCATGACGCCTCCGCTCGGCATCGCCCTCGCCGTGTGGCTTGCCAAGAACCGCTTCGATGCCGACGAGCGCAAGGCCGGTGGCGCCGCCGCCGTGCTCGGGCTCGCCTTCATCACCGAGGGCGCGATTCCCTTCGCCGCCAAAAATCCGCTGCGCGTCATCCCCGCCCTCATGCTCGGCTCGGCCGTCACCGGTGCGCTCAGCATGGTTTCGGGCGTGCAGCTTCTCGTGCCGCACGGGGGCGTCTTCGCCCTCCTGATTCCCGGTGCGGTCACGCATCTCGTTCCTTATCTGCTCGCGATCATCGCCGGCACGGTGGTCACCACGGGAGCGCTGTTGCTTACGTTGCCCAAAGACTCCGCGCCGGTTGCCGCCACCGCTTGATCGGCTAAAATTACCGTCATGACGACCATCGCCCCACGCTCCGCCGATCTTCCGCTGACGGTGCGCACCATCCGGCTCGGTGCGACCGCGACTGACAAGACTTCCGCCATCCGTCTCGCCGGCCAGCTCCTCGTCGAGGCCGGTTACATCGAGGCCGGCTACATCGAGAGCATGCTCGCCCGCGAGGGCCAGGCCAACACCTGTCTCGGCCACGGCATCGCCATTCCGCACGGCCAGCAGAAGGACCGCACGCTTATCAACAAAACCGGCCTCGCCGTCGTGCAACTTCCCGACGGCGTCCGCTGGAACGACGACCAGATCGTCCACGTCGTCGTCGGCATCGCCGCGCGCGGAGACGAACACCTTGATATCCTCGCCGCGCTCACCGACGTGCTCGACGATGATGCCGCCGCCCGCCGCCTCGCCACCACGACCGACGCCAACGACATCCTCGCGGCCCTTCGCCGTGGGGCGTCCGCCGACAAACCCGCCGCCGCGCCCGTCGAACCCTGGCCCGATGCCGCGCGCGTTGACGTTGTCCTGACCGGCCACGCCGGTCTGCACGCCCGTCCCGCGACCAAGTTTGCCGAGATCGCCGCCGATTTTTCGTCCGAGATCCGCGTCGTTCACGGCGACCGCGCCGCCAACGGCAAGGCCATGGCCTCGCTCCTGCGTCTCGGCGTGGAGAGCGGTTCGACGCTGCGCATCGAGGCGCGCGGTGGCGACGCCGACGCCGCGCTCGCCGTCCTCCGCGAAGCCGTCGAAAGCGGACTTGGCGACGTGGACGAACCTTCCGCCCATGATGCGGCCATCGTCCAGGCGTGGACTCCTCCGGAGACCGTCACGGCGGTCATCGTCGGCACGTCCGCCGCCCCCGGCATGGCCATCGCGCCGATCTTCCGTTTCCGCGCCGAGATGCTCGCCGTCGAGGACACCCGAGGCGAACCCGCGGCCGAGCGTCGTCGGCTCGACAAGTTTCTCGCCGAGGCGACCGCCGAACTGAAACGTCTGGAGAGCGACGCCGAAGCGTGTCCGGTGGCGGCGCAGGCGGAGATTTTCAAGGCGCACCAGGCTCTCATCGCCGACCCCGAGATGCACGCGGAGGTGGTTGCCATCATCAACGAGGGACACGCCGCCCCGTGGTCATGGCAGCAGGTCATCGGCCGCCGCGTCGCCGAGGTCAGCCGCCTGAAAAATGAACGCCTCGCCGGCCGCGCCGCCGATCTGCGCGACATCGGCCAGCGCGTGCTGCGTCTTTTTTCGGGTGTCGTGAGCCGCGATCCGGTGCTGCCCGCCGGACAATGTATTTTGGTGGCGGACGATCTCACGCCTTCGGACACCGCGCGCCTTGATCCCAAAAAGATCCTCGGTCTCTGCACCGCCGCCGGCGGCCCGACTTCCCACACCGCGATCATCGCCCGCGCCCGCGGCCTGCCGGCCGTGGTGGGGGCGGGGAGCGAAGTCCTTTCGCTGCCAGACGGCGCGATGGCGATTCTCGATGGCGGTGGCGGACGCCTCTATCCGCATCCAGAAGAGTTCGCACTCGCTTCGGCGAAGGAATTTCAGGCCCACCTCGCGCTTCACCAGGCGGCGGCCGATGCCGACCGTTTCCATCCTGCGCTCACGAGCGACGGTCACCGCGTCGAGATCGTCGCCAACATCGGCCATGCCGAGGAAGCCGCCGTCGCCGTCGGGGCAGGTGCCGAGGGCGTCGGCCTGTTGCGCACGGAGTTTCTCTTTCTTGGCCGCGAGACCGCGCCGACCGAGGAGGAGCAATTTCTTGCCTATACCACGATGATCGGCGCGCTCAACGGCCTGCCCCTCATCATCCGCACGCTCGACATCGGCGGCGACAAGATCGTGCCCTACCTCGGCCTCACGAAGGAGGAAAACCCGTTCCTCGGCGTGCGTGGCATCCGTCTGTGCCTGCGCCGTCCCGACGTCTTCAAGACCCAGCTGCGCGCCATCTATCGCGCCGCCGCGACCGCCGAGGCCGGGGCGGTGAAAATCATGTTCCCGATGGTCACGACGCTCGAAGACCTGCGCGCCGCGAAGAAACTCGCCGAAGCCGTCCGCGCCGAGCTGGGCGCGCCCGTGTGCGAACTCGGCATCATGGTCGAGGTTCCCTCGGTCGTGCTGATGGCCCGCGAGTTCGCCCGCGAGGCCGATTTCTTTTCGGTCGGCACCAACGACCTCACGCAATACGCGCTCGCCATCGACCGCCAGCACCCGGAGCTCGGCAAGGAAGCCGACGCGCTGCATCCCGCCGTGCTCCGCCTGATCGATCTCACCGTCAAAGCCGCGGCCGCCGAGGGCAAATGGGTCGGCGTGTGCGGCGGGGCGGCCGGCGAAACGCTGGGAGCTTCCATTCTCACGGGGCTCGGCGTCGCCGAGCTCAGCATGAGCGCCCCGTCGCTCGCCGCCGTGAAGGCCCACCTGCGCCGCTCTTCGATCAAATCCCTCCGCGCCTTGGCGCAACGCGCACTTGCCTGCTCGACCGCCGCCGAGGTCCGCGCACTGTCGAAATAAAACTGACGCTCGAACCATCGCGGCGTAAAGCCGCTCCTACACCCAAGCCGTCATGTCCACTTCCGTCATCACCACCCTCACGCTCAACCCCGCCATCGACCGCACGGTGACGATCCCCGGCTTCACCGCCGGGGCGGTCAACCGCGTCGAACGCACCAGCGACCGCGCAGGTGGCAAGGGCATCAATGTCGCCGCTGCGCTCGCCGAGCACGGTCACGCTGTCGCTGGGCTGGGGTTTCTCGGACGCAACAACGAGACCGCCTTCACCGCGTTTTTTTCAGCCCGCGGTATCGAGGACCGTTTTGTGCGTCTGCCGGGATCAACCCGCGTGGGCATCAAGATCACCGACCCGGTCCGCAATGAGACGACCGACATCAATTTTCCCGGGCTAACACCGACCGTCGCCGACCTGGCCGCGCTTCGCGGCCAGCTCACCGCGCTTTCCGGCGGCTGGTGCGTGCTTGCCGGCAGCCTTCCTCCCGGTGTTCCCGCATCCATCTATCGCGAGTTCATCACGACGCTGAAGGCCCGCGGCGTCCGCACCGTGCTCGACACGAGCGGCGAGGCGTTGCGCGAGGCCCTGCAGGCCGCGCCCGACATCATCAAGCCCAACGTCCACGAGCTTGAGGCGCACCTCGGTCGGACGCTTTCGACCGAGGCCGACGTGATCGCGGCGGCGCGAGAACTTGTTGCCGGCGGGGTGAAGCTCGTCGCCGTTTCTCGCGGTGCCGACGGGGCGTGCTTCGTCACGGCCGACGAAGTTGTCGTAGCCCGTCCGCCGTCCGTCGCCGTGCGCAGCACGGTGGGCGCGGGTGATGCGATGGTTGCCGGCATCATCGCCGCGCAGCTCCGCAACCTGCCGCTCGCCGACACCGCGCGTCTGGCAACCGCCTTCTCCCTTTCCGCGCTCACGCGCACCGACGACGGCCCCGATTCACAGGGCTCTGTCGAGGCGTTCGTGAGTCGCGTGCAGATCACCCAACCGAACCACTGATTCCGAAATGTAGGAGCGGCTTTATACCGCGATGACGTGCGCAAGCACGCCTCCGGAATCGCGGCGTAAAGCCGCTCCTACAACCAACACCGATAGCTACTGCTTTGCCTATTTCCTTAACCCAAACCCCGACCATGAAAACCAAGCTCCTGTCCGTCCTCCTCGCCAGCTCCGCCGCCCTCGTGGGCGCCGAGCAGGCGGCCAATACGCCCGCACCGTTCTCCGACCGCCTCACCGGCGATTGGGGCGGTGCCCGCACCAAACTCGCCGACCAGGGCGTCGACGTCTTCGCCTATTACAACGCCATCGTCGCCTCCAATGTCTCCGGCGGCATCCGCAGCGAGACCAACTACGCGAGCGATGTCTTCTTCGGCGCGAAGTTCGACCTGCAGAAACTTCTGGGCTGGCAAAACACCAGGTTCACGATCTCCGGCATCAACCGCGCCGGCAGCGACATCACGCCCTCCGTGGGCAGCCAATACAGCGTCATGCAGCTCGTGGGCGGCCAGACCACGTTCCTCTACAACGTGACCCTCGAAAAGACCTTCAACGACGGAAACCTTTCCGTAAAATTCGGCCGCATGACCGCGACCGACGACTTCGTGGGCTCGCCGCTCTACGGCTACTCGCTGAACAACGCGGTGGACGGCCAGATCCGCGCCGTGCTCTTCGACGGCGTGATGACGTCCTATCCGTTCGCGGTGTGGGGCGGCCGCGTGAAGGCGAAGACGAGCGACGAGAGTTTCTTCCAGCTCGGCGTGTTCCAAATCTCGCCCGACATGTTCACCGCCTCGAAGCACGGCATGGACCTGAGCATCGCGCATGACGACGGCGTCTCGATCTTCACGCAGTTCGACTGGAATCCGCAGTTCGCCGGCCGGCCCGCCCACTTCTTCGTGGGCATGAACAACGCGTTCCTCATGGATCTGCCCGAGTTTAACACGGCCTCCACGACGGATCACTTCACGCGGTTCTACGCGCATGGTGATTATCAGGTCTATCGCGAACCCGGCACGGCGGACGAAGGTCTGACTCTCTTCGCCACCTTCGCCTACACGGCGCAGGACAAGGTCGCGATCATCCCGGTGCAGTCCTCGGTCGGCGCGAATTATAAAGGGTTGATCCCCGGACGCTCTGATGACCGCACGGTTTTCTTTGCGACTTACGGCGGGTTCAGCAACCAATACTCCGACCAGCTCGTCGCGGGCGGCGGAAGTTCGGTGAGCAACGAGATGGTTTTCGAACTCGGCCACCGCGTGCAGGTGACGAAGTATGCCTACATCCAGCCGGACGTGCAGTGGATCAAGCGCCCCGGCGGCACGGGCAACATCGACGACGCGATCGTCCTCGGCGTGCAGTTCGGCGCGAGCTTCTGAGCAAGGCGACGTCGGTCGCCGTGTCGGATCGAGGGCGCGGGATAAAATCCGCGCCCTATCTTCGTCGATTTGCGATTGGCAGGACGGGAGAACGCATGCAGCTTGGCGGGGTCTCGCAACCGTCATTCTTTCTTCCTCCCATGCAATATACTTCCGGTAATCCATTTCTCACGGCCGCCGACGCGGAAGCTTCGGAACGCGCGCTGTTTATTCGTCGCACCTATCTGCATCTGGCCGTCGCCATTCTGGCCTTCGTGATTTTGGAGACGATTCTCCTGTACCTGCCGGGGGTTGAAAACATGATCGGCGCCATGCTGGGCGGCATGGGGTGGCTGGTGACGTTGGGCGCTTTCATGGGCGTGTCGTGGCTGGCGGACAAGCTGGCGCGCTCCGAAGCCGCTCCGTCCATGCAGTATCTCGGCCTGGGGCTGTTCGTGGTGGCGGAGGCGGTGATTTTCCTGCCGCTCATGTATATGGCGGCTTATCGCAGCGATGCGGACGTCATCCCGATGGCGGGCATCATCACGGGGTTGTTGTTCGCGGGGTTGACGGCGACGGCGTTTATCACGCGCAAGGACTTCTCGTTTCTCGGCAGCATTCTCACCATCGGTGGTTTTATCGCGATGGGTGTGATCGTGTGCAGCATCCTCTTTGGCTTCACGCTTGGGCTGCTGTTCGCCGCGGTGATGGTGTTTTTCGCGGGCGGCTCGATTCTCTACACGACGTCCAACGTCATCCACCACTACCGCACCAACCAGCATGTGGCCGCGTCGCTGGCGCTCTTCTCCGGTGTGATGCTGCTGCTCTGGTATGTGCTGCGCATCGTGATGGGTTCGCGCCGCTAAGACGCCGCCGGATTCCGGCGAATTTCACAGGCGTAAGCTTACGGCTTTGCGCCTGTTTTCTTTGGGGAGCGTCTGCGCGTTCCGGTCTGCCTTGGACTGCAGATCCACCTTTTTTTCGAGGCAGATGCAGTGCGTGGTGGCGATTTTCATGAGCTCATCGTCGCAGAGCGATTTTGCCCAGGCGAGGCGATCCCCCAGTGCTTTTTTCCTCAGCATGTGCAGCGGGCAATCGCACGGGTTGTCCTGCTCGAACGGACAGGCCATCGCCAATCCCATGACGTAGGCGATGAGGGCGTCTCGGCCTGCGGGAGGATGGTGAATCATGGCGGTGTGGGTTTTTAGATACAGGCTCCTTGGCGTGGTTGGCGAGGCGATATCTGAGCCGACACGGGGCGGTGCTTTCGGGATTTGCCCTCAAAGCGCTGTTGGCCAGTGTCAGCGTCTCATGGCGGTGCATCCCACTTTTCGCGAGGCAGTGCGATTCTGGCTCAAGCTGGGGTTCATCAGCTTCGGCGGGCCGGCGGGGCAGATCGCGATCATGCAGCACGAGCTGGTCGAGCGGAAGAATTGGATCGGGCAGGAGAGGTTTCTGCACGCGCTCAACTTCTGCATGCTGCTGCCGGGGCCCGAGGCGCAACAGCTGGCGGTTTACTGCGGCTGGCTGCTGCATCGCACGTGGGGCGGCGTCGTGGCGGGCGTGCTCTTTGTGCTGCCGTCGGCGGTGATTTTGTGGGCGCTCAGTTATGTCTATGTCGCGTATGGCGCGGTGCCTTGGATCGCGGCGATTTTTTACGGACTGAAGCCGGCGGTGATGGCGATCGTCTTCGCGGCGGTGCTGCGCATCGGGAGCAAGGCGCTCAAAAACGGCGTGATGTGGGGCATCGCGGCGGCGGCGTTCGGGTTGATCTTTTTTTTGAAGGTGCCGTTTCCGGTGATCGTGTTTGGGGCGGCGGCGGTGGGGTTCGTGGGCGGGCGGTATGCGCCGGTGAAGTTTGTTTTGGGAGGCGGTGGGCACGGAGCGGCGGGCACGGCGGCCCGCCCTCCAGAGGAGGCGGTCATCGATGACGCGGCGGAGAGTTTTTCGGTGAAGCCGACTTGTGGACGGGCGCTGCGCGTGGTCGCGGTCTGCGGCGGGTTGTGGGCGGCGCCGATCATCGCGGTCGGACTGTGGCAGGGTTGGGCGGGCACGCTGGCGCAGGAGGGGTTGTTTTTCAGCAAGGCGGCGATGGTGACGTTCGGTGGCGCTTACGCGGTGCTACCCTACGTGGCGCAGCAGGCGGTGGGGACGCATGCGTGGCTGGCGGCGCCGCAGATGCTCGACGGGTTGGCGTTTGCAGAGACGACGCCGGGGCCGCTCATCATGGTGCTCCAGTTCGTGGGGTTCATGGGCGGCTGGAATCATCCGGGCGCGTTGTCGCCGCTGGTGGCGGCGACGTTGGGCGCGATGATCACGACGTGGGTGACGTTCGTGCCGTGCTTCCTGTGGATTTTCCTGGGGGCGCCGCACATCGAGCGGTTGCGCGGTCAGAAGTTGCTGACGGCGGCGCTCAGCGCGGTGACGGCGAGCGTGGTGGGCGTGATTTTGAACCTCGCGGTGTGGTTCGGCTGGCACGTGATCGTGCCGGCGGGGACGTGGGCGAGCGTGGACTGGTTCGCGCTGGCGGCGGGCGCGGCGGCGTTCGTGGCGTTGCACCGGTTCAAGGCGAACCTGATCGGAGTGATCGCGGCGAGCGGGGCGCTGGGGCTGGCGTGGAGTTGGATCACATGAGCGCGCCCAAGGGAATATATACGATTCGCGGCGTGATGGGCTGCTGTCACTTGCTGGTCGATGAGCGAGGCGAGGCGGTGCTGCTCGACACGGGTCTGGTAGGGGAACCTTGGCAAATCCGTCGTTGCCTGCGACGGCTCGGGCTGCGGGCGGAGGCGGTCAAGGCCATCTTGCTGACGCACGGACATCTCGACCATGCGGGCAATCTTGTCTGGGCGAAGCAATGGACCGGTGCGCCGGTTTATGCGCATCCGGCCGAGCAGGCGCACATCGACGGGGTGTTTCCCTATGCGGGCATCAATCGGTGGTGCGGCCGGTTGGAGCGGGCCGGGCGGAGATTTTTGCGGGCGGGTGGTGCGGTCCGGATAGATCGGTTTTTGAACGATGGAGACGAGTTGCCCTTCTGGGGCGGACTGCGGGTGGTCCATCTTCCCGGGCATACGTCGGGGCACTGCGGCTTTTACAGCGCGCGGCGTGATTTGCTGTTCAGCGGGGATTTGTTCGCGAGTTATTTTTTCAACGTGCATCTGCCGCCGGCGATTTTGAACAGCGCGCCAGAACTCATCGCGGACAGCCTTGAGAAGGCGAGACGGCTGAATGCGCGTTTCATCGTGCCTCAGCATTACGATGTGCTGGACGGGGAACTGCACCGGAGGAGGTTTGATGCCTTGTTGGCGAAACGAACGAAGACAAGTTGGCGAGGAGTTTAGGCACCGGGGGTCGAGTTTTTACCACTAATGGAATCGCCCAACCCCGCAGTGGCGGGGCGAGCGGTGCTCGTGGCCTTCACGATCCAGCGGAGGGGCGGCTGATGCCGCCGGGAGCAAAGTAACCTATTGGGTTACTTTGGTTGCAGGTGTTTTTTGAGGAAGTCTTCGGTGAGGCGGAAGACGTCGGGGCCGAAACGTTGGCCGTGGCCGCCGCCTTTGACGATGTGCAGGGTGCTCGCGTTGCCGGCGGCGCGGAGTTTTTCGTCGAACAACTGGCTTTGGCCCATGGGCACGGTTGGGTCGGCGTCGCCGTGGACGATCAGGAAGGGCGCCGCGCCGGGCTGCACGTAGGTCGTGGGGCTGGCGCGGAGGGCGAGCCTGGGGTTTTTCTGGACCGGGCCGCCGAGGAGCCGTGATTCCGGCGAGTTGGGGTCGTCGTGCGAGATGCGCGATCGCGGGCCGGACATGCTGCCCATCGTGAGCATGTCGGTCGGGCCGAAGTAATCGACGACGCACTGGACGGCGCTGGAGACGTTGAGGTTGGCGCCGACATCGAATTCGCGCGTCTTGCCGGTGACGCCGAGGAGCGCGACGAGGTGGCCGCCGGCGGAGCTGCCCCAGGCGGCGAAGCGGTTGGGATCGAGGTGATACTCGGCGGCGTGGGCGCGGAGCCAGCGGACGGCGGTTTTGCAGTCTTCGAGTTGCGCGGGGAAGACCGCGTCCTGACTGAGACGGTAGTTGAGGCTGGCGACGGCGTAGCCTTCGGACACGAGGCGGGTGGCGGGGCACTGGCGTTTGTCGCCGGCTTTCCAGCCGCCGCCGTGAATCCAGATTATGAGCGGGCGGGTCGCGGTGGAGTTGGTCGCGGCGGGAAGGTAGAGGTCGAGCTTCTGGCGGGCGTGGCCGTTTTCGACGTAGGCGAGGTCGCGCAGCGGACGGGCGTCGGACGGGAGACCTTGGGCGAAAAGCGCGGGGCTTGAGGTGGCGAGGGCGAGCGCGAGGAACAGGGTGAGGCGCATGATCAGGGGACGTGCGCAGGGCGGGGCGAGTTACGCTTGGGGCGTGACCTTCAGAAATCGGAGTCCGGAATTTTTAACCACTAATGGAATCGCCCAATGGGGCGATTCTCTGGGAGCAGTTCCGGCCAATGGCCTCCACGATTAAGCGGAGGGGCGGCTGATGCCGCCGGAGACAAAGTAACCTATTGGGTTACTTTGTCTGCCTACCAGTTGGCCATGGCGTTGCTGACCTCGGTGAGCTGGTGCGAGCCGTCTTCCTGGGCGACGATGGCGAAGTTGCGGACGTGAAACGCCTTCAAGGTGCTGCGGTGCGCGATGGTGAGGTAGGTGATGTCGGGCAGGGTCGCGCGGAGGCTCAGGTAGAACGCGTGCTCGGAGGTTTCGTCCATCGCGGAGGTGGACTCGTCGAGGAACAACCAGGCCGGCTTGTGCAGGAAGATGCGCGACAGGGCCACGCGTTGCTGTTCGCCGCCGGAGAGGGTCTGCGACCAGTGGGCCTCCTCGTCGAGGCGGGCGGCGAGGGTCGGGGCTTGCGCCAAGGCGAGGGCGGTGCGGACGGCCTCTTCGGTGAAGTTTTCCGGGGGCTCTGGGTAGCACACGGCGGCGCGCAGGGTGCCGATGGGGAGATAGGGTTTCTGCGGCATGACCATGCAGCGGAAAGGATCGGGCAGATGCACCATGCCCTGCTCGTAGGGCCAGAGGCCGGCGAGGGCGCGGAGGAGCGTGCTCTTGCCGCAGCCGGAGGGACCGGTGATGAGGACGGAATCGCCGGGCGAGAGGCTGAACGTCACCGGAGCGAGAAGCATGCGTCCGTCGGGGCGGAAGAGGGCGAGGTCCTGCACTTCGAGGCGGTCGCCGGTGAGGCCGGTGTCGTAGATGCGGCTCTGGGTGGCCCGCAATTCGCGGGAGTGTTCGATGCCGCGGACGAAGCCGTCGAGACGCTGGGTGACGGCCCACCAGCCGGCGAAGGTCTCGAAGCTGTTGATGAAAAGATTGAGGCTGCTTTGCACGCGTCCGAACGCGCCGGTGAGCTGGGTGAGCTGGCCGAGCGAGATGATGCCGGCGAAGAAGCGCGGGGCGGAGAGGAGGAGGGGAACGGTGTCGGACAGGCGGAAATAAACGGCCTTGAAGGCGTTCAAGTGGATCTGGCGGAGGAGGCGGGCGTTGAAGTTGCCGACGATGCGGCCGAAGCTGGCGCCGAGGGTGCGGCGTTCGGCGGGTTCGCCCTCGATGAGGGCGGTGCTCTCGCTGTTTTCGCGGAGGCGCATGAGGCCGAAGCGGAAGTCGGCCTCGAGTTTTTCCTGCTCGTAGGAGAGGCCGATGATCGGGCGGCCGACGCGGCTCACGAGCCATGAGCCGAGCCACGAGTAGAGGAAGCAGAACCACACGAGATGGCCAGGGATGGCGGTGATGAACGCCATGGTGTTTTCGTAGGCGTGCCAGATCCAGAGGTAGGTCGCGCCCAGCCACGCGATGTGGGTGGAAATGTCCACGGGCGGCGGACGTCCGAGGGGAGTGGGCGGGCCCTCGGAGAGATTCCAGAGGATGACCACGAAGGCGATGAAGCCGATCGCGGAGGAGAAGATCTGCATGAACAGATCGAGGGAGGTGAAGACGAAGCTGCGGATGTCCTCGCTGATGCGCTGGTCGGGATTGTCGCCGCCGCCGGAGTCGAGCTGGCCGAGGTAGTGGGCGCGGTCGCCGAGCCATTTGTCGAGGAAGCGCGTGGTGAGCCAGCGGCGCCAGCGGATCTTGAGTGTCGAGAAGAGAAAGTCCTCGGCGAGCCAGAAGGTGATCGAGAGGAAGATGAGCCCGATCATCACCGCGCCGAGGTGGACGAAGTAGCTGTAGTCGCCGCGCTGGACGGTGTTGAAAAAATCGCGGTTCCAGTAGGACAGGCGTACGCCGATCCAGTTTTGGAGCGCGGTGGTTGTCAGGACAGAGCCGAGAAGAATAAGCGCGGGCCACTTTTCCTCGGAGGTCCAAAACGGCTTCGCCAGGCTCCAGAACAGACGGAGTTTCGAGGCGGTGGTGAGGGGCACGCCGAGGAGTGAACTAAAAACAAAACAAAGGACAATCCCCGCGTTGGGGGGGGAGGAGCGGGATGGGTATCTTTCTCGTTCTTCGTTCTCTTACTCGTTCTCGGTCCGGATGGAGGTCAGTCAAAATGAAAGCGGGGAGAACGATTACGAGAAAGAGAACGAAGCGGAGGTCTCAGAGGGCGTCTAAAAAGGTAGGGACGGACCGCCGGACCGTCCGTTTGGGCAAGCGTAGTCCACGGGTGAGTTGCGGCGGGCCCAGCGGTCCCGCCCTACCCTCGATCCGGCTTTTTGGACACCCCTCTCACACCTTCCAGCTGTGAAGGGTCTTGATGTAGTTGGCGCGCTCGTGGGCGGCGGGGTCGGGGCAGCGTTTCATGTTCAGCGCGCCGCGCATCTGGTCGATGCTGCGGTATTCGTGCTCGTTCATCCAGGCGGTGAGTCCGTCGAGGAGGGCGACGAGGGAACGGGGGCCGTGTTCGAGCGGGAGGGAGACGACCTGCACGGCGTTGGCGCCGGCGAGGAGGGCCTTGACGAGATCCTCGGCGGTGTGCACGCCGCCGCTGCATGCGAGCGAGCCCTTGAGGGTGGGCGACAGGATGGACAGCCAGCGCAGGCGCAGGAGCAGCTCGGAGGAGTTGGAAAGTTTCAGCTTGGGCACGACTTCCAGCGTCTCGATGTCGAAGTCGGGCTGGTAAAAACGGTTGAAGAGCACGAGGCCGGAGGCGCCGTGCTGGTCCAGCGTGGTGGCGAATTGCGCGAGCGAGGTGTGGAAGGGGGAGAGCTTCACCGAGACGGGAATCTTCACGGTGGCGACGACGCTGCGGACGATCTCAAGGATGTCGGTTTCGATGTAGTCGCCGGAGGTGTTGGGATCGGTCGCGAGCTGGTAGGTGTTGAGCTCGATGGCGTCGGCGCCGGCGGATTCGAGCTGGCGGGAGTATTCCACCCAGCCGCCGGGATGGCGGCCGTTGAGCGAGGCGATGACGGGGATGGAGAGGGCGCTTTTGAGGCGCTCCAGCTTGCGGACGTAGGTGTCGGGGGTGAGCTGGTATTCCTCGTATTTGGGAAAATAGGACTGGGCCTCGGGGTTGCTCTCTGCGGGGGTTTCGAGGTGGTGGAAGAGGGCGCGCTGCTCGAGGTCGATCTGCTCCTCGAAGAGCGAGCACATGACGATGGCGGAGGCGCCGGCTTCCTCAAGCCGGCCGGCCAGGGCGATGTTGTCGCAGAAGGGGGACGCACCGATGACCACGGGGGTGCGGAGCTTGAGGCCGAGGTAGGTGGTGGAGAGGTTCATGGAGTAGGGCTCGACCTTGTGTCGAGCCGGGTTGGTGGTGTTGCGAGTGCCAGGGATGAGCGCGGCCTCACGCGAGGTGAGGCCCTACGTCGGAGTCAGGCGGGCGAGGGTGCCGAAGGTTCTTTCTTCGGGGCCGGGGCGGCGAGTTGCTGGTAGAGGGCGTAGTGGGCCTTGACCTGCTCCTGGGCCGTGACGGCGAGGGACTCGGCGCGGGCGGGGTTGATGTTTTTCAGGATGCCGAAGCGGGTCTCGCCCGAGGTGAACTTGGACAGCTCGGTCTTGGGCGGGGCGGAATCGAGCTTGAACGGCGTCTGGCCCTGAGCGGCGAGGCGCGGGTCGTAGCGGAAGAGCGGCCAGTAGCCGGTGTCGACCGCGAGCTTCTGCTGGTCGAGGCCCTGGCTGAGGTTGTAGCCGTGGGCGATGCAGTGCGAGTAGGCGATGATGAGCGCGGGGCCGGGATAGGCCTCGGCTTCGCGGAAGGCCTGCACGGTCTGGCTGTCCTTGGCGCCGAGGGAGACCTTGGCGACGTAGACGTGGCCGTATTGGGAGGCGATGAGGGCGAGGTCCTTCTTCGCGGTGCCCTTGCCGCCGGAGGCGAACTTGGCGACGGCGCCGATCGGGGTGGACTTGGAGGACTGTCCGCCGGTGTTGGAGTAGACCTCGGTGTCGAGGACGAGGATCTTGACGTTGGCGCCGGAGGCGAGGACGTGGTCGAGACCGCCGTAGCCGATGTCGTAGGCCCAGCCGTCGCCGCCGATGATCCAGACGGTTTTGTTGACGAGGTCGTCGGCGATGAGGTCGAGACGCGCGGCGTCGGGGGTGCCGAGGGAGGCGAGTTTCGCGCGGAGGGTGGCGACGCGGGCGCGCTGGGCGGCGATCTCCGCTTCGGTGAGCTGCGGGGCGTCGAGGATCGAGTCGGCGAAGACCGTGTCGAGCTGCGGGGCGAGGAGCTTGAGGAGGGTGCGGGCGTTGAGGGCGCGCTGGTCGGCGGAGAGGCGCAGACCGAGGCCGAACTCGGCGTTGTCCTCGAAGAGGGAGTTGGCCCAGGTCGGGCCGCGTCCGTTTTTGTCGGAGCAGTAGGGCGTGGTGGGGAGGTTGCCGCCGTAGATGGAGGAGCAGCCGGTGGCGTTGGCCATGATGAGGCGGTCGCCGTAGAGCTGGGTGAGGAGCTTGAGGTAGGGCGTCTCGCCGCAGCCGGAGCAGGCGCCGGAGAACTCGATGAGAGGCGTGAGGAACTGGGTGCCCTTCACCGTGGAGAGGTCGATGCGGGTGCGGTCGGGCTCGGGGAGCGCGAGGAAGAAGTCCCAGTTGGCGCGTTCGGCGGCGACGAGTTCGGGCTGCGGGGCCATGTCGATGGCCTTGTGGCGCGGGTTGGTCTTGTCCTTGGCGGGGCAGACCTGGACGCAGAGCGTGCAGCCGGTGCAGTCCTCGGGCGCGACCTGGAGCGTGTATTTGCTGCCGGGGAAATCGCGGGCCTTGAAATCGACGGACTTGAACGTGTCGGGCGCGCCGGCGAGGGCGGCGGGATCGTAGAACTTGGCGCGGATGGCGGCGTGCGGGCAGACGAGGACGCACTTGTTGCACTGGATGCAGATCGAGGAATCCCAGACGGGGATTTCGAGGGCGAGGTTGCGTTTCTCGAAACGGGTGGTGCCGGTGGGCCAGGTGCCGTCGACGGGGATGGAGCTGACGGGGAGGTTGTCGCCGTCGTTGGCGAGGAGGCGGGCGGTGACCTGCAGCACGAAGGCGGAGGCGCCGGGATAAACCGGGGGCAGGGTGACGACGGCGTCGGTGTCGGGCGCGGCGGGGAGGACGACCTCCTGCATGCCGGCGAGGGCGGCGTCCACGGCGGCGTAGTTCATCTTGACGATGGTCTCGCCCTTGCGGCCGTAAGTCTTGGCGATGGCCTTCTTGATCTGGGCGATGGCCTCGTCCTGCGGGAGCACGCCGGAGAGGGCGAAGAAGCACGTCTGCAACACGGTGTTCGTGCGGCGGCCCATGCCGCTCGTATGGGCGACGGCGGTGGCGTCGATGACGAAGAGGCGGAGTTTTTTCTCGATGAGCGTGACCTGCCATTCGCGGGGGAGTTTGGCCCAGGTGTCGGCGGCGGAGTGAGGGGAATTGAGGAGGACGGTCGCGCCGGGCTTGGCGTAGCCGAGGACGTTTTGCTGGCCGACGAAGGAGAACTGGCTGCACGCGACGAAATCGGCCTGCGTGATGAGGTAGGGCGCGCGGATGGGGCGCGGGCCGAAACGCAGATGAGAAGTGGTGACGGAGCCGGATTTCTTGGAGTCGTAGACGAAGTAGCCCTGGGCGTAGTTGTCGGTCTGCTCGCCGATGATCTTGATGGAATTTTTGTTCGCGCCGACGGTGCCGTCGGCGCCGAGGCCGACGAAGACGCAGCGGCGGACGTCGGAAGGCTCGAGGTCGAGCGAGGCGTCGTAGCCGATGGACGTGCCGGTGACGTCGTCGATGATGCCGAGGGTGAAGTGGTTGATCGGTTCCCAGCGGGAGATGTTGTCGAAGGCGGCCTTGGCCATGCCGGGGGTGAATTCCTTCGAGCCGAGTCCGTAGCGACCGCCGACGACGCGGGCGGAGCCGGCGAGGGGCGAGCGACCCTCGGAGAGCGCGGCGAGGACGTTGAGGAAAAGGGGTTCGCCGATGGAGCCGGGCTCCTTGGTGCGGTCGAGGACGGCGATGGCCTGCACGGTGGAGGGCAGGGCGGCGAGGAACGCCTTCACGTGGAAGGGGTGGAAGAGACGCACGGCGATGACGCCGGTCTTTTCGCCGGAGGCGTTGAGGTGTTCGGCGGTTTCGCGGAGGGTGTCCACGGAGCTGCCCATGGCGACGACGACGCGCTCGGCCTCGGGGTGGCCGTAGTAGTCGAAGAGGTGGTATTTGCGGCCGGTGAGTTCGCCGAAGCGCTGCATGAGCGCCTGCACGGTGCCGGGGAGGAAGGTGTAGAAGCGGTTCACCGACTCGCGGCCCTGGAAATAGACGTCGGGATTCTGGGCGGTGCCGTGGAGGGTGGGTTTGTCGGGGGTCATGCCGCGGGCGCGGAACGCGGCGATGGCTTTCTCGTCGATGATGGCGCTCAGGTCGTCGTTGGAGAGCATCGAGATCTTCGATACCTCGTGCGACGTGCGGAAGCCGTCGAAGAAATGGATGAACGGCAGGTGGCCCTTGTAGCTGGCGGCGTGGGCGATGAGCGCGAAGTCGTGGGCTTCCTGGCCGTTGTTGGAGCAGAGCAGGGCGCAGCCGGTGGCGCGGCAGGACATGACGTCCTGGTGGTCGCCGAAGATGGAAAGCCCCTGGGCGGCGAGGGCGCGGGCGCTGACGTGGATGGTGAGGGGGAGGAGTTCGCCGGCGATCTTGTAGAGGTTGGGGATCATCAGCAGGAGCCCCTGCGAACAGGTGAACGTGGTGGTGAGCGCGCCGCCGAGCAGGCCGCCGTGGATGGCGCCGGCGACGCCGCCCTCGGACTGCATCTGGACGACACGAGGGGTCTGGCCCCAGAGATTGGGCTTGCCGGCGGCGGCCCATTCGTCGCAGGACTCGGCCATGGCGGAGGACGGCGTGATGGGGTAGATCGCGATGAGCTCGTTGAGCCGGTAGGCGACGGAGGCGACGGCCTCGTTGGCGTCGAGAGTTGCGAAGCGGGGGGCGGCGGGCGAAGTCGGTTTCATTGAGCGAAGCACCACTGCCCGAGGGATGTCGGGCGGGCGCCTGCTCATCATGCCAAAAAATGCGCAGGGGGACTGCGCATGGGTTGGCGGAGGGAACGCGGAAATTGCGGGGGAACTCGGCTTGCGTGGGGATCGTCCGCCGGTTTTCCCGCTCCAGACGCGCCGGGAAATTGAGATCGGGGCTGTTACATTAAGTTATAACCGGTTTATTTTGGTTTAATTGTATTTTATCGGGGACGATAAGGCGTTAACTGCCGCAAGCCCATCAACTACCCCTTATGGAAATCGAGATCGTCCAGATAGCCGAACTGAAGCCGGGAGAGCGGTCGCTGCTCGACATGCATTCGCTGTTGAACGTCCTCAATGTGCTTCAGGGCGAGGCCATGCTCATCGGGTTGCATCTGGCCGACAATGCCGAGCTGTTGAGCGAAACGCTCGCCATCTGTGATCGCGTGAAGGCGTCGTTTTCCGACCAGGATCTGGCGTTGGAATTCGCCAGGAATGTCCGCGTCGAGGAGGAGGCCATCCTGTCGGAGATCAGGCTCGTGTGCGGTCGGTATCCCGGGAAAGGCGACGATGCGGAGACCCTCGAATCGCTGGGGAATCTGCGGAGCGTCTTTCACATCCTGGAGGTGCGTTCGCAGGAGGTGCTCGCCCGCGCGCGGGAGCCGGGCAAGTGGCTCGATCTGCCGATCGAGGATATGCGGGCGGACTTTCTGGCGGTGTTCGCCGCGATCGAAAAAAACAGCAAGGGGCGCTACCACATCATCTACAATCTGGCCCTGCAAAAACCCGCGGACTACTACGTGGACTTTGTCATCGAGAGCACGAGCGGGGGCACGGTTGCGATGCCGCTGATTTTCAAGGACGTGATGCGGGACCTGATCGCCAACGCCCGCAAATACACGCCGCCGGGCGGCACGATCAACGTGGGGCTGCACGAGACCGCGGCGGAGCTGCGCTTCGTGGTGCAGGACACGGGCTGCGGCATCCCCGACGATGAACTCGGGGAGGTCGTGAATTTCGGCCGGCGCGGCAGCAACGTCGAACACATGCGCACCATGGGCGGCGGCTTCGGGCTCACGAAGGCGTTTTTGGTGACGAAACAGTTCGGCGGGCGCCTGTGGATCAAGTCGAAGGTCGGCGTCGGCACGCGGATCACGATCACGATTCCGCGTCCGGAGGAGGGATGAGGAGTGCATGCGGGCCGATGGTGTGCGGACGGCGGCAGGAATGCCCCCGCTCTTTGGGGGCGTCAGCAGAGAAGCGTGAGCTTGTAACCACCGGGTGGGCGCGTTTCATCGCAATTCATATATGTCGGCCACGCAAGACGGCGCCCGTAAGCATTTGGAATCCATCGCAGGGACTCTTTCGTCCGAGGAGATCGCATCACGTTTGGGTGCCAAGCATCATCCGTCCGCGCCGCGCGTGCCGGGGGCTTCGCTGACCGAGCCTGAGGTGGTGGACAAACGCTGGGCGCTGCTGCCTGACGCCGGGGCCGCCAAGGCGGAGGTGGCGGATGCGGTGTCGTTGGAGCGGCATGCGTTGTTCGCGCACAACATCGAGAATTTTATCGGCACGGTAAAAATCCCCGTAGGGTTGACCGGTCCGCTGCGGGTGAACGGAATCGCCGCACAGGGCGACTATTATGTGCCGCTGGCGACGACCGAGGCCGCGCTAGTGGCGAGCTATCATCGCGGGGCGAGTGTCATCACTCTGGCGGGCGGTTGCACGACGATGATCCTGAGCGAGGGCGTGGGACGCGCGCCGGCGTATGCGTTTCACTCGCTGTTGGAGGCAGGCAACTTTGTGCAGTGGTGCGTGGTGAACACGGAGAAGATCCGGGAGAAGGCGGAGGCGACCACGCGTTTCGGGAAACTCAAGGACGTGCGATTCACCATCGAGGGGAACCATGTGTATGTCTTGCTGGAGTTCACCACGGGCGACGCGTCGGGGCAGAACATGGTGACGATCGCGACGGCGGCGGTGTGCGCGTTCATCGCGGAGAGTTGTCCGGTGAAACCGCAGTATTTTTTCGTGGAGGGGAATCTGTCTGGCGACAAAAAGGCGAGTTCGCAGTCGTTCCAATCGGTGCGAGGGAAAAAGGTGGCGGCGGAGGTGCGGTTGCCGCGCAAGCTGGTGGAGCGTCATCTGCATACGACGCCGGAGAAGATGGTGGATTACTGGCGGATGTCGGCGCTCGGCGGCGTGCTCAGCGGCACCATCGGCGTGCAGGGGCATTACGCGAACGGGCTCGCGGCGCTGTTCATTGCGTGCGGCCAGGACGCGGCCTGTGTGTCGGAGGCGGCGGTGGGCGTGACACGGTTTGAAGTGGGCGTGGAAGGTGAACTATACGCGGCTGTGACGCTGCCGAACCTGATCGTCGGCACGGTGGGCGGAGGCACGGGGCTGCCGAGCCAGCAGGCGTGTCTGAAAGTGCTCGGGCTGGCGGGTGCGGGACACGCGCGGGCGTTTTCGGAAGTGTGTGCGGCGCTCGCGCTGGCCGGGGAGCTGTCGATCATCGCGGCGCTGAGCGCGGGGCAGTTCTCCGGCGCGCACGAACGGCTGGCGCGCGGGAAAAAGCCGACCGTATGAACCGCTGGTGGACATACCAGAAGGAACGATTTCCGCTGATCGCGCACGGTCCGTTGATCGCGGCGTTCAGCGCGTCGGCGGTGAGTTATTCGGCTTTGCTGCGCGGGGATGGGGTGCGACCGGCGGCGGTCTCCTTTATCGTGGCATTTGTCGTGTCGCTGGGCTCGTTCCTTCTTTTGCGGATCGCCGACGAATTCAAGGATGCCGAGGAGGATGCGCGCTTTCGACCTTACAGGCCGGTGCCGAGGGGTTTGGTGAAACTAAGCGAGCTTGGCTGGCTCGGCGTTGCGGTGGCGACGGGGCAATTTGTGGTGGCGGCACAACTGGGCTGGCCGCTGGTGGGATTGCTGGCCGTGACGTGGGTTTACTTTGGACTGATGAGCAAGGAGTTCTTCGCCCGGTCATGGTTGAAGGCGAGGCCGGTCGTCTATCTCTTCAGCCACATGCTGATCATGCCGTTGGTGGACTGGTTCGCCACGGGGTGTGATTGGGTTCACACGGGCGGGGTGATGCCGGCCGGGTTGTTTTGGTTTTTGGCGGGGAGTTTCTGCAATGGCGTGGTGATCGAGCTGGGGCGCAAAATCCGCGCGCCCGGGCAGGAGGAGGCCGGCGTGGAGACCTACACGTTTCTCTGGGGACGCCGAATCGCGGTGGCCGCCTGGCTGTGCGCGATGGCGGCGACGTTGGCCTGCGCGCTCGTGGCCGCCGGACGCATTGGGTTTACGGTCCCGGTGGCGAGCGTGCTCGTCGCGTTGTGGCTCGGCGGCGCGGGGCTGGGATTCGCCTTTCTTTGCACGGTGAGCGGCAGGCTGGCGAAAGGCGTGGAGGCTTATTCGGGTGTCTGGACGCTCGCGCTTTATCTCATGCTCGGCGTGATTCCGTTGTGGTCGAGGCTTTCATCATGACGCTCCTCATCCGCCACACCGACGATTTTCCGGACGGCGCGCCGCTTGGCGGAAAGGCCGGGGCATTGGCGAGGTTGGGCGCGGCGAAGCTACCGATACCGGAGTGGTTTGTGGTGTCGCCTGCGGCTTATTCCGCGTCGGGTGCGGGAGCGGACCTGGCGGCTGAAATCGTGGACACGGCAAAATCGGTCGCGCCGGGCGCGGCGTTTTTTGCGGTGCGGTCGTCTGCGCTCGACGAGGACGGGGCGGAGCACTCGTTTGCGGGGCAGTTGGACAGTTTTCTTTTTGTGCCGCCGGAGCGGATTCCGGAAAAGGTCGCGGCGGTGTGGCGCTCGGGGTTTAGCGAACGCATTCTGGCTTATCGAAAAGAGCGCGGGCTGGCGGGCGAGCCGCAGCCGCCGGCGGTGTTGGTGCAGCGAATGATCGACGCGGAGACGGCGGGCGTGGCGTTCAGCGCGGATCCGGTGAGCGGACGGCGCGGGCATGCGGTGGTGTCGGCGGTGTTCGGACTGGGCTCGGCGTTGGTGTCGGGCGAGGCCGATGCGGATATGTTTACGGTGGATCGCGGCGGGCGGGTGGTGAAGCGGGCCGTGGTGGAGAAAAGCAGTGCGCATCGGGCGGCGCCGGGTGAGGGGGAGGGCGTGGTGTCGCAACCGGTGGATGCAGCGATGTCGGATCGGGCGACGTTGAGCGATGCGGAGGCGGTGGAGGTCGCGGCGCTGGCGCGGGCGACGGAAAAGTTTTTCGGACGTCCGCAGGACATCGAGTGGGCGCGGGCGGGTGGGAAACTGTGGTTGCTGCAATCGAGACCGATCACGTCGCTGGCGGGACTGGCCGATCCGGATGGCGAACTGAACCTTTGGGACAACGCGAACATTGCGGAGAGCTATAGCGGGGTGACGACGCCGCTGACGTTTTCGTTTGCGCGCGGGATTTATGAGGCGGTTTACCGGGAGTTTGCACGGATGATGGGCGTGGGCGCGGTGCGGATTGAGGAGAACAGGGATTTGTTTCCGCGCATGCTCGGACTCGTCGATGGGCGGATCTATTACAACCTGATCAGCTGGTATCGGCTGCTGGCGTTGCTGCCGGGATTTTCGGTGAACCGAGGATTCATGGAGCAGATGATGGGAGTGAAGGAAGGGCTGCCCGAGGAAGTGCTCGCGAAGCTGGTGCCGGCGGGACGGTGGGCGAAAGTGAAGGACGGGTTTGCGCTGGCAGGGGCGTGCCTGGGGCTGGTGAAGAATCACTTTACGCTGCCGGGACAGATTGAGCGGTTTTATGTGCGGTTGAATCACGCGCTGCGTCCGTGCGAGCCGTCGTTGGAGACGATGCGACCGGATGAACTGGCGGTGCATTTCCGCGATCTGGAGCGGCAGTTGTTGCTCAAGTGGGACGCGCCGCTGGTGAACGATTTTTTCGCGATGATTTTCTACGGCGTGGCGCGGAAGCTCACGGCGAAATGGTGCGGGGACGCCGACGGCACGCTGCAGAACGATCTGCTGTGCGGCGAAGGCGGGATGATCAGCGCGGAGCCGGCGAAGCGCGTGCGCGAGCTGGCTGCGCTGGTGGCGGGCGACGCCGCGGCGGCGTCGGTGCTGTGCGAGGGAACGCGGGCACAGATCGAACGCTGGCTGGAAACCGCGCCGGTGTTTCGCGCGGGCTATGAGGCGTATCTCGACAAGTTTGGCGATCGCTGTCTGGAGGAATTGAAACTGGAAAGCCTCACACTGCATGACGAGCCGCTGACGTTGTTAAGATCTGTGGGGCAGTTTGCGCGGAGGTTTGGGGTGAGCGGATTGGCGGACGCGGGCATGGAGGCGAAGTTACGGACGGCGGCGGAGTTGCGCGTGACCGAGGAACTTGCAGGGCATGCGATGAAGCGGGTGATTTTTAACTGGGTGCTGAAGCATTGTCGGGCGCGTGTGCGTGATCGCGAGAATCTGCGATTTGAGCGCACGCGGTTGTTTGGACGAGTGCGGCGAATCTACGTGGAGTTGGGCAAGCGGCTGCACGCGGTGGGTCGGTTGGTGGAGCCGCGCGACGTGTTTTATCTGACGGTCGAAGAGGCGCTTGGTTTTGTGGAAGGCACGGCGGCGACGACCGATCTGGCGGGGCTGACGGCGTTGCGGAAACGGGAGTTTGCGGGGTTCCGCGAAAAGGCGGAGCCGGCGGACCGGTTTGCGACGCGCGGGGCGGTTTACCTGGGCAATGCGTTCAAGGCTACGCGGGCGGCGGTGGCACCGACGGGGGATGCATTGAAGGGGATTGGATGTTGTCCGGGCGTGGTGCGGGCGCGGGCGCGCGTGATCATCGATCCGAGGAATGCGGTGATCGAGTCGGGGGAAATCTTGGTGGCACCGAGGACGGACCCGGGCTGGATCATGTTGTTTCCGGCGGCGGCGGGGCTGCTGGTGGAACACGGGAGCTTGTTGTCGCACTCGGCGATTGTGGCGCGGGAGATGGGGATTCCTGCGATCGTGTCGATCAGCGGGGTAACGGCGTGGGTGAAGACGGGGGACTGGCTGGAGATGGATGGGGCGACGGGGGTGGTGAGGAAGACGGAGATTTTAACCACTAATGAACACTAATGGGCACTAATTCGGATATACGGAAGGTGAGCACGGAAGCGGCGACGCGGGCGGATTTTTCGCGGATTCGGTATGCGCAGGTTTGGGAAGACGCCGACATTTTGGTCGAGGCGCTGGATGTGCGGCCGGCGGATACTGTGGTTTCGATTTCGTCGGCGGGGGATAATGCGTTGGCGTTGCTCGGGGCGGGGGCGGAGCGGGTGGTGGCGCTGGATTTGAATCCGTCACAGCTGGCGTGTCTGGAGCTGCGGGTGGCGGCTTATCGCGAGTTGTCGCACGCGGAGTTGCTGGTGCTGATGGGGTCGCGTTCGGGGGCGGCGGAGGCGCGGGCGGCGTTGTATGCGCGGTGCCGCGGGCGGCTTTCGCCGGCGGTGCGGGCGTTTTGGGACGGGCAGCCGGAGTCGGTGGCGGGCGGGATCGGGGCACCGGGGAAGTTTGAGAACTACTTCCGGTTGTTTCGCACGCGGGTGCTGCCGCTGGTGCATGGGAGGAAAACGGTCGAGGCGTTGTTGCGCGGCGGAACGCCGGCGGAGCGCGAGCGGTTCTACGAAGACCGGTGGAACACGTGGCGGTGGCGGCTGCTGTTCAAAGTGTTTTTCTCGCGGTTTATGATGGGGCGACTGGGACGCGATCCGGCGTTTTTCAAATACGTCGAGGGTTCGGTGGCGGACCGGATTTTGGAGCGGACGCGGCATGCGTTGGTGGCGCTGAATCCGGCGGAGAATCCGTATCTGCACTGGATTCTGACCGGCACGCACGGCGTGGCGCTGCCATGGGCGTTGCGGGCGGAGAATTTCATGAAAATCCGGTCGCGACTGGACCGGTTGGAGTGGCACGAGCTGACGTTGGAGGCGTTTTTGGAGCGCGAGCGGGCGGCGGGGGCCGCGAAGCGCGTGCTGAAGTTCAATCTGTCTGATATTTTTGAATATATGTCGGAGGAGAACACGGCGGCGATCCTCGCCTCGCTGGCGGACGCGAGCGCGCCGGGAGGGCGGCTGGCGTATTGGAACATGCTGGCGCCACGCCGGCGTCCGGAGTCGCTGGCGCACCGGTTGCGTCCGCTTGAGGAAAGAGCGCGGTTGTTGTTTGCGCGGGACAAGGCGTTTTTCTACAGCGCGTTCGTGGTGGAGGAGGTGCTGTGAGTCCGCTGGCCGGCATCGGCCTTGTGCTTGGGGCACTGGGAGGGTTGTTGCTCGTCGTGAAACGCGCGCAGTCCCAGGGCGTGCTTGGCGCGGAGACGTCACGCAAGGCGGTGCATATCGGCATGGGGGTGATCTGTCTGGCGTTTCCTTGGCTGTTCGCAGAGGCGTGGCCGGTGTGGATGCTGGCAGGGCTGGCCGTGGTATCGCTGGGGGCGTTGCGAGTGGTGCCGGTGTTGAAGAGGGAAATCGGCGGGGTGTTGCATGACGTGAAACGCGCGTCGCTGGGGGAGATGTATTTTCCGGTGGGCGTGGCTGCGGTGTTCACGCTGGCGCGAGGCGACGGGCTGGCGTTTGGCGTGCCGGTGGCGTTGCTCACGTTTGCGGATGCGGCGGGGGCGCTGGTGGGGAAGCGTTGGGGGCGTCATTTTTATGAAACGCTGGAGGGGAGGAAAAGTGCAGAAGGCTCATTCGCGGTCGCGATGGTGGGCTTTCTGTGTGTCGCGGGCCCGCTGATTGCGACCGGCCGTGGATGGAGCGAGAGCGTGGCGACCGCGGCGGTGATAGGCCTGTTTGCGGCAACCGTGGAAGCCATTTCATGGCGCGGGCTGGATAATGTCTTCCTGCCATTGGCGGCATATGTGCAGATCACGATTTGCTCGGGACTTTCATTGACTGAAATCGCGTGGCGCCTGGACGTCTTGGTGGTGGTCACCATGGCGGCATGGGTCTGGCGGCGCGGGCGGGTGGTGGATGATTGTGCGCGGCTGGGAGGGGCGCTGGCGCTGTATTTTTTCTGGTCGGTGGGCGGCTGGGGCTGGCTGGTTGCGCCGGTGGTGCTGCTGGCGAGCTATGTGCGGCTGATGCCTACGGTGCCGGGGGGCGTCCCACGGCATAACCTGGTGGCGGTGATCTACGTGGGCTCGGCCGGACTGGTGTGGGCGGTGGCGCAGGCGTTCGCTCCCGGCGGCCGGTGGCTGTGGTGTTTTACCCTGGGAGTCATGACGCATCAGGCGGTGATCGCGACAGTGCGGTTTTCGCAGGGACGTCCCGGCTGGTCGCGCGCGGCGTGGTGGGCGGTGGGCGTGGCGCAGGCGACGGTGTTGCAGGGAGCGGCGTTTGCGCTGCTGGATCGCGGACGCACCGTGTCGTGGGTGGAACTGGCGGCGGGATTGACATGCGTCGCGGTGGCGTCGGCGGGATTCGTCGCGTGCGAGCCGAAATTGCAGATGCCGGACGACCTCACGGCGCGTTGGTGGAAACAGGGCGCGACGGCGCTTGTCGCATCGGCGGGTGGTGGTTTGATGATGATTTTATTATGAGCACTCCTTTGACGCCGGAGATGGGCGAAGACCTGCGGCTTCAAACCGGAGGCGCGGAGGCGTGGCTATGGTGGACGCAGGTGCCGACGCTGGCGGGCGAACGGCTGGGAGTGATCGGGAAATTTTCAGCGGACTCATCAGAGGCGTCTGCCGCGGTGCTGGCACAGGCGTGCGATGTGTTGCGCGGGCGAGGTTGCACCCTCGCGGTGGGCCCGATGAACGGAAACACGTGGCGCAGTTATCGGCTCGTGACGGAGGCGGGCGAGGAGCCGCCGTTTTTGCTGGAGCCGGTGAATCCGGAAGAGTGGCCGGGCTGGTGGCGCGCGGCGGGGTTCGAGCCGCTGGCGGAGTATTACTCGACGGCGACAGAAGACTTGGCGGCACGTGATCCGCGTCTCGACTCGGTGGCGGCGCGCATGACGGCGGCGGGTGTGACCATCCGTCCGCTTGATCCCGCTCACTTTGAGGAGGAACTGGGGCGGATTTACGATGTGTCGGTGGTGTCGTTTCAGGCCAACTACCTCTATACGCCGCTTCCGCAGGAGGCGTTTTTTGCGCAATATCGGGCGATCCGGTCGCAGGTGCGGCCGGAGCTGGTGTTGTTGGCGGAGCAGGCGGGGGGGCCGGTGGGCTACGTGTTTACCGTGCCCGACTACGCGCAGGCCAAGCGAGGGCTGCCGGTGACGACGTGCATCGTGAAGACGCTGGCGGTGCTGCCCGGTCGCGCCTACGCGGGGCTGGGGGCGTTGCTGCTTGGCGAGGTGCATGAGGCGGCGCGGCGGCTGGGATTCACGCGGGCTATCCACGCGCTGATGCACGAAACCAACCAGTCTCGAAATCTGAGCGCGCACTACGCGAAGACGATCAGGCGCTACACGTTGTTTTCGAAGCGACTGGCGGAGGGCGTCGTGAAATGACGATCGGGGATCAACTGACGGAGCAGGCACGCGTGCGACCGGAGATGGTGGCGTTGATTGACGACGCGGCGGGGCGGACGCTGACGTTTGCGCAGCTCGACGACGAAGTCGCGAAGGCGGCGGCATGGTGGCGGGCGCGCAGGTTGAAACGCGGGCAGGCGGTGCTGGTGTTCGTGCCGATGTCGGCGGAGTTGTATGTGGCGTTACTGGCGATTTTTCGGATCGGGTCTGTGGCGCTGTTTTTGGATCCGTCGGCAGGGAAGGATCATTTGGAGCGGTGTTGCGCGCGGTGGGCACCGGATGCGCTGCTGGCGATTCCGAAGGCGCATTTGCTGCGGCTGCGGTCGCGGGCGTTGCGGGCGATCCGGTTGAAAGTGACGACGGGTGGCTGGCTGCCGGCGACGGTGCGGTGGTTGACGGGGGCGACGGTGGAGCGAGTGACGACCAATGATGCGCAACCGCAGGACGCGGCGTTGGTGACGTTTACGAGCGGCAGCACGGGCGTGCCGAAGGGGGCGGTGCGGACGCAGGGATTTTTGCTGGCGCAGTATCGGGCGCTGGCGCCGAGCATTGCGCTGGAGCCGGGCGACGTGGACCTGGCGACGTTGCCGGTGTTCACGCTGGCGAATCTGGCGGCGGGGGTGACGACGGTGATTCCGGACGTGGATTTAAAGAAGCCCTGCGCGGTGGACGCGGCGCGGGTGTGGGCGCAGATCGAGCGGCGCGGGGTGAATCGCATCACGGCGTCGCCGGCGTTTTTTGAGCGGTTGATCGAGGAGGGCAGGGCGAGGAGAGCGACGCTGACGGGGTTGAGGAAATTATACACGGGCGGAGCGCCGGTGTTTCCCCGTCTGCTGGAGGCACTGCGGGTATTGGCGCCGAACGCGGAGGTCGTCGCGGTGTATGGTTCGACGGAGGCGGAGCCGATCGCGCACATAGGCGCTCACGAGATTGAGGCGGATGATCTGGCGGCGATGCGCGGCGGACGCGGCTTGTTGTCCGGCGTGCCGGTGGACGAGGTGAAGTTGCGCGTGGTGCGCGACCGCTGGGGGGAAGCTCGCGGTGAGTTGAGCGCGACGGCATTTGCGGCGGAGTGCCTGCCGTCCGGGGAGGCTGGAGAGATCGTGGTGGCGGGCGACCACGTGTTGAAGGGCTATCTGGGCGGGATCGGCGACGAAGAGACGAAATTCCGCATCGAGGGCGAAGTATGGCATCGCACGGGTGACGCGGGGTTGATCGACGAGCGCGGGCGGGTTTGGTTACTCGGGCGTTGTGCGGCAAGGGTGGATGATTCCCTTGGGCGACTGTATCCGTTTGGCGTGGAATGTGTGGCGATGACTTTTGCTGCGGTGCGGCGAGCGGCGATGGTGGCGCTGGATGGACGACGAGTGTTGGTCGTGGAAGCGGAGCGCGATGAGCGGTTGGCGGATGAGTTGTCTGCGGCGGTGGCGTGGGCACAGGTCGATGACGTGCGCTTCATGGCGACGTTGCCGGTGGACAGGCGGCACAACGCGAAGATTGATTATCCGGAGTTGAAGAGGATATTGGGGGACTTGATGGGGTAGTGGTCCCCAGGCGGGCGCGGGCGAGTCGATGGCGATCAATTGATGATGTCCCGGAAAACTCCGTATATCCAAATGGGCAGCTTAATCGCCATCTCGATGCATATCGCCGTGGCGAGGTCGAAAGCGAAGGCCGTGGCGATTCGCTTTATGTGGGTCTTGATGTTGCATGGTTTTTTTTGTGCCATGCATGGGATACACGGTTAAAGCCTCCAAGAGAACCATCGGTTGAGGACGGGACGGACGGGCTTTTATTGCCATGTAAACCGATTGACTCGGGTGCGAAGAATCCAATTGGCCTATGCGTTCTATCGCTTTTGGTCACGAGTATATCCGACTAAGCGTTTTTATTGTTAGTAATTAATTGATATATATTTATAATGTATGTCGGTGATTGTTTTAGCGGCGTTCGAGGCGGATGGGGCTGGTGGACTTCATCTTGACGAGGAGCTTGCCGGGCCAGAGGAGATCAATGCGGCCCTCGCCGCGTTCGACGCGGTATTCGTGGACGGCGTCCACGGCGTGGCGGTCACGGCCGAAGACGTCGAAAAAATCGTCGAGAAAACTTTTGGCCTCGGCTTCTTCGCGCTGGGGGCCGTGCCAGCGTTTGGAGAAGGCGAGGGCGCGGGCGCGCATCTCTTCGCGGGAGAGGGTGAGGACGGCGGGCGTTGAGGACGGAGGCATCACGGCGGCGATGGGCAAAAGCGTTGCGGAAGCTCGCCGGGGCGCAAGGGCTTTGTCGGCGGAAATGGGGCGAATATCGCCTGCAAGCAGGCTCCTACGGGACGGGGAATCGCGCATAAATGCGCTCCTACGCGCGGAGCAAAGTAACCTATTGGGTTACTTTGCTCCGGAGGGGCGACGACGGGGATCGGGTCGCTTACGCTCCCCGCTACGACGGAGACGGAGCGGCGGGCAGCGGAATGCCCGCCCTACCTCGGACACTCAGCCGGCGAAGAACTTCAGGATGCGGCGCATGGACTTCACGAGGATCTCGATTTCTTCCTCGGTGTTGTAGACGTAGAAGCTGGCGCGGGTCGTCGAGGTCAGGCCGAGTTTGCGCATGAGCGGCTGGTTGCAGTGGTGGCCGCCGCGCAACGCGATGCCGTCCTGGTCGGCGAAGGTGACGACGTCGTGGGCGTGGGCTTCGGCGAAGGCGAAACTGACGAGGCCGCCGCGGGGCTGGCCGGGCTTGGGGCCGAGGATGCGGATGCCGGGGAGTTCGGCGAGGGCGGTGCAGGCTTTCATCGCGAGCGCGTGGTCGTGCGCGCTGATCGCGGGGCGGCCGAGGGCGTCGAGGTAATCGAAGGCGGCGTGGAGGCCGATGGCGTCGGCGACGTTGGGCGTGCCGGCTTCGAAGCGTTCGGGGGACGGTTTCCACGTGGCGCCCTCGTAGGTGACGGAGACGACCATGCCGCCGCCGGTTTCGTAGGGGGGCATGGCGTTGAGAAGGGCGCGCTTGCCGTAGAGGACGCCGATGCCGGTGGGGCCGGCCATTTTGTGTCCGCTGAAGGCCAGGAAATCGCAGCCGATGGTCTGCACGTCGATGGGCTCGTGGCCGATGGACTGGGCGGCGTCGATGAGCGTGAGGGCGCCGACGGCGCGGGCCTTGGCGCAGAGGAGCGCGGCGTCGTTCATGACGCCGAGAGTGTTGGAGAGATGGGTGAAGGCGAAGAGCTTCACCTGCGGGGTGAGGAGCTTGTCGAGGGCGTCGAGGTCGAGGCCGTTCTCGGCGTTGGTGCCGGTGACGGGGACGTATTTGAGCGTGGCGCCGGTGCGGAGGGCGAGTTGCTGCCAGGGGACGAGGTTGGAGTGGTGCTCCATCTCGGTGGTGAGGATGACGTCGCCGGGCTTGAGGTTGGCGTTGCCCCAGGACTGGGCGACGAGGTTGACGGATTCGGTGGTGCCGCGGGTAAAGATGATCTCGGCGGAGTGGGCGGCGTTGATGAACTTGGCGGCGCGGGCGCGGGCGGCCTCGTAGCCGTCGGTGGCGCGCATGGAGAGGGCGTGGAGACCGCGGTGGACGTTGGAGTTGTCGCGTTCGTAGAAGCGGGCGAGGGCGTCGATGACGGAGCGCGGCTTCTGGGTGGTGGCGCCGTTGTCGAGGTAGACGAGGGGCTTGCCGCCGACGTGCTGGTCGAGGACGGGGAAGTCGATGCGGAGATTGGGAGAGAGAGCCATGGAGGACGGAGGGCGGAAGACGGAAGACTGAGGACGGAGTTTTAACCACTAATGGAATCGCCCAACGGGGCGATTCTCCGGGAGCGGCTGCGGCCAATGGCCTCCGCTGTTAAGCGGAGGGGCGGCTGATGCCGCCAGGGGGGAGGAGGAACGAGGAGGGTGGTGGATCAGGGATCTTTCTCTTTATTCTTTATCTTAATCTTTCTCGGTATTTCGGAGATTTTCGATCCGGAGAAAGAGAAAGATTAAGAGGAACGAGAAAGAGTTTAGGCGGAGGGCGGCTGTTTGAGGGCTTCGAGGGCGGCGTGCCAGCCGAGGGTGGCGCATTTGATGCGGGCGGGGAAGGCGTGGACGCCGGCGAAGGCGGCGAGGTCGCTGATCTCCTCGGGGGCGTTGCCGGTGGTGACGATTTCCTTGAACTCGTTGAAGAGCGCCTCGGCCTCGGCGGCTGTCTTGCCCTTGACCTGGGTGGTCATGAGGGAGGTGCTGGCCTGCGAAATGGCGCAGCCGGAACCCTCGAAGCCGATGGCGTCAATGCGGTTGGCGTCGTCGAGGTGGAGGAAGACGGTGCAATTGTCGCCGCAGCTCGGGTTGTCGCCGGTGGCCACGCGGTTGGCGGTGGGCGGCTTGCCGCGGTTGCGCGGGCGCTTGTTGTGGTCGAGGATGACCGATTGATAGAGATCGGTGAGGTCGGACATGGAAGGAATGACCAATGACCCATGTCCAAGGACCAATGAAGCACAAACTCGGGGAGCGGTTTTACACGGGATCGGCGGAGGTCTTTGCGGACGGGCACACCGGGCTGGCCGCCTGCACTAATTGTCACTTACTGGGCCTTGCATAATAGAGTGACGATTTCCAGGTAGGGCGGGACCGCTGGGCCCGCCGCGATTTACCACTGGGCACCGCGCAACGGACGGCCCAGCGGTCCGTCCCTACCTGTCACCCTATTACGCTAGACTCAGTAATAAGTGACAAATATGCCGAAGCGGACGATTCGCCGTCGCAGTCGTTTTAATGGTAAAAAAGAGGAGGGTGCCTTTCACGGCCTGAAAGTTTGTCACTTATTAAGTGACAAGTATCTCCGGGCGGAAAGGGGAAGGACGACTCGCCGGACGGGAAAGGGAATGATTAAGGGAACGAGAACGATAGGGCGGCGATGAGGCGGAGAGTGGAGATCGGACGGTTTCGGTCAGGCCACCGCCTGGCGGGGGGACATCGCGACCAGGCGGTTGAGTTCCGTGCGCGTCTCAAGGACGCATTCGTGCGGCATGTTTTCGCGGAGGCCGGCCAACTCAAGGATCGCGTCGTCAAGACTCCAGGCGCCCTTTTCTCCGGGCAGGCCTTTGTCCATCGTCTCGGCCGTCCAGCAGGCGACGTGGAGCAGGGCGGACAGCCGGTTGTGGCGTGCGTCGGTGCCGGGCAAGAGGTGGTGTTTTGCCGCCAGACACAACATCGGCTCAAAGCCCCACTCCGCCATGAGCAGCGCGAGCATTTCCACGTTGGAGACCCCGAAGGTGTTTCGTTCCCATGCCTCGGCGGCGGCCGCGTTTCCGGTTTCCGGGAGCGCAGGCGGAGGAATGATCACGGAGGTCGTGGCCAACCGTTGCAACGCGAGCCGTCCCACCGGACGCAGCAGGCCCAGCGTGTAGGCGGCGCGTTCGTCTTCATTGGATGCCTTGGCGAGGAAGGACATGGCCAGCGCGGTCGCCAGCGAGTTTTGAGAGAGAGCCTCGCCGTCGATCCGGTAGAGGGGCAGTTTGCCCATGAAGAGCTGGCCGGTGACGGTCTGGCCGACGATGCGGTTTATTTCCCGGATGCCGACGCGGTTGATCGCCTCATGCACCGATTCCACGGGCGAGCCGTGGCAAAAGTGAACGCTGTTGCCCAGGCGCACCACGCCGGCCGCGAGACCGGCGTCGACGCACACGAGCTCGACGACATCGCTCACGTCGAAGACGGAGCGGCGCAGCAAATTCTGCAAACGGGCGTAGACCCGTGCCGAGGACGGCATGGTTTGCGCGATTTGTCTGACGGTTTCAGGCGTGACTTTGCGGGTGGCCGTGGAGGGTGGCACGTCGTATCCTATCGGCACGTTTTCGCGACGGCACAGCGGCGGGAATCGTTTTTTGCCGCGGGGTGCGGCGAAAGTAAGCCGCCGCTTTTTACCGAGGGGGCCTACTCCCAATACTCCGCCCAGCTGGTGGCGGTTTCGGTGAGGCGGACACGTTCGAGGCGGACTCCGGGGCCGATCGGGTAGGCGGGGTCGCGGGGGGAGGTCGCCAGCGCGGCGCGGATTTCCTGGAAGATCACACGGACCATGGCCTCGCTGGTGGGATCGGTGTTTTCGAAGGGCACGACGCGGTCGCCGTAAGTGGCGCGGAGGGCGGCGAACTGCGGGTCGGCGGTGTTGAGCGCAAGGCTGTGGTCGTAGCGGGCGACGGCGATTTCAATGATGCGCTTGAGGGCCTTGAAGTCGCACACCATGTCGCGGGCGTCGAGGGTGTCGGCGGTGAGCACGACTTCGACGGTGCGGCTGTGTCCGTGGGGGAATTTGCACGCACCGGGGTTTTTGGTGAGCAGGTGGCCGCTTTCGACGGTGAAGGTTTTTGCGATGCGGAAGGGCATGAGGGCCGCGCCGGAGGCGCGGAATGACCAATGACCAATGACAGTGGTGCGGTGGTGGTGAGTTTAGTGGAGGGTTTAGACGGACATCGCGTGGCGGCGTTCCTTGGCGGCGGGGGCGAAGTGGGCGTCGAAACGCATGGCGACGACGCGGAGGAGCGGGGCACCCAACCCGGTGACGCGCAGGCCGTCCTGATCGAGTTCCACGATGCCGTCGGCCACGAGGTCGGAGAGCGAGGCGAGTTCGCGGGCGTAGTCGGACGGGATGTCGATGCCGGTGGCGCGGCGGAGCGCGGCGAAGTCGAGGCGGCGGTCGCACATGAGGCGCATGACGAGGGTGCGGCGACGTTGATCCTCGGGGGTGAGGGCGAGGCCGCGCTCGATGGGGAGCTGGCCGGCGTTGAGGGCGCCGCGGTAGGCGTCGAGGGTCTTGACGTTCTGGCGGTAGGTGTCGGCCGTGCTCGAAATGGAGGAGACTCCGAAGGCGTAGAGCGAGGCGCCGGCGCGGGTGCTGTAGCCTTGGAAATTGCGGTGGAGCGTGCCGGCCTTCTGGGCGAGGGCGAGTTCGTCGTCGGGGCGGGCGAAGTGGTCGAGGCCGATGTCAACGTAGCCGGCGTCGAGGAAGCGTTCGCGGGCGAGGGCGAAGAGCGCGAGTTTTGCCTCGGAGGAGGGGAGCTGGTTGCGATCCTCGAAGATGCGCTGGGCGGGCTTGAGCCAGGGGACGTGGGCGTAGCTGAAAAGCGAGAGGCGTTCGGGCTTCAGGGCGAGCACGTCTTCGATGGTGCGCGCGAGCGACTCCTTGGTTTGCAGGGGCAGGCCGTAGATGAGGTCGAGGTTGAGCGAGGTCACGCCGGCGGCGCGAAGCATCGAGGCGGCGGCGAGGTTGAGGGCGTGGGGCTGGACGCGGTGGATGGCGGCCTGCACCTCGATGTTGGTGTCCTGCACGCCGAGGGAGGCGCGGTTCATGCCCAGTTCGGCGAGGGCGTCGACCTGGACCTGGGTCAGCTGGCGGGGGTCGATCTCGACGCTGATCTCGGCGTTGGACGTGAAGGTGAAATGCGTCCGGATGATCTTCGCGAGGCGGCGGAGCTGCTCGGCGGTGAGGAAGGTGGGCGTGCCGCCGCCGAAGTGGAGTTGCTCAACGGGACGCGCGCGGTCGAGGCGGGCGACCGTGAGGATGATCTCGCGTTCGAGGTCGGCGATGTAGGCGTCGGCGGAGGCGCGGTCGCGGGTGATGACGTTGTTGCAGCCGCAATACCAGCAGAGGGATTCGCAGAACGGCAGGTGGAAATAGAGGGAGAGGGGGCCGGAGCCGGGGCGGTTGTCGGCGATGATCGCGGCCTCGGCGGTGGCGTGGGAGAAGGCCGGGGTGAACTGCGTGGCGGCCGGATAGGACGTGTAACGCGGGCCGGGAATGGCGTAGCGGCGGATGAGATCGAGATCCAGGCCGGGAGGAGGCGGGGGGCTCGTGTCCGGACCGGTTGTGGTGTCGGTCGGCAGAGTTTGGGAGATCATGGCGGGTGGATGGATGAACGCGGGCTTATAGTCGCAAGAAAGGCGCGTGCGGGCTGCGTGCGGGTTGGCGGAGGGTGCGCGGATTTTGCACTGGGGGTGCGCGGAGGGTGTGCGGAGTCGGGGCTCTTTCTCTTTCTTCTTTATCTTAATCTTTCTCTTCCGGTCCGGCGGCTTGGTCGGACCTGACGAAAGAGAAAGATAAAGAGAACGAGAAAGAGGCGGATCGGCGGGGCGGAAAACTAATCGCGGAATTTTTCCAAGAAACCCCGCCGAGGCGTGTCATAGAGGGTGACGTCATGATCTTTTGTCCAACCGGCCGCCATGGAATCCTCCGCATGCCAGCTCAGCGCTGTTCAACCCTTGCCTGAAGGGGCGGTCATGGCGTATTCCACCACTTCCCCGATGAAACCCAAGGCATCGACCCTTTCCGGTTTATTCAAGGAAGAGGAGGGGCCGTTGCTGCAGTTCGCGCTCGGGCTGGTGAGGCGGAGATCGGTGGCGGAGGATCTGGTGCAGGAGGCGTTTCTGCGGCTGCACCCGTTGTGGGCGGAGGTGGAAAATCCGCGCGCCTGGCTCTACCGCTGCATCCGCAACCTCGCGCTCAACCACCTGCGCGACCACCGGCGGGAAACCGAACTGGAGGACGACGGGGCGCATCCGGCGGACGGCGCGCCGCCGGTCGAGGCGATGGGACAACAGGAGGCGGTCGGGATGGTGAGGATGTTCCTCGCCGAGCTGCCGGAAGAGGACCGCGACCTGATCAAGCTGAAGTATCACGACGAGTTGAAATACGAAGAGATCAGCCGACGCACCGGCCTGAACGCCGGCACCGTGGGCTACAAACTGCACCACCTGCTCAAGGGATTGGCCGACGCGCTCAGGAACGCGGGCATCGAAGGCAGCCGGGGCTGAAGGAGACAACGCCATGAACAACGACGACACTTTCAAGAATACCAACAACAACAACGACCGCACGTCCGCCGGGCTCACGCCCGAGCTGGAGGTCCGCGTGGTCGCGTGGGTGCTGGGCGAAGCCACGTCCGCCGAAGCGGCGGAGCTGGTGCGGCTGGCCGGGGAAAATCTCGCGCTGGCGGATTTCAAGCGCCGCATCGAGACGGTTCATGGGTTGGTGGGCGCGTCGGCACGGACGGTGGCCGACGCGACGCTGCGGCTTTCGGATCAGCGGCGGGCAAAGGTGCTGGCGGTGATTGGCGAAGACGCGGACGAAGCCGGCGAACAGCGGACGGAAGTTGTTATGCGGACGAGCCCGCGCTGGGTGCAGGCCTGGAACAAGTGGGCGCTGCCGATGGCCGCGTGCATCACGTTGTGCGTGCTGCTGGGGGCGGTGATGATTCCGATGCTCGGGACCAAGAGCGTAGTGGTGGGTAAAAAGAAGGCCTTTTTTGCAGAGGCGCCGGTGCGCCCCGAGCCCTCGTCGACCTTATTAGGGGCATCTTTCGCGCTGGGACCTTCTATCAAAGGTCAAGAAGTGGTGGATGCTTCCGTGAGTTTGCCGGATATGCCCATGGTGATGTTTGCGAGCGGATCGGCTGGCGGGGGACGTGGTTTAGACGCAAAAGCGCCTGGCCCCGCCGCCGCCATGCCCCCGCCGCCGCCTGCGCCGACGGACCAGCCGGACTCGCGGAGCGCACGGGAGGGCTCGGTCACGCTGGGCGGGGCCAATACCTATACCGGAGGCTCGTTCGCCGTCTCTGGCAATCTGTCACTCGAGCGTTCGGAAACTATCCCTGCGGAAGTGCGTCGTCGTAGGGAATTCCGCGGCCAGAAGCAGCTGATGCCGTTGGCTGATGGAACCGAAGCGGCGGCGTCCAGCGCTCCAGCATCCGGTCCGGCGGCGGCCTCCGCCGAGGACATGGCCATGGATCGCTTTGCCCCGTCTTCGCCTGTGGCTACGGAGGCAGCCAAACCTCAGGCCAAATTAGACACTGGCGGGCTTAACGAAGCTGCGGGCAAAGATCAGAGTTCGGCCAGTGGTGGTTTCGCCTCCAGCGACAAGGTTCCGGTGTTGGGAGATGTGCCGCTTATTGGCCGGGCATTCGACGGGGAGAGCATGAAAAGGGTTACGATTACCACCGGAACGCCGCAGTCGTTTGCGGAAGTCGACGACAGCTATCCGGTGCATGAAGCAAAACCGAAGGAACAGGGACAGGAGGAGGGGGTAACGATCACCGCTGGCACGGTGCAGGAGTTTAAGCTGCGGAATCTGACTGCCGCCGAGAATCAGGCGCTGCGGAACAATGCGACCAGTCCGGCTCAGGCTGCGGATTACTTTGCGGCTCCGGTGAGCACCCAGGCTCCCCTTTCCGATGAAGCGAAAAAATCCGCTGAAAAAGACCAGCGTCACCTGCTGGCCAAGGGGCGTAGCCAATACTTGGCGGGGGATCTCGATGGTGCCCAAGAATCATTCCGTGTTGCTGAATCGCGCTCGCCGGACGACAGGCAGGCGTCGTTATTCCTTGAGCGGATCGCCAAGGAAAAAAGCGCCGTGGCCCAGCTTAATCGTGCCAAGACTCGCAGTCAGATGGTGGAGGAGGTCTCCAGTTCTTGGCAGCGGCCGTCTGCATACGTGGATGCCAAAAGGTCTGATTCGATGGTTTTCAGTGCTCCGGCAAAGACCAGCGATCCAGCTGAGTTGATGCGTGAAGGGCTCAATCGCATCCGTATCCCTCAGCTAAGCTTTAAGGACGTGCCACTCTCGAAAGTCCTCTCCACGCTGACCAGCGCCAGCGAAGAGTATAACAAGACCGAGGGGGCGAAACCATTGGATTTCGTGTTCGAGGGTATGGAGGCAAACGATCCAGCCGTGACGATCACCCTCAGAAATCTAACTGTGAAGAAGATACTGGACTTCATCACCGAGTCGGTGGGCTACCATTACGAGGTTCGAGGGAACACGGTTGTTGTCCGGCCAGGTGCCAAGGGTCCTACGCTTGTAACCGAGTTTATCCCAGTATCGCGAGAGGTGATAGCCAAGATGCGGGGTTCGAACGAAACTTCAGGCAACGAGCCGGCAGGGAATTCTGGCGAGGAGTCGGGTAGCCTAAGGCGGTTTCTTCAACAGTCTGGCGTTAATTTCCAGAACACCCCGGGGTCCTCCTTGGCATATGACGGTGCCGCGTTGCTTATTACTGACACAGAGCAAAACAGAGGCCGCCTAAGGGAACTCATCCGGCGTTATGAAGCCGAGGTGGCCAAGGAGTCATTAGATCATGATTTACGCGCTGAAACCGCCACCAACCAGCAAGCCGTATCGACGTTTTCCCTGCATGTGAGCGATGCGTCGTTCCGGATCGCGAAGGCGGCGCTGGCCCGGGGCGAGGCACCCGATCCGGCGGCCATCCGGCCCGAGGAGTTCTACAACGCCTTCGACTATGGCGATCCTTCCGCCATGGCGGGCGAGCCTGTCGCCTGCCGCATCGAGCAGTCGGCGCATCCGTTTCTGCAACAGCGCAATCTTGTGCGCATCGCGATGAAAGTTCCCGCCACGGGTCGCGGCGCCGGTCAGCCGCTGCGTCTTACCGTGCTGCTCGACACGTCGGGCTCGATGGAGCGCGAAGACCGGGCGGCGGGCGTCCGCGCGGCGCTTACGTCGCTCGTTTCGCTGCTCGGGGCGGACGATCGCCTCACCTTGATCGGCTTCGCCCGTCAGCCGCATCTGCTGGCCGACCGCGTGCCGGGCAATCAGGCGGCGGGGCTCGCCGATCTCGTGGCGAAAACGCCGTTCGAGGGCGGCACGAATCTCGAAGAGGCACTCAAGCTCGCGGGCAACCTCGCTCGCGGCCAGTTCACCGCCTCGGCGCAGAACCGTATCGTGCTCCTCACCGACGGCGCGGCCAACCTCGGCAACGACGATCCCGCGCAGCTCGCCGCGATGATCGCCGCGCTGCGCCAGCAGGGCATCGCCTTCGATGCGTGCGGCGTGGGCGCCGACGGACTCGACGACACGATTCTCGAGGCGCTGACCCGGAAGGGCGACGGCCGCTACACGGTCATCAACTCGCCCGAGGAGGCCGACTCCGGCTTCGCCAAAAAACTTGCCGGCGCGTTTCGTCCGGCGGCGGAGAACGTGAAGGTGCAGGTGCGCTTCAATCCGTCGCGCGTCGCCCATTATCGACTGATCGGTTTTGAGAAGCACCGGTTGAAGACGGAGGATTTCCGCAACGACCGCGTCGATGCCGCCGAGCTCGCCGCCGAGGAAGCCGCCGTGGCGCTCTATCAGGTCGAGGTGTTGCCCGGCGGCGAAGGCGAGCTGGGCGAGGTGTTCGTGCGTTTCCGCGACGCGGCGACGGGCAATATGGTCGAGCATTCGTGGACGCTCGCCTACGTGCCGCAGCCGCCGGCGTTCGCCCGTTCCACGCCGTCGATGAAACTGGCAGGCACCGCGGCGTTCCTCGCGGAGAAGCTGCGCGGTGGCGATCTCGCCTCCCAGATCCGCCTCGAGGAGTTCGCGCCGGTCGTCAACACGCTGCGCAGCGACTACGCCCATGATGCCCGCGTGAAGGACCTCGTGACGATGTTCGCGCAGGCGCGGCGGCTGACGGGGGAGTGAGGAGCGCAACCATGAAGATATGTGATCAGTCATTCTTAGGCTTTCCGAGTGTAGGAGCCCATTTATGGGCGATTGTTAGATCGCAAGACCTTGTCGAACCATCGCCCATAAATGGGCTCCTACATCGGACTCACCTGACAAATCCCTGACAATTTCCTGACACATCCGGCGCAATCGCCGTCCGCCCGTCGTGTATGCTCGGCGCGCTTACAACGACTCACTTATCTCAATACTGCTTATGAAAACGACGATCCTTGGTTCAGTTAAAAGTGCCGACGGCGGTTGTCCGGTGGGTAGACGCGGCATCTTGCCGCGTTGGATGAGCGGAACGAACGCGGCAAGATGCCGCGTCTACTTTTATCTGCTTGGCGCGACCTTGATGTCGGCCGCGCCGGTGACGACGGAGTTCACGCCGGGCGCGGGCGGTAAAATCGTGGTCGAGGCGACCGGCGTGCCTCCGGCGGCGCCGCTCTTCTTCACCGCTTCGGCCGAGCAGGTCGTGAAGCTCGGGCTCACCGAGATCACGGGCGAGGTGAAGCTCTCATTACGCGTGGTGCAAGGGAAGCCGGAGGTGCTCACGCTCGGTCTCACCGGCGATGGCGACGTGGTGTCTGTCGCGGGAGTCGGTCTGCGCGACTGGTCGGTTCGGCAAGGCACGGGCGCGGCGGCGGGCAAACGGTTTCTTGATCTGCGTCCGTTGGTGGTCGAGGGCAAGGATGCCGTGCGGACGCTGGATCTCACGATCACGACACGGCTGCGCGATCCGGCGGTGCCTGGCAACGTCGCGGTGCTGCTGATGACGCGGGGCGATGCGGTGGGTTTTGATTCGCGGGTGCGCGTGCAGCCGGAGCCGACGGTGGATGTGCGGCTGGCATTGGCCGAAGGCGTGATCGCGGTCGGCGCGGCGAAGGGGCCGGCTGATGCGTTGCAATTTGTGACGCAGGGCGAGGCGCGCATCGAGGTGTCGCTGGTGCAGCGCGGAGCGTCGCTGGCCGAGGCGGAACTCACGGGCGTGCAGCTGACGGGTGTCGTCAACGAGTCGGTCGGCGGCGTGGATTTCAAACTTCACGCGATGGCCCGTGTGGAAAAAGAGGGCGCGCGCCTGCGGGTGTTGACGGGCCGCGCGGCGCTCAACGAGCAGGCGGCGGGCGACGGCTGGCACATCGAGTTGGTGAAGGCGGGCAACGGTTACGCCTACGATCTGGTTTTCGACAGGAAGGGCGGGGTGCCGGTGGACTTCGGGTTTACGGCGGCGGTGCGCGAGCAGGACGACTGGCGCTCGCTGAATTTTCGGATGCCGGCGGGCACGGTCGTGCCGGTGGCGCTGTCGGGATTTGTCGGCGGCGTGGAGTTTGATCCGGCGGCTTCGGTGGTGCCTGAAAAGACGACCGCGGGCTGGCAGGGTTTTCTGCCGGTGAGCGGGAACGCGTGGACGGGCTGGAAGACCGTTCGCGATGCGGGCGAAGGAATTTTGTTTTTCACGAGTTCGGAGCAGACGGAGGTGCGCGTGGGCGCGGGGCTGCTGCGGCAGTCGTCGCAGCTCGCGTTCCGTATCCTGCAAGGGAAGTTGGGCTCGGTGCGCGTGCGCATCGACGGGCCGGGTGAGGTCGTCGGCGTGGATGGGGCCAACGTTCTCGGGTGGAAGGTGACGGAGCGCCTGCAAGCAGGCGGCCTACCTGCCGGAGAAGGTCGCGTGCTGGAAGTGAAACTGAGCCGTCCGTTTGAGGGCGAGGGCACGCTGGTCGTGCGCAGCCAGGCGGCGCTCGGGGCGTTTCCCGTGCGGGCGGAGCCGCTGCGGCTCACGCCCGAGGGCGGGGTGCGGCATGCGGGATTTGTGCGTGTGGCCAACACGGGCGCGGTGCGGCTGGAGGTCGCCGACGTCGCGGGCATGATGCAACTCGCGCCGGAGCAGTTTCCGGGCGCGGCGGCGGAGGACGGGGCGCGGCAGGTTTTTGTTTATCGTTTCCCGTCGGCGGAGCATGCGTATCGCGTGCTCGCCAGCCAGATTTTGCCCGAGGTCGGCGTGTCGGAAGTCGTGACCTACAACCTCGCGGAGACGGACCGGGTGATCGAGGCGGACATCGAGCTGGACGTGCGCGAGGCGCCGTTGCGCGACTGGTCGCTTTTGATTCCGGCGGACTACGCGGTGGTGGCGGCGCAGGGCGCGGAGGTGGCGGACTACGCGGTGGAGAGCGAGGAGAAGGCCGGCCAGCGCGCGTTGAAAATCGTTTTCCGCCGTGCGGTGGACGGGCGGCAGTTGATCAAGCTGCGCCTGGAAAAAAACCAGGCGGCGGGCGCGGGCGAGTGGAAGTTGCCGCCGCTGGTTTTCCCCGGAGCGAAGTCGGTGCGCGGACATGTGGGCGTGGTGTCGGCGCCCGGTTATCGCATCACGACGTCGGCGTCGCAGCAGCTGGCGGAGGTGCCGTTGAGTTATTTTCCGAAGCAGGCGGCCGGCTTGCAGCAGGCGTGGCGGTTGCGCGACGCGGACTGGTCGGCGGCGTTGAAGATCGAGGCTCTCGGGCAGAGCGTGCAGGCGGACGTTTTTCATCTTTATTCGCTCAAGGAGGGCGTCGTCTACGGGAGCGTGTTGATCAATTATTTCGTGGTCGGCGCGCCGGCGTCGGAGTGGCGCATCGAGGTGCCGGCGTCGGTGGGCAACATCGACGTGATCGGGCAGGGCGTGCGCCGCGACTGGCGGCGCGAGGGCAACCAGGTGATCGTCACGCTGCACCAGCCGGTGCTGGGCGCGTCGACGCTGCTGGTGACGTTTGAGGAGCCGATGAGCGCGCGCGGCGGCGTGATCAATCCGGGCGAGGTGCGTCCGCTGGGCGTGCAGGCCGAGCGCGGCTACCTGCAGGTGGTGAGCCCGCTCCAGGTGAAACACGAGATTCTCAAGGCCGACGGCGGGCTGCTGAAGCTGGAGCCGTTGGAACTGCCGGCGGAGTTCCGGTTGCTCACGAGTTCACCTTCGCTCGCGGTCTACCAATACACGGCGCGACCCTTTCTTTTGAACCTGAGCGTCAACTGGTATCAGCCCGGCGAGACGGTGGACCAGGTGATCGATTTCGCGAAGTTGAACAGCCAGGTGTCGCGCGACGGGCAGGTCGTGACCGAGGCGCGGTTCTTCGTGAAGACGCGCGGGCGCAAGGCGCTGCGACTCGAGCTGCCGGCGGGCGTGAAGCTCTGGGAGTCGCGCGTGGACGGCGAGGTGGTCAACGCGCGCGCCGACGGGGGGCAGACACTGGTGCCGTTGCCCGCGCGGTTGAATCCGAACGAGCCGGCCGAGGTCGCGCTGCGACTCGGGCAGGAGGCGGGTGCCTCGGCGTCGACGGTGACGCTGACCGCGCCGAAACTTTTCGCGCCGATGATCATCAGCGAATGGACGCTGCACGGCGACTCGGAGCGGCTGCTCGTGCCGAAGGGCGGCAACGCCGATCTCACGAAGCCGACGCTGACCGAGCGCGGCTTCGAGTGGATCGCCAACCGGGCGCGCGCCGGAGTCGCGGGGCTGCTGGTGCTGACGGCGTTGGCGGCGCTGGCTTTGCGGTCGCGGTCGGGGCGCTGGCTGCCGTTTGGGCTGCTGGCGGGAGCGCTCGCGGTGTTTTGCGCGCTGGTGCTGGCGGTCAATACGCTTGCGCACCGTCGCGTGAATCTGGGCGAACTCAGCTACGCGTCCACGGTGGTGCCGGCGGGCGGGACGGTGTCGATCACCGTCGCCAACGTGATGGCGTGGCAGCCGATGATTTCGTGGCTGGGCGTTGCGGCGGGTGTTGCCGGGCTGGCGTTGTGCGTGCTGGCTTTCGTGCGCAAACAATCCGGCGCGGCCGCGGCGGGCGCGATGCTGCTTTGTCTCGGGATACTCGCGCAACGCGGGGGGGCGACGTTGTTCTTCGTGTGCGTCGCGGCGGGGATTTTCTTTTTGCTGATCGTGCCGGGTGTTCGTGACGCTTGGCGGGCCTGGCGGTCGAGGGGCGGATCCGCGTCCGAGGCGACCACGCCGGTCGTGTCGGCGCTGATCGTGGCGCTCGTGCTGGGCGCGGCGTTCGGCGGAGCTTCCGAGGCGCGCGCCGACAAGATGGTGGCGCCTCCGGTCGATCCGTGGGCGCAGGAAGGCGGCAAGACGGCGCAGGCGATGGTGCAGCGCTGGGAGATCAAGGACGGACGGCTCTTCGCGGAAGTGGACCTTACGGTGCGCGGCGTGCCGGGCGACAGTTTCCTGCTGCTGAAGGCGCCGGCGGTGCTGACGGATTTTGCGGGCGACGGATTGCGCGTCGGCAAGATCGAGCGTAATGGCGGAGCGGCCTACTTCGTGACGCCGGAGCGCGCGGGCGTGCTCACGGCGAAGGTTAAATTTGAAATGCCGGTGCCGGATTTGACGAAGGGACTGACGCTGCCGACCGGACCGGCGGCGATGCAACGCGTCACGATCCTGCTCGACCAGGGCGGCTGGGAATTCACGTCGCCGATGGCGGTGCAGGTGAAGCCGACCGCAGGATTGGCCGCGGGGAAGAGCGGGGCGACGCTGGTGCTCGGACCGTCGGGCGCGGCGGTGATCGCCCTCGTCGCGCAGAGCCGCGATCTGGCGGCGGAGGCGACGCAGTTTTATATCGAGACGGCGAACCTCTATGTGCCGGGCCCCGGTGTGGTAAACGGCTACGCCCGCGTGACGGTGCGTCCCGTGCAGGGGCGCGTGACGGCGCTCGATCTTGAAGTGCCGGAGGGTTTCACGGTCGGCGACGTCGGGCGCGGTCCGGTCGGGGCCTGGCGCTTCGATCCGGTGAAACACCGGTTGCACGTGGCGGTCGAGCCGGCGCAGAAAGCGGCGTTCGCGTTTGTCGTGGAGACGCAGCGCGGGGCGGCGGCGCTGCCGTTTGATCTCACGCTCCGTCCGCTGCGGGTGACCGGAGCGGCGGGCGAGGTGGGCATGATCGCGCTGGCCTTCGGCGGCGACGCGCAGCCGGAAGGCGTGAAGCCGGCGGGATTGTCGTCCGTCAACGGAGAGGATTTTGACGCGACGCTGCTGCCGCGCGGACGCGACGGCCAGGTGCTTGCGGCGTTGCAGCAGGTGTATCGTTACGGCAACGACGGCGGTGCGGTGACGTTGCGCGTGGCGCCGGTCGCGCCCGAGGTGAGGGTGGCGAGCAAGCAGGTGGTGTCGCTCGGCGACGACCGTCTGGTGCTGGCGACCGACCTGAACGTGGCGATCACGCGGGTGGGGTTGTTCAAGCTGAGTTTCAACCTGCCCGAGGGGCTGGAGGTGGAGGCGTTGAGCGGGGCGGCGTTGAGCCACTGGGCCGAGTCGAAGGAAGACGGCCGTCGTGTCATCACGATGCATCTCAACGGGCGCACCATCGGCGACCAGAGCTTCGCGCTGACACTCGTTGGCCCGGCACCGGCGGCGCAGGTTGGTTGGACGGTGCCGAAGGTGCTCGTGCGCGAGGCCACGCGGCAGACGGGTGAGTTGCAACTCGTGCCGGAAAAGGGACTGCGCCTGCGGGCGATGGAGCGGACCAACATCTCCCAGCTCGATCCGCGCACGGTGGGCAACACGCGGCCGGGCGCGCTGGCGTTCCGGCTGTTGCAGGCGGACTGGGTGCTGACGGTCGGCATCGAGGCGCTGGAGCCGTGGGTGACGGTGCAGGCGTTGCAGGAAGTGACGGTGCGCGAAGGGCAGACGCTCACGCGGATCGGTCTGCGCTACCGCGTGGAAAACGCCGCGATCAAACAGGTGCGCGTGCGACTGCCGGGGCTCAGCGAGGATCAGGTGCGGACGGTTCGCGCCACGGGCACGGCGGTGGGTGATTTTGTGGCGGTGGCGGGCGAGGCCGGCCTGTGGGAAATCCGTTTCCAGCGCGGCATCGTCGGCGAGACGGACGTGCAGATCGAGTTTCAGGGACAGGCCGGACGCGAGGCGGGCCACGAGACGGTGGCGACGCCGGTGTTCGTCGGCGCGCGTCAGGTGGCGCAGTTCGTGGCGGTGCGCGGAGGAGGCCGGCTGGAGCTGGAGGCCGCCGATCTGCCGCACGGCTGGCAACGGATGGACTGGAGCGCGGTGCCGGCGGTCCTGCAGGATCGCGGCGACCGCAGCGTGCCGGCCCTGAGCTTCCGCGTGGCCGAGCCGGAGAAGCCGCTGGTGGTGACGACGCGCCGGCACGAGGTGGCGGACGCGTTGAAGCTGCGCGTGACCGGCGGGGAGTTGACGACGCTGTTCTCGCCGGCGGGGACGTTTCTCACGGCGGCGGAGCTGAACGTCGAGGTGGTCGAGAAAAGCACGTTGCGCGTGCGGCTGCCGAAGGGCGCGCAGTTGTTCAACACGCTGGTGAACGGCGAGAGCGTGTCGGTGGTGCGCGAGGGCGATGCGTATCTCTTCCATGTTTCGCCGAACACGGCGGCCGACCATACGGCGAAGGTCAGGATCGTCTATGCCGTGACCGAGGCATCGGGCGGACGCATCGACCTGCTTGGGCCGGGGCTCAACGTCCCTCTGGAAAACGTGTCGTGGCGCGTGGTGATGCCGCCCGGCTACGAACTCGCCGGCTACGCGGGCGGGCTTCGTCTGCGCGAAGACCGGCCGGTGGCGAGCTTCGGATTGGAAGACTACCGTTTGCTGGTCGTCTCGAAGCGCGCGGCCGAGGTGAAACAGGCCAACGATTTCATCGTCGAGGCAAACAGCCTGCTCCAGAAAGGACAGCAGCAGCAGGCGGGCGAGGTGCTCAGCCGCGCCTCGAAGACCAAGGCGCTCGACGAGGCGACCAACGAGGACGCCCGCGTGCAGTTGCGCGCGCTCAAGACCCAGCAGGCGGTCGTCGGCCTGAACACCCGCCGTCAGAAACTCTACCTGGACAACAACGCCAGCGTGAGCGTGCACAACGCGCAGCTTGAGCAGGCGGCCAGCCTGAATCCCTTCCTGCAGGGGAAAACCAACTACAATCCGCAGCAGGTGGACCAGTTGCTCATGGGCAACACGGTCGAGGAAAACACCGCGCTCAGCGGCATCGCCGGACGCATCGTCGACCAGCAGCTCGCGGCCGAGCCGGCCCCGAGCGCGATCGACGTGACGCTGCCGGAGCGCGGACAGGTGCTGACGTTCACGCGAAGCCTGCAGGTGGACGGGGGCGCGCCGCTTGAGCTGAAGCTCGACATCAAGCGCGGCTGGGGCGGCGGCCTTGGCTTCGGCGCGGGCCTCCTGCTCGCCGTCGGCGCCATCGTGGGACTGGCGCTGCGCCGCCGCGAATCGGTGTGAGGCGGAGCGGCCATCCGAACGGGGCCTTGATTATCCGAAGTAAACATCCCCGGAGCTTGCTCCGGGGTATTTGACCGTGTTGCCGTTCTTCCGGCGTAGCGGCGAGCGCCAGCGAGCCGACGAACCCCACTCGCTGGCGCTCGCGGCCACAACTCCAAGCGGAAGCAAGCTTCGTGGTATTGGACCCATTGCGAAAAAAAAGCCGCACGCGATGGGCGTGCGGCTTTTTGCGGGGAGACGGTGGGCGGGCACCTTTGGCGGAGGTTACTTCGCGGACGGGCCGTAGACCTGAACGTCGGAGGTGAACGCGTAAAAGACAGGGAAGGTGGCTTTCTCGTCGTGGTGGTCGAGGTAGGTCAGACGCACGTAACGGGCTTCTGTCGGAGTGAAAGGAAAGGCGTGTTTCTCCTCCTTGCCGAGGCTGAAGACATAACGCCCGACTTCGGTGAAGGTCTGGCCGTCGGTGCCGATGGACACGGCGACCGTCTTGGTGGAGCCGAAGGCCGGCACACCGGCGACCACCTGAGCGATGGACGTCGGGTTTGTCAGATCGATCGTGACGGTCTTGGGAAACGTGTCCTGCATGCCGGTGGCGAACGTCGTGCCGCGACCGGCTTTCCAAGAACCGTCGGTGAGGCCGGCGTCCCACTGGCTGACGTTGGGGTCGCTGCACACGTAGGTTTTGTTCAGCGCGAGGTTGAGGCCGGTGACACCGGGCAGCGGAGCGTCGGGATTGACGTTCGCGGCGGCGGCGGGAACCGGCGCGGGCACCGAGGCTTGCGGCGTCAGTTCGTAACGGCGGGCGAGGGGTTGGGCGGTGTCGCGCTGTTGGGAGATGACCGCGGCTTCCTCGGCATCGAGGGCGTTGAGGAGTTGGGCGAGGGCGGTTTTGACGGCGTCGGACTTGGGGTTGTTGAGTCCAAGCTGGTAGTTGCGCCAACGGGCCTGATGCAGGCCGGTGTGCTGGAGGGTGAGGGAGTGGACTGCGGCGGCCTGCTCGGTCATCGGAGTGCGCTGGACGGCGAGGTTGATGCCTTTGGCGAAGTCTTCTTTGGACCAAGTGCCGACGACCTGGTCGTCGATTTTCAACGTGTAGGCGGGTGCGGTCAGGCCGGTGACGCGGAGGGGCTGCCGGTCAAGCGTCTCGATAAAGTCGGAGGATTTGACGGCGAGGGCGGTCGCCGGGTCGGCGAGGTTGACGGGCATGGGGAGGGCTTCGTCGAGCTGGGTCCACGAGAGGGAGGATTCGGCTTTGAGTGCGCTGACCTTGGTAGCGGTGGCAACGGCGACGCGTTTGCCGGCGGCGTCGATTTCGACCTCGGTCACGAGGGCGGGGGCGTTCCAGGCCTTGAGGAGGGCGCCGGCCATGATCAGGTGGCCGGAGGCGTCGGGGTGCACGCGATCAGGGATGATTTTGGCGGAGAGCTCGGCGTCGGTCGCCTTGGCCTTGGTGAGCACGGAGACCACGGCGGTGTTGAAATCTGCGGAGAGTTGGTGGTTTTGCTCGGCGAGTTTTTTGACGAAATCGCCGTAGCCGACGAGCACGGTGTTGTAGCCGCCGGGGAATTTCGGATCGCGGGTCACGTCGTCGAAGGGCGACGGCTGGATCAGCGTGAGGCGAATGCCGGGGACGGTGGTCTGGAGTTTTTCAACGATGGACGTGTAGCCTTGGCTGAAGGTGTTGAAAATGCCCTGGTTGAACGCCTGATAATTGCCGTCGTTCATGCCGAGCATGATGGTCACGACGGTGGGTTTGTAGGCGAAAACATCGCGTTCGAGACGTTGGGCGATGGGTCCGCCGTGACCGCCGCCAACGCGATCACCGCCCCAGCCGGAGTGGGTGAAGGTGACTTGCAGGGAAGGGAAGCGTGTGACGACAAAAGTCTCCGCAAACGTGGTGTAGAGACGCTGGTCGGTGATGCTGTCGCCGTAAAAAACGACGCGATCACCGTTTTTGAGATGAAAATCGCCCGCCGCGCTGGCGATTTGGGCGAAAGTTGAGAAGACAAGTGCGCTGGCCAGAGCCAGATAACGAAGACTGCGGTTCATGGGCATAAGGGGTAGTCGGGCGGGGCGGGGTGGGGCAAAAACCAGCAAAAAACCGAGGGTTTAGCCTCGGTTCGTGCATCTGAAAATGGCGGAGAGGGAGGGATTCGAACCCTCGGTAGGTTGCCCTACACACGCTTTCCAAGCGAGCGCATTCGACCACTCTGCCACCTCTCCGGAAGTGATACGACCGGCCACCTTGCGGTGACGCGTTCGTCGGGCGAAGGGGCCTAAGAAGAGGAGTCCCCCTTCATCGGTCAATGGTGAAAATCCGCGTCTGGCCTTACACCTGCTGGCGCGTTTGCTGATACATCGCGCGATTTCTTAAAAGCGCTTGCGCGACCCCGCCCCACTGCTACGGTCCGCTTTTTACAAACTCATCCGACGATTTATAACCATGGTTACCGCTAACACCGAGCTGGCTTACAACACGAAGATCGAAGGCGACATCGTGGTCACCAAGGCCGACGCCGTGATCAACTGGCTGCGCAGCTCCTCGATTTGGCCGATGCCCATGGGACTGGCCTGCTGCGGCATCGAGCTGATGGCCTCCGGCAACTCCCAGTTCGACATCGCCCGTTTCGGAGCAGAGGTCATGCGTTTTTCCCCCCGCCAGTCCGACTGCATGATCGTGGCCGGCACCGTCACCTACAAGATGGCTCCGCACGTCCGCCGCATCTACGACCAGATGGCCGAACCCAAGTGGGTCATCGCCATGGGCGCCTGCGCCTCCTCCGGCGGCATGTATCGCAGCTACGCCACCCTTCAGGGCGTGGACCAGATCATCCCCGTTGACGTCTATGTGAGCGGTTGTCCTCCGCGCCCCGAGGCGCTCCTGGACGCCTTGATCAAGATGCAGGCGAAGATCCGCCGCGAGCCCGCCGCCCGCAAGCTGTTCGCCTCGGCCTGACCACCTATTCGACGACCCACGACCTCGCCTTTTTCTAAATGACCGCGCCCGCCATCGCCGCCCTTCAGGGCAAATTTCCGAAGGTAACCGCCCGCCCCAGCGGGGACCATCCCGCCGTCAACGTGCCTCTCGCCGAGGCCGCCGCCGTGCTCAGGCACCTCCGGGACGAGGGCTGCGATTTCCTGGTGGACGTGACCGCCGCCGACTGGGGCGTGGACGCTTCGCCTCGCTTCACCGTCTTCTGGCACCTGTATTCCACGAAGAATTCCGTCTACCTCCGCGTCGCCGCCGATTGCACGAACGACGCCGAACCCGTCGCCCCGACCGTGTCCGACATCTGGCCCGCCGCCAACTGGCACGAGCGCGAGACCTACGATCTTCTCGGCGTCACGTTCTCCAACCATCCCGACCTGCGCCGCATCCTCATGTGGGACGGATATCCCTTCCACCCGCTGCGCAAGGACTTTCCCCTGGCGGGCATCGACACGCCCTTGCCCGATCTCGAAATCGGCGAACTTACCAAGGTCACGGCCAAGCCCGTTCCGATGGTCGGCGGTCCTTTCGTCGCCTCGCCCGGCGAGATGAATCTCACCGATGCCGAGCCCCGCGCCAAAGACGAGAGCTGGACCGAGTCCAAGGTAAAACCCGTGTCCGAATAACCGCCCATCGCCCTTCGACTTCAGCCCACAGCCCACTTTCCGATGGCCACCGAATACGCCTTTCCCGACAACGCCGCCAAGACTGCGGACGCTCCCCAGGAGTTCCAGACCGAGAAGATGTCCCTCGCGATGGGGCCTTCCCATCCGTCCACGCACGGCGTGCTCCGCCTGTCCCTCGAACTCGACGGCGAGATCGTGACGCGTTGCGACCCGGTGCTCGGCTACCTGCACCGCGGCGACGAGAAGATCGCCGAGAACATGACCTACAACCAGTTCGTGCCCTACACGGACCGGTTGGACTACCTCGCTCCCCTCGCCAACAACGTCGCCTACGCCCTCGCGATCGAGAAACTCGCCAACCTTCAGGTGCCGGCCCGCTGCCAGGCCATCCGCGTCATCTGCTGCGAGCTCGCCCGCATCTCCTCGCATCTCCTCGGCCTCGGCGCCTTCGCCATGGATGTCGGCGCGTGGACGGTGTTCATGTATCAGTTCACCGAGCGCGAAAAGCTCTACAAGCTCTTCGAGGAACTCACCGGCGCCCGCTTCACCACCAGCTACACCCGCATCGGCGGCGTCTCCCGCGACGTGCCCGAGGGCTGGACGGAGAAGGTCCTGGCCTTCTGCGACCAGTTCATGCCCATCCTCGACGAGATGCTGGACATGCTTACCCGCAACAAGATCTTCACCGACCGCACCGTCGGCGTGGGCATCATCTCCAAGGCGGACGTGATCGCCTACGGCCTCACCGGCCCCAACGCCCGCGGCTCCGGCGTCACCGTGGATCTCCGCAAGGACCGTCCCTATTCCGGCTACGAGCAATACCAGTTCGACGTCCCCGTCGGCACCACGGGCGACAGCTACGACCGCTACCTCTGCCGCGGCGAGGAGATGAAGCAGTCCGTCCGCATCGTCCGCCAGGCCGTCAAGAACCTCCCCGGCGGCGCCTGGTATGCCGAGGACGCAAAGAAGATTTTCGCCCCCCGCAAGGACAAGGTGCTCACCTCCATGGAGGAGCTCATCAACAACTTCATGATCGTGACCGAGGGCCCTCAGATGCCCTCCGGCGAGGTCTATTTCGAGGCCGAAAACCCCAAGGGCGCGCTCGGCTTCTTCGTGATCAGCAAGGGCGGCGGCGTGCCCTACCGCATGAAGATCCGCAGCCCCTCCTTCTGCAACCTCTCCATCCTGCCCAAGCTTTGCACGGGCATCCTCCTCTCCGACGTCGTCGCCATCCTCGGCTCCTTCGACTTCGTCATGGGCGAGTGCGACCGCTAAACCTTTTTCGTCTCGATGAATCTCAAGCCCGAAACCCTCAAGCGTATTGACGAAGTCATCACGCACTACCCGGTGAAGCGCAGCGCCACGCTGCCACTGCTGCATCTTGTGCAGGAGGACGCCGGCTACATCTCCGACGAAGCCATCACGTGGATCGCCACGAAGCTCGAACTCGAGCCCATCAACGTGCTCGAAGTCGTGACTTTCTACCCGATGTTCAAGCGCAAGCCCATCGGCCGCCGCCACATCAAGGTCTGCCGCACGCTCTCCTGCGCCCTCGTCGGCGGCTACAAGACCTGCGAGACCTTCGAAAAAGAATTCCACACCCATGCCGGCCCGACCGAGGTCTCGCCCGACGGCGAGGTGACCGTCGAGTTCGTCGAGTGCCTCGCCTCCTGCGGCACCGCGCCCGTCGTCCTCATCGACAACACGCTCCACGAAAAAGTGGACTGCGCGAAAGCCAGGCAGCTCGCCGCCCAGATCAAGGCCGAGGCCGCCGCCCGCAAGTAACCCTTACGCTCATCGCCATGTCCGCTCCCGCTCAAAAACGCATCATTTTCCAGCACATCGACGAGCCCGGCTACACCAACGACCTCGCGTGCTACCTCAAGCACGGCGGTTACGAGGTGATGAAGCGCGCCTTCGCCCGTCCGCCCCAGGAACTCATCGACGAGGTCAAGAAATCCGGCCTGCGCGGTCGTGGCGGCGCCGGTTTCCCCTGCGGCGTGAAGTGGGGTCTCGTTGACCGCAAGAGCGGCAAGCCGATCTACCTTATCGTCAACGCGGACGAATCCGAGCCCGGCACCTTCAAGGACCGCTACATCATGCACCAGGATCCGCACCAGCTGATTGAGGGCACGATCATCAGCTGTTTCGCGAACAACGTAAAGCAGGCCTACATCTACATCCGCGGCGAGATGCCCGAGGGCGCACTTATCCTCGAAAAAGCCATCGCCGAAGCCCGCGCCGCCAATTTCGTCGGCCCGAACATCCTCGGTTCCAACTACAGCTGCGAAATCTTCGTCCACCGCGGCGCCGGCGCCTACATCTGCGGCGAGGAAACCGGCCTGATCGAGTCTCTCGAAGGCAAGCGCGCCAACCCGCGCATCAAGCCCCCGTATTTCCCGGCCGTCCTCGGCCTCTACCAGTGCCCGACGATCGTGAACAACGTCGAGACGCTCTGCCATGTTAAGTATATCGTCGATGTCGGCGGCGAGGCCTTCACCAAGATCGGCACGCCCAACAACACCGGCACGCGCATCTTCTGCGTCTCCGGCCACGTGCAGCGCCCCGGCTACTACGAGTTCCCCGCCGGCACCATCACGATGGGCCAGCTCCTCAACGAGGTCTGCGGCGGCCCGCTGCCCGGACGCACCTTCAAGGCCGTGATCCCCGGCGGCTCGTCCGCCAAGGTCATGCGCTTCGGCGAACGCTACAAGGGCAAGCGCAAGGTCGGCGCCGACATGGTCGACTACGATTGGGGCGTCGAGGACGTGCCCATGGACTTCGATTCCCTCGGCATGATCGGCACGATGGGCGGCTCCGGCGGCGTCATCGTCATGGACGACACCGTCAACATGGTCGAGGCGCTCGCCAACATCAACGCGTTCTACTCCCACGAGTCCTGCGGCCAGTGCACGCCCTGCCGCGAAGGCTCCCTGTGGATGAAGAAAATCTCCACTCGCATGGTCCACGGCGACGCCCGTCCCGAGGATGCCGCGCTGCTCAAGAGCGTGGCCGACCAGATTCCCGGCCGCACCATCTGCGCGTTCGGCGAAGCCTGCTCCTGGCCGACCCAGAGCTTCTACCTGAAGTTCAAGGACGAGTTCGACGCCTACTCAGAAGCCAAGAAAACCCTCTCCGCCGACCGCACGGTCCTCGTCTAAAAACAGAATTTTTTGCCCACGGAACACACAGAACACACAGAAATTCAAAACCAGCCGCTCCGGTTCTTCCGTGTATTCCGTGTGTTCCGTGGGCTAAACCTCTTCTTCCTTTTCCCGCAATGATCCAGCCTGCCAAACCCGACCTCGTCACCGTCAACATCGACGGCAAGGAGATCGCCGTGCCGAAGGGCACCAACGTCATCGAAGCCGCGCGCATGGTGAACGTTGACGTGCCACATTACTGCTACCACCCGAAGCTCGCGGTGGTCGGCAACTGCCGCATGTGCCTCATCGAAATGGGCATGCCCGCCGTCGATCCCGCCACCAAGGCGCCCGTCATCGACCCGGCCACCGGCAAGCAGAAGATCAACTGGATTCCCCGCCCCCAGATCGGTTGCGGCACCAACGTTTCCCCCGGCCTCCACGTCAAGACGACCAGCCCGATGGTCAAGGACGCCCGCGAAGGCGTGATGGAGTTCCTCCTCATCAATCACCCGCTCGACTGCCCGATCTGCGACCAGGCCGGCGAATGCAAACTTCAGGAGCAGGCCACCGGCTACGGCCGCGGCTACTCCCGCTTCGTCGAGCAGAAGAACGTGAAGCCCAAGCGCACCCAGCTCGGGCCCCGCGTCACGCTCGACGACGAACGCTGCGTGCTTTGCTCGCGCTGCATCCGTTTCTCCCGCGACATCGCCGGCAAGGACGTCCTCGGCTTCGTGGACCGCGGCAGCTACTCGACGCTGACCTGCCACCCCGACAAGAAGCTCGACCACAACTACTCGCTCAACACGGTGGACATCTGTCCGGTCGGCGCGCTCACCTCGACGGATTTCCGTTTCAAGATGCGCGTCTGGTTCCTCAAGCAGACGAACACCATCGACACCGAATCTTCCGTCGGCGCCAACACCGTCGCTTGGTCCCGCGAAGGCACGCTTTACCGCATCACCCCTCGCCAGAACGACGGCGTCAACGACACCTGGATGGCCGACTCCGGTCGCGTCCTCTACAAGCAGGTCGCCGCCGTTGATCGTCTTTCCAGCAACGACTCGCTCGACGCCCTCGTCGCCAAAGCCGCCGCGCTCTTCGCCGCCGGTTCCGTCGCCATCGTTGGCTCCGGTCGCAGCTCGGTCGAGGAACAGTTTCTCACCAAGAAGCTCGCCACCGCGCTCAAGGCCTCTGTCTCGCTCGTCTCGCGCACCGCGCAGGGCGACAAGCTCCTCATCTCCGCCGACCGCAACCCGAACGTCCGCGGCGCGCTCGTCACCGGCCTCATCTCCGCTCTGCCTTCCTCACAGCTCACCGGCCTCGCGGCCGACATCGATTCCGGCAAGGTCAAGACCGTGATCTCCGTCGGCGAAGACCTGACCGCCGCCGGCCTCACCGCCGCGCAGCTTGCCAAGGTCTCCGTCGTCTATCTCGGCACCCACGCCAACGCCACCAGCGCCGCCGCTCAGGTGGTTCTCCCGACGCTCACCGTCTTCGAAAAGGCCGGCACGTTCGTGAACCAGCAGTTCCGCATCCAGAAGTTCGCCAAGGCCGTCCCCGGTCTCGCCGGCACCCACGACGATCTCGTCGTCCTCTCGAAACTGGTAGCCGCCGCCGGTGGTTCCGCCGCTTCCGATCTGGCCTCGGTCTGGGCGACCCTCGCCGCCGAGGTTCCCGTTCTCTCCACGATGCTCTACAAGAACATCCCCGAAACCGGCCTGCTGCTCGACGGCACCGCCTGGTCCGGTCTGCCCTTCGTCGAGGGCGAGACGCTTCACTATAAACCCGCCGCCGCCTGATGCCGAAAATGTAGGAGCCCGTTTACGGGCGATGAACGACACACGCTGACCCAACTCATCCGAACGCCATTCCATCGCGCACAAGTGCGCTCCTCCCTTCGACCCTTTATCCGTCTCTGACATGGATTTCTCCTTCTACTTCGACCTTCCTCTCATCGTTCGCCTGATCGTTCAGGCCGGCGCGGTGATCCTCGTGATGTTTCCCATCGCCGCCGCGTGCTCGATGGCCGAGCGCAAAATCGCCGCGTGGATCCAGGACCGCCCCGGCCCCAACCGCACCGTCGTGCCCCTCCTCGCATGGATTCCCGGCATCGGCTTCCTCAAGCGACTGGGCCTTTTCCAGCTCGCGGCCGACGGCGGCAAGTTCGTCTTCAAGCAGGACATCGTGCCGGGCCACGTGAAAAAGGGCTACTTCATCGCCGCCCCCGTCCTGGCCATGATCCCCGCCCTCAGCACGATCGTGGCCGTCCCCTTCGGCGCCTACCTCGACTCCGCCGGCAAGCTCGTCCCGCTCGTCCTCGCCAACATCGACCTCGGCATCCTCGTCGTCTTCGCCGTCTCCTCGCTCGGCGTCTATTCCCTCATCCTCGCGGGTTGGGCCTCCAACTCCAAGTTCTCCTTCCTCGGCGGCGTCCGCGCCTCGGCCCAGCTCATCTCCTACGAGCTCTCGATGACGCTCTCCGTCCTGCCCGTGTTCCTCTGGATCAACGCGCCCGGCGGCTCCGGCACGCTCAGTCTCTTCGACGCTGTCCAGGCGCAGAGCGGATCCTGGCACGGCCTCACCTCCGCCTCCTGGGGCGGGTTGTGGTATGTGTTCATCTTCCCCCTGTCGGCCTTCATCTTCCTGGTCTCCCTCTTTGCCGAGACCAACCGCCAGCCGTTCGACACCGTCGAGTCCGAGGCCGATCTCGTGAACAGCTTCGCCTCCGAATACGGCGCCTTCAAATGGTCGCTCTTCTACGTCGGCGAATACTGCCACATGCTCGTCGGCTCCGCGATCTTCATGCTCCTCTTCTTCGGCGGCTGGAATCCAGCTCCGTTTTATAGCCTCTCCGATCTCGCGCATCTCCTCGGCTTCGCCCACCTGCCCGTCGTCATGGGCGCGGCCGGCATTGTCATCTTCGTCGGCAAGGTTCTTGCGATGATCTTCTTTTTCATGTGGGTGCGCTGGACGCTGCCCCGCTTCCGCTACGACCAGGTGATGGATATCGGCTGGAAGAAACTGCTGCCGCTCTCCATCGCCAACCTGATTTTCTACACGCTCGGCATCGCCCTGCTGCAAAAGTAATCTCCACCACTTCACGCGCCATGGCCGTCATCCCAGTCGAACGCAAACCGCTCACCTTCGCCGAGCGAACCTACATCCCGCAGATCGTCGGCGGGCTCAGAACCACGCTGAAGCACTTCTTTCGCAAGCCGCTCACGCTGGAGTATCCCGAGGAGCGCCCCGCGCTGTCCCCCGGCTACCGCGGAGTGCCCACGCTGGTGAAGGATCCCCACGGCCGCGAAAAATGCGTCTCCTGCCAGCTCTGCGAATTCGTCTGCCCGCCCAAGGCCATCCGCATCACGCCCGGCGAGCTACCCACCGATTCCGAAAACGCCCACGTCGAGAAAGGCCCGAAGGCCTTCGACATCGACATGTTGCGCTGCATCTACTGCGGCCTTTGCCAGGAAGTTTGTCCGGAAGAGGCGATTTTCCTTCAAAACCAGTTCTCCATGTCCGGTTACACCCGCGCCGAGATGGTCAACAACAAGGCCAGGCTCTACGAGCTCGGCGGCACGTTGCCCGACCAGCACTTCAAGTGGGACAAAAAGAAGACCGCCGAAGAACACGGCAACGCCCACTAACACGTTGCCTCCCATCCCGTCCCAACCCAACACCTAGCCGTTTACGTCAATGGCCGACCTCTTTTTCTACGCTTTCGCCACCTTCACGGTGGTTTGTGCCGCCGCCGTCGTGGGGCTCAAAAACACCGTCGCCTCGGCGCTGTCCCTCCTGCTCTGCCTCGTCGGCGTGGCCGGCATCTTCATCCTGCTCGACGCGTTTCTCCTGGCCGCGCTCCTGGTGTTCGTCTACGCGGGCGCGGTCGTCGCGCTGTTCCTCTTCATCATCATGCTCCTCGACGCGCAGGGCGGCGACCGCAAGCCGTTCAAAAAGACGGCCTACATCACCGGCGGCATTTCCGCCGCGTTGCTCGTGCTGATGGTGGTGTCGGCCTACAAGCACGGAGCCCAGACGACCGGCGAGCTCGGCTCCATCGTGCCGGTCGGCTCGACGCTCAAGAACTACGGCGAGCAGCTCTTCACCACCTATCTCCTGCCCGTGCAGATCGTGGGCTTCCTTCTCCTGATCGCCATGCTCGGCGTGATCGTGCTCAGCAAAAAATTCGAAGGCCTGGAGGATATCAAATGACCGTCGGTCTTAACCACTACCTGCTGCTCAGCGCCGTGCTGTTCGCCATCGGCTTCTTTGGCGTGCTGCTCCGCAAAAACACGCTGGTGATCTACATGTGCCTCGAGCTCATGCTGGTCGCCGCGACCGTCGCGCTCGTGGCGTTTTCCCGCTACAACAACACGATGGACGGCAATGTTTTCGTCTTCTTCATCCTCACCGTGGCCGCCGCCGAGGTCGCCGTCGGGCTCGCCATCGTCGTGGCGCTCTTCCGCCGCCGCCAGACCATCCAGGTCGAGGAACTCAACGCGCTGAAAAACTGACGCCATGACGCCCACCTGCATCGCCCTCACAACCCTGCTCACGCCGCTCCTCTCCGCGGCGGTGATCGCGCTTTTCCTGCGCAAACAGGGCACCCTGGCCTCGATCGTCTCCGTCCTCGCCGCCACCGTGGTCGCGGCCGGCGCGCTCACGCTCGCCTTCGGCGGATATCGCGAACCCGACGTCAACGCCTCGGTCGAATGGCTCAAGCTCGGCGACTTCATCCTGTCGCTCGGCTTCAAGTTCGACGATCTCGCCGCGCTGATGATCTCGGTCGTCGGCGTGGTCGGTCTCGCCGTTCACGTCTTCTCGATCGGCTACATGCACGACGACGCCTCCAAGGCCCGCTACTTCGGCGGCCTGTCGATCTTCATGTTCTCGATGCTCGGCATCGTGCTCGCCGACAATCTGATCATGATTTTCGTGTTCTGGGAGCTCGTGGGCTTCAGCTCCTACGTCCTCATCAACCACTACCACGAAAAAACGTCCGCCTCGGACGCCTCCAAGAAGGCCTTCATCGTCAACCGCGTGGGCGACTTCGGTTTCCTCCTCGGCATCATCCTCTGCTACGCCACGCTCGGCACCGTCAATCTCGCCGAGATCGCCACCCAGGTCCATGGCGGCGCCGTCATCACGGCCTGCATCCCGCTGCTCCTCTTCTGCGGCGCCGTCGGCAAGTCCGCCCAGATGCCGCTGCAGGTCTGGTTGCCCGACGCGATGGAAGGCCCGACGCCCGTCTCCGCCCTCATCCACGCCGCGACCATGGTGGCCGCCGGTATCTACATGCTCTGCCGCATCGAGGTCCTGATGGTCGCCGATGCGCTCACCGTCATCATGTGGGTGGGCACGCTCACCGCGTTCTACGCCTCCCTCTGCGCGATCACCCAGCGCGACATCAAGAAGGTCCTCGCTTACTCCACGCTCTCCCAGCTCGGCTACATGGTGGCCGCCTTCGGGCTCGGTTCGCTTGAAATTGCTCCCGAGGGCAAGGTTGGCACGCTTATTGTGATCTCCGCCGGCGTGGGCGCCGCGATGTTCCATCTTACGACCCACGCCTTTTTCAAGGCGCTGCTCTTCCTGGGTTCCGGCTCCGTGATCTACGGCTGCCATCATGAGCAGGACATCTTCAAAATGGGCGGCCTCGCGAAAAAGATGCCGTTCACCTTTATCACCTTCACGATTGGCGTGGCGGCGATCTGCGGTCTGCCGCTCCTCTCCGGGTTCTTCTCCAAGGATGCGATCCTTCACCTGGCCCAGGAAAAGAACATGGCGATCTTCCTGATTCTCGCGCTGACCGCCGTGCTCACGTCCTTCTACATGGTTCGCATGTGGAAGCTGGTTTTCCTCGGCGAGCCTCGCAGTCATGAAGCCGGCCACGCCCACGAGGGCGGCCTGTCGATGACGGCCCCTCTTTTCGTTCTCGCGGTGTTGGCGCTCGTCGGCGGCTATGCCGGTCATCTGTTCAACATCTACGGCCACGCCTTCGACGGAGTCTGGTCGCAGATCCCGTTCCCCCACGGGAGCGAGCCCTACATCACCAGCATCATCATTCTGGTGGTGGGAGCCGGTGCGGCCCTCATGCTCTACAAGTCCGCCACCACTGACACGCTTGAGGAGAAATCCCCCGCGCTCTTCGGATTCCTTTCCGTGGTCAAGGGCTCGTTCGACACCGGTTACGACTGGTATGTCGCCAAGGTCCAGCAGCGTTTCGCGCTGCTCCTGTTGTCCCTCGAACGTATCCTCCTTTCCGGTCTGATCATCCGCGGATCCTCCTGGATGGTCGGTCTCGTCGGCATCGGCGCGCGTGCGCTCCATGTCGGCAGCCTGCACGCCTATGTTTACTGGTTCCTGTTCGGTTCCGCGCTCCTGTGGGCTTACGCGGCCGGATGGATTTTCTAACGCGACTTCGTGATGAACTCCCTGCCTGTTGACCTCCTTCTGCTGTCCATCGCGACGCCTCTGGTCGCCGCTCTGGCGATCTCCCTCGGCGCGCCCCTGCGTCTCGCCAAGGGCGTTGCCGCCGTCGCTTTTGCGGTGCCCGCGCTCATCGCGCTGTTCCTGTGGAGTCGTTTTGGCTCCGAGACGCTGCACCACACTTACGCCTTCTACCAAGTCTACGACACCGGCCTTCAGGCCATAGGCATCCATCTCTCGCTTGGCCTGAACGGCATTTCCCTGCCGCTCTTCGTGCTCGCCGGCATCGTTGGCCTCGCCGCCGGTCTCTACGCGATCCAGTCCAACGCCGAGCGCCTCAAGACCTACCTCGTCCTTCTGCTCGTCATGCAGGGCGGCCTGATGGGCGTCTTCGCCAGCGTGGACATCTTCTTCTTCTACTTCTTCCACGAACTCGCGCTCATCCCGACCTTCATCATGGTCGGCATCTGGGGCGGCAAGGACCGCAACTACGCGGCCATGAAGATGACCATCTACCTCACGGCCGGCGCGATGCTCTCGCTGATCGGCCTGATCGCCCTCTACCACAAGAGCGGCGCCAACAGCTTCGACCTCATCGCCCTTCGCGCCGCCCTGTTGGAGCACGGGCTCGCCGCCGGCGTGCAGAACTACATCTTCGGCCTGCTGATGTTCGGCTTCGGCATTCTGGTGTCGCTCTGGCCGTTTCACACGTGGGCGCCTCTCGGCTACGGTGCCGCCCCCAGTTCCGCCGCGATGCTCCACGCGGGCGTGCTCAAAAAATTCGGTCTCTACGGCCTCGTCCAGATCGCCCTTCCGCTGCTGCCTCTCGGCGTCGCGGAGTGGGCGCGTCATCTCGCGATCCTCGCGGTGGTCGGCAATCTGCTCGTGATCGGCTTCATCACCATCGCCCAGCGCGACCTCAAGCAGATGGTCGGTTACAGCTCGGTCATGCACATGGGCTACGCGTTCCTCGGCATCGCCACCTTTACCGTGGCCGGCGTCGGCGGCGTGGTCCTCATGATGGTGGCGCACGGCTTCTCCGTCGCGCTGCTGTTCCTCCTTTCGACCAGCATCTATCACCGCACCCAGACCTTCGACATGACGGAAATGGGCGGACTCGCCCAAAAGGCCCCGGTGATGGCGGCCTTCTTCGTCGCCGCCACCATGGCCAGCATCGGTCTCCCCGGCTTCGCCAACTTCTGGGGCGAACTCACGATCTTCTTCGCCGCGTGGAAATTCGATCCGCTCCTGACCACCCTGGCGGTCACCGGCGTGATTGTCTCCGCGGTCTACGGCCTGCGCTCGGCCGCCCGCGTGTTCTTCGGACCGCAGACCGAGGCCTTCGCCAAGGTGGCCGCCGAAAAGCCAGTCACCGACCTGACCATCCACGAGAAACTGCCCGCGCTGATCCTTCTCGCCGCGCTGGTCTTCGTCGGTTTCTGGCCCAAGTCGGTTTCCACGCAGCTCAACTCCGCGCTCGAGGCCGTCTACCACCCGGCGCCCGCCGTCCAGGCTCCCGCCGTGACCGCCAAATAACCCGTCTTTACGTTTCCCGCGATGCCGCACCTAGACCTTCTCAAAGCCGCCGCCTCCAACCACTGGACGGCGATCCTCCCCGAGCTCCTGCTCGGCTGCCTCGCCCTGTTCCTTCTCGTGCTGGAGATCGTCCTCCCGAAGAAGCGGCATGGCGTCATCCCGGCCGTGGCCATCGTCGGCCAGATCGGCGTGCTCCTCGGGCTCCTGCTCAGGCTCTATCCTTCCTTCAGCGGGCAGTATACGTTCAGCGGACTGCTGCATCACACCGCCAACGGCGAGTTCATGCGGGCGTTCTTCCTGCTCTCCTCGATCTTCGTCTGCATTCTCGGCGTCATCGCGCTCGCGAAGCAGAAGATGCCCCGCATCGAGTTCTTCAACATCGTGCTGGTCGTCTCGGCCGCGATGATGCTCCTCGCGCAGAGCAACAACTTCATCCTCCTCTTCGTCGCGCTGGAGACGGTCACGGTCGGATTCTACATCCTCGTCAGTTATTTCCGCACCAACCCGCTGTCGCTTGAGGCCGGCCTCAAATACCTGATCACCGGCGCGCTCAGCTCCGGCCTGCTCCTCTTCGGCATCGTGCTTCTTTACGGCGTCGCGGGCAACCCGACGCTCCCCGGCTCCTCGGCGAACTCGATGGACTTCACCGCGCTGCACACCTTCCTCGCGGCCAATCCCGGCAACTTCCTCGCGAGCATCGGCATCGTCCTCGTGCTCTCCGGCGTGGCCTTCAAGATCGGCGCCGTCCCCTTCCAAATCTGGATTCCCGACGTTTACCAGGGTGCGCCCACGCCCGTGACTGCGTTCCTCGCCGTCGCCTCGAAGGCCGCCGGCTTTTCGATTCTGCTCATTTTGGTGGGCGTGTTTTCGCCCTATGCCTCCCTGACGACGACCGTGCTCTCTATCATGGCCGGCGCGACGATCCTCTTCGGCAATCTGGCCGCGCTCACCCAGCACAACGTCAAGCGCCTCATCGGTCTCTCCGGCGTTTCCCACGCCGGTTACCTCCTCATCGGCGTCGTGGCCGCCTCCGTGCTGCCCGCTAATCTCGCCGGCCAAGCCGTGGGCGCGATCTACTTCTACCTGTTCGCCTACCTCCTCGCTTCGTTCTCGGTGTTCGGCGTGATGACCCACCTCGCCGGCGGCAATGACGCCGACCAGGAACTCGAACACTACGCCAACCTTGGCAGAACCCATCCCTTCCTCGGTGCCGTGCTCGCCATCGGCCTGGGTTCGCTCGCGGGCATTCCTCCGCTCGCCGGGTTCATGGGCAAGCTCCTCATCTTCGTCGCCGCCTTCAAGGCCGGTCTCCACGGCCTGCTGCTCGTCGCCATCATCGGCGTGGTCATCTCGATCTATTACTACTTCGGCTGGATCAAGGCCGCCTTCTTCGAGACATGGAGCGCGCCGCTGCTTGCAGACGAGACCACCCCGCGTCCGGGCCGCACGCCTGTCGGTATCGCCGCTGGAGTCATGCTGGCCTCGCTGGCCCTCGCGACCGTCGTCCTTGGTTTCTACCAAGGCTCGCTGGGCGTGTGGTTGCTGAACCGCTGATCATTTCTCTCAATCCAGCGCCGGGCCGAAACGCCCGGCGCTTTTTTGTGTCCATCCGCCCACATCGACAGGAATCCGTCTTTATGGTTTTATGTATGCGTGAAAACGACCATCGAACTCCCCGAGGACTTATACCGGCGCGCGAAAATCCGGACGGTCGAGCAAGGCTGCACACTTAACGACCTGATCGTCAAAGCCCTCGTCCATGAAATCCAAACGCCGCCCGCGTCTGCCTCTCCCGTCGAGTCCGCCTGGTCCCGGCGTCAGCTCACGCCGGCGTATGACCGCTTGCTGAAGACCGGGGCGTTCTCCGGCGGACGCGACTCGACAGACCTGTTGTCCGAAGAACGCGATGCCCGATGAGCCCGGCCTATTACGACACGACCTATCTGTTCCTCGCTGTTTTCAGTGGCTACGAGCGCCAGCGAGTGGTTCGGCCAGGGATAAAAAGCACAGATACCCCTTCCGTGGACCTTCCGCCCCTGTAGCGGGGAGCGTGAGCGACCCGTTCCGACCCCTGAGGATTCCAGAGAGAGACTAGAATTAGAGAAATCAGCGCCAGATAAGTGAAATCAGCGCCAAGGCTAACAACTTAGGGAATCAGCGCGGGCACGATAACCAAACTGTAAGGAAATCAGGCCAAAC